>JABSSD010000118.1 GCA_013214575.1 Paracoccaceae bacterium | reverse complement strand
CCGTAGAGCTTGTCGGCACCATTGCCGCCACTCAGGGTGTCGTCTCCTGATCCGCCGTACAGCCTGTCCAACCCGTCCTGTCCGTAGAGCTTGTCGGCGTCATTGCCGCCGCTCAGGGTGTCGGCGCCGCTGCCCCCCAGTAGCCTGTCCAAACCGGCTTCGCCGTAGAGCCTGTCGGCGCCTGTGGCGCCCGCTATGGTGTCGTTGCCGGTGCCGGCGTGGGCCTGGTTGTTGCCATCGCCCAGGTCGATGCTGTTGTCGGCGCCATTGCCCGTGACCGTGTCGTCGCCAGCCCCCGCAATGAGATTTTCCAGCAGGGTGCCACCGGCGATGCCGACGTTGCCGATCAGGCCGCCAATATCCGAGAAATATCCCCCCCGCATGTCGATCCGGTTTGCGGTTGCAAAGGGGCTGGTGTCCAGGGTGTCTGTGCCGCCTTGATCATAGATGGTAAAGGCCACGGCGCCTCCGGTGTAGAGGTCGGCGGCGTGGGTGCTGGTGAGGCTGGCGAAATATGCGCCCAATGGTCCGCCAAGCTCAGAATCGGCCCCCCAGACCGTATCGCCAGCCGTTTCGCTGCTGCCGCCAGCGGCGCCGTATAGGTCCTGAATGGCAATGATGTCCGCCATCATCGGCGTCAAAAGTAGGGCATGGCTGGCGTCGGTCTCGGTGTTTTCCGACTGACTGAAGTAGGACATAAGCGACAGTTGCCAGCTGTCATTTGTGAAGTTGTTATCAACGCCATAGCTGGCGTTGCCGTTGTAGTCTCCCTGATGGCCCAAGCCCAGAGCATGGCCTATTTCGTGGAAAAAAGTTTGCAGTGAATAGCTGTCGACCGTGGTGCCGTAACTGCTGATCCAGTCGGTTGACACATTGACAATAGAGTATCCGGTGCTGCCGCCAACGACATTGTGGGCGCTTGAATAGGCGCCACTTTGGTGATCCTGAAAACGCATGTCTGCACTGGTGTCCGAGGTCTCCTGGAACAGGATGTCAGCGACCATTTCCCAGGCGTCAAAGGCCCAGCGGGCCAGCTGTTGTCCGGCGGCGGTCAGGCTGGTCAGGTTTACCGAGATAATGTTGCTGTCCGAGGTATCAAAACTGTGGCGTATGAAACTGTTGTCTGTCCAGTAGCCATCGGTCAGGTAAATCGCCAATTCGTCCAGCGTTGCTAAAATGGGGCTCGGGTCAGGCGCGCCGCTGGAGGTGACGGTCAGCTCATATGTCCCGGCGTATAGATCCCGGTAACTGCCTGCGGACAGATAGTAGGTGCCACTGACATCAACAGATGTAATCAGGGTGGAGTTCAGGCTGTCCCCGTTGTCGTCGTTGGAGGACACCATAACGCCGGCGGAATTGTAGAGCCGCAGATAGGGGTCGGACAGTGTACCGCTGCCGCCATATGATCCGTTGAGATTGAACGTATTGACCGCGCCGGCCTGTAGCTCAATCGCCACCCAGTCCCGGTCACCACTGGACAGGCTGCCGGCAAATGTATCGCCAACCGATATGGAATATGTGGTGGCGATCGAGGCTGCGGCGTCTGATGTCTCTAGGATCCTTGCCGCCGAAACGGGTCCCTCTGCAAGGGGCAGTTGGCTGGGATCGGCTGTCCGCTTTGAAACCATTATCATTCAGTCCTCCTGTCCGATCCCAGTGCGTGCCTTTTTGGCGACGCCATGAAAGGCTCAGCGTCCAGCCCAGAAGCAGCTTGCGGCTGAGGTGCCCAATTTTGTTATAATCTCCCTTAAGGGGAGTTGGGCCAAGCGGTAATCCCTTGCCTTGCGGAGTTTTGTTGACCGCAGGCCACTGTCGTAACCTTAACATTAAATCTGGATTTTATGGGGGGCGCCGATCTCCGATCTTATTGGCCGATGCGAATTAGGGTGTTGCAGCGGCGCTGCGGTGCAGAGACATGCGGCGGCAATCCATGGCGCAGGCCAGTCCGGCAGGGGAGCAGGGGATCGGCCTGGCCGCGGGAGAGACCCGTCGCAGCGAGAGCGGGGATCGATACGTGCCAGGGCCCAGGTGGCGCGGACTACCGGTCAGGCTGGCTGGCGTTAGTATATGGCCCAGGTGTTGGCTCTGATTTTCTGGCTCATGAACTCCACAAATACGCGGATTTTGGGCGGCAGGTGTTGCTTATGGGCAAAGACCGCATGGATTGGGATACTGGCGGGGCCGTGCTGGTGATTGGCCAAGATCCGCACCAGCTGGCCATTGTCCAGCGCGGCCTGAACCGACCAACAGGGCTGCATGACGATTCCATAGCCGGACAGCGCCGCCGCGATCAGCGTATCGCCATTGTTGCTGTACATCGAGCCGCCGACTTTCACAGACAGGGACTGGCCGCCAAGGGTAAAGCGCCAGCTGTTGCTGCCGGGATTGGAGCGAAAGCACAGGCAATTGCGTGTTGCCAGATCCGAGACCTGTTGTGGGGCTCCGTATTGATCCAGATAGCCGGGGCTGGCGCAAGCGACAAGGGCGCTGCCTGCAAGGTTGCGAGCGACCAGCCCGGAGTCCGGCAGCGCGCCGAACCGGATCGCGACATCGTAGCCGAGGCCGACAAGATCCTCGACCGTGTCCTGCAGGGAAAGGCCCAGGTTGATTTTAGGGTAGAGCGCGGAAAATTCAACCAGATGCGGTGCGATATACTGGCGTGCAAATCCAGCAGGCGCGGTCACCCTGAGCAGCCCTGCGGGCGTGCCGCTGAGATCGCGGACAGCGGCGCTGGCCTCGTCCAGGGCGGTGACGATCTGGCGGGCGCGTTCGAAATAAATGCTGCCGGCCTCGGTCAGCTGCAGGCTGCGGGTGGTGCGGTGCAGCAGGCGGGTGCCGAGGTTCTCCTCGAGCCGGGTGAGCAGGCGCGAGGCTGACGACTGCGGCACGTTAAGCCGAGCGCCGCCCTTGGAGATGCTGTTTTCCTCTACCACGTTTACGAACAGTCGCAGAGCCAGTTCATTGTCCATTTGATAGATGGTCCATTTGATACATGCCGAATTTGGATTAATCATATCCAGATAGCCAGTCTTATCTATTTTGGGCAATGAAATTACATCCCTTGCACAAGAGAAACTGATCACCGGTTTCCCAGCCAAGGATTACAGATGATGACCCATGCCGTTTTGCCGACCCTTCCGCTTCTGGATGAAAACTCTGCTTTGCCGACGGCCGCCGAGCAACTGGCCGCTGCCAAGGCGGCGATGGGGTTTGTGCCCAACATGTACGGGTATATGGCCAACCTGCCTGCGGTGTTGAGCACGTATAACGCCGGATATGCGGCCTTTCGGAAGGACGCGGGTTTCTCGCCGGTGGAACAGGAGGTGGTCTTTCTGGCGATCAGCCGCGCCAATGGCTGTGACTACTGTACTGCGGCCCATTCGATGGTGGCGGACAAGATGTCGGGCGTCCCGGCAGATGTGTTGGAGAACCTTCGCTCGGGGACCCCGATATCAGATCCTCGGCTGGACGCACTGGCGCGATTTTCCTTTGGCATGACCGAGACGCGCGGCAAGGTTGAGCCGTCGCTGATGGATAATTTCCTGGGTGCAGGTTTTACCCAAGAGCATGTTCTGGCAGTGGTTTTGGCAATTTCGGTCAAGACCCTATCGAACTACACCAACCATTTGGCTGAAACGCCGGTGGATGCGGCGTTCCGCGCTTATGCGGTCTGAGGCAGTTCACACGAAAACAAAGGAGGTCTTTGATGGTTACGCTTTATTCCGCCTGGTACTGCCCATTTGCCCAACGCGCCTGGATTGGGTTGAGCCATAAAAAACTCTCTTTCGACTATGTGGAGATAGATCCATACGATAAATCCGCTGACTGGATGCGACTGTCGCGCGGGACCGGGCAGGTTCCGGTATTGCAGAGGCAGGCGGTGGGCCTGGATGCGGCAGTGGTGGTACCAGACTCACTGCGGGTGCTGGAATATATCGACGCGGCCTTTCGGGGGCAGGGGCCTGACCTGTTTCCCCGGCCCCCGGCGGCGCGGGCGGAGGCGCTGTACTGGACTGATTTCCCCGCTCGCAAGATCATCCCGTATATGTATCGCGCGCTGAAGGCTCCGCTGGGCAGTGAGGCGGGCGCGGTTGCCCTTCGGGCGATGGCGGATGGATTGGCGACTTTCAGCGCTGCGATGTCGCCACAGGGGCCGTTTTTCTCCGGGGCTGAGCCCAATGCGGTTGATATTGCCTTTGCGCCCTTTGCATCGCGTATTGCCATCATTCTGTCCCACTACCGCAGTTACACGGTGCCGCTGTCCGGTGATGTCTGGCAGCGATATGCAGTGTGGTTGCAGGCGATACAGCAATCCAGTCTGCTGAGCGCCACGCAGGGCGACAGCGCAACCTATGATGACCGGCTGGTGGCGTTTTACCTGCCCTATAGCAAGGGCGGTGGTCAGGCCGATGTCACAGTGGCAGCCTAAACGGGTGCGCCTGATCGTCTACCCCCGCCGCGATCGCTCGGGCGGGGGCAATTCATTTTAGACGGTGCCGCCCAGGCTGCCTTCAAGCGCCACCAGCTCCTGACCGCCGGCCATCAGGTCCTGCAGCTCTTCGGGAGTGATTTCGCCGCGTTTGGCGGTGCCCAGGGTCTTGCCTCGGTTCAGCACCGTGAACTGATCGCCAACCGCCATTGCGTGGCGCACGTTGTGGGTGATGAAGACCACCGCGATCCCCTGTTTGCGGACCTTGTCGATGGTGGCCAGCACATTGGCCGTCTGGCGCACACCAAGCGCCGAGGTCGGCTCGTCTAGGATCAGCACCTTGGCGCCAAAGTGAACGGCGCGGGCAATGGCGACGGTCTGACGTTCGCCGCCGGACAGGGTGCCCACCGCCTGATCCGGGCCGCGCAGGCTGATGCCCATCTTGCCCATCTCTTCCAGCGTGACCCTATTGGCATATTCATGGTCAAACAGCTTGAGCGGTCCGAACTTGCGCAGCGGCTCATTGCCCATGAAGAAGTTGCGGCTGACCGACATCAGCGGGATCATCGCCAGGTCTTGATAGACTGTCGAAATGCCCGCGGCGATGGCGTCACGGGGGCGCTCAAAACTCATCGGTTTGCCGTCGAAGTGGATCTCGCCCCTAGTCGGTTTATGGACCCCGGACATGGTCTTGATGAAGGTGGATTTGCCAGCGCCATTGTCGCCCAGCAAGCAGTGACATTCACCGGCATAGACCTTTAGAGAGACACCAGCCAGGGCAATAACCGAGCCAAAATGCTTCTCGATGTTCTTCATTTCGATGATCGGGTTTCGGGTGCTGCTCATGTTATCTCTCCCCAGTGATCATGCGGCGGATATAGGTGTTCAGGATCACCGCACAGAGCAGGATAAGGCCCAGGAACACCCGGAACAGGCTGCTTTCGACACCGGCAAAGAACAGACCCTGCTGCACCACACCAAAGATCAGCGCGCCAAGAGCCGCGCCAATGACCGAGCCATAGCCGCCGGTCAGCAGCGCGCCGCCGATGACCACGGCAATGATCGCCTCAAATTCTTTCAACAGACCGCGGTCCGCCCCGGCCGAGCCAAACTCCATCACCTGACAGGTGGCAAAGACTGTGGCGCAAAAGGCGGTGGTCATGAACATCAGGATCTTGACGCGATTGACCGGAACACCAGCGTAGCGGGCCGCTTGAGCGTCGCCGCCGACGGCGAAAATCCAGTTGCCGAACCGGGTTTTTGTCAACAGGATATGACCAATCACCACCAGAAACAGCGCCCAGACGATGAGCATGGGAATGCCTTCGACCACGGGCTGGCCCTGACGGGTGCCACGCTCGAACACGGCGATGATACCGGCATCACCCATCCACTGGAACAGTCCGGTAAAGATCTTGCCGCCAAATACCGGCGCCAGCCAATCGCCCTCGGCTACGTCCTTGATGCCGCCGATAATTGTTTTGCGTTCAACCGTTTGCGGCAAATAGATGGTAAATCCGCGCAGGATGAACAGGAAGGCCAGCGTGACAATGAAGCTGGGCAAGCCAGTCCGCACCACGATGAAGCCACTCAGCGCGCCGATTGCCATCGACAGCACAAATGTGACTAGGATTGCCAGCCAGACTGGCCAGCCCAGAGTGACGCTGAAGATCGCAATCATCATGCCGGAAAAGCCGATCATCGAGCCGACCGACAGGTCGAATTCGCCGGCGATCATCAGCAGGCAGGCGCCCACAGCAATAATCATGAACTGCGCGGAAACCTGGCTCCAGTTCATAATGCCTTGGCTGTTGAACATGCCGCTGTCGAAAGCGAACAGCAAAAACAGCGTGAAAACGAGGGTGGTGCCGACAATGCCGCCCAGCTCGGGGCGGATCAGAGCTTCTCGAAAGCGGGAACGAGTCTTGACGCGCTCGTCGCCGTCTAGGGCAGGGGTTGGTGCTTCGGGCATTATGATGGCCTTACCTGGTCCAGATGTTGGATGGTAAAAGGGCGGCCAATTTGCACTGACCGCCCTAATTCGGAAGAGTTAGCGGTATTCGCCCGCAAACATCTCGACTTTTTCAAGTCCGTCGGCGGTCACAAAACCAGGACCGGAGTTGATGTTGTTGCCGGGCAATACGCCGTAGCGGTGATAGTTGGTCATCACCACAACCGGCAGATAGGCCTGCAGGAACGGTTGCTGGTCGATGCCCCAGTTGATGATCCCGGCCTTGATGCCTTTGACGATCTCTTCGCCCAGGTCGAAAGTGCCGAAGTAGATGTCACCGGCCATGCCGTTTTCATCCAGCGCCAGCAGCGTCGGATCGGCGCTGGTTGGGCCCAGTGTCAGGATCGCATCGGTTTCAGGGTTGGCGCTCAGATAGGCCATCACCTTGTTCTTGATCTCGGATGGATCCTGTCCGCTGTCGATCATCTGGTTGGCCAGATCGACGCCCAGACCATCGGCAAAGCCCTGGCAGCGCTCAGTGGAGGAGGGCGAGCTGATATAGTGGTTGACGCAGAGAAAGCTGCCCACCCCATCGCCCTTGGCCCGCAGTCCAGCCGCATGACCAGCGTCATATTCGGGCTGACCCACATACATCAGGGCGCCCACTTGGCGGGTCTGCTCGGGGGTGCCCGAGTTCATGATGATCACGTCCACGCCGCTGTCTACAGCCGCTTGGATCGGGCCGGACAACACGTCAAAATCGCTGAGCGTGGTGATGATGCCATTGGGCCGCGATGCAGCGGCCTGTTCGATGATCCGCGCCATGTCGGCCAGATCACCGGTTGGCGGGTTGCGGTATTCAACCTCGACATTCATCTGCTCGCCTGCCAGTGCGAGACCGTTTTTGACTGTGTTCCACCAGCTGTCGCTATCCGGAGCGTGGCTGACCAGAATATACTTCTCGCCCTCAGCGGATGCGGTTGTTGCGATCATCATTGGTGTCGCCACAACGGCTGTCGCCAGCATCAGTTTCTTCAATAGTGAAGTCATTGTTTCCCTCCCAGAAAATACCGTCTCTTGGTGCAAAAAAACGGTTATCTCCGTCTCTTCGACTCATATTTAAGCACACTTGAGATATCCTTGCAACCGGTTGCAAAATTTTCCTAAATTTTTGATACTGTCTTTGCCGCGTAAAGCAGCTAGAACGCGTACCGCAGGATCAGGGGATCGGGACAGGATGGCCGTTACATTGAAAGAGGTTGCCGAACGCGCCGGGGTTTCCCGGTCTGCGGTGTCTCGGGCATTTACCGATGGTGCATCGGTTTCCGACAAGATGCGGCACAAGGTTGAAGCCGCCGCAGATGAGCTGGGCTATAGTCCCAATGCCCTGGCCTCCTCGCTGACCACCGGCCGCACAAAGCTGATCGGGTTGGTTTCAAACAACTTCAAGAACCCATTTTTCCTGAGGGTCTTTGATCTGTTTACCTCAGGTTTGCAGGAACGCGGGCTGCGGCCGCTGCTGGTCAACCTGACCGGCGACCAGGGGCCGGATGAAAGCGTTCGCATGCTGCGTCAATACTCGGTGGATGGGGTGATCGTGGTCTCCTCGACTGTCCCGGCCAGTTTTGCGGGATCATTTGAAAAGGCCAATATTCCGGTTGTGTTTGCCTTCGCGCGCTACAAAGACAACCCAAATGCCAATCTGGTTGGCATTGATAACGTCGCGGCCGGCGCTTTTGCGGCGCGCACGCTGATTGGGCGGGGCTACAAACATATTGGCTTTCTGGGCGGGCCGGAGAATGCGGTCTCTACCTCGGATCGTTTTCAAGGCTTTGCCGCCGAAATGGCCGCTCGCCCTGATCTGAAGTTCTCGCATGCCTATTCCAGTGAATACTCGTTTGCCGCCGGCCGCAGTGCAATGCTGGGCCTGCTGGACCGGGGCGGCCAGGCCGAGGTGTACTTTGGCGCTGATGACGTGATTTCAATTGGGGCGCTGAGCGCCATGGAAAGCCGCGGGCTGAAAGTGCCCGAGGATATTGGGGTGCTGGGCCTGAATGACATGGAAATGGCGGGCTGGGAGAACATCAACCTGACGACAATCCGGCAGCCCATCCGCCAAATTACCAATGCCGCTGTTGACCTGATGGTGTCTCAGCTGGAAACACCTGACCACTACCCCGAGGCGCGCTTGTTCCCCTGCACGTTGATCGAGAGGGGAACACTGCGCAACCCGGTTCAGGACTAACGGAAGATTGAGGGACGGGCGTCCATCCAGGCGCCGTTTGCCTTGGCCGAGGCCACGGCGGTATGAACGGCAGCCATTGACCGCAATCCGTCAACGGCCCTGGGCAGGCTGTCCCGGGTCTCGCCACGAATGGCATCGGCCAGATCGCAGTAGATATTGGCAACCGCCAGCGGAAAGCCTTCGGGGTGGGCAATGGCCACACGCGACAGGCGCTGGGCGTCTTCGTGCAGCCCTGCCTCACCTTTTTCGATGATCTGAGTGCGGCCGCCAACCGGAGTATAGATCAGCTGGTTGGGCTGTTCCGAGGTCCAGCGCAGCCCGCCGGTCTCGCCAAACACCTGGATGTCAAAGCCGTGTTGACGGCCAATCGCCACCGACGAGGTCCACAGGCGTCCAACGGTGCCACCGCTCATGCGGAAATTGACCATTGCGTCATCTTCCAACTGGCGGCTGGGAATGGTCGAGGCAAAGTCAGCCGACAGGGTTTCCACCTCGTCATTGGTGATGAAGCTGGCCATGTGCAGGGCGTGGATGCCGCAATCGGCGAACTGCCCGGACACCCCGGCCATCGCCGGATCATAGCGCCAGCGCACCCGTGGATTGTCTGCATCCGTGGCGTCGCCGTGGTGGCCGTGGCTGAAATTGGTCACCACCAGCCGCACTTTGCCAATCTCGCCGTTGCGCACCATGGCACGGGCCTGACGCACCATTGGATAGGCGGAATAGCAGTAGTTCACGGCGCAGATCTTGCCGGTGGCCTCGGCCACCCGGACGATTTCCTCGCCCTCTTCGACGGTCATGGTCATCGGCTTTTCGCACAGCACGTTGATGCCGGACTCTAGAAACGCCTTGGTGATCTCAAAATGGGTCGAGTTGGGGGTTGCGATGGTGACCAGATCAATCCGATCCTCGCGGGCTTTTTCCCCGGCGAGCATTTCGCGCCAGTCGCCATAGGCGCGATCTGCCGCCACGCCCAGGCGCAGAGCATAGTCGTGGCCCTGTTCAGGCCGGTGGTCGAGAGCGCCGGCCGTGAGATCAAACAACCCGTCAGCCAGTGCGCCCAGACGGTGTGCCGGGCCGATCTGGCTGCCTTCGCCGCCGCCGATCATGCCCCATTTCAATTTAGTCATCTGGTAGGCTCCTTAGTTAAAGCCAATAGTTTCAAGGTATTCACGGTTTTTTCCCGCATCGCCAACGGGATCGGGGTCTAGCGTGGGGTCGCAGTCCTGCTCGACCGTACACCAGCCGGCAAAGCCCGCCTTTTGCAGCACCTGCCGCACCGCCGGGAAATCCACGTCGCCGTTGCCCAGGTTGCAGAAAATACCCTGGCCGCAGGCATCGTAGAAGCCGGCCCGACTGGCAATGACATCTGCTTTGACCCTCGGGTTGATGTCTTTGAAATGCATGTAGGAAATCCGATCCACATGGCGCTTCATAAAGGCGATCGGGTCAAAGCCGGCGTAAGAGTGGTGGCCGGTGTCAAAACAGATCTTGAGGATGCTGTCGTCGACCTCGTCCAGCAGGCGCTCCAGCTCGGGCTCAAAATCGATAAAGCCAGCCGCATGGGCGTGGATGCCAACGGTGAGCCCGTATTCCTCGCTGCCGATCCGCGCGGTTTCGGCGATGCGGTCGCGGTAAGATGCCCATTCGGCCTTGTCCATCTGCACGGCCTCAGAGGCGCGGCCGGCGGTGGGGGCGCGGCGCGGCGAGATGGAATCGATCAGCACCAGATGCTCGGCGCCATGTGCCTTCAGCGCGCGGGCAGTGCGGTGAGTGGCGTCCAGCACCTCGTCCCAGGCGTTTGGATCATGATAGGGGCGGAACACCACGCCGCCAATCAGCTCCAGCTCATGCTGCGCCAGCGCGTCGCCCAGCTCAGCAGGGTCCTCGGGCATATAGCCAACGGGGCCCAGCTCAATGCCCTTGTAGCCAGCCTTGGCGCAGTCGCTCAGCACGGATTTCCAGCTGGGGTTTCTAGCGTCATCTGCAAATTCCACGCCCCATGAACAGGGAGCGTTGCCAATTCTGATTGTCATTTGTTCGTCCCTTTCAAAGGCTCAGAACGCGTCTATTTCTTGCCACTTACGGTCTCGGGAGGAGGCAAAAGCGGCTGCTATCACTCGGTTGACCTCCATCCCGTCGCGGAAGGTTGGCCAAACCGGTTGTCCGGTCTCGATGGCGGTCAGGAAATCCTTTGCCTCGATGATGATCTGATCCTGATATCCGGTACCGTGGCCCGGGCCCTGACAGAATGGTTCATAGTCAGGATGGGCGGGGCCGGTCAGGATCTTGGTAAAGCCGCGCTCGGCCTCGGGGGTGTCCATCTGGTACAGCCAGACCGCGTTCTGATCTTCCTGATCAAACCGCACCGCCCCCTTGGTGCCAGTGATTTCATAGGCATAGCCCATCTTGCGCCCGGTTGCGACGCGGCTGAAATACATCTGCCCCATGGCACCGTTTTCAAACCGGCACATCATCTGCGCGTGGTCGTCATTGGTCACTTCGCCGCCGGGGCGGGTTTTATGCACGGTTTCGATTTCCGCCATGACACGGCTGATCGGCCCCATCAGGGCCAGCGCGCCATTGATCATATGCGGCGCCAGATCGCCCATGGTGCCATTGGACTGGCCGCTGCTGCGCCATGTGGCGGGGGCCAGGGGGTCGGCATAGAAATCCTCGGTATGCTCACCTCGGAACATGGTGATCTCGCCCAGTTTGCCATCGGCAATCAACCTGCGCACATACTGGCTGGCCGGGGTGCGGATATAGTTGAACCCCACCATATTGGCGCAGCCCGAGGCCTCGGCGGCGGCTGTCATCGCCCGGCTGTCTGCCAGCGAGGCGCCCAAAGGCTTTTCGCAGAAAACCGGCTTGCCGAGGGCAAAGGCGGCCTCGGCGACGTCGCGGTGGGTGGATTGCGGCGAGGCGATCACAATGGCCTCGACCAATGGGTCACTCACCAGCGCACGCCAGTCCCCGGTGGCGCGGCGAAAGCCATAGGCCTGACGGTACCGCTCGGCGCTTTCAGCCGATGATGCACAGACCATTTCCAGTCTGGGGCGCAACCCGGTGTTAAAGACCGCTCCCACCGCAGACATGGCGACAGCATGGGCTTTGCCCATGTAGCCACCGCCAAGAATGCCAATGCCAATTTCCACCATGTTTCGGGTTCCTGCTGAATTTGAGTTTGCAACCGGTTGCAAAATTAGTATCCTGAGATTCGAATTCTAGCAAGTCGCATTCGACTGGATGCCGGAAAATCCAACAAAGGTCGTGCTGAAATGACGCCAACACCAGACACCCTCCGCCTGACCACTGCGCAGGCGATTATTCGCTGGCTAAGCAACCAGTATATTGAGATCGACGGCGTGGAGATGCGTCTGTGTGGTGGTGGTTTTGGCATCTTTGGGCACGGCAATGTGACCTGCCTCGGTGAGGCGCTGTACGAGGCTCAGGATGCCTTGCCGCTGTACCGCGGCCAGAACGAGCAGAGCATGGGGTTCGCCGCTGCCGGTTATGCCAAACAGTGGCTGCGCCAGCGTTTTATGTTTTGCACCGCCAGCGCTGGGCCGGGCACCTCGAACCTGCTGACCTCGGCGGCGCTGGCGCATGCCAACCGGTTGCCGATGCTGTTGCTGTGTGGCGATACGTTTCTGACCCGGCTACCCGATCCGGTTCTGCAGCAGATGGAGAATTTTGGCGATCCGACATTTGGGGTCAATGACGCATTCAAGCCGGTGGTGCGCTACTGGGACCGCATCACCCATCCGGCGCAGGTGATCCAGTCGCTGCCCGCCGCAATTGCCACTCTGCTGGATCCGGCTGATTGTGGCCCGGCATTTCTGGGCCTGCCGCAGGATGTGCAGGGCTGGACCTATGATTACCCGGCTGTGTTCTTTGAGAAAAAGCTGCATCGCATTCGCCGTATCAGCCCGGACGCCGATGAAATCGCCGATGCGGCGGCCTTGTTGAGCGCGGCTAAGCGGCCGATGATCATTGCCGGCGGCGGGGTGCAGTATTCGCGCGCGGTGGCGGAGCTGACCGCCTTTGCCGAGGCGCATCAGATCCCGGTGGTCGAAACCATCGCCGGTCGGGCCAATATGCTGGCAACTCATCCGCTGAACATCGGACCGCTCGGGGTCACTGGATCAACCAGCGCCAACGGGATCGCCGAACAGGCGGATGTGATTGTCGCCGTGGGCACCCGGTTGCAGGACTTTACCACCGGGTCGTGGACGGCCTTTGCTAAGGACGCCCGGTTCATCTCGATCAATGCGGCCCGGCATGACGCGGCCAAGCATATGTCACTGCCGGTTGTCGGCGACGCCAAACTGTCGCTGGGTCAATTGGGTGCGGCACTTGCCGGCTATAAATCCCCGACCAGCTGGACCGCGCAGGCCCAGGCGGGGCGTGCCACCTGGGATGCCTATGTTGCCGGGAATGTTGAATACGGCAACCGGCCGGCCTCTTATGCGCAGGCCATTGGTATTGTGAACGAGCTGTGTGATCCGCGCGACCGCGTGGTGGCCGCCGCAGGCGGGCTGCCGGCCGAGATCACCGCCAATTGGCGCACTCTGGATATCGGCACCGTCGATGTTGAGTTTGGCTTTTCCTGCATGGGCTACGAGATCGCAGGCGCCTGGGGCGCGCGGATCGCGCAGATGCAGCGTGAGCCCGATCGCGATACCATCGTGTTTCTTGGTGATGGCTCTTATATGATGTTGAATTCGGACATCTACTCCTCTGTGCTCAGCCAGAAAAAGCTGATTATCCTGGTGCTGGACAATGGTGGCTTTGCCGTCATCAACAAGCTGCAGAACAACACCGGCAATGAAAGCTTTAATAACCTTCTTGCGGACTGCCCGACAATTCCCGCACCGTTTGCGGTGGATTTTGAGGCCCATGCCGCAGCGCAGGGGGCCAGTGCTGAAACCGTGTCAAACCCAGGCGAGCTGGGCGCCGCGTTCAAGCGGGCCAAAGCCAGCGACCGGACCTATGTGATCGTCATGAAGGTTGACCCCTATGAGGGCTGGACCACCGAAGGCCATACCTGGTGGGAGGTCGGCACCCCGCATATCACCACAAGCGACCGGGTGCGCGGCGCGCATACTGACTGGGAAGCCAGCCGAGACAAACAGCGAAAGGGCGTGTGATGAAACGGTTTACCGCAGCAACAGCTGATCCTGATGCGATCATTGACGAGCTTTTGAATGGCGGCGGAGCGGTCGGGATTTCAGGGTTGTTCAGCGCGCAAGAGATTGCCGACGCGCGGGCCATCGTTATGGCCCATTCCGAGCGCTCCGCCGAGAAGGCCACCCATTTTCAAGGCGCCGCAGAGCAGGCTGGCAATCTGAACCTGCAGCGCCGGGTGTGGAACCTGCTGGCCAAGGGCGAGGTGTTCTCACGCATGGCCACCCATCCGGTGCTGATGACTGTCCTGCGGCGCTTTCTGGGCACCGAGTTTATCATGGGCTCGATCGCCGCCAATCGCATTCTGCCCGGTGGCCCGGGGCAGGAGCCGCATGTGGATTACCCCTATTGGGATTTCCATCAGCCTGAGACCCATCCGGTGGGGTTCAATGGCTCGTTTCCGATGAATGCGCAGGTGTCGGTGCTGCTGGACCCGTTCACCGAAGAAAGCGGCGCCACCGGCTATGTGCCGGGCAGCCAGCGCCAATTGCGCTATCCCACGCCCGAGGATGGCTTTTATCAGCGCTGCGAGCGTATGACCGGCGAGCCGGGCGATGTGGCGTTGTTTTACGGGGTGACCTGGCACTGTGCGATGCCAAACAAGGCAGATCACGACCGCAGTGCAATCCTGATCCAGTATCTCCCCAAGTGGGTGAAGCCGATGGAGGACATGCCCGCAGCGTTGCCGCAATCATTTCTGGACGCGGCCAGCCCCGATCTGCGTCAATTGCTGGGGATGAACTTTCCCTATCCCGAGGTGCTGGACGCCGCCAAAGCTGGCAATACGGAGGGCAGCAAATGATCTTGGACGGTATCAAGAAACGCAATTTTCTGGTCATTGGAAGGGTCGGAATGGACCTGTACCCGGATCCGGCAGGGACCAGCATCGCAGAGGCCAGCACTATGGCTGTCGGTATGGGCGGCAGCAGTGCCAATATCGCGGCTGGACTGGTCAAGCTGGGGTGCCAATCGGCTTTGCTCACCTCACTTTCCGACGATGCGGTGGGCTGGTATTGCGAAGGTCAGCTGGACCAATACGGCATTGATCGCACCTATGTGAAACGGATCACCGGCGAATTCAGGACCTCACTGGCAGTGACTGAAACCCGGCTCGCCGACCACCAAACGGTGATCTACCGCAACAATGCGGCGGATTTCCAGATGACACTCAACGATGTCGAGGCGGTGGACTACAGCCAATACGGTGCCTTGATCACGGCGGGCACCGTCTTTGCCGCTGAACCGTCGCGCTCTGCTACCTTCCGGGCGTTTGAGCTGGCCCGCGAGGCCGGTCTGCCGATCATCTTTGACGTGGACTATCGCCCCTATAGCTGGCCGTCGCAGCAAGAGGCCGAACAGGTGCTGTCGCGGGCTGGCGCACTGTCTGATGTGATTGTCGGCAATGACGAAGAATTTGGCTTTATGGCTGGGGACATCGGTCGCGGGCTGGACAAGGCGCGCGCACTTGCCGGTTCCAGCGCCGCAATCGTGGTCTATAAAATGGGCCCCGAGGGGGCTGTGACCTTTGCCAACCAGCAAGAGATCCGCACCGGGATCTTTCCGGTCACCGCCCTGAAACCCACCGGCGCTGGCGACAGCTTTATGGCCGGCTGGCTGGCCTCTCTCGCTGAAGGGCGCGAGATGCGGGATGCGGTGCTGCGCGGCTCCGCCTGCGCCTCGATTGTGGTGGCCCGCCCCGGCTGCGCCCCTGCCATGCCCGTCATGGCCGAGCTTGAAACCTTCCTGGCCTCGCACCCTGGCCCGACCGACCCTTGCTAAAGGACCAAATTATGCACATCGCACCGCATGACAATAACAACATTCCAATTGTGGACGTGGACGACGCAACCGTTCCGCTGAACTATTTCAACATCGTCAAGCTGAAGGCGGGCGAGAGTTTTGAATACCAGGTGCCGGGATATGAGACCTGCATTGCGCCGGCGACCGGCACCGTGGATGTCGATGTTGAGGGCGTCAGCTACGCCAATCTGGGCACCCGAACCATTGATGTCTGGGATGGCGAGCCCGAAGGTGTCTATGTCCCGGTGGGCGCCAAGGTGACCCTTGTCTGCGTCTCAGACGAGACCGAGATCTTTATCGCCGGGGCCAGATACGACAAGGTGCTCGATCCATTTGAGGTGCGCGCAGGTGATATTGATCTGGTGCAATACGGCAGCGACGACACCAAGACCCACCGTAAGATCAAGCATATTCTGGGCCAGAAGCAGCACGGCAAAGTGGGCCGTCTGCTGGTCAGCGAACTGTATACCGTGGGGCAGGGCGGCTGGTCGGGCTTTCCGTCGCACAAGCATGACACGGATCGTTTGCCGGTTGAGACCCGCCATGACGAAACCTACAACTTTCGCTTTCGCCCCAATTACGGCTCGGGGGTGCAGATGCTGCAGCGCCAGGACAATACGCCGGGCGAGGCCTATCATATCATGGATGGCTCGACCATCATGCTGGACAGCGGCTATCACCCCTGCGCCGTGCTGCCGGGCTACGAGATGTACTATTTCACCATTCTGGGCGGCCTCAGCCAGCGCTCGCTGGTTCAGTATTTCCAGCCAACCCATGCGGCCCAAATTGAAACAATTCCGGGTATCAAAGACATGATTGCAAAATTCAAATGACGCTGGTTACGCTGGCGGATGTGCTGCAACCGGCGCTGAAGAATAACTATGCCGTTGCCGGGTTGGTGACGCTGGGCTGGGAGGACATGCGCGCCTATGTGGCTGCAGCCGAGGCTGAAAACGTGGCGGTCATTCTGCAGGCCGGCCCGTCCTGCCGCGCCCATACACCGCTGCCTGTGCTGGGTAAGATGTTTCGCCATCTGGCCGAGCAGGCCTCGGTGCCGGTGGTGGCGCATCTGGATCACGGCTACAGCGCCGAAGACTGCCGCATGGCGATCGACAGCGGCTTTACCTCGGTGATGTTTGACGGATCACGCACGCCACTGTCGCAGAACATCGACGAGACTGCCGCCATTGTTGAAATGGCCCATGCGGCGGGGGTGTCCTGTGAGGGCGAGATTGGTTTTGTTGGCTATAGCGGTGGTGAAGGTTCTGCCGGCACCGACCCGGCGGAGGCGGCAAGGTTTGCCCGCGATACCGGTGTTGACGCGATGGCAATCTCAGTGGGCAATGTTCATCTGCAACAAGACAAAGAGGGCGGGCTGGACGAGGCCCGCATTCGGGCGATAGAGGCTGTTACAACCGTGCCGCTGGTGATCCACGGCGGCTCTGGCGTGCCCTTGTCTCAACGTCGGGCACTGGCGCAGGGGTCAAAGGTCTGTAAGTTCAATATCGGCACCGAGTTGCGCATGGTCTTTGGCACTGCCCTGCGCGGCGCGGTCAACCGCGATCGGTCGCGGTTTGACCGGGTGGAAATTCTGAAAGAAACACATGACCCGCTGGTTGCGGCCACCCGCCATGTGTTGCGCGGTTTCAAGGCGGGCTAGGCCCCGGATGGACCAGGCTAGCGGCTGCGCCGAATAGGGGCGGGGCCGCAGCTTTCGCGGACAACAAGATCGCCGTGTAGCAGCGTTTCGAGCGTTTTATCGTCTGTGCCTGCCAGACGATCCAGCAATTGCCCCATCGCCAGTTCGCCAATCCGCGTGCGCGGTTGGCGGATTGTGGTCAGGGCCGGGGTAATGTTGTTGGCAAAGGGGATGTCGTCAAAACCGATCACCGAGAAATCCTCGGGAATGCGGTAGCCGCGCAGTCTCAAGGCGCTGATAACACCAATCGCAGTGTCGTCGTTGTAGCAGAAAAAGGCAGTGGGGAGCGTGTCCTTGATGAACAATCGCTCTACCGCAGCGCGGCCGCTCTCGCTGGATCCATCGCCGTCAACCCGCCAGACGGGCAGCGGATCGGCGGCCTCGGCCAGCCCCTTGCGGTAGCCATCGAGGCGCAGATCCGACACCGCGTCGCTGCTGCCGCCGGCGATGTAGGCAATGGACCGGTGGCCCAAGGATATCAGATATTCGGTGGCCATTTTTGACGCCGCAACGTCATCAACTCCAACATAGGGAAGGTCAGCCCGGCTGACCGGGCAACTGGCGGCAACCATGGGCGGAAAGGCTGATACCGGAGTGTTGGGGCGGCCGACCACCGGCAGATGCCCGGTCAGCAGGATCACCCCATCCACCATGCCCGAGGAGAGGAACCGCATGTGGTTTTCCTCCAGCGAGATGGTGCCCTCGGTGTTGCCAATGAGAACCCCGTAGCCGCGGCCATTGGCAATTCTCTCCAACCCGATCAGGATGCCGGGGAAATTGGGGTCGGCGATGGATTGGGTCAGAACCATCACCATTTGCGACCGCTGCATGCGCAGGTTCTGCGCCATGGCATTGGCAATATATCCGGTGCGCGCAATGGCGGCGGTGACTTTCTTGCGGGTGCTCTCGGCAACCTTCTCGGGCTTGCGAATCGCCCGGCTGACCGTTGCGATAGAGACGCCTGCCAGTTTGGCAACATCCTCGATGGTCGCTGGTCTTTCCGGCATTTCTTTCAATTTCCATGACCCTCAAAAACGGTGTGCTTGCGGTTGCTTTCGCCATTGTTTTGCAAGTGTTTAAGCAATTCTATAGCGGTATTACCTGCGCGTGAAAAGGTTTACATCGCCTTATGTAAAGGTTTACATGGGTTATGAAAAGGTTTACATCCGGTTCTCGAGCTCGCCAGAGACCACAGCGGCGGGATGGGGGTGATGATGTTTGATGAGACACCAGATACGGCCTCGGTTCTGAAAGCCGATCATATCAGCAAGTCCTTTGGCTCGGTGCCGGTATTGTTCAGTGTCAGCATGGAAATTCACCCCGGAGAAGTGCATGCACTGATTGGTGAAAATGGCGCTGGCAAGTCGACTTTGATGAAAATCCTGTCAGGGTTTCACGCGCCGACCTCGGGTCGCATTCTGTTTGATGGCGTTGAGGTGGTGCTGCCACCGGATGGCGAGGCTGAGGCGCTGGGGATTGTGCTGATCCATCAGGAGCTGAACCTGGCCGAGCAGATGACGGTTGAGGAAAACATCTTTCTGGGCCGTGAACTGACCCACCGCGGCTTGCTGCTGCGCGACAAGATGCGCCAGAAGGTGTCTGGGTACTTGCAGGATATTGGTGTTGATATCTCACCCTCGGCGCGGATTTCGGACCTGTCCATTGCCGAAAAGCAGATGGTTGAGGTGGCCAAGGCCATCAGCCGCAATGCCCGTGTTCTGATCATGGACGAACCCACTGCGGTCCTGACCGAGGCCGAGACAGAGTTGTTTTTCCGCCAGGTCGAGCGGCTCAAATCCAGGGGCGTCGCCATTGTTTTTGTGTCCCATAAACTCTCTGAGGTGAAGCAGATCGCCGATCGCGTCACTATCCTGCGCGACGGTCAGTGGATTGGCTCGCAAAAGGCCGAGTTTCTGACTCCGGATGCAATGGCGCAGATGATGGTCGGACGCGAGTTGTCGGATCTGTACCCGCCGCTGCATGAGGCCGATGTCGATGCTCCGCGCGTGCTGGAGGTTCGTGATCTCTGCGCCAAGGGTGTTCACGATGTCTCCTTTGACCTTCGCAAGGGCGAGATCCTGGGGTTTTCGGGGCTGATCGGTGCCGGGCGCACCACGGTATTTGAGGCAATCTGCGGGCTGGAGCCGATCGCATCAGGGCAGATTCTGGTCGATGGGGTCGAGACCCGATTTGCCGATGTGGCGGCGGCCCGCGATGCCGGGATGGCCTATCTGACCAAGGACCGCAAAGCCAAAGGTCTGTTGCTGGACAAGCAGATGCGGCCCAATCTGACCTTATTTTCGCTGCCCAAGTTCATCCGCCGCTTTGGGTTGGATGTTGCCGCCGAGGAGAAGGCGCTGGAACGCGCCATCCGTCGTTTTGACATTCGCACCCGTGACGCAAATATCAAGGTGGGCGACATGTCCGGCGGCAACCAGCAGAAACTGCTGCTGGCCAAGGTGATGGAGAGCGAGCCGCGCATCGTCATCATTGACGAGCCGACGCGCGGCATCGACGTGGGCACCAAACAGCAGATCTATCATTTCATCGCCGCTCTGGCCGCCGAAGGCGTGTCGGTGGTGATCATCTCGTCCGAGATGCCCGAGGTCATCGGCATCAGCCACCGGGTGGTGGTGATGCGCGAGGGCCAGGTGATGGGGGTGCTGACTGGTGACGACATCAATGAAAACGAAATCGTGCGCTATGCCGCAGGACTAAAGCGGGAGAGCAAGGGATGAGCGACGTGACAGCAGAGACAACCCCAAAGGACAAGCGGATGCGGTTTGACATCAAGACCGCAGGCCCGGCCATTGCGCTTACCCTGTTGTGCATCATTGGCTTTCTGCTGAACCCGGCGTTCCTGAGTGAAGGCAACCTGACCAACCTGCTGACCCGCTCGGCCTTTATTGGCATCATCGCGGTTGGCGCCACCTTTGTGATTACCGCTGGCGGCATTGATCTGTCGGTGGGCTCGATGGCGGCGGCGATTGCCGGGGTGATGATCATCATCATGAACGCGGCGATGGAAACTATGGGTCCGGGGCTGGCCACGGTCCTGCTGGGCGGCGGTTGTTCCATCCTGCTGGGCCTTGGGGCCGGCTGGATCAACGGGGTGCTGACCACCAAAGGCAAGATCGAGGCCTTTATCGTCACCCTGGGCACCATGGGCATCTACCGCTCACTGGTCACTTACTTTGCCGATGGCGGCACCCTGTCGCTTGATTTTGCCATTCGTGGCACCTACCGGCCGGTCTATTACGGCAGCGTGCTGGGCCTGCCAGCGCCGGTCTGGGTGTTTATCGCGGTGTCGATCTGTGGCTGGCTGCTGATGAACCGCACCGCCTTTGGCCGCTATTGCACCGCCATTGGCTCCAATGAGAGCGTCGCCAGATATTCGGCCATCAAGGTCGACCGGATCAAAACCCTGACCTATGTGATCCAGGGGCTCTGTGTGTCGCTGGCCACCATCATCTATGTGCCGCGACTGGGCTCGGCCTCGGCCTCGACCGGGGTGATGTGGGAGCTGGAGGCGATTGCCGCGGTGATCATTGGCGGCACCGTGCTCAAGGGCGGCTATGGCCGGATTGGTGGCACCATTCTGGGCGCGCTGATCCTGACCACCATCGGCAATATTCTGAACTTTACCGATCTGATCTCAAATTACCTGAACGGGACAATGCAGGGTCTGATCATCATCATCGCGGTGTGGTTGCAGCGCGGTGACTGGGGCAAAGCAAAAGCCAGCAAGAGCTAAGAGCTAAAGAACACGACGGGAAAATTTCCCAATTGAGACGAACCGGGCGCCACCGGAGGAGAGAGGTGCGCCCAAATTCACCAGTGGAGGAGAAACTATGAAGACCCTGAAATCCCTAAGCGCCCTGGCATTGACCGGCGCACTGACCCTGAGTGCAGCTGCAGTCAGCGCCGAGACAATCAAAATCGGTGTCAGCTATCCAACCCCGACCCATGCCTGGGCGGCCGGTATGAACTGGCACGCCGAGCAGGCTGAAAAGCGGCTGGAGGCGCTATACCCGGATATTGACCTGATCCTGATCAACTCGCCCGATCCCAACGCCCAGGCCTCGGCGCTGGAGGATCTGGTCTCGGTGCATAAAATCGACGCCCTGGTGGTGCTGCCGTTTGAATCCGAGCCGCTGACCGATCCGGTTCTCAACGTCAAGAAAACCGGCGCGCTGATCACCGTTGTCGATCGCGGGCTGAGCCAGCCAGGCATCGAAGACATCTATGTGGCGGGCAACAACCCGGAGTTGGGTCGGGTGTCGGCTGTCTACATGAAGGGTCGCCTGAAATCCGGCGACAATATCGTGGTGCTGCGCGGCATCCCGACAATCATTGATAACGAGCGTTTCGACGCCTTTATGGCCGAAATGGAAGGCACCGGGATTAACATTCTGGATCACAAGCACGCCAACTGGAACCGCGATGATGGCTTTGAGGTGATGCAGGATTTCCTCAGCCGGTTCCCCGATATCGACGCGGTCTGGGCGCAGGATGATGACATCGCCATCGGTGTGGTCGCCGCCCTGAAACAGGCGGGCCGTGACGGCGACGGCATGTTTGTTGTCGGCGGTGCCGGCATGAAGGAAACCATCAAGGCGATTATGGACGGCAACACGCTGGTGCCGGTTGACGTTCTGTATCCGCCATCGATGATTGCAACGGCAATGGATGTAACGGTTGCTGCTTTCAAATCCAATGGTCCGGTTGCTGGCCGCTACATTCTGGGCGCGACTTTAATCACCCAGGAAAACGCGGCAAGCTTTTACTTCCCTGACTCGCCGTTCTAAGAATTGGGTTTAAAAAGCACAAAGAAGGGGGCTGGCGAAATGGCCCCCTTCATTTTCTGGGAGGGATTATCATGAAAACGATCAAGGGACCGGCTCTGTTTCTGGCACAGTTCGCCAGCGATGAGGCCCCGTTCAATTCCTGGGCGGGCATCACCAAATGGGCCTCGGATTGTGGTTACAAAGGCGTGCAGATCCCCAGCTGGGACGCACGTCTGTTTGATTTGGCCAAGGCCGCCAGCTCGCGGTCATACTGTGACGAGCTGGTCGGTGTCGCGGCTGAAAGTGGCATTGTAATAACTGAGCTTTCGACCCATTTGCAGGGGCAGCTTGTGGCGGTGAACCCGGCCTATGATCAGGCCTTTGACGGGTTCGCAGCTGAACATGTGCGCGGCAACCCCAAGGCGCGTCAGGCCTGGGCGGTTGAACAGGTCAAACTGGCGATCACCGCCAGCTACAATCTGGGCATCACCGCGATGGCGTCGTTTTCCGGGGCGCTGGCCTGGCCCTATGTCTATCCCTGGCCGCAGCGCCCCGAAGGTCTGATCGAAACCGCCTTTGACGAGCTGGCACGGCGCTGGCGCCCCATTCTGGATCACGCCGATCAGATGGGGGTGGACATTTGTTATGAAATCCATCCCGGCGAAGATCTCCACGACGGTGTCACCTTTGAGATGTTCCTGGAGCGGGTGGACAATCACCCGCGCTGCAACATGCTGTATGATCCGTCGCATTACTTGCTGCAGTGTCTGGATTATCTCGACAATATCGACATCTACAAAGACCGCATCAAGATGTTCCACGTCAAGGATGCCGAGTTCAATCCAACCGGCCGCCAAGGTGTCTATTCGGGCTATCAACCTTGGGTTAACCGCGCTGGCCGCTTCCGCTCCTTGGGCGATGGGCAGGTCGATTTTGGCGCAATCTTCTCCAAAATGGCGGCCAATGATTTTGACGGCTGGGCGGTGGTCGAATGGGAATGTGCCCTGAAACACCCCGAAGACGGCGCTCGCGAAGGCGCGCAATTCGTCAAGGATCACATCATCCGGGTCACCGAACACGCCTTTGATGATTTTGCGGGCGGCGGCGCGGATCAGGCTGCCAATCGCAAGATGCTGGGGCTGGGGGGGTGATATGAGCGCTACAAAACCTATCCGCCTTGGCATGGTTGGCGGCGGCAATGACGCCTTTATCGGCGCCGTCCACCGCATTGCCTCGCGCATTGACGGAGAGTTTCAGCTGATCGCCGGGGCGCTGTCCTCGACGCCCGAGAAATCTATCGCCTCGGGCGCGGCGTTGGGGCTTGCGGCCGACCGTATCTATGAAGACTACAAAGCGATGGCCATTCGCGAGGCGCGGCTGAAAGACGGCATAGAGGCGGTGGCGATCGTCACCCCCAACCACATGCATTATCCGGTGGCGCGTGAATTCCTGAAACGCGGCATCCACGTGATCTGCGACAAGCCGCTGACCTCGACGCTGGTGGATGCCAAGAAGCTGGTCAAGGCGGTGGAAAGCTCAGACGCGCTGTTCATCCTGACCCACAATTACACCGGCTATCCAATGGTGCGTCAGGCGCGTGAGATGATCGCCAATGGCGATCTGGGCGACATCCGGGTGGTGCAGGCCGAATACCCGCAGGATTGGATGACCGAACCACAGGATAACAAACAGGCCGAGTGGCGCACTGATCCGGCCCGCTCGGGCGTCGGCGGGGCGGTTGGGGATATCGGCACCCATGCGTTCAACCTGCTCAGCTTTGTCACCGGGCTAAAGACCGAAGCGCTGGCGGCAGATCTGCAAAGCTTTGTGCCCGGACGGCGGTTGGACGATAACGCCCATGTCATGCTGCGCTTTGATGGCGGCGCGCGCGGCATGCTGTGGTGCAGCCAGGTGGCGCCGGGCAATGAGAATGGGCTGCGCTTGCGGGTCTACGGCGCCAAAGGCGGCATCGAGTGGGATCAGGAGGATCCAAACAAGCTGTGGTTCACTCCATTTGGCGAACCCAAGCGGCTGATGACCCGTGGTGGCAATGGCGCAGGCCAGGCCGCAAATCGTGTCACCCGCACCCCCGGCGGTCATCCCGAGGGCTATCTGGAAGGCTTTGCCAATATCTATGCCGAGGCGGCACGGGCCATTCGCGCTCGCCAGGCCGACGAGCCACTGCCGCCCGAGGTGGTGTTCCCAACCGTTCACGATGGTCTGACCGGAGTGCAGTTCATTCAGGCCTGTGTGACTTCATCCAGCAGAAATTCGGCCTGGGTTTCCCTTTAGGGGGATAGGGCCTGTTGAAACCACAGATCTGCAGCATGGGCCCGGCGCTCTTGCTGCAGGTTTCACTTTGTCGGCGGGCTGGACCGTCCGTTGCCTTTGCCTGAGTGGTGCCTGGAGATCCAACCAGACAATGGCCTGGCGGTGATCCCATGGATGATAAGGCTCAGGAACACAGTCAGAACGACCACAAGCGCAATCACCTCGCCGCCCGGCAGCTCACTGTCCAGCACGATGATGGTAAATACGATGCTGGCCAGGCCGCGGGGGCCAAACCACCCCAGAAACAGCCGGTCCTGGTTGGTTGATGCGGTTCCGCTCAGCGAAAGGAATATGGGGAGCATCCTGACAACGGTCAGGCTGAGCAGGGCGTAGGCCATGATCTGCCAGGTCACCAGCCCAATGATGCCGGCAACAACGGCTGACCCGAACAAAAGCCAGGTCAGCATGGCCAGGGTTTCACCGATGCCTTCAGCCGCCAGGACAAATTTATGTTTGGACGGACCCAGCAGGCGACCGAATAACAGGCCTCCGGTAAAGGCGGCGATGTAGCCACTTCCGTGCATCGCACCCGCCAACTCAAAACAGGCCAGTGCCAAGGCCGGCACCGTCACCTGAGTCCAGACCTCGGTCAGCCAGCCCCTGGAAATGCAGAATTTGAGCAGGGTGCCCGCCACCAAAGTCAGCCCCAGGCCAGCGATCAGGCCAATGCCAATCTCCTCAAGAACAATGATCAGCGGAGCGACAGTGCTGACTGCTGTTCCGGCGGCTTCCAGTGACATCGCAATGAAAATAAACAGGAACGGAACGCATATTCCGTCGTTCAGCCCACTTTCCGCATTCAGGCTTGCGCGGATCCAATCCGGCACCCGCGGGTCTGAAATCACTGCTTTGCCAAGGGCGGCATCGGTGGCCGCAAGAATAACCCCCAGAATGGCGGCTTCGTAAAGGCTGAGCATATCCAGCAGTACCAGGGCCAGTCCAAACCCCAGCACAATGACCCCCGGCAGGCCGACCAGTAACATCCGTGTCGGGATTTTTAATTTCGACCGCAACACGGATAATTCGACATTCGCCGCATCGCTGAACAAGATCAGCACCAAGGTCATATCCGCAAATATCCGCAGTTGCTGGCGCAGAACTCCACCTTCGAACCACCCCAGCACCAGAGGCCCCATCAAAATGCCGGCCGAGACAAAAACGATGGGCCCTGAAACCATGCCACGTTCAATTCGACCGGCGACAATGCTGTAGAGAAAGGCAAATATCGCCAATATGAGGATTCCGTTGTGCATTCTTGAGTTCCGTTTCTGTCAGGTCCGGAGTTCGAGGGAGTAATTCACCAGAGGATCTCTCACTCTAACACTGAGACCCTGTTACCGGTCAAACGGTCTGATGCAGGTGCATGCAATATGGATGACAGCTGAGCCCGCCCAATAGCCCCTTGTTCAGGCCGCGAGATACACTAACAATTAAGCGGCCCAAATTAAGCGAAGATGTACTCTTTCCGGTTCTGAAAGCTGCATAGGCTGGAACTGAATTATACTTGGAAAAGGTTTTCATATGGGCCTTGGCTGGGCGCCTTTCTGCTGCGCGCCAACAGGATGAAATCCTGTGCTGGTCGGCAGTTTATTGCGGCAATTTTGCAAAATTGCGCCATCTGTCTAGTCCAGAACGGCTGGGTCCAGGTGCAAACAAGCCACCGGATGCTGCTGATATTGGTCGACACTGGGGTTCGGAGATATGGAATATGTCCTGAGTTTGCTGCCGCTGGCGATTAAAATGGTCATTGTTGTTGGCATCTTGCTGCTGCTGCCGCTGCCACTGACCTGGCTGGAGCGCAAAATTGCCGCTCATATCCAACAACGCCCCGGGCCGATGCGGGTGGGGTGGCATGGGCTGCTGCAACCGCTGGCCGACGCCATCAAACTGCTGACCAAAGAGGACCATATTCCCACTGAGGCCGACCGGATGTTGTTTGCCGTCGCCCCGGTGGTGGCGCTGGTGCCGCCCTTTCTGGTCTTTGTGGCGATCCCGTTTGGCGACCCCGTTCAGCTCTTTGGCACCACGGTGACCCTGTCCTTGGCGGATCTGAATGTCGGGTTGCTGTTCATCCTGGCGGTGTCCGGGATTGGGGTGTTTGGCACCATTCTTGCCGGCTGGGCCTCGAACAGTAAATATGCGGTATTGGGCAGCCTGCGCTCCATTGCTCAGATGATTTCCTATGAAATTCCAATGGGGTTTTCGGTGATTGGTGTGGTCATGCTGGCCAATTCCATGCAATTGACCCAGATTGTCGCGGCGCAGCAGGGATTGTGGAATATCGTGCTGCAGCCGATCGGGTTCTTCGTATTCTTTGTCGCCGGTCTGGCCGAGGCCCAGCGAATTCCCTTTGATCTGCCCGAGGCCGAGGGCGATTTGGGGGCGGGGTATCATACTGAATATAGCGGCATTCGGTTCTCTTTGTTCATGCTGGCGGAATACCTGGTTTTGGTTGCCCTGGCCTTTCTGAACGTGCTGCTTTTCTTTGGCGGATGGCTGGGCGGCCCGGCGTTTCTGCCCCCCTTCCTCTGGCTGTTCTTTAAGGTCGGTTTGTTTATTTGGGTGTTTATGTGGTTGCGTTTCACGTTTCCGCGCTACCGTTATGATCAGCTGATGACCATCGGCTGGAAGGTTCTGCTGCCCCTTTCACTGCTGAATATTTTGGTGAGCGGCTTTTTGATGTTGTAAATAGCGGGTCAATTGCAATGGCGAGAACAGCGGGAGAGCGGCACGGCTGGATTGGGCGGATATTCTTTGCCGATCTGCTGGCAGGCCTGCGTCTGACACTGGGTTACATGATGTCCAAAACAGTGACCCACCACTACCCGGATAACGAAAAATGGGTCCCTTATCAGCGCCACCGGGGTCATCACTTTATGAATACCAATGATCAGGGCGAAGTGAATTGCGTCGCTTGTGGCCTGTGTTCGGTAATCTGCCCCTGTGATTGCATTACCGTTATTCCGTTTGAAACCGAACAAGGCGTCCGTCGGCCCAAGGTGTTTGATATCGACCTTGCGCGCTGCCTGTACTGCGGATTATGCGAGGATGCCTGTCCGGCGGATGCGATCAAGCTGGGCCAGGAATATGAGGTATCGACTACCAACCGGGCCACCCTGACGGTGCATCTGGAGGATCTGATTGCCGCCCCCCGCAAGGCGGAGAATGGCGGCCTGGTCCGGCCGGCCAAGCTGGAGCCTACGGGGGGGCAGCACTCGGTGCTTCAGTCTGGCCCATCGAGTGGTCTGGATTGGTGGTCGCGTATCCGACGGCCCCGCTAGGCAGGTTTCCCGGCAGGCCTGCGGGCGCGCAGAGCCATCAAAACAACAGGAAAGGGCGAGATATGTATGTCAGCACGATATTGCTCCAGAAAGGAACGGATATCTATTCGGTTGCGCCTGACGACAGCCTGATGACCGTACTTCAGTTGTTCAGCGCCAAGCAAATTGGCTTTGTTCTGGTGCTGGACAAGAGCGGCAACCCGCTGGGTGGGGTTTCGGAGCGTGAAATCTGTTCCGCAATGGCGGTACCCGATGGGGCAGGGCGGCAGACACCGGTCCGCGATGTCATGACCGATGAGGTGGCCAGGTGCGCCCCGGGGGACAATCTGATCCGGATCATGGCGATGATGACGGGCAAGCGGAACCGCCACATGCTAGTCAGCGATGACGGCGGGCTACGGGGGGTGATTAGCATCGGCGATGTGGTCAAACACCGGCTCGACGAGATCATGCGAGAAGAAGAAGAACTGCTGAAATACATCGAGGGAACCGGCTACAGCCATTGAATTTGGCGCAATCTGATCGTGTGGAAAACAGATCAGGAGACACACACAGGGGACAGGTATGGAGCGCGAGTTTTTTCTGCTGTTGTCAGGGGTTGCAACCATCTCGGCGCTGCTGGTGGTACTGGCGCGCAACCCTGTTCACAGCGCCCTGGCGCTGGTCGTCTGCCTGGTGCAGATCGCCGCGCTCTATGTGCTGCTGGGGGCTCCGTTTCTGGCTGTGATCCAGATTTTTGTGTATGTCGGAGCGGTGATGGTGCTGTTTTTATTCGTCATCATGATGCTGGATGTGCGAAAAGAAGCCCAGACCAGATACCTGCGAAACGCCGTCTGGCCCGGGCTGATTGTGCTGGCTCTGCTGGCGGCTGAGCTGGTCACCCTGCTGATCCAGAGTGCCCGGTTGCATGCGGTCCTGGGGCCGGGGCAACCGATCACCGAACAGCCCTCGGTCGAGGCGCTTAGTCTTTTATTGTTTCAGGATTTCCTGCTGCCGTTTGAGGTGGCCTCGGTGATCCTGTTGGTGGCCCTGGTCGGAGCGGTGGTGCTGGCCCGCCCTGATGAGGCAGCCGCCGCTGGCAAGGTTGACAAACCCCACAGCGGGGGGCGCCGATGATCCCGACGCTCTGGTATCTGATCCTTGCGGCGACGTTATTTGTGATTGGCGCTGCGGGTGTTCTGTTGCGCCGCAACGTGCTGATCGTGCTGATGTCGCTGGAGTTGATGCTGAACAGCGTGACCCTCAATCTGCTGGCCTTTGGCCATGTGTTGCAAGACCTGCGCGGCCAGATCATCGCTATTTTTGTTATCGCAATTACCGCAGCCGAAGTCGCCGTGGCGCTGGGCATACTGGTGGCCTTGCTGCGCAATAAAAACACGTTGGAAGTGGATGAGCTGACGACCCTGAAAGGTTGATTTTGTTGGAATTATTGTTGTCCATCAGACCTATACTGGCCATATTCGTCAGCCTGACAGCTGCGGTGTTGATCCTGTGTCTGCGCCACCGGGCCAATCTTCGCGATACCGTGTCGGTGGTGGCGGCGGTGGTGAAATTTGCGATTGTGATCTCGCTGGCGCCGCTTGTGCTGGCGGGCGGCACCCATGATCTGACCCTGTTCGAGGTGCTGCCGGGGGTGACGTTTGCCTTTCGGGTTGATGCGCTGGGCATGGTGTTTGCGACGGTCTCCAGCCTGCTGTGGATCCTCGCGGCGCTCTATTCGATCGGCTATATGCGCAGCCAGAACGAGCGCGCCCAGACCCGGTTTTTTGCGGCGTTTGCGGTGTCGTTGTCGGCCGCCGTGGGCGGTGCCTTTGCCGCCAATCTGTTCACCCTGGTGATCTTTTACGAGGTGCTGAGCCTGGTGACCTATCCGCTGGTCTACCACAAAGAGGACGCCACCAGCTGGGCAGGCAGCCGCCGCTATATGGTCTACTTGGTTGGGGCATCAAAATCGCTGCTGCTGGCGGGCCTGGCGCTGACCTACCACCTGGCGGGTGCTTTGGATTTCATGCCGCAAGGCCTGTTTGGCGATACCGAGGCCTCGGGCACATTGCTCAGCGTCGTTTACTTTTGCTATCTGTTTGGCTTTGCCAAGGCGGCGATCATGCCGTTTCATGCCTGGCTGCCAGCCGCGATGGTGGCGCCAACCCCGGTCAGTGCCCTGCTGCATGCGGTGGCGGTGGTCAAAATGGGGGTATTCTGCCTGTTGCGGGTGATTTTCCACGTCATGGGAGTGGATCTGATGGGCAGCCTTGGGCTTGCCATTGCCACCGCCTATCTGGTGTCCTTTACCATTGTCATGGCCTCGATCTATGCGCTGACACGTGATGACCTGAAGGCGCGGCTGGCCTATTCCACGGTCAGCCAGCTGTCTTATATCATCCTCGGCGCGGTGTTGCTGACGCCGATGGCCGCGGTTGGCGGGGTGACCCATATCGCCGCCCATGCGTTCTCAAAGATCACCCTGTTTTTCTGCGCCGGATCAATCTACTGCGCCTCGCATCGTCGCAATATCAGCGATCTGGCCGGTATCGGGCGGCAATTGCCCTGGACCATGGCGGCGTTTTTCATTGGCTCACTGGGGATGATTGGGCTGCCACCAACCGGCGGCTTCATCAGCAAATGGTACCTGGTTCTGGGCTCGGCGCAGGCGGGCGAGATGGTGTTCCTGGCGGTTCTTCTGGTCAGCGCGATCCTGAATGCCGCCTATTTCCTGCCGGTCACCTACACCGCATTTTTTGAACGCGCCAAGCCATCGCAGGATCAGTCGCTGGTGGCGATGCAGGATGTGCGCGAAATTCCGATGGTGGCGGCACCGCTGCTGGCCTCGGCGCTGCTGTCGGTGGCGCTGGGGCTGAACCCTGGATTTTTTGTTGAACTGGCGCAGCTGGTTATGCGCGGGGCGGGATTGTGATGATTGCCGGGTTGGTAAATTTCTTTGGCGATAAGCGCTTCGCAAAACTGCGCTGGCGGTTGTTACAGATGGTGCTGGTGCTGATTGTCATCGCCGATGTGCTGATGCCGCGCCCGCACGCGCAGTATTTTTGGCAGGCCATCCCCGGCTACTCGGCAATCTTTGGCTTCATCAGCTGCGTCGCCATTATTTTCATCAGCAAATTCATCGGTCACAGCGGCGGCATTATGCGCGACGAGGACTATTATGACTGAGTGGCTGCATCCTGCCTTGCTGATGCTGCTTGGAGCGCTGGTACTGCCCCTGCTGGGCGGGGTCTGGCAGAAAGTGACGTCGGTGCTGGTGCCACTCCTTGCCCTGATCAGCGTGGCACAGATTACCCCTGGAAGCGCCGGACAGATCCATTTCGCCGGGGTTGATCTGGTCCTGTTTCAGGCCGATCAGCTGTCGCTGCTGTTTGCCTGGGTGTTTGCGATCATGGCGGTGATTGGCAATATCTATGCCTGGCACCTTGATGACACCGGCCAGCGGGTCTCTGCTTTCCTTTATATAGGCAGCGCCTTTGGCGTCGTCTTTGCCGGTGATTGGTTCACCCTGCTGGTGGCCTGGGAGGTGATGGCGTTTGCCTCGGCCCATCTGATTTTTGCCTCGGCCAATCGGGCTGCGGTTGCGGCTGGATTTCGCTATCTGATGGTGCATGTGGCAGGGGGAGTGCTGCTGTTTGGTGGCATCATCCTGCACGGGCTGCAAACCGGGTCCTACCTGATTGGGCCGCTGGATCACGGGCAGGGCGGGCTGGCCTATAATCTGATCCTGATCTCTTTCATGCTGAACGCCGCCGTGCCGCCGCTGAGCGCCTGGCTGACGGATGCCTACCCCGAGGCGACGGTAACGGGGGCAGTGTTTCTCAGTGCCTTTACCACCAAAACGGCGGTCTATGTGCTGATCCGCAACTACCCCGGCGCCGAGGTGCTGATCGGTTTTGGCGTGGCGATGGCGCTGTATGGCGTGGTGTTTGCGGTGCTGGAGAACGACTGCCGCCGCCTGCTGGGCTATCACATCATCAGTCAGGTTGGCTATATGGTCGCTGCGGTGGGCATGGGAACCGAGATGGCGCTGAACGGCGCCGCCTCACATGCCTTTGCCCATATCCTGTACAAGGGGCTGCTGTTCATGGGCGCCGGGGCGGTGATCCTGATGACCGGGCGGCGCAAACTGACCGAGCTGGGCGGCTTGTATCGCAGCATGCCGATCACGGTATTCCTGTATATGATCGGCGCCTTGGCGATCTCGGCGTTTCCTCTGTTCAGCGGCTTTGTCAGCAAAAGCATGATCCTCTCGGCCGCGGCTGGCGACCACCGCGCCGGGGTGGTGCTGCTGCTGACCGTGGCCTCATCCGGCACCTTTCTGCACACCGGGCTAAAGCTGCCCTATTACATGTTCTTCGGCAAAGATTGCGGGCTGCGGCCGCCCGAGCCGCCGCTGAATATGCTGCTGGCGATGGGGCTGGCGGCGCTGTTCTGCATTGGCATCGGTCTGTTCCCGCAACTGCTCTACGCTCAGCTGCCCTATCCCGTAGACTACCACCCCTATAGCGACGCCCATGTCACCGAGAGCCTGGCGCTGCTGATGTTCACCCTGCTGGCCTTTGTGCTGTTCCTGAAATACCTGGACCCGGAAAAGACCATCAGCCTGGACACCGACTGGTTCTATCGCCGTGGCGCGGGCCTGTTCATGTGGCTGGCCCGCCACCCGGTGCAGATCTGGGAGCACTGGCTGATCACCCTGGGGGACGGCGCCGGGCTGCGGTTGATGCAGCACCTGTCCCGGCTCAGCCTGCGCATTGATACGCGGCTGATAGACGCCGCGGTGAACGGCGTCGCCGCCACCGCGCTGCGGCTTGGTCACTTGTTGCGCCAGTTGCAGACCGGGATTGTGTCGCATTATGCACTGGTGATGATCGCCGGGGTGATCGCGCTGCTTGGCTGGCCGATCTACGTCGCGATGGGCACCCCATGACGGGGCTGCCGGTTCTCAGCATGCTGATCCTGCTGCCCGCTGTCGGCGCCGTAGTGCTGCCGTTTCTGCGCGCCGCGCAAACCGCCCGCTGGTTCGCTTTTGTCTTTTTGTTTGCCGATTTCCTGCTGGCGGTCTGGATCCTGACCACATTTGACGCCAGCTCAGCCGCGATGCAGTTTGGTGAACACTATGCCTGGGTGCCGTCACTGGGCATCAGCTATCGCCTGGGAGTGGACGGAATCAGTGTCTGGTTCGTGCTGCTGACAACGCTGCTGGGCTGGATCTGCGTGCTGGCCTCCTGGACGTCCATCACCACCCGTGTGCAAGAGTTCATGACCTGCCTGCTGGCGATGCAGAGCCTGATGGTCGGAGTGTTCTGCGCGCTCGACATGATCCTGTTCTACATCCTGTGGGAGGCGATGCTGGTGCCGATGTATCTGATCATCGGCATCTGGGGCGGCGACAACCGGGTCTATGCTTCGTTCAAGTTCTTTCTCTATACGCTGGCAGGCAGCCTGCTGTTCCTGATCGGCATTCTGCTGCTCTATTTCAACGCAGGCCAGACCTTTGACATGCTGGCGCTGATGGACGCGGACTATCCGTTGCAGCTGCAGATCTGGGTCTTTCTGGCCTTCCTGGTGGCTTTTGCGGTCAAGGTGCCGATGGTGCCGCTGCACACCTGGCTGCCGGATGCCCATGTGCAGGCGCCAACGGCGGGCAGCATCATTCTGGCCGGGGTGCTGTTGAAAATGGGCGCCTATGGCTTTCTGCGGTTCTCGCTGCCAATGCTGCCTGAGGCCTCGCATTTCTTTGCGCCGATGATGATCGCGCTGTCCTCTGTGGCCATCGTCTATGGTGGCTTTCTGGCGCTGGTTCAAAGCGACATCAAGAAGCTGATTGCCTATTCCAGCGTCAGCCACATGGGCTTTATCACCCTGGGCCTGTTCACATTTGACGCCATGGGCCTGTCGGGTGCGGTGATCCAGATGTTCAACCACGGCATCACCACCGGGGCGCTGTTTCTCTGTGTCGGGCTGATCTACCAGCGTGGCCATTCGCGCGAGATTGCCGCCTATGGCGGCTTGATCAAGATGGTGCCGCTGTTTGGTATCCTGTTCGCGGCGTTCCTGCTGGCGTCGATGGCGCTGCCCGGCTTGAACGGCTTTATTGGCGAACTGCTGGTTCTTGCCGGGGCCTTTGGCGTCAGTGGCTGGGCCGGGGCTGCCGGGGTTCTTGGCGCGCTCATCGGTGCGGCTTATCTGCTGGGGGTCTACCGGCAAATGTTGCTCGGCCCCATCAAGGCTCCAAATGGCGCAGAGCTGTGGGATCTGAACCCGCGCGAGCTGGCCTGTGCGCTGCCGCTGCTGCTGTTTGTGATCTGGTTTGGGCTCTACCCGAAGCCCTTTTTGACCATTTTGCAACCCTCGCTGGACCAGCTGATGATCCAGCTGACCCCATTGGCGGTACCGCCATGAGGAGAGCTGCATGGATCTGACACTGATCAAAGCCTCGGTGCTGCTCTCGGGGCCTGAGATTATCATTATTCTGGGCGCCTGCGTCGGCCTGATGCTGTCGCTGGTGCCGCGACCGGGGCAGGGCGGGTTGATTGCGGGCCTTAGCCTGCTGATGATCGCGCTGGCCGCCGGGATGAGCGCAACACTGGGCCATATGCCGCAATCAGCCTATCAGGGCATGTTTGTGATCGACGGGATTGCAACCTATTTCAAGCTGCTGATGTATCTGGGCACGGCGCTGACGGTGCTGATATCGGGCGGCTATCTGGCCACCGAGAACACCGACAAGGGTGAATATTACGTATTGCTGCTGTTTGCCCTGTCCGGGGCGATGATCATGGTGTCGGGCACCGATCTGCTGATCATCTACATCGGGCTCGAGCTGCAGGCGCTGTCGATCTATGTGCTGGTGGGGTTCCTGACCAAAAACAGGCGCTCGAACGAGGCGGCGTTGAAATATGTCATCCTGGGCGCGTTCTCCTCTGGGCTGCTGCTGTTTGGCCTGTCGCTGTTCTACGGGCTGACCGGCACCACCCAGCTGGAGGCCATGGCGATAGCGCTGGGCAACGCAGAGACCGGTGATCCGCTGTTGGTGCTGGCCACTCTGTTGCTGCTGGTCGGATTGCTGTTCAAGGTTGGTGCGGTGCCGTTTCACATGTGGTTGCCGGACATCTACGAGGGCGCGCCTTCGCCGGTCACCGGGTTCCTCTCCACCGTGGGCAAAGTCGCCGCCTTTGCGGTGCTCCTGCGGCTGCTGATGATGGATCTTAGCGCGCTTGCGCCGATCTGGCGCAGCAGTGTTACGGCGGTGGCGGTGCTGACCCTGGCTGTGGGCAGTCTGGCGGCGCTGGTGCAGACTAATATCAAACGGATGCTGGCCTATTCCTCGATTGCCCACGGGGGTTTTTTGCTGCTGGGGCTGCTGGCCGGAGGTCCTGACGGCATGGCGAGCGTGATGCTCTACCTGTTGGTCTTTACCTTGATGAACATGGGGCTGTTTGCGGTGATCGTGCTGCTGAACCAGGGCGCGGAACGGCGCGAGCCGATCTGGGATTTCAGCGGCCTGGCCAAGTCCCATCCGGGACTGGCGCTGATCACATTGGTGTTGCTGCTGTCCCTGGCGGGCATCCCGCCGACTGGCGGCTTCTTTGCTAAATTCTATGTGCTGGTGGCACTGATCAAAACGGGGCAGGTCGCTTTGGCGGTGATTGCGGTGCTGCTCAGCGCGGTCTCGGCCTGGTTCTACCTGCGCATCATTATGCTGATGTATATGGGCGATGCGGATCACCCGGCGCAGGTCGCGATGACCCCCGCCCTGCGCCTGGCTCTGGCCATAACGCTGATCGGCACCGTGCTGACGGGGCTGTTTCCCGCCATGTTCCTTGACGCTGCACAGGCCGCAGCACAGGCCGCAACACTGGCAGGCTTGGGTTGAAATTGCCCATATTGCTTTACCTTGTTCTCAAGGGCCCAGTGTTCCCAAGAGCCCAGTGTCACGGTTTGAGAAAGAGAAACAGGGCCACAGCAATAAGGACAAGACATGCCTATTGATTTCCTGCCGGTGTTTTTGATGGTTGCGATGGTTGTCGCATTGGCGGCGCTGATCCTGACGCTGTCGCGGCTGATCCGCCCCCATAACCCATACCCCGAGAAAAACCGCCCCTATGAATGTGGCGTTGATCACGTGGGCGAGGCCTCGGCCGGGTTGTTCAAGGTGCAGTATTTCGTGATCGCCATCCTGTTTGTGATCTTTGACGTGGAGACCATGTTCCTGTTCCCCTGGGCCGTGGTGCTGCGCGACATGGGGCTGTTTGGCTATATCGAGATGTTTGTCTTCATCGTGCTGCTGCTGGTCGGCTTTGCCTATGCCTGGATCAAGGGGGCGCTGGAATGGGTGTCCTGAGCAACCGCTTTCAAGACAATGTGTTTTTCACCTCGTCGGACGCCCTTATCAACTGGAGCCGCAAGTCATCGCTGTGGCCGCAGACCTTTGGCATTGCCTGCTGCGCAATTGAGATGATCTCGGCCGGTTGTGCGCGCTATGATCTGGACCGGTTTGGCGTGGTGTTCCGCCCCTCGCCGCGGCAGTCGGATGTGATGATTGTGGCGGGCACCGTGACCCGTAAAATGGCGCCGATTGTGCGGCGTCTTTATGACCAGATGCCCGAGCCGCGTTATGTCATTGCCATGGGCACCTGCGCCATTTCCGGCGGGGTGTATAACACCTACGCGGTGGTGCAGGGGGTTGACCATGTGGTGCCGGTGGACATTCATGTCGCCGGTTGCCCGCCGCGCCCCGAGGCGCTGTTGCATGGGTTTGTGATGTTGCAGGAAAAGATTACCGGCACCCGGGTTCTGCGGGTTCATCATCCCGATGACGCCGCGATGGAGCCGTCCTGATGGTCGCGGATGATATGCCTCTTGCCGCCGTGTTGCGGGCCTATGACCAAAGGGTCAGCCTGGATCTCAGCGCCGTCGATATGCCCTGCCTGCTGGTGCCGCCGGGTGATCTGATTGCCCTGTGCCGCCAGTTGCGCGACGCGCCCGCGCTGCGGTTTGATTTTCTGTCTGATATCTGCGGCGTGGACATCTTTCCGCAGAGCCCACGGTTCATGCTGGTCTATCACCTGTTCTCAATCCCGCATAAATGGCGGCTTCGGCTAAAGTGCCGCCTTAGCGAACAAGCCAGCGCGCCGACGGTTACGCCGGTTTGGCCCACCGCCAATTGGCACGAGCGCGAGGCCTATGACATGTACGGCATCAGTTTTGACGGCCACCCGGATCTGCGGCGGATCTACATGTGGGAGGGCTTTGATGGCTTTCCGATGCGGCGGGATTTCCCATTGCGTGGATACAAGGATGACTACAATCCCATGGGCGCCAAACGCCCGCCAGACGAGGCGGCGGGATGACCGAGACAACGGTCCTCAGCGAGATCACCACCGACACTGGCTTGTCGCGGGACGTGCTGTTGAACCTTGGCCCCCAGCACCCCAGCACCCATGGTGTGCTGCGCTTGCTGCTGCAGATGGACGGTGAAATTGTCGAACGGATAGAGCCGCATATAGGGCTGCTGCACCGGGGCACTGAAAAGCTGTTTGAGAGCTTTACCTATACCCAGATTTTCCCACTGACAGACCGGCTCGACTACCTCTGCCCGCCGTCCAACAATTTGGGCTATGCGCTGGCGGTTGAGGGGCTGCTGGGGATCGAGGCGCCGGTGCGGGCGCAGTATATCCGGGTGATGATGGCCGAGCTGTCGCGGATCTCGGGGCATCTGCTGATCACCGGCGCGCTGCCGATGGACGTGGGGGCAATGACCACACTGCTCTATACCATGCGTGACCGCGAAATGGTGATGGACCTGATGGAGATGATCAGCGGCGTGCGCATGCATACCTCGTTCTGCCGGGTTGGCGGCGTGCGCGAGGACCTGCCCGAGGGCGCCGAGGCCAGAATACTGCAGTTCTGCGATATCTTTGCGGCGCGGATATCCGACTATGAGACTCTGCTGGAAAACAACCGGATCTTTCTGGCGCGGGTGGAAAACATCGGCAATATCACCGGTGAGGATGCCATCGCGCTGGGCCTAAGCGGCCCCAATCTGCGCGCCTCAGGGGTGGATTGGGACATTCGCCGCGATGCGCCTTATGAAATTTACGGTCAGGTTGAATTTGAGGTCATCCTGCGTCAGGACGGCGATTGTTATGACCGCTGGAAGTGCCGGGTGGACGAGATGCGCGAAAGCCTGAAGATCATCCGCCAATGCATCCACCAGATGCCCAAGGGCGACATTATGATTGATGACCCCAAAATTGCCTTTCCGGTGGACAAAGACCTGCTGGCCCACTCGATGGAGACTCATATTCACCATTTTATCCTGTCCGCCAATGGCTTCAAGGTTCCGGCAGGGGAGTTCTATTCGGCGATTGAGGCCCCCAAGGGGGAGCTGGGCTATTACCTGATCTCGGACGGCAGTGAAAAACCATTCCGGCTCAAGGTGCGGGCGCCGTCTTTTGTCAATCTGCAGGCGCTGACCGAACGCACCACCAATATCAAATATCTGGCGGATGTGATTGCCATGCTGGGCAGTCTGGATCCGGTGATGGGCGAGGTGGACAAATGAGTGATGCCCGCAGTCTGAGCGACATCAAAAGCGAGCTTGCGGCACAAGTGCAGCAGGTAATGACGCGTTACCCAACGACCCGCAGCGCCATCATGCCGGCGCTGGATCTGGCGCAGCAAAAATATGGCGGCGTTGATGGTCTGACCTATCAGGCGGTGGCCGAACTGCTGGATGTCCCCGAGATCTGGGTGTTTGAAGTGGCCAGTTTCTATAGTCTCTATGATAGGGCCGCGACTGGGCGCCACCACATCCGGCTCTGCACAAACCTGCCCTGCCTGCTGCGCGGGGCCGAGGCCTTGATGAGACATCTGCAACAGCGGCTGGCGGTTGGTCCGGGTGAGACCACAGGTGATGGCCGTTTCACCCTGTCCGCGGTCGAATGCCTTGGCGCCTGCGAGCTGGCTCCGGTTCTGATGGCGAACAGGCAGTACCACGGGGATCTGACCGCTGCAAAACTGGATGCGCTGCTGGCCTCGCTTGCGGATCAGCCCGCCGAGGAGATGTCATGAGCGAGCAGGTGCTGCTGAAAAACATCGACGATCCAAACGGCCATAAGATCGAGACCTATGAGGCCTCGGGCGGCTATCAGGGGCTGCGCATCGTGCTGCGTGACTTCTCCCCGGATGAGGTGATCGAGGAGGTCAAATCGGCAAACCTGCGCGGGCGCGGCGGCGCGGGCTTTCCCACCGGGCTAAAGTGGGGTTTTGTGCCCAAGGACAGCCCACTGCCACGTTACCTGTGTTGCAACGCGGATGAGGGCGAACCGGGCACCTTCAAGGACCGTATCCTGATGGAACGCGACCCGCATCAGCTGATCGAAGGCATGGTGATCGCCGCCTATGCCATCGGCTGCCGGACCGCCTATCTGTATATTCGCGGCGAATACCACCTGTCGATTGACCATTGCCAACAGGCCATAGCGGCGGCCCATGCGCGGGGCTATCTGGGGGCAAATATACTGGACAGCGACCACTCTCTGGAGATCCACATCCACAAGGGGGCCGGCGCCTATATCTGCGGCGAGGAAACCGCGATGTTGGAATCCATCGAGGGGCGGCGCGGGCTGCCAAAGCTGAAACCACCGTTCCCGGCTGTGGCCGGATTGTATGACTGCCCGACTGTGGTCAACAACGTTGAAACCCTGGCCTGCCTGCCACATCTGTTTCGTCGCGGCGGCGAATGGTTTGCCTCAATTGGTCCGGATCATTCGCCGGGGCCAAAACTGTTCGGGCTCAGCGGTCAGCTCAAAAGACCCGGCCTTTATGAGCTGCCAATGGGCATGGCTCTGGGAGAGATGCTTGAGGTCCACGGCGGCGGCGCGCTGACTGGGAAGTTCAAGGCAGCGATCCCCGGCGGGGTCTCGGCACCGATGTTTCCACGCAGCGCATTTGATGTAAAAATGGACTTTAGCTCGCTGGCGGCGGCGGGCAGCATGCTGGGGTCGGCTGGGGTTATTGGCTTGGATGAAACCGCCTCCATCCCGGTGGTGGCCCGCCGCATCACCGAATTCTTCAGCCACGAGAGCTGTGGCAAATGCACCCCCTGCCGCGAGGGGCTGACCTGGGCCGCCAAGATCCTGCGCCGGATCGAGGCCGGCCAGGGGCAGGTGGGGGATGTGGACCAGCTGGAAATGCTCTGCGGCGGCATTTTTGGCAATTCCTTTTGCGCACTTGGCGACGGCGCGGCCTGGGCGCTGGGCGCGGCGCTGAAACATTTCCGGCCTGAATTCGATGCGCTGATCACGGCCCAATCACAGGCAGGCTGAAAGGATGCTCGACGATGGTAACCTGCATATTTGACGGCCAGACTCTGGAGGTAGACCCCGGCACCACGATCCTGACCGCCGCCCGTCAGGTGGGGACCGATATCCCGACGTTTTGCTATCACGCGCGGCTGTCGCTGTCGGCCTCGTGCCGCATGTGCCTGGTCGAGGTCGAGGGCCGCAAAAAGCTGGAACCGGCCTGTGCCACGGTGATCGCGCCTGACATGGTGATCCACAGCCAATCCGCCAGGGTGGTCACCACCCGTCAGGATATGCTGGAAATTCTGCTCGCCAATCATCCGCTGGATTGCCCGGTCTGCGACAAGGGCGGCGAATGTGAGTTGCAGGATACGGTGTATCAATACGGCAAGGGAGACTCGCGGCTGCGCGATCCCAAACGGGTATTTCGGGAGGCCGACATTGAGCTGAACAAGGTGATCGTGTTCAACGCCAACCGCTGTATCCAGTGCCAGCGCTGTGTGCGGGTCTGCGAGGAGATCGTCGGCGATGTGGCGCTGGGCACCGCTGAACGGGGGCTAGACAGTGAAATCACCGGGGTCGGCAACAGCCTGAAAGACTGTAGCCATTGCGGCAATTGCATCGAGGTCTGTCCGGTTGGGGCGCTGATGAGCATTCCCTACCGCTACAAGGCGCGGCCCTGGGATCTGGAGAAAACCGAAACCATTTGTGGCATGTGCGGCACCGGCTGCGCCTTCACGGTAGAAACCGCTGAGGGCGCTTTTAAGCGGGTCAAAAGCGACCCCGACACTGGCCTTAACAAAGAGCTGCTCTGCGCCAAGGGCCGCTTTGGGTTTGATGCCATCGACGGGGGGCGGCGGATCGAACAGCCGATGATCCGCAAGAACGGCGCGCTGGAAGTGGTCAGCTGGAACGAGGCGATTGCCGCCGTCGCCACCAAAGCCTGCGACATCAAGGCAAGACAGGGCCGTATTCAAGGCCATATTTCACCCCGCCAGACCAACGAGACCGGTTTTGTGTTTCAACAGATGATGCGGCGGGTGTTTGAAACTCAGGACGTCCACTCCAGCACCCGGTTCAGCGGTTTAGACTCGCCAGATGCGGTCACGGCTCTGGCGCGTTTGGTGACGGGACCGATGCAGCGCAGACCCCTGCAGTCGCTGCTGGAGGCGGATTGTATTTTCCTGCTGGGGGCAAACATCACCGAGGAAAACCCGGTCTCGGGCTATCTGGTGAGATCCGCCATGAATGCTGGCGCCAAGCGGCTGATCATAGCCTCGTCGAGGCCTTGCGGTCTGGATCCTATCGCCGCCGCCACACTGCGCCTGCTGCCGGGAAACGAGGCCGATCTATTGTCGCGGTTGATTGCTGATACCCCCCAGATCCAGAGCAATCCCGCGGATCAGTTCGCCCATAAGGCGGCTGGCCTTCTGGCCGGGTCCAAGCATATCGCGTTGCTGATCGGCACCGAATTTTTGCGAAGCCCAAAGGCCGCTGAGTGTTTGAGGTGGATTGAGCAGGCTGTCCGTCACTTTGGCGCGCAGGGCAAAAAACTCGATTTGCAGTTTCTGTTTGATAGGCCAAACCAGTTGGGGCTCTGGGATATGGGCTGTCTTGCCGGGCTGGCACCGGGCTGGCAGGGCATTCACACAGCATCGCCTGCCAACGATGGTCCGGTTGACCTGCACTATGTTGTTGGCGCCGATCCCCTGCACAGCATCCTGCACCCAGCGACTGATGCCAAGCCGCCGTTTCTGGTGGTGCACAGCTCTCACTATAGCAAAGCCGCTGAGCAGGCAGACGTGCTGTTGCCTGCACCATCCTACGGCGAGGAGGACGGGACATATACCAACAATGAAGGACGGGTGCAGAGCCTGCGTTCTGTGCGCTCACCAAAGCAAGATCTGCTGGGCGCCCGGCAGGTGTTCAACCTCATTTCCGGCGCCATGCGGCAACGGCCCCTTCCGGTTGACGCAGACCAGATCCGCGACAAAATTGCAGCCGTATACCCGGTGTTTGGTCAGTTTGATCAGGGTTTGGGCCGCACAGTGGCGGCGATGGCTTACTCTTGGCCTGAGGCAGGTCCCCTGTTGCAGGGGGTGGCCCCCCCCCCACCAGACGACAGTGGGCCACGGACCTGCCGTTCCTTGCTGAGTGGCGATACCCTGTTCCAGTCAGGTCAGTTGGCGGCCCGGTCCTCTGTGCTGTCATCGCTGGACAATGGCGCTTATGTGGAAATGAACCCGGGCGCAGGGGCCGAGCACGCCTTTGAGGGTCTGAGGGTCACATTATCCGTCGCCGGGAAAAGCTTTACCGCGCCGCTCAAAGTCAATCACAGCTTCGATGCCGAAACGGTTTTTGTCCCGGAGCGGTTTTTGAGGGAGCATGGCCAGGGTTTTCTATCCGGTGTTGAGTATCCCTGCCTGGTGGAGGTGGCGCTGTCTGGCTCCGGGGATCCGTCCGAGACCGGGTGAAACTGGCGCGGATGGGCTAGCTGAGGGCTGCCAAAGGCGGCAGTGCCACACGCAGAACACCGGCAGCGGGCAGCGGGCCTGCCTCTGTGGTGACTGGTTCGGCGTTGTAATTGAACCAGAAACGCTCAGTCGCGGTGTCGCGAATGCGCACCCCTTCGGGCAGTGCCAGGGTGGCAACACCAGCCCGCGCACAGAGATCGCCAATCAACCCGTCCAGCGCCGCATCATCGCCCCAGCCGCCCATATAGGTGACATGGCCTGTCCGCATCGCCACTGCGGCCACTGGGGCGCCGGCGGCTGTTTGCAGCACCACCGTGGCCGATCCCTCCAGCTGCTCCAGATATCCAGTAACGACGCCGCCGGTTTTCAGCGCCACCGGCCGATCGGGGCGCAGGGTTTCAACCCGCGACACGGTGACGTCCAAGCCGGGAAAGGCAGGTGGCAGAGGCACCGGGATCGCCATATTGGCATCCCGCGCAGCCGTTCGTGGGCCAATCAGCACCTGCGCGTCGCAGTCCGCCAGCGCCTGTTTCAGATCGTCTGGCATATGCATCATGCCCGGCGCCAGTAGCAGGTCATAGCCGCTGAAATCCCGGCTGTCGGGGGGCAGGATGTCGACCGACAGGCCCAATCGGCGCAACGCCCGGTAGTGATCAAACATCAGGCCAAAATAGCTCAACCCGGCGCCCTGTGGCTGCACCGCCCAGGCCCAATCAGCGTCATAGTCAAACATCAGCGCCACCCTGGCCTGTGCCACCTGCACCAATGGTGCCTGTTTCAGCTCGTCGGCAACTTGACGTGCCTCGACAATCGCCGGGGCATCGGCACTGTCGGGGCGCAACATGCCGGCATGCATCTGTTCCTGTGCAAATGGAGCCTGCCGCCAGCGGAAATAACACACCGCCTCGGCGCCATGGGCAAAGGCCTCCCAGCTCCACAGCCGCACCATTCCGGGCAGCGGCGAGGGGTTGTAGGGCGCCCAGTTCACCGGTCCCGGTTGCTGTTCCATCACCCACCAGCGTCCCCGCCCGACGGCGCGGTACAGATCGTGGTGAAAGGCCTGAAAATCCGGGTGGCCCTGATTGGCATATTTGCACTGCTGCTCAACGCTGGCGCCAACGCGGTCCTCCAGAAACCCCAGCGGATAGCTGTCCCATGTGGCGATATCCAAATCCGCACCGACCTTGAAATGGTCGAAATCGGTGATCCGGCCCATGTAGTTATGGGAAATAGGAGCCGTGGAATGGGCCCGGATGATCTCCACCTGGGCGCGGTTGAACGCCACCACCTGATCCGAGGCATAGCGGCGAAAGGCCAGCGCATGCGACGGGTTTGGCTCGGTCACTGTCAGGTTGGGCAGGTCGATATCGTCGAAACTGGCGTAGTCCATCGACCAGAACACATTGCCCCAGGCCGCATTCAGCGCTGCGATGCCATCGTTCTGGCCGCTGGCCATGAATTGATCCCGCAGCCAGTGGCGAAACCCCTGACGTGCCGCGTCGGAGTAAGAGAGGGTGGTGTCATGGCAGCCGTATTCATTGTCTGTCTGCCAGGCCGCCACATGCGGGTTCTGCCCGTAGCGTTCGGCCAGCAGCCCGACAATGCGGCGGCATTCCTCAAGATACCCGCCGTGGCTGAAACAGTAATGCCTGCGCGAGCCAAACTTGCGGGGGCGGCCCTGAGCATCCACTGCCAGCATATCGGGGTGCTTATCCAGCAGCCATTTCGGCGGCGTCGCGGTGGGGGTGCCCAGCACCACCTTCAGCCCGGCCTGACCCAGGGTCTCAATCGCCTGATCCAGCCAGTCCCAGTGCAGATCTCCCGGTGTCGGCTCAATCTTTGACCAGGCAAACTCACCGATCCTGACCCAGGTCAGCCCGGCCTCAGCCATACGGCGTGCGTCGTCAGCCCAGATCTCAGCTGGCCAGTGTTCCGGGTAGTAGCAGGTGCCAAGGGTGCGTTGCATTTTGGGCCTCAGAGAATGACTTGATACTCGCGTTGCCCGGTGATGCCGGTGGCAATGCAAAAGGTTTGACCGGCCTGCGCATCATTGCTGTCTGCGGCGGCCGAGGTGACAAACAGCGTGGTCAACTCCGGCCCGCCAAAGGCAGGGCAGGTGGTCTGTGCGGGCGGCAGCGGCCAGCTCGACAGCAAGGCGCCGCTGGCCGCGTATCGGGCGACGCGCCCGGCGCCCCATTGGGCATTCCACAAACAGCCCTCGGCATCTACCACGGCGCCATCCGGGCCAAAATCCTCGCCCGAGAAATCCAGAAACACCTCAGGCCCCCCCACCGGCCAGCCATCGGATTGATCCAGAGGTTGCCGCAGGATGTGGCCATCGGCAGTGTCGGTGTAATAGGCGCAGGATCGGTCCGGGGCAAAGCAGATCGCGTTGCTGATGGTGATGTCGCCGAATAGCTGCTTCAGCTCACCGCGATAAAACCGATAGATCGCGCCAGCACCGGGTTCAGCGTTGAACCCCATGGTGCCAATCCAGAACCCGCCCCAGGGGTCGGCGCGGCCATCGTTTGACCGGGTTACCGGCATGTCGGCCTCCAGCGGCACAACCAGTTCGCGCTGGCCTGACGGGATGTCAAAGCGATACAGTCCGTTTTCACTGGCCATCAACAGGGTATCAAAATCGACCCAGCCAGCGGCTGAGACACAATCATCAAAGCGCCAGCTGTGCTCGCCGTCGGCGTCGCGGGTGAGCAGTGTCTTGGACAGGATGTCGAACCAGAACAATTGCTTGCGCTCGGGGTGCCACAGGGGGCCCTCGCCCAGGGTGCAGACCGTGTCGCTGAAAACCTGAGCCCGCGTCATGAGAAAACCGCGTCATAGGCGGCAACAATGTCATCGGCGCGGGTTTTCACCTCGTCGGCGCTGAACTCGGGCTTGTAGAGGCCTGATCCAATGCCAAAGCCGGTGATGCCCGCCGCCTGCCAGTCGGCAAAATTGGCCGGGCCAACACCGCCAACCGCATAGGTCTTGGTGCCGACAGGCAGCACCGATTTCACCGCAGCCAGCCCATCAAGGCCCATTTTGAAGGCCGGGAACAGCTTGATGCCATCGGCGCCGGCCCGCAGCGCCGCAAAACACTCCGTTGGTGTCATGACGCCCGGATATGACAGCATGCCCGCCGCTTTGGTCGCACGGATCACCTCGGCGCATGTATCCGGCGACACCACCATCTGGGCGCCGATCTTGGCCAGACGGGCCACCGCATCCGTGTCCAGAACAGTGCCCGCCCCGACCACAGCCCGTTCGCCGGCATGGCGAACCAGCCGCGCGATAGTGGCAAAGGGGTCGGGCGAGTTCAGCGGCACTTCGATTTTGGTGATGCCGGCATCGATCAGCACATCGGCGATGTCGCAGATCTCATGGCTTTGAATGCCGCGCAGGATGGCGATGATTTCACGGGTCATGGGGTCATTCCTGCCAGTTTGGTCCGGGCGGCGCGCAAGCCGTTCAGGGTCATGTTTTCAGCGGTCACGCGGCGCGCCATTGCGCCCTGTTGGGCAAGGCCGCTTTCATAGGCTGCGGCAATGCCGCTTTCGCCGACAATCACCACATCCTGACCCAGCCAATAGGGGCGGGCGGCTGCCAGTTCGATACCGATCAGCAACCCCGAGATCCGGGATCGCGCAGCGGCGCTGCCCAGATCACAGAGCAGCGTTTCGGCGCGGATGGAAAACAGGTTGCCCGCCACCGCCGAGGGTCTGGAGATGGCATCGGCAACCGCCGCCTCAAACGCCTCGGCGTCCCAGCCATCATCGCCCACCGAATGGCGCAACACTGATGCGCCGCAGATCAGTGCAAACAGCTCGCCGGTCATGAAGGTGCGAAAGCTGACAACCTCTCCGGCGCTGATGTGGACCCATTTGCAATGGGTGCCCGGCAGGCAGACCACCCCGTCGAAATCGGGGGTTGCCGCCAGGAACCCGGCGATCTGCGTTTCTTCGCCGCGCATGACATCCGCCGTGGGTAGCTGCTTGATGCCGGGCAGAAGAAAGACGCTGATCCGGGGGTCGTCCGTATGCACCCGGGTCGCTGCCTCAATCGAGGGCGGGGTGCAGGGGGCCTGGCTATAGGGGGCTTCCGCCCATCCCTGACGGGATCCGACCATGCCGCAGCAGATCACCGGGATGCTGCCCTGGGTGGGCAGCGCCTCGTCAACCAGAGCGATCAGCGTCGGCTCAAATTCCTCTGGCCCTAGGCTGGACATGCCGCGATCCGAAGCAATGTGGCGCAGCACTTGGTGCTGATCATCCATCAGCCAAAGCCGCAGATGTGAGCTGCCCCAGTCAACGGCAATCCAGCTTAGGTTTTCCATATCCCCGGTCCTCAACCTGATACCACCACACCGCCATCAACCGCCATGGTCTGGCCGGTCATCATCCGGCTGGTACCCGAGGCCAGGAACAACACGGCATCGATGATATCCTGCGGTTTCAGGTGATCTTTCAGGCACTGTCGTTCCAGATGCGCCGACAGCGCCTCTGGCGTCGCCCATTTCTCCAGCTGCTTGTCGGTCAGCACCCAGCCCGGAGCCAAAGCGTTGACGCGGATGCCGTCGGCGCCAAATTCACGCGCCAAACCGCGGGTCATGCCGGTGATGCCCGCATTGGCACTGACATAGGCCGGATAGCCCGCATTGCCCATCATATAGCTGATCGACGAGAAGTTGATGATCGATCCTGCGCCCGCCGCTTTCATGCCGGGCAGCACCGCCTGACAGGCAAAGAAATAGGCCTTGAGGTTGATTGCCTGCATCCAGTCCCAGAACTCTTCGGTGACCTCCAGCGTGTCATGGCGTTGGTCGTTGGCAGCGTTGTTGACCAGAACGTCAATGGTGCCGTTTGCCTGCGCGCTTTGCGCGATGGCGGCCTGCAGGGCGGCGGTATCGGTGATGTCACATTGAATGAACAGCGGTCGCTGACCGGTCTCGCGCTGCATCTGATCGACAAAACCCGAGGCATCCGAACGCCCGACAAAACCCACCTTGGCGCCCTGGCGCAGGAAGCCTTCGGTCAACGAGGCGCCAATGCCCGAGCCGCCGCCGGTGATAAAGACCGAGGCGCCTGCAAGATCGTGAAATGTGGCTGTTTTGCTCATTGTTGGGTCTTTCGTATGCAAAGGTGGGGAGGGGAGGCCCCCGTCAAATTAGAGTGTCACATCGGTGACATGGTTCATGTTGCGACCTTACCGCTGACCCAGTCGGGCATCCAGTCACCATGCGCGGTCAGCAACTCGTCCACCAGCTTGCGGATCTGGCGCAGGTCCAGCTCGGCGGCGGTGCGCGGGTCCATCATGGCGGCATGGTAGATATGGTCGCGGTTCTCAGTCAGCAGCGCCTGCACCGTCAGCTCCTGCACATTGATATTGGTCCGCATCATCGCGATCAGCTGCGGTGGGATGTCTTTGACCACGGTGGGCTGAATGCCGTCGCCATCCACCAGGCAAGGCACCTCCACTGCGGCCCCCAGCGGCAGTTGCGCGATTTGGCCGGTGTTGGGCACATTTCCGTAGATCAAAGCGGGCTTGCCCGTGGTGATCGCATTGATGATGGTGGCAGCGTATTCGTGGCTCTTGGGCACTTCAATGGTTGGAGCCTTGCGCAGCGCCTCGGCCTGTGTGGCCCACTCGGCAATCTGCTCTTCGCAGCGCAGCGGGTATTCATCCAGCGGGATCTGAAACTGCTCGATTAGGTCAGGGCGGTGCGATTTGATGAACCAGGGCACATATTCGGCGAAATGCTCAGAGGATTCGGTGACGAACAACCCGAAATGTTTCATCACCTCATAGCGCACAAAATTCGGGCAACGGGCGTTGGCGCCAGTGGCGGTGGGAAAGCGGCCCTCGTCATAGCCCGCCTTCAGGGCAGGGTAGACATCGGCATAGCTGCCATCCTCTTGCCGCGCTGCTAACTCCAGATAAAACGCCATATGGTTGATGCCAGCTGCTCGGTAGTGCAAGTCGCTTGTCGCGATACCCAGATCCCGCGCCAGTTCTTCGGCGGTGCCCTGAACCGAATGGCACAGGCCCACCTGCTTGATCTGAGGATAGCGCGCGCCAATGGCCCAGGTGTTGATCGCCATCGGGTTGACGTATTGCAGCAAGGTCGCCTGGGGGCAGACCGCCAGCATGTCCTCGCAGACCATCCACAGATGCGGCACGGTGCGCAGGCCCCGCATGATGCCGCCAATGCCCAGCGTGTCGGCTATGGTCTGGTCCAGACCATAGCTTTTGGGGATGTCGAAATCGGTGACGGTGCAGGGCCTGTAGCCACCAATCTGGAACGCCACCACCACGAAATCCGCGCCCTCCAGCGCCCTGCGCTGATCGGTATGGGTAGACACCTGCGCCGCCACCCCCATGGATGCGATCATCTTACGGGCCACCAGTTCGGACTCCTGCAGCCGGGTGGCGTCGATATCCATCAGGGCGATCGTGGCATCGCTCAGGGCCGGGTGATGCAGCACATCGCCGATGATGTTGCGCATAAAGATGGTCGAGCCTGCACCGATAAAGGCAATCTTGATGGCCATTGGCTTTCCTATATGAGTGTCCGCTGGTGCCGGTTCACTTGACCGCACCCAGGGGCAGACCCGCGATGAAGTGTTTTTGCAGCAAAAAGAAGATCGCAACCGGTGGCAGAGCCGCCACTATTGATCCCGCCGAAACCAGATGCCAGGCGGCAACCCACTGACCGTTCAGCGAATACAGCCCGGCGGTCACCGGCTGGCTTTCGGCGCCCTGGGTCAGCACCGTGGCCCAGAAATAATCGTTCCAGATGAAGGTGAATACCAGCACCGCCAGCGCCGCAATCGCTGGCCGCATCAGCGGCAGGATGATGAACCAGAAAATGCGCCATTCCTTGACCCCCTCAACCCGCGCCGCCTCGATCAGCTCGACCGGCAGCGCGCGGATGAAATTGCGCATGAACAGGGTGCAGAACCCGGTCTGAAAGGCGATGTGGAACAGCGCCAGCCCGGTGACGGTGTTGTAGATGCCCATCTGCAGGGTCAGGTCACGCACCGGCACCATCAGGATCTGAAACGGTACAAAATTGCCGGCCACAAACATGAAGAACACCAGCATGTTGCCCTTGAATTTATACACCGCCAGCGCAAAGCCCGACATGCACGATAGCGCCAGGGTGCCGATCACTGTGGGAACGGTCACCCGGACCGAATTCCACATGTAACTGCCCAGCGGCGTATTGGTGAAGATGTCCGAGTAGTTCTCCACCAGATTAAAGGAGGTCGGCCAGCCCCAGTAATTGCCGGCGGTGATGTCACCTGCCGAGCGGACCGAGGTCAGCGCCACCGCGATCAGCGGCAGCAGCCACAGCACCATGGCAAAGGGCAGGGCGGTTTTATACAGCCGTTGCACGGCGGCCGAGCGGCGCTCTATAGGGGTTGGGAACATCGGTCAGTGGCCCTTTTCGTCGCGGTACATCTTCACCAGGAAGACGGTGATGTAGATCATCATGATCAGGAACAGGACAACGGCGATTGCGGCGCCATAGCCCATGCGGAATCCGTACTCGGAAAAGGCTTTTTCATACATGTAGTAGGCCAGCACCCGTGAGCTGCCCCAGGGGCCGCCTGCGGTCATGATCGACACCAGATCGAAGCTGCGCAGGGCGCCAATGACGGTGACCACGATGGCGATGAAGGTGGCCGGTTTCAGTTGCGGCAGGATGATGTAGCGCAGCATGTTCCAGCCCTTGGCATTGTCCAGCCGCCCGGCCTCGATCTGCTCGGGGTCAACGGCGTTCAGCCCGGTGATATAGAGGATCATGCAATAGGCGGTCTGCGGCCAGAGCCCGGCAAAGATGATGCCATAAGTCACCCAGGTCTCATCGCCCAGGATCGCCACCGGCCCCAGGGAAAACCAGCCCAGGATCACATTCAACAACCCATAAGAGGGGTCATAGAACCAGGTGAACACCAGGCCAACCACCACTTGGCTGATCACAAAGGGAAAGAAGAACAGCGACTTGTACAGCCGCATGCCAAACACAGTCTGGTTCAGAAATAGCGCGATGAACAGGCCCGCCGGGATCGCCAGCATATAGAGCACCAGCCAGATCACGTTGTTCTTCAGCGAGGTATAGAACGCCTCGTCATCCATCAGCTCAACATAATTGTCGATGCCAACATAGGTTTTTGCCCCCAGACCATCCCAGTCATACAGCGAGATTTGAATCGACTGAAAAATCGGAAAGATCACATAGAACATGAAAAACAGAACGGCCGGCGCCAAGAATAGCACCGGGGCAAGGCTGCGCTGATTGAAACGGGATGCGCGAGACGCTGACATGGGTCAAATCCTGTTAGTTTATTGAGGGTGGCATCTGCCCAGGGCAGTTACGCAGGACCCATTAGGGTCCTGCGCGGCTTTACATGCGGCGCTTACTTGTAAACGCGCTGGCGGGTCTTTTCGAGACGCGCCAGAATGGCGTCCAGACGCTCGGGCTTGACCATGAACTCCTGAAAGCCCTCCATGCCGATCTTGGCCATTTCTGCCGGCGCATCGCGGTCAAAGAACTGGGCGATACCGCCATCGGTCGCCGACAGCATGGCATAGCCAGCCTGCAGGAACTTGTCGTCACCCACGGTTGCATCCTTGTGGATTGGCAACTGACCAAGCGTTTCATTGATCTTGGTTTGCGCATCAGCCGTTGCCAGGAAGGCTAGGAATTTCCGAGCGTCTTCCTTGTTGCTGGCGTTGGCCGGGATGTGCAGCGTATCGGTTGGCGCTTCTTCGGCCAGCGGTACATCCGGGTTGATCAGCGGGAACTGGAAGAAGCCCAGTTGATCATCGCTCAGGCCCGCTTCACGCAGCGGTGCCACGGCAAAGTTACCCATGATATACATGGCGGCATCACCGGCCACCATTGGCGCCAGGGCTTCCTGCCAGGAATACGAGGTGTGGTTCTCCAGGAAGAAATCCGCGTCGATCAGTTCTTTCCAGTTGTTCATGGTGTCGACAACGCGCGGATCGGTCCACTCTACCTCACCTTTGGTCAGCGCCATGTGGAACTCATAGCCATTGGTGCGCAGGTTCAGGTAGTCAAACACGCCGCCCGCGGTCCACAGGTATTTGGTGCCGATGGTGATCGGGGTGACGCCGGCTGCGGTGAGTGTGGCACCAGCGGCCTTGAACTGATCCCAGTTGGTGGGCACGTCGATGTTATTGGCCTCAAAGATGTCCTTACGATAGTAAACACCCCACTGGTAATAGGTGTAAGGCACCCCCCATTTTTTGCCGTCGATGGTCATCGAGCCAGCCGCCGAGGCCAGCGTCTCGTTCAGGCCGTTGTCATCCCAGACATCGGTGACATCCTCAAACAGGCCGGCGTTAACGTAGGGCAGCATGCGGTTGCCGGCATACCAATTGGCCAGATCAGGCGCATCAGCGGTCAGGAAGTTGCGGATCGAGGTTTTATAGCCCTCGTGATCGAACAGGTTCCATTTGACGGTGATGTCAGGGTTGGCCGCCTCAAAATCAGCGATCAACTGTTCAAAGGCCGCCTTGGGGGCCGGGTCGGATGTGTCGGTGTTGATCACCAGCTCACCCGCGAATGCAGATGTCGCAAGGATCGTCGAGGCAGCTAGCGCCGCGATGGTTGTTTTGAATTTGGTAACCATGATGCCCTCCCTAGGCGGTTTCATTATCTGAAACTTAATTTCACATATTGAAAATATAACCGCGACTCGCTATGTCTTGTCAATGCTTTCGTCCAGGTCTCTGGTCGGAAGTGATGGAGGAGATACCTATGGCAGAACGGCAGGCAGGGGGCGGAACCGTCGGAAAAGCACTGGAAGTGCTTGATATGGTGGCGGGATATGAACGCCCTGTGCGGTTTTCAGAGGTCTTGCAGGATAGTCCCTATCCAAAGGGGACGCTGTATCGATTGTTTCAGACACTGACCAATCAGGGCATGTTGTCTTATGACCCGGACCGCCAAACCTATGGGCTGGGGGTGCGGCTGGTGCGGCTGGCCCATGCCGCCTGGCAGCAAAGCTCGCTGGCGCCCATCGCCCGCAGCTATGTGGATGCCCTGTCCCAGTCCACCGGCGAGACGGTGCATCTGGCGCAGTTTGACCATGCTCAGGTGCTCTACCTGGACAAACGCAACGCCCTGAACCCGATCGAGATGTATTCGCAGGCTGGCAAGGTTGGCCCGGCCTATTGCACCGGAGTTGGCAAGGCGATGATGGCCTTTTTGGGCGAAGATGAGGTGGCCCGGATCATCGCCCAGCAAAGCTTTCACCGTTTCACCGAACACACCCTAACCTCTGAGGCGGCGCTGCGGGCCGATCTGGCCGACATCCGCGGCAAGGGGTTTGGCATGGACCGCGAAGAGCACGAGCCCGGCATCATCTGTATCGCGGCGCCAATCCTGACCCGACGCGGCCGGGTGCTGGGCGGGCTATCGGTCACCTCGACGACCGCACAGAAATCACTGGCCGACCTCGAGGCGCTGGCGCCGCAGGTTCAGGCCACAGCACAAGACATCGCGGTCGAGGCCCAGAACTGGCGCTTTCCTGACCAAGCCACTGACACTATTCGAGCGGGGACATAATTTATGTCGGGACTGACACTGAACAACGTGATCAAGAAATATGGCGACATCCAGGTAATCCATGGCGTCGATCTGACGATTGAGGACGGTGAATTCTGCGTCTTCGTCGGCCCCTCGGGCTGCGGTAAATCCACCCTGTTGCGGATGGTCGCCGGGTTGGAAGAAACCACCGAGGGTCAGATCACCATTGGCGGCCGGGACGTCACCACCATAGATCCCGCCGAACGAGGCGTGGCGATGGTGTTCCAAACCTATGCGCTGTACCCGCATATGACGGTTGAGCAAAACATGGGCTTTGGCCTGAAAATGACAGGCCACCCCAAGGAAGAGGTGAAGGCAAAGGTCGCTGCCGCCTCCAAGATCCTGAAACTCGACGATTATCTCGCCCGCAAGCCCAAGGCCCTGTCCGGCGGTCAGCGCCAGCGGGTGGCCATTGGTCGCGCCATCGTGCGTGGCCCCGAGGTGTTCCTGTTTGACGAGCCGCTGTCCAACCTCGATGCCGAGCTGCGGGTTGATATGCGGATCGAGATTGCCCGCCTGCACAAGGAAATCGGCGCCACCATGATCTATGTGACCCATGATCAGGTGGAGGCAATGACGCTGGCGGACAAGATCGTGGTGCTGCGCGATGGTCGCATTGAACAGGTCGGCAGCCCGATGCATCTGTATAAAGATCCAGACAATAAATTTGTGGCCGGCTTCATCGGCTCGCCCAGCATGAACTTCATCGACGCTGTGGTCGAAGGCGGCCAGATCCGGGTGGCCACGCTGGGGGATGTGCTTGTGCAAACCTCGGTTGCTTTACCGGCTGAGGGCACACCGGTCTATGTCGGGTTGCGGCCGCAGCACCTGAACATCCAAGAGGGTGACAGCGATATCACACTTGATATCCGCGAGCAGCTGGGCGGTGTCGCCTATGTCTACCTGACCACGCCCTCTGGCGGGCGTATCACCGTTGAAACCCGTGGAGACGAGGAAATCCCCGAGGGCTGTTCGGTCAGGTTGAGCTTTGACGACGCCGATGTGCTGGTCTTTGACAAGGCAACTGGATTGCGTCTGCGGTAACAAACGCCCTGCGATGTTTCTAAACCGCCTGTGGCTTGTGCGTTTTGCCGGGCTGAGGCCACAACAGAGCGTCATATGACCCTCTGTTGTGGCTTAAGGTGCGAATTTTATTGACCGATTGGTTAAATAAATGCCTCATTGCGCCATTCACACAACCGGGGATTGGCAGATGAAAAGCAAATTTTCTATTACACGACGGGCAATATTGGCTGGAACGGCGGCGCTGGCGCTTCTGTTGCCAGCCGGAGCAGCCTTGGCCGGAACCGTCAAGGTCGCAGCCATTTACACGCTGCCGGTCGAGCAACAATGGATCAGCCGTATCCATCTGGCGCTGAATGCCGCCAAGGATCGCGGCGAGATCGACTATGTATTCTCGGAAAACGTCGCCAACACCGACTATGAGCGGGTGATGCGCGAATATGCCGAGCAAGGCGTGCAACTGGTGGTGGGCGAGGTGTTCGGCCTGGAACGTGCGGCGCGCAAAGTGGCCGCAGACTACCCCGAAACGGGCTTCCTGATGGGCTCCTCCTTTGGTCCGGTGGCGCCCAACTTCTCGGTGTTCGACAACTGGATCCACGAGCCAAGCTACCTCTCTGGCATGGTGGCCGGGGCCAGCACTGAAAGCAATGTGATCGGCATGGTCGGTGGCTATGCCATCCCCGAAGTGAACCGGCTGATGAACGCCTTTATGGAGGGCGCCCGCGCGGTTAATCCAGAGGTCAAGTTCCTGGTGAACTTCATCGACAGCTGGTATGATCCGCCCAAGGCCAAGGAAAGCGCCTTTGCGATGATGGATGCCGGCGCTGACATCATGTTCGCCGAACGGTTCGGCGTCGCCGATGCGGCGGTTGAACGCGGCGTCAAGGCCGTCGGCAATGTGATCGACACCTCTGCCGACTATCCCAACACCATCCTGACCTCTGCTCTGTGGCACATGGAACCCACCATTGACCGCGCCATCGCGGCTGTGGCTGGCGGCACGTTTGAGGCGGCGGACTATGGCCAGTACAGCTTTATGAGCTATGGCGGCGGATCCTTGGTGGTGGATAAGACGCTGGTCTCAGCCGAGGTGCTGGCCGAGGTCGAAGCGACTGAAACATCGATCATGGAAGGCATGTTCCGTGTCAATGTGAACGACGACCGTCCGGTCTCTGACAAGTAAAGGGTCGGGACCGATCGCAGGGTCGGCCCGACTGTTCCCATGACATTGCAAAAAGTACTCTCGCTGAACGCGCTGTCCAAGCGGTTCGGCTCGGTCGTCGCCAATGATGCCGTCAGTCTCGAGCTGCACCGGGGCGAGGTTCTGGCCCTGCTGGGTGAAAACGGCGCTGGCAAGACGACGCTGATGAACATGCTGTTTGGCCATTATATGCCCGACGGCGGCAGTATCGACGTGGCCACGCCCAGTGGCGACATGCAGCCGCTGACCCTTGGCCATCCGCAGGCGGCGCTGTCGGCGGGTATTGGCATGGTGCATCAGCACTTTACCCTCGCCGAAAACCTGTCGGCGCTGGACAATATCACCCTCGGGTCCGAGCCGCTGTTCGCCCTGCGTCGCGACCGGGCCGGGGCCCGCGCCAAGGTGCAGGGCATCATGGACCGCACCGGGTTGACCGCGCCGCTGGACACGCCGGTTGGCAAGCTGTCGGTGGGCGAGCGTCAGCGGGTGGAGATCCTCAAGGCGCTGTACCGCGATGCCCGCATTCTGGTGCTGGATGAGCCCACCGCCGTGTTGACCCCGCAAGAGGCCGACACCCTGTTTGAAAACATCGGTGCGATGACCCGCGACGGGCTGGCGGTGATATTTATCTCGCATAAACTGCGCGAAGTGTTGGCGTTTTCCCACCGCATTGCGGTGCTGCGCCACGGTGTCAAAGTGGGCGAGATCGCCACCTCTGATGCGGATCAGCGGGTGATTGCTCGGATGATGGTGGGCGAGGATACGCCGACCCCAACCCGGGCCGCGATGACACCCGGCGCCCCGGTGCTGACATTGTCGGGCCTTGGGCTGCGCAGTGCGGCGGCGCGTGACCGGCTGACGGATGTAAACCTGACCGTGCACGCCCATGAAATCCTCGGCATTGCAGGGGTGTCGGGCAATGGCCAATCGGCACTGGCGGCGGTTATCTCGGGGCTGCGCCGACCAGATAGCGGCAGCATTCAGGTCGATGGCGTCGAAATCCTGAACCCCAATCCCAAAACCATGATCAAGGCCGGTGTCGGCCGCATCCCCGAGGACCGCCATCACGATGGTATCGTCGGCGCCATGTCGGTGGCCGAGAATATGATTATCGAGCGGCTGGATGACCCATTGGTGCAGAGCAATGGGCTGCTGAACCGCGACGCAATTGCGACCAACGCCAAGACCCTCAGCCAGTCTTATGACGTGCGCGGCCCCGGCATCGATGCCGGGGCCCGGCTGCTGTCTGGCGGCAATATCCAGAAACTGATCCTGGCGCGGGTGTTTGAACAGAACGCCCGGCTGATCCTGGCCAACCAACCCATTCGCGGCCTCGACATGGGTGCCGCTGCCGAGGTCAGCCGTCGTCTGTTAGAGGCCCGCGCCGCCGGGGCAGGGGTGCTGCTAATCTCGGAAGATCTGGATGAGATCCTGGGGCTGGCCGACCGCATCATGGTGATCCACGACGGCCAGTTGACCGAAGTCAGCAGCCGCAACCGCGAAGACATTGGCCTGAAAATGGCAGGAGAACAGACATGATCCGTATCGAGCCACGCAACGCGCCGGGCCGGTTGATGACGCTGGGGGTGCCGGTTCTGTCAGCCGTGATCGCGCTAGCCCTGGCCGCCATTCCGCTGGCGCTGGCCGGAGCCGACCTCACCGTGGCTTATGGGGAGATGGTTAAGGGCGTGTTTGGCTCGGTGTTTGCCTTTTCCGAAATGCTGACCCGCGCCACGCCCCTGATGTTCACCGGCCTTGCCGCCGCCCTGGCCTTTCGTGCCAAGCTGTGGAACATCGGCGCCGAGGGCCAGTTGTATCTGGGCGCCATGGCCGCCGTCGCCATTGGCGCCGGAGCGGTGGATATTCCCGGTATTTTCCTGATCCCTTTAATCATTGTTCTAGGCGCCGCTGCCGGTGCGGCTGGCATGGCGGTGCCGGCGCTGTTGAAAACCCGTTTTGGCGCTGACGAGGTGGTGACAACCCTGCTGCTCAACTTCATCATTCTGATCTTTGTACAGATGATGTTGGAGGGTGCGTTGCAAGATCCCATGGGGCTGGGCTGGCCGCAGTCTGCTCCGATCCTGGATCAGGGCATGCTGCCGCAGCTGATGCCGCGGATGCGCATGCATTCGGGGTTGATCCTGGCGCTGGTGCTGGCCGGGGTTGCCCAGTTCATGCTGGCCCGTTCGGTCTGGGGGTTCCGGCTACGGGCTGTTGGTGAAAACGCCGCCGCCGCGCGTCATGCGGGCATCGGCGTCAACCGCTCGCTGTTTGGTGTCGCGATCCTGTCCGGCGGTCTGGCCGGGCTGGCTGGCGTCAGCGAGGTGGCCGGGTTGAAGGGCTATCTGACCGCCGATCTGTCGCCTGGCTTTGGCTATACCGGCATTGTCGTTGCTATGCTGGCGGGTCTGTCGCCGGTCGGCGTGGTGATCTCGGCGCTGTTCATCGCATCGGTGTTTGTCGGCGCCGACAGTATGAGCCGCGCCATGGGGGTGTCGTCTTATCTGGCGGATCTGGTGGTGGCGATGTCGCTGCTCTGTGTGCTGGTCGGCGGCTTTGTCGCCCGCTATCGCATCACCCGCAGTAAACCGGCGGTGGCGGCAGCATGATGGATATCCTGCAAATCCTGCTTAGCGAGAGCTTCTGGGCCGCCTCCCTGCGCATCGCCACGCCGCTGATCTTTGGCGTCCTCGGCGCGTTGCTGTGCGAAAAGTCCGGGGTGCTGAACCTTGGGATCGAGGGCATCTTTGCCGCCGGCGCCATGTGTGGCTGGATGGCGGTCTGGTTGGGCGCGGGCCTGTGGGGCGGGGTGCTGGTCGCGGCCCTTGCCGGGGCGTTCTTTGGCCTGATCCACGGAATTCTGACAGTGCCGCTGGGCCTGTCGCAACATGTCTCCGGGCTGGGGGTGACGCTGTTTGCCACCTCGCTTAGCTATTTCACCTATCGCACTGCATTGCCCACCGTGACATCGCCGCCCCGGATTGAGCCGTTCCGGGCGTTGGATATCCCCATACTGTCGGATATTCCGTTTCTCGGCCCTGTGGTGTTCCAGCAAACTGCAATGACCATGCTGGCGCTGGCGATGGTGCTGCTGGTCTGGTATGTGCTGAACCGCACCGCCCTTGGCGTGGCCTTGCAGGCGGTTGGCGACAACCCCGACAGTGTCGATGCACAGGGCCTGTCGGTCTACGGCCTGCGTATTGGTGCGGTGATGGCGGGGTCAGCGCTGATGGCCCTGGGCGGCGCTTTCCTGACCATGTCGGCCTTTGATGCGTTCTTTTTCGGTATGGTCAACGGGCGCGGCTGGATCTGCATTGCACTGGTGATCTTTGCCAGCTGGAAACCCGGCAAGGCGCTGCTGGGCGCGTTACTGTTCGGCGCTTTCGACGCGCTGCAGGTCCGTCTGCAGACCGAGGTCGGCGCCATGGTGCCGGGGCAGGTGTTCCTGATGGCGCCCTATGTTTTGTCGATCTTTGCGCTGGTGGTGGCGGCCCGCAGGGCCGAATACCCCCGTGCCCTGCTAACGCCCTGGTTCAAAGGGCAACGTTAAGTAACTGATATTTGGTATGCCCGGCCGATAGGCCGGGCGCGCCTGACCTTCCCGTCAAACCGGAGGTTTGCCATTGGCAAACGTGAAGGCGCTTTGCACCTCCCCAAGGTCAGGCGCGCCCGGTTCCATAAACGCTGAGCAAACCAAACTCGAGGCCCGCAAATGTTCGATCTGATCCTCAATAATGCCACCCTTCCGGATGGGCGCACCGGCATAGACATCGCCTGCAAGGATGGCAAGATTGCCGCCATCGAGGCAAATATCACCGCTGAAGCGCAGGAGGTGATTGACGCCACTGGCTATCTGGTGTCGCCGCCCTTTGTTGATCCGCATTTCCACATGGACGCCACCCTGTCGCTGGGCACCCCGCGCATGAACACCTCGGGCACTCTGCTGGAAGGTATCGCGCTGTGGGGCGAGCTGAAACCAATCCAGAGCGTCGAAGACATTGTCAGCCGCGCCCTGCGCTACTGCGATCTGGCAGTGTCGATGGGGATCGGCGCCATCCGCAGCCATGTGGACATCTGCGATGATGCGCTGACCGGTGTGCAGGCTCTGCTGGAGGTGCGCAAACAGGTGGCCCCCTATCTGGATCTGCAACTGGTGGGTTTTCCCCAAGACGGGGTGCTGCGCGACCCCACCGCAATGCAGAACCTGATCCGGGCGCTGGACATGGGCGTCGATGTGGTCGGCGGCATCCCACATTTTGAGCGCAGCATGGCCGAGGGGGCTGACTCGGTGCGTCAGCTCTGTGAAATCGCTGCGAAGCGCGGGTTGATGGTCGATATGCACTGCGACGAAAGCGACGACCCGCACAGCCGCCACATCGAGACCCTGGCCTTTGAGACCCAACGGCTGGGGCTGCAGGGCCGGGTGACCGGATCACATCTGACCTCGATGCATTCGATGGACAATTACTATGTCTCCAAACTGATCCCGCTGATCGCCGAGGCACAGGTGCATGCGATCCCCAATCCGCTGATCAACATCATGCTGCAGGGCCGCCATGACAGCTATCCCAAACGGCGCGGCCAGACCCGGGTGCCACAACTGCGCGAGGCCGGTATCACCGTTGGCTTTGGCTCGGACTGTGTGATGGACCCGTGGTATTCGCTGGGCCGCGGCGACATGCTTGATGTGGCCTCGATGGGGCTGCATGTGGGGCAATTGTCCAGCCGCGCCGACATGACCTGGTGTTTTGAAGCGGTGACCAGCAATTCGGCCAAAATCATGGGGTTGCAGGGCTATGGGCTGCAAAAAGGCTGTGCTGCCAACATGGTACTGCTACAGGCCCGCGACCCGATTGAGGCAATCCGTCTGCGGGCCACCCGTCTGGCGGTGATCCGGGCCGGCAAATTGATCGCCCGGACCGCGCCGCAACTGACTGAACTGGCGCTGCCCGGCAGGCCGACAGGGTTGAACCCGGCAGACTACGCGCCGCAACAGTCCAGCTAGGCAATCTCTCGTGATATCTTGCGCGGGTTATTCAGCGATAATCAGCTGTTTAACCCGTCCCGCAACACTCTGCACCAGATCCGGCTGCTTGCGGATCTGGGTATCCGTCACTAGCGTATCCATCTGCTCGAACCGGCAATAGCGATAATTGCCATTGGCAGAGAACTTGGCAGCATCCGCCAGAACCACATTCTCGCGGCTGTTCTCCAACATCGCCAGGGCAACATCTCTTTCCTCCTCAGCCGCGTTCAAAGCGCCATATTGATGGTCGATCGCGGTGGGGGACACAAAGCAAATATCTGCCTGAATACGCGAGATTTCACGGAGTGTCTGCGGCCCGGAGGTGGCAAAATCAAACGCCGCCAGGCTGCCGCCGAGTAGGGTCACCCGGCTTGATATGCGATTGGCGTCATACTCCCTTTGCAACCGGCTTGCCGCCTTCAGAGAATTGGAGATGACGTGCAGCCCGTGAATGGAGCCCAACTGCTTGGCCAGAGAAATCGTGGTGCTGCCAGTGTCGAAAAAGATCACCTTGTGATCGGTGATCAGGTTGCAGGCGGCGCGGGCAATCGCCTTCTTTTCCTTGACGTTCAGTTTTGAACGCACATCCAGAGGTGGTTCCGAATGCGCTTCCGCCGAGACCGCGCCGCCGTGAACACGCCGCAACAGCCCCAACGCCTCCATGTCCAGCAGATCCCGGCGCACCGTCTCGCGCGATACCGACAGATCATCGACCAGATCATCGGTGGTGACACTCTGTAACTCTTCGAGCAGCCTGAATATTCTTTGATGTCTTTGGTTTTTCCACATGCTGCTATCTGTGTCAGATCTGTTGCAGTATTTCCAGCGCCGCCGCGTGCAATTGCGGCGTTGCGGCGGCAATCACCCGGCCGTCCGATCCCTGATGCAGGGTGTTTCCGGACCAGTCGGTAATAATACCGCCGGCGCTTTCCACCACCGGGATGAGGGCGAAATAATCATAGGGTTCCAGTTTCGCCTCGATGACCAAATCCACATGGCCCGAGGCCAGCAAGCCGTAGGAATAACAGTCCCCGCCAAAGCGCGGCACCGCTGTCGATTGTAGCAGGATCTCGATCCGGGCCCGGTCGGCGGGCTCGAAATACAGGATATTGGTGGTGTAGAACCGGGCCTGCGCCAATGTTTCACAGGTTGAAACCCGGCAGTCCTGTTTGACCCCGCTGTGGTCCTCAAAAGTACAACCTTTTCCACAGATACCCAGCCATCTTTCCCGAATCGCGGGCATATCGATCAGGCCGATCTCGGGGTGCCCATCGCGAAGCTTGGCCAACAGGGTGCCCCAAATGGGCCATCCCGTGATATAACTGCGGGTTCCGTCGATGGGATCAACCACCCATAGCTCCTCGGCGTCCAGGTTCAGAGATCCAAATTCTTCGCCCAGAAACCCGTGAGTCGGATAGGTCTTTTCGATCATTCCCCGCACAAAGGATTCGACGCTCCGGTCGATTTCAGTCACTGGGCTAAGGTCATTTTTCTGTTCGATTTGAACATCTTTTCGGAACCCTGGTAGTGAAACCAACCGGGCCTGATCCACCAGGTATATGGCGAATTCCACGGTGCTGTCTGCGACGATGCGAGTATGGCTCATAGGGGGTCCCAATTGTGTCTGATCTGGCTTGGCGTAAATATAGGCGTCTTGCCGTGCGGCGTAATTGCATCAAAGCTTTGATAAGCCCGGTTGTAGGCAGAAAAGCACAATTATGCAAGAAAACATAGAAATACACAGGACTACGCATTAGGGTAACCTGATAGGAGGCTAAGAATCCCATGTGCTGGACGGCAGGTTCTGTCGTGATCTCAAGGTGTTGACTGCGGGCTGATGCGCTTTTCCAAACTGTAGATGGCGATCACTCAAAGGCAGTTTCCCTGGTTTGGTTCATCCGGGAAGGATCGGCAGCCCAACTATAAGTTCTAGTAATGAAGTTGTAGGTTTAATCGATTTTTCTTGTTAAAAAATCATGCCAGACTGACCAAGGCTTCACATGGATCTTACAAAGGGGTGATCAACAACCCCGCATGAAGTTCATTAAGACTAACAGAGGAGACTAACATGAAACTCAAGGTATCAACTCTCACATCTCTGCTCGCGGGTGCGTTTTTTGCGTCCTCACTTGCGGCCGAAACTGAGCTGACAGTCTATACCGCAGTCGAGGCCGAGGATCTGGCCCGCTATGCGGAGACCTTCAACAAGACCAATCCCGATATCAAAATCAACTGGGTCCGCGATTCCACAGGTATCATCACCGCCAAGCTGCTGGCCGAGCGCGACAACCCGCAGGCCGATGTGGTCTGGGGATTGGCGGCGACCTCGCTGCTGCTGCTCAAGGCCGAAGGCATGCTCGAAGCCTATGCGCCTGCCGGTGTTGAAAAGCTCGACGCCAAATTTGTCGACGGCGACAACCCACCCGCTTGGGTCGGCATGGATGCCTGGGTGGCTGCGGTTTGCTACAACACGGTTGAGGCCGAAAAGGCCGGGCTGACACCGCCAACATCCTGGCAGGATCTGACCGACCCAATGTATGCCGGTCATCTGATCATGCCCAACCCGAACTCTTCGGGCACCGGCTTCCTCGACGTCTCCAGCTGGCTGCAGATCTTTGGTGAAGAGGGTGGCTGGGAGTTTATGGACGGGCTGCACAACAACATTGCGCGCTATACCCACTCCGGCTCCAAACCTTGTAAGCTGGCGGCTGCCGGCGAGATCCCGATCGGCATTTCCTTTGCCTTCCGCGGTGCCAAATCCAAGGCCGCAGGCGCACCTCTGGACATCATTGTGCCCAGCGAAGGTGTTGGCTGGGACATGGAGGCGACCGCAATTGTAGCCGGTACCGCCAATCTGGAAGCAGCGCAGAAACTGGTTGATTTCACCGTCACCCTAGGCGCCAACGAGATGTACAACACCGGCTATGCGGTTGTTGCCTATCCCGGTGTTGCCAAGCCGGTTGAGCATTTCCCGGCCGGCCTGTTGGAGGCGATGATCGACAATGATTTTGAATTCGCCGCCAACAACCGCGCCTCGATCCTGAAAGAGTGGCAGTCGCGTTACGACGGCAAGTCAGATCCCAAGTAAGCCCTATCGGACGAGGGGCTATCTTGCCCCTCGTCTCCCAAATCTCCCAAATTATTCCGGCAGTGTATGGTGGCCTTGGCCGCGACGTGTCGGCCCGTGCGCATAGCGCAGACCGAAGGACCAATCTCGTGACCCAAGCAACAGCATCTGGTGATCTCTATCTGAGCATCACCAACCTCTGGAAAGCCTTTGGCGATTTCCTGGCGCTCAAAGACATTTCCCTGGACATCAACGAGGGCGAGTTCATTTGTTTCCTGGGGCCTTCGGGCTGCGGAAAAACCACCCTGCTGCGCGCCATCGCCGGGCTGGATCTGCAGACCAGGGGTCAGGTTTTTCAGGATGGCAAAGACGTGTCGAACCTGCCGCCCTCCGAGCGTGACTTTGGCATTGTGTTCCAGTCTTACGCCCTGTTCCCCAACCTGACGATCGAGAAAAACATCGCCTTTGGCCTGGAAAACACCGGCCGCAGCAAACCCGAAATCACCGCCCGCGTGGCCGAGTTGCTGCAGCTGGTGGGATTGCCCGAGCAGGGCAAGAAATATCCGGCGCAACTGTCCGGTGGCCAGCAGCAGCGCATTGCGCTGGCGCGTGCCATAGCCACCAATCCCGGATTGTTGTTGCTGGACGAGCCGCTGTCGGCGTTGGATGCCAAGGTTCGGGTGCATTTGCGCCACGAAATCAAAGAGCTACAGCGCAAGCTGGGGGTGACCACGGTGATGGTGACGCATGATCAGGAAGAGGCCCTGACCATGGCCGACCGGATTGTGGTGATGAACCAGGGGGTGATTGAACAGGTCGGCTCGCCCACTGAAATCTACCGCGAACCGGCCAATCTGTTTGTGGCCGGCTTCATCGGTGAAATGAACCAAATTGATTCCTCGGTTGCCTCTGGTGGCAAACTGTCGCTGGGGTCCGAAAACTATGCCTGCATCAGCCATAAATTTGCCACCGGCAGCCCAGTGATCGCCGCCATCCGCCCCGAGGACATCATCCCGCATGAGGCTGGTTTTGTCCCCGATGCACAAAACAGCGATTGCATCGAAGTCATGCTGAGGGAGATGGAATTCCTCGGCTCGTTCTGGCGTTGCCATTTGCACAGCGACCGCTTTGGCGCCTCTGAACTGATCGCAGATTTCTCCATCAACGCGGTGCGCCGGCTGGAGCTGGGCGAGGGTAAGGCGATGGTTGTTGAACTGCCCGAAAACCGATTGATGGCCTTTGCTCGCCCGGAGGCTGTGTGATGACTGAGACAACAACTGACCTCACAACTTTGCCGCCCGGCCCAGCGATCAAGGGCAAGCTGAGCCGCGATGACATCGTCATGCGCGGCGGCATGATTGTGATCGCGCTGTATCTGGTGGTGACACTGGCGCTGCCGCTCTACGTGATGCTGTCCAAATCCTTCTCCACCTACCGGTTTGAGCTGTCACAATATGAAATGCAGGTCTCTGATCAGGACGGGGTGTTTGACGGCACGGTGTTGAACCCGGCTGATCTGAACGCCGCTGTGGGCGCCTTTGACAGCGCCGACCTCAGCACCGGATCAGACGGCCGCCTTCCGGTGAGCAAATTATTCCCCGATTTCAACTTCCGCAGCCCGGTGATGTACCAGATCCGCAACGCGCAGCCCGGCGGTCGGTTCCTCGTCGGCTCTACCCTGCATGATGAGGACACCTGGCTCGAGCTGGACAGCAACAGTTTCCGCCGGGTGCAATTGCGGCCGATGAAATTCACCGGGCTGGACAATTTCAGCAATTACTTCTCAACCCCGGCCCTGTTCAACTCGATCAAGAACTCGCTGTTCATCGCGGTGATCAGCACTGTGATCACTGCCACCCTGGCGTTTTGGTTCGCCTATGCGCTGAACCGCAGTTGCATGCGCTTCAAGGGGGCGTTCCGGCTGATTGCCATGGCGCCGATTCTGGTGCCGTCGCTGCTGCCCGGCATTGCGTTGGTCTATCTGTTCGGCAATCAGGGCATGCTCAAAGAGCTGCTGTTTGGCGCCAGTATCTATGGCCCCATCGGCATTATCATCGGCTCGGTGTTCTTCACCTTTCCGCATGCTTTCCTGATCATCTCAACGGCGCTGGCGATCTCCGATGCCCGTCTGTACGAGGCGGCGGTGTCGCTGCGCGCCTCGCCCTGGCGCACCTTCTGGACCGTCACCATCCCCAGCGCCCGCTATGGGCTGATCTCGGCCGGTTTTGTGGTGTTCAACCTGGTGATTACCGATTTTGGCCTGCCCAAAGTGATCGGCGGTCAGTTCAACATGCTGGCGGTGGATATCTATAAACAGGTGATCGGCCAGCAGAACTTTGAGATGGGCGCGGTGGTCTCGGTGGTGCTGATTGTGCCGGCCATCTTTGCCTTTGCGCTGGACCGCTATGTGCAAAGCAAACAGGTGGCCACCCTGTCGTCACGATCGGTGCCGTTCCAGCCCAGCCCAGATGCCAAAATGGACCGGATCTTTCTGATCTATTCCAGCCTAGTTGGCGTCTTCATCATCGGTATCCTGGCGGTCTGCCAGTTTGCGGCGCTGATCAAATTCTGGCCCTATGACCTGTCGCTCAGCCTGAACAACTATCAGTTCGACAGGATGGATGGCGGTGGCTGGGCCTCATATTACAACTCGATCAAACTGGGTCTGCTTACCGCTGTTATCGGCACCTCGGTGATCTTTTTCGGCGCCTATCTGGTGGAGAAATCCAATGGCTTCCGGGTGGGGCGGTCGTTGTTCCAGATGATCGCCATGCTGCCGATGGCGATTCCGGGCATGGTGCTGGGTCTGGCCTATATCTTTTTCTTCAACAATCCGGCCAATCCGCTGAACTGGATCTACGGCACCATGGCCATTCTGGTGATCTCGGCGGTCACTCACTTCTACACGGTGTCCCACCTGACGGCGGTGACCGCGCTGAAACAGATGGACCGCGAGTTTGAATCGGTGTCGTCTTCGCTGAAGCAGCCAACCCTGAAACTGTTCAGCCGGGTGACGGTGCCGGTCTGCCTGCCGGCGGTGCTGGATATCTCGATCTACCTGTTCGTCAATGCGATGACGACAGTGTCGGCGGTGGTGTTCCTCTATTCACCCAAAACCTCGCTCGCCTCGATCGCGGTGCTGAACATGGATGACGCGGGTGATATCGCTCCGGCAGCGGCGATGGGGATGATGATTTTCTACACCAACGCAGCCGCGCGCATTCTTCACCTGATCGCTTCCAAGGGCATCCTGCGGCGCACCCAGGCCTGGCGCGCCCGCTAAGCCATTTCTAAACGCCCCCCGCCAATGAATTTTGGTGGGGGGCTGTCAGCCCTGCAAACTGCGGGCACAGTCCATGAATGAGCGGATCACTTTGACATCGCGGCGCTGCGATAGATGCACCAGCGATTCACTCATGTTGATGTTCAATCCGTCGATCTTGAGCGGCACCAACCTGTCGTCGCTGCCAAATTCCGCCCGCGAGACAAAGCCGATACCCGCCCCCGAAGCGACAACCTCGCGCCCCGCCTCACGGCCTTCGGCCTCAATCGCCGGCAGCAGCGTGATGCCCTGCTTCGCCGCCTCCTGAACCAGTTTCTCGCGGGTCTTTGAGCCAACCTCGCGAAAAATCAGTGGCATGTTCGACAGCTCCTTCAACGTCACCGAGGTCTTGCCCGCTGGCAGCAGATCCTTGCTGGCAAAGCCGATGATCTCGGTTGCGCCCAGATCCAGCATATCCATGTCTTTGCCCGGCGATGGGCTGCCGGCCACACCGATCTCGGCGTTATAGGCGCGCAACTCTTCCAGGATTTCTTCGGTATTGCCGACCCGCAGGCTGAGGGTGACATTGGGATAGCGTTGGCGATAGAGACGCAGGATGTCGGTGACGTGATGCGCCGAATCCGCGACTATGCGCAGGGTTCCGTGCACCGCAGCGCTGGTTTCAGTCAGGTAATCGTGGATCTGCAGCTCGATCTCGAAATACTGTTTTGTCCGCAGGAACAACTGGTGGCCGGCCTCGGTTAATTGCACCCGCTTGCGGTCGCGGCTGAACAGCAACACGTCATGCTGCTGCTCCAGTTTGCGCACTTGTTCCGAGATCGCCGGTTGGGTCAGGTGCAGCGCTTCGGCCGCGCGCGAAAACCCGCCCAGCAATGCCACATGGTGAAAGGCTTTCAACTGGCTATGGCGCATTTCCCGGTCTCCGCATTTGTATAAGCAGGGCTTATAAAGTGATCGTTATTTGCAATTTTACATATAGATTGGAATGCCGCAATGCTTGCTTTGAAACGAGTGTCCGGAGACCATCATGACCAGCCATGACAACACGCTTCCTGCCCCCCGATTGGGCGAGCCATATTTGTTGACACCGGGGCCGTTGACGACCTCATTCCCGGTAAAAGAGGCGATGCTGCGCGACTGGGGCAGCTGGGACGATGACTTTCGCGCCATGACCGCCGAAATGCGCCGCCGTCTTTTGGCGATGCTGGGGCAGGGGGCAGAGGATTTTGACTGCGTACCGATGCAGGGCAGCGGCACATTTTCAGTCGAGGCGATGCTGGGCAGCTTTGTGCCACGTGACGGCAAGGTTCTGGTGCTGGCCAATGGCGCCTACGGCCAGCGAACAGTACAGACTCTTGAGTATCTGGGCCGCGATCACGTGGTGCTGGACAAAGGCGATTACCTGCCGCCCCGCGGCGACGAGGTGGCGCAGATCCTGGCCGACGACCCGGCGATCACCCATGTGGTGGCGATCCACTGCGAGACCAGCTCGGGCATCCTGAACCCGGTCGAGGAAATCTCGCAGGTGACCTATGCTGCGGGCCGCAAACTGCTGGTCGACAGCATGTCGGCCTTTGGCGCCATCCCGCTGGAGGTGGCGCAGGTCAGATATGAGGCGCTGGTGTCATCGGCCAATAAATGCATCGAGGGCGTTCCCGGATTTGGCTTTATCATCGCCCGCAAAAGCGAGTTGGAAGCGGCGAAGGGCAACAGCGCGTCCATGAGCCTGGATGTGCATGCGCAATGGGCGACGATGAACAAAACCGGCCAGTGGCGGTTCACCCCGCCCACCCATGTGGTGGCCGCCTTTCTGGTGGCGCTGCGTGCCCATGAGGCCGAGGGCGGGGTTGAGGGTCGTGGCGCACGCTATACCCGTAACCGCGATGTGATGGTGGCCGGCCTGCGCGGCTTGGGCTTTGAAACCCTGCTCAAAGACCGCTGGCTGTCGCCGATCATTGTGACCTTTTTCTGCCCGGAGGATCCAAAATTCGTCTTTGCCGAATTTTACGCTCTGATGAAGGCAAAGGGCTTTATCATCTATCCTGGCAAACTCACCGTGGTGGACAGTTTCCGCGTCGGCTGTATCGGTCAGATGGATGAACATGTTATGCGGCAGGTGGTTGCCGCAGCTAGGGATACTCTGGCAGAGATGGGCGTGAAATCCGCGACCCCACCGGCCCGAGCACTGGAAGAACGCGCCAAATTGGCGGCCTGAAGACACAAAGGAAGACCCATGACTATTCAATCCCCTATCGAAGCTAACGGCCGCATCTATCCCACCCCCAAGGTTTGCGCGATTGCGATCTGTCTGGACGGCTGCGAGCCGGAATACCTGGACAAAGCCATCGCCGATGGTCTGATGCCAACGCTGAAGCGGATGCGCGAGACCGGCACCAACCGGCTGGCCCACTCGGTGATCCCGTCGTTCACCAACCCCAACAACCTGTCCATCGCCACCGGCCGCCCGCCGAGCGTTCACGGCATTTGTGGCAACTTCCTGTATGAGCCGGAAACCGGTGAAGAAGTGATGATGAACGACGTGCGCTTCCTGCGCGCCCCCACCGTGTTCGCCAAATTCTACGAGGCTGGCGCCAAGGTGGCGATTGTCACCGCCAAGGACAAGCTGCGCGCCTTGCTGGGGGCAGGTCTGTCGTTCGACGATGACCGCGCCAAATGCTTCTCGGCCGAGAAATCGGACACTTCCACCGTCGCCGTGCACGGTCAGGACAAGGCCAGTGAATGGCTGGGCATGGCGCAGCCCGAGGTTTATTCCGCCGATCTGTCGGAATTTGTCTTTGCCGCTGGGGTCAAGCTGCTGGCGGATTGGCATCCGGACGTGATGTATCTGACCACCACCGACTACGTGCAGCACAAATACGCGCCCGATCACGCGGATGCCAAATCCTTCTATGAAATGTTCGACAAGTATCTGACTCAGCTGGATGAAATGGGCGCCGCCATTGTGGTTACCGCCGATCACGGCATGAAGCCCAAGCACCTGTTGGATGGCTCGCCTGCAGTGGTCTATGTGCAGGATCTGTTGGACGAATGGCTGGGCGAGGCCGCCGCGCGGTTGATCCTGCCGATCACCGACCCCTATGTGGTGCACCACGGCGCGCTGGGATCCTTTGCCACCGCCTATCTGCCCGAAGGGGCCGACCGCAACGGTATCATTGCCCGGCTGCAGGCGATCGAGGGCATCACCCATGTTCTGACCCGCGAACGCGCGGTCGAGATGTTCGAACTGCCTGCCGACCGCATTGGTGACATTGTGCTGGTCTCGGGCGAGAACATGACCATCGGCACCTCTGAGCACCGCCACGATCTGGCAGCACTGAACGAACCGCTGCGCAGCCACGGTGGATTGACCGAGCAGGTGGTGCCCTTCATCGTCAACCGGGTGATCGATCTAGGCAATAAGCCGGAGCTGCGCAATTTTGATGCGCTGTTCTACGCCACCACTGCAGCGGCGCTTTGAAGGTAGACGGAACCATGAGCAAAACAGAAATCCGACACGAAGGCATGCGCATCGGTGGAGAGATCGTCTTTACCGATGCGGTCATCGAGGTGAAGTATCCCTATACCGATGAGGTGATCGGCACAGTGCCTGCGGGCACGGCCGAACACGCCAAGCGGGCCTTTGAAATCGCCGCCGCCTATAAATCCAAACTCAGCCGCTACGAGCGCAGCCAGATCCTGCAACGGGCGGGGGAGCTGATCGGCGAGCGGCGCGAGTATCTGGCCAAATGGCTGGTGCTGGAGCTGGGCATCTGCCACCAGCACGCGCTGTATGAAACCAAGCGGGCGCAGGATGTCTATCAGTTTGCCGCGTCACAGGCGCTGCAGGACGATGGCCAGATTTTCTCCTGTGACCTGACCCATAATGGCAAAGAGCGCAAAATCTTTACCAAGCGGGAACCGGTGCGGGCGATCAGCGCGATCACCCCGTTCAACCACCCGCTGAACATGGTCAGCCACAAGATCGCCCCGTCGATTGCCACCAACAACTGCATGGTGTGCAAACCAACCGAGCTGACTCCGCTGACGGCGATCGCGCTGGCCGACATTCTGTACGAAGCTGGGTTGCCGCCGGAAATGTTCCAGATTGTCACCGGCTTGCCGCAGGATATCGGCGAAGAGATGATGCTGAATGAAAACATCGACATCATCACCTTCACCGGCGGGGTGCCAGTGGGCAAGCTGATCGCCTCCAAGGCCGGTTATAAACGTCAGGCGCTGGAGCTGGGCGGCAATGACCCGCTGATCATCTGCAACGATTTGACGGACGAAGATCTGGAAAAGGCCGCCACAATCGCTGTGGCTGGGGCCACCGGCAATTCGGGCCAGCGTTGCACTGCGATCAAACGTATTCTGGTTCAGCACTCCGTCGCCGACAGGTTTGTGCCTATGGTGCTGGAAAAGGCCAAGGCGATCAAGTTTGGCGACCCGCAGGATCCTGAGACACAACTGGGCTGCGTGATCCATGCGCAGGCGGCTGAATTGTTTGAAAACCGTGTCTATCAGGCGGAAAAAGAGGGCGCCAAAATCCTCTATCATCCGGGTCGGCGCGGCGCCTTGTTGCCGCCCATCGTGGTCGATCACGTGCCCCATGACAGTGAACTGGTGATGCAGGAAACCTTTGGCCCGATCATTCCGATCGTGCGGGTGCCTGACGATGATGTTGAGGTGATGGCGATCTCGAACTCGACCGAGTTTGGCTTGTCGTCAGGGGTCTGCACCAATGATCTGAACCGGGCGATTGCCTATATCAACGGGCTCGACGTGGGCACCTGCAACATTTGGGAACAGCCCGGTTACCGCATCGAGACCTCTCCCTTTGGCGGCATCAAAGACAGCGGCAATGCCGTCAAAGAAGGCGTCACCGAGGCGATGAAGTTCTTCACCAACGTCAAGACTTATTCGCTGCCCTGGCCCAACTGAACGGATTACTCTCCTGACTGCGGGGCCTGTCACAGGGCCCCGCTTTTTCCCCCACATATCCGGTCGAGGCGCCATGACACCCCAAATCGTGCATACTGAAGGGGAGTCCAATACCTCGGACGCCCGCAAGACCTGGCTGAAGCAGTCCATCGGACCAAAATCGGCGCCGCTTCTAGCCCGCGACAGCGATGCCTTTCTGCATCAAAGCCTGTCCAGCCCCTGCGTTAGCACCATTGCCAAGGCAGAGGGTATCTGGATCGAGGACATGGATGGTCGTCGGCTGATGGATTTCCACGGCAACTCGGTGCATCACATCGGCTATGGCCACCCCAGACTGGTGGCGGCGATCAAGGCGCAGCTGGATGATCTGCCCTTTGCGCCGCGCCGCTTTACCAATGATCCGGCGGTGGAGCTGGCCGAGAAACTGGCCGAGATAGCCCCCGGTAATCTGAGCAAGGTCCTGTTCACCACCGGCGGTTCCGACGCCAACGAGGTGGCGCTGAAAATCGCCCGCGCCGCCACCGGTCGGTTCAAGACCATATCGTTCTGGGATGCCTTTCACGGCGCTGGCATGGGGGCTTCCTCGGTTGGTGGCGAGGCGACGTTTCGCAGCCATATCGCCGGGCCTCTGCTGCCGGGGACCGAACATGTGGCGCCGTTCCACCCCAGCCGTTGCCCTTACGGTCACAAAACGCTGGAAGACAGCGCCATGGCCTGCGCCAATATGATCGACTATGTGCTGGAGCGCGAAGGCGATGTCTCGGCGGTGATCGCCGAGGCGATGCGGGCGGTGCCAATCGTGCCGCCTCCGGGGTTCTGGAAAGCGGTGCGCGCCGCCTGTGATCGCCACGGTGCCTTGCTGATCCTGGATGAAATCCCCACTGGGCTGGGCAAAACCGGCAAGATGTTCTGCTGCGAACATGACGGGATTGTGCCGGATATCCTGACGGTGGGCAAAGCCCTGGGTGGTGGTATTCTGCCCATCGCTGCCTGCATTGTGCGCCCGGAACTGGATGTCTGTGGCGATTTTGCCATCGGCCATTACACCCACGAGAAAAACCCGGTCACCGCACGTGCTGCCCTGACCACCATTCAGATCATCCAGGACGAGGGGCTGGTGGACCGTGCGGCAGAGCTTGGCCATTACGCGCTGGACAGATTGCATAACCAGCTGGGCGACTGTCCCATCGTCAGCGATATTCGCGGCCGGGGCCTGATGTTCGGGATTGAGATCGTCACCAACCGGGCGGATAACACCCCGGACGTCGCGCGGGCTGAGATGATCTACTATGCCTCTCTGGCTGCCGGGCTCAGCTTCAAGATCTCGGCAGGTTCGGTGTTGACCCTGTCGCCACCGCTGACCATTTCGCGGGCGGATCTGGACTGCGCACTGGATATCGTTGTCACCGCAGTTAAGGAATCTCTGGGGTGAGCAGCACCATCGTTCTCATCGTTCTGGGGGCGGCCTTTTTGCACGCCTTCTGGAATGCGGTGGTCAAAGGGGCCGGCGACAAGACCCTCACCCTGGGTCTGATCGCGCTGGGGCATGTGGGGCCGGGAATTATTCTGGTCACCATGTTCCCGTCTCCGGGCTGGGATGTACTGCCCTATGTGATTGCATCAACGGTGATCCACTGGGGCTATTATTTCCTGCTGAACGTGGCTTACCGGCTGGGCGATCTCAGCATGATCTACCCGATCACCCGAGGCATGTCGCCGGTTCTGATTGCGCTGGGGGCACAGTTTTGGCTGGGCGAGACATTGCCCGCCCTGGCCTGGGGCGGGGTGCTGATCATTTCGGCAGGTGTTTTGATCCTGACCAAGGGCATCGTGCGCGGCGGCATGTCGCGCACCGGGATTGCGGCGGCGATGGCGGCGGCGGTGATCGTAGCGTCTTATTCCCTGGTGGACGGTGTCGGTGTGCGTCTGGCCGACAATGCCATGGGTTATATCGGCTGGCTCTATGTCTCGGAACTGACAGTGGCGGTGTTTGTGTTCTCGACCCGCTGGCAGCGGCTGCGACAGATGTCGCTGAAAAGCTGCGCCTTGGGGTATCTGGGCGGGGTGTTGTCGGGCACGGCCTATGGGCTGGTGCTCTATGCCAATACAATGGCGCCGCTTGGCATGGTCTCGGCTGTGCGCGAGACCTCGGTTATTTTTGCCGCGATGATTGGGGTGATGTGGTTTGGCGAAGGCCCCAAACGCCGCCGCCTGATGGCGGCAATGGTGGTCTCGCTGGGCATCATCTGCATTGGGTTGACCAATTAGCGCCGCGATAAGAGGGCTGTTGCCCTGAGGTCAGAAATCCTGCCAGTCGCCGGCTTTTGATCCGACCACTTTGGCGGGCTTGACTGATGTCTCTTGCTTCTGCGGCCAGTTGCCCTGCGGGCTTGAGCGGTTGGATCGGTCGACGGCTGCGGCTCTCTGGCTGTTTTTTCCAATTTTGAACTGGGCCACCATGGCCGACAGCTTGCTGGCGTTGTCGTTCAGCAAATGACCTGCGGCGGTTGCCTGCTCGACCATGGCGGCGTTTTGCTGGGTCACCTGATCCAGCTGGATGACGCCAATATTGATCTCGCCCAGACCGGTTGACTGTTCAGCAGAGCCTTCGGCGATTTCGGTGACGAGTTGTGAAATGTGATTGACCCGATCGACGATATTCCCCAGCGCCTTGCCCGCCTGACCAACCAGATCGACGCCGTTTTTCACGTGGTGAGCGCTGTCGTTGATCAGCGATTTGATCTCGGTTGCAGCATCCGAGGAGCGCTGCGCCAAGGCGCGCACCTCCGAGGCGACAACGGCAAAGCCGCGCCCAGCCTCGCCGGCGCGGGCCGCTTCGACACCGGCATTCAGCGCCAGCAGGTTGGTCTGAAAGGCAATGTCATCAATCACACTGATGATATGCGATATGCGACCAGAGGATTGTTCGATCTGCTTCATTGCCGCGACGGTTTGCTGCACAACTTTGCCGCTGCTTGTCGCCTCCTGACGGGCCTCATCCATGATGATTTCGACACTATGAGCGCCTTCGGCTGAGGATTTCACTGAGACGGTCATCTGCTCCAATGCAGCGGCGGTTTGTTCCAGAGTAGCCGCCTGGCTTTCGGTGCGGTTGGACAGGTCGTCCGAGGCCTGACTGATCTCAGCGGCTCCACTGCGAATGCTGTCAGCGGCATCGACCACTTGCTCGACGGTGGTTCTTAGGGTGGCGACAGTTGTGTTGAAGCTTTCGCGCAGCTGTTCGTAATCCCGGGGGAAGACCTGCTCGATGGTGCAGTTCAGATCGCGCGCCGCCAGTCGGGACAGATGCCGGTCAAGGCAGCCAATGACAGCGCCGCGATCTGCCACCCGTTCCTGTTCGATAGAGGCCAGCCTGTCCTCGGCCGCCTTCAGCGCCGCGCGGGTGATATTCATCGCCCGGCTCAGATGACCGATTTCGGTCTTTGACTCTATGAACGCAGGTTCAAAGTCGAATTCCTTATGCGCCAGCTTGTCCAGATCCTTTTGCAAGGCGCCGAATTGCCTGGTGAATGTCAGGATCAGGTGCACACCAGTTGCGGTGGCGGCCAGCATGGACAGAAGGACCAGCGATATCGTGACCAGCAGGGCGGTTCGGGCGGCCTGGGCCTGTTGTCTGGCCAATGCGGCCATTTTGGTGGCGGTGCTATTTTCAACAGAGTGCAAATAGGTCACCCAGCTTGTGGCGCGGCGGAACCATTCCTGTGCGGTATAATCGGGAACCGGACCGTTTGGCCCAGCCGCCAGAACTGCTGTGCGGATGTCTTTCAGGCGGCTTTGACGCAGGCCTTCGGCGAAATCCAGATCGGCAAAATACTCACCCAGTGTCAGGCTCGCAACCCCCAGCAGTTGCGCCTCGGCGGCGCCTTTTTCGGCAAATTTTTGATAGGTGGGCAGCTTGAACTGGCCAAGCCCAAAACCTGTCGCACCCGCCGCGCGCTGCACGCCTGCGGCTTCCTTGGCGTTGCTCAGCGCAATCAAACCAGACCCGATTTGCACAATTTCTGGATTGTCCTGCAGGACCAGTTGGCCGCCAACCTCGGCCAGAATCTGGTTGATAATATCAGAATAGTAGATGGCCATTTGCGGCGTGCTGACAGCGAGCGCGTCAACAGATTTCCGCATCTCGTTCAATTTGGTGAGTTGTGGGAACAAGCCAAGTGTTGACGCCGGAGTCTTGCCTAGTGACGCCTTGGTCGCAAGTCGGGTTTTCACCAGTTCATTTTTGAAAACAGTCCCTTGCGACGATATTAGGGCGGCAGACTGACCCCGTTCCACCTGCAGGAAATGCACAAGATTGATCAGCGCAAGGGCCTCATGTGTTTCTGACTGTATCGTTTGGGCACTGCGGTACCGGTCTAAGTCGGCTGAGCCCTTCAGACCTCCTATGAAAACAAGAACAATAAGCGGCAGGGCAACAAGCAACAGAATTTGGGATCGCAGTGACATGGTGCGATGCTCCTTTTACGAGTGAGACGTCAGATTTGATCTGTCCATTCTCACGTAAAGACTAATGTTCGATTACTGTAAAAGATGCCAAATAGAGATATGATTTAGGGCGAGCCAGTGGGGGGAGGCGGGCTATTTCCGCAGCAGGTAGATATCCATGATCCAGCCGTGATCGGCGCGGGCGCGGGCGCGGGTGGCTATGATCTGATCCGACACATCCTTCAGCGCCCCGGACACCCGGATCTCTTGGCGCATACCGGCATAGGCCGACCACCAGATCTGTACCCCGGTGGCGTCGATGCTTTGAAACGCGCAGTCGCCGTCCAGCATGACAACCAATGTGTCGGCACTGTCGGGCCAGCCGTTGTCGCGCAGCTGGCGGCCTGTGGTGACGGTAAAGGGGGCGCCGATTTCGTTGACGGGAATGGCGTGCGAGGCGGTCAGCGCCTGGATCGAGGTGACGCCGGGGATCACCGTCAGCTGCACCTGTTGCTGGCGTTGCAGCCGGGTGGCGATGCGCATGGTGCTGTCATAGAGCGACGGATCGCCCCAGACCAGAAACCCAACCTTGCCGCCGTCTGGCAGCTGCGCCGCAATGGTCTCACTCCAGACCACGGCGATGGCATCGTGCCAATCATCAACCCGCTGGCGGTAGTCCACTGTCTTGGGGTCACGGCTGGGCAGGTCGAACTCGGCGATTTTAACCTCTGGATTGGTGATCACCTGATCGCAGATTTGACGGCGCAACCCGGCCAGATCATCTTTGCCGGCGCCTTTGTTGGGGATCAGGATCAGATCAACCGCGTTCAGCGCCTCAATGGCCTGCAGGGTTAGATGCTGGGGATTGCCGGTGCCAATTCCAATCAGGGTCAGGTCGATCATGGGGGAACTCCTCGCGGGTGACACGGCCCCATTTTCGGCCGTGTCAAAGGTTAGATCAATGGGTCAAACGTTACTCGATTTGCAGGGTAACGGATGCCGAAACCGGAACATCATCCACCGCCAGTGGGCTGTGGCTGTTGCCGTTCAGCGAGACCTTCACCTCGACCTTACCCATGGGCAGGTCTGACAGATGCAGCCAGCTGCCGTAAAGGCGGCCCAGCTTGATGCCGTTGATATAGACATGCGCATGACCTTCGCCGTTGATATCGGTGGTCGAGGCATGTTCGGGGGCAAAGCGGAAATTCTGCGGTATGACCTGTAGGTTCCACCCGGCCATGGGGTCTTTGGTCAGTTTGATTTCCAGACCGGGGGCATCAGCCCCGGCGGGCAGGTTCACGGCACTGGCGTGATCGTGGCTGGTCATTTCGGCCTGCATTTCCATGCTGGCGTGTTGCGATGGGTCGGCGTGGTCGTGACCTTCGAAAGTGACGCCATTACCGGCGGCTATCACAAAACCAGCGCCGCCACCAAACAGGAGACCAATTGCAAAAAGGGCGAGAGGGCGGGACATTTATTTTTCCTCAAAACAAAGAAAATCCTCCGCCGGGCAATGCACGGCGGAGGATCATGGCGGTTTGATTAAGCAGAGGCCTCGGCGCGCTTACCTTCAGCCTGCCAGAAATATCCGGCAAATGTGCCGACCAGAACCCAGGCTGCCATGCCAACGCCAAAGGCGCGGGCGGCAAACAGAGCGCCAATCTCGGTTGGCACCGGACCCGCGAAGCTGTCCGGCTCAGGGGCGCCGATCAGATGCGGTGCCAGCAGCAGAACCGCCGCAATCGCATAGCTGATCTTGGTGCCGCCAAAGGCAATCAACCACATGGCAATGCCAGCAGCAGCCACGGTTGCGGTCCACCAGATCTGGCGATCGCCGACGTCTGCGGCGGCCACCCCCGGAACCTCGGGCGCCAGGGTCAGACCCGGTGCGAAGTGGAAGGTGATGAAACCGGCCAGGCCCCAGATAATACCAGCACGGGCATTGATCTTAGCACCTCGCTCTTCGGCAATGGACATCAGGGCAACCATCACCAGCGCATAACCGGTATAGGTCAGCATGGTAAAGACGATGCTGAGCCCATCGCGCATGGCGTCGAAACCGGGCAGGGTGGGATGAGCGGACACGGCTTCGCCCCCGAAATGCACCAATTCGCCGGACTCATAAAGCTCGGCGTGGAGCAGAACAGGTTGCACGAACACCAACTGCAGCAGGGCGGCAATCAACCCTGCTGCAGCACCAGCGAACAACGCGCTGGTTAAAATGCGGCTAAACATTGTCTTAGTGGCAGGGGAAGCCGGATGCGTGACGCACATCATGTGCTGCGTCATGCAGGCCGGATGCCTGAACGTGGCCTGTCAGGGCCATGATGCCCAGACCCAGAACCAGGGCAAAAACGGCCGGCAGAAAACCAAGGCCAGTGGCGGCAGTGTTAAGTGTTTTAGTCGTCATGTTCGTTCTCCTTGCCGTCACACCCGACGGCATCAATTGCGTTCCATATGGCCGGTCTCCTGACTCGTGGGTCACAGCCAACTTTCCCCTTCCCACCGGACATCTGCCCGGCAGTGGTCTGGAAAGCCGCTCGCCACTCACAGTCGCGGGGGCGGTTGAGGTCTCGACGCCGCAATTGGGTCCGCCGTTCCTCATTCCCGTTTCAGTCCTGACGCTTTGCGCCCATGTGAACACCATATGCCGCCAATGTGCCTTATGCGGCGTTGCCGGGTCAAGTTTGAAACCGACGCATTGGTGGCGATATTGCGACTTATTGCGGCGTGGCTGTGATGATTGGTGGGATTCGGGCAATCGCTTTGAACCGCAAATTGCCCAAGGGGCGTGCGTCGGCAAAATTGCCGTCAGGCGACTCGGCGTATAGCCGCAGGAAGGTCAGGATATCGCAGATGTCATCGGTGGAGATCTCGCCAAACAAATAGGCCGTCTTGCCGGTCTGGCGTACTGACAGAGTCTGGGGGCGCTTGCAGCCGGACATGCAGTCCACCTGTTGTAGTCTTGCCTCCAGCCCCGCACCTGCGACAGCCTCAGAGAGCTGATCTGGCAGGGTCGGGTCAGCCTCTCGGCAGGTCCGGCACAGGGTTAGGGTAGGGATGCTCATTCCGGGTCGGCCAGTCATTCCGGGGCAGCCAGTGGCCCATAGAGGATCAGCACCGGGGCGGTGGTTTTCAACGCGCGCAGCAGGCCGGGCAGTTCGCCCACCCTGTGGTGCGACAGTTTCTGTTCCGGGGTAGAGACCGCCAGCGCCAGCAGCGCCGGGGTTTCAGGCGGCAAGCCATGGGTTATCAGCAGTTCGGCCAGCGCCGCAAAGGTGCGTTTTCCCATATAGACCACGGTGGTGGCATTGGGGTCGGCCAGCGCGGATAGGTTCAGGTCGTCCGGCAGTTCACCCGTCACGTCATGGCCAGTGATATATTGCAACCGCCGCGCGGTCAGGCGGCGGGTCAGCGGTATGCCCGCAGCGGCGGCGGCAGCCGAGGCGGCGGTGACGCCGGGGATGATCTCGTAGTCGATGCCCGCTGCGCGCAGGGCGGTGATTTCTTCCTCGAGACGGCCAAAAATACCCGAATCACCGGATTTCAACCGCACCACTTTGGCGCCGGACTGGGCGTAGTCCACCAGCAGCTTGCTGACGTGGTCCTGCTTGGGCGAGGGGCGGCCGGCCCGTTTGCCGACGCCGACCAGATCCGCATCATCGCGGGCCTCGGCCAGAATCGGACCCGAGGACAGATCGTCGAACAGCACCGCATCGGCGGCTGCTAGGCGTTTCACCGCCTTGACCGTCAGCAGTTCGGGGTCGCCGGGGCCAGAGGAGACAAAGCTGACAAAGCCGCTCATGACGGTTCTCCGGTGATCAGGTGGAAGAAGCTGCCGGTGACATGGCCCTTGACCGATCCGGTTTCGGGCACCGGGTTGCCATCGGCGTCAAACACCTGGGCCAGCGGCGCGTCGGGTTCATCCAGAATGGTGGTATAGTGGAACTCATGGCCGCGCAGAGCGTCGCCGGCGGCAAATCCGGGCATGGCGCTTTGCAGCACCGCCCGGCGGTAGCCAAGGTGGAACTTGCGTTTCTCATAAGATGTCACCAGCCCCAGCAGCCCGGCCATCTGGTGGCGGTTGCCCTGCTTGTCGATCAGCGCCTCGCCCAAAGCCATATAGCCACCGCATTCGCCGTGCACCGGTTTGGTTTCGGCATGTTTGCGCAGGCCGCTCAGATAGGTGGTGGCGGCGGCCAGGGTGCCACCGTGCAGCTCCGGATAGCCTCCGGGCAGCCAGACCAGATCGGCGTCCGGGGCGGGGGCCTCGTCGTTCAGCGGCGAGAACGGCAGGATCTCGGCACCGGCATTGCGCCAGCCGGTCAGCAGGTGAGGATAGGTGAAGGAGAACGCCGCGTCGCGGGCCAGGGCGATGCGTTGGGCGGGCGGTTTGGGCAGCGGTTTCGGCGTCGGAGCCGGACCGCCTCGGGCGGCGGCTTTGATGGCGTCGAGATCAACGTTTTCGCGCAGGAAGGTCGCATAGTCGGCAATCGCCGCCTCAAGATCGGGGTGCTCCACCGCCTGGATCAGACCCAGGTGGCGTTCGGGCAGCGACAGATCTCCGCGCCGGGGCAGTGAGCCAAGCACCTTGATGCCGGCCTTTTCCATGCCCAGCCGGGTGAGCCGTTCATGGCGGGGGCTGGCGACCCGGTTGAGGATCACGCCGGCAAAGGGGACATCGAGGTCATAGTTCTTGAACCCCAGCGCGGTGGCGGCGGCGCTCTGTGCCTGACCGCTGACATCGACCACCAGAATGACCGGCCAGCCCATGCGCTTGGCGGTCTCGGCGCTGGTGCCAAAGGCGGTCTGACCACGGGTGGCAACGCCATCATAGAGCCCCATGGAGCCCTCGCCGATGCAGATCTCGGCGCCGGTGGCCTGGCTGGCGACGGCGTCCAGCAGGTCAGGTGCCATCGCCCAGGTGTCCAGATTGAACGAGGGCCGTTTGGCGGCGGCGAGGTGAAAGGCCGGGTCGATATAATCGGGGCCGCTTTTGTAGGGTTGCACCACCATGCCGTCTTCGGCGAAGGCGCGCAGCAGGCCCAGCATCACGGTGGTTTTGCCGGTGCCCGAGGAGGGCGCCGAGATCATCAGGCCGGGGGGGGCGTTATGGGGCGCAGATGTCATCATTCAATTCCTTCGGGAAAGCGCGGATTGGTGCCGACGGGGCGGTATCGGCGATCATAGTCGCCGGCATAGAGACAGCTTTCGTCAAACTCCTCAGCGCCGATGGCGCGGCCAACGAGGATCAGCGCGGTGCGGCCACGCTCGCCTTCGGTGGCGTCTTCCAATGTCTCCAGAGTCGCCTTGACCACCCGCTGATCGGGCCAGGTGGCGCGCCAGACAATGGCCACCGGGCAGTCGGGGCCATAATGCGGTGTCAGCTCAGCGATGACTTTCTCCAGCACATGCACCGACAGGTGAATGGCCAGGGTGGCGCCGGTTTTGGCAAAGTTTTCCAGCGTCTCGCCGTCGGGCATCGATGAGGCCCGCCCCGAGGTGCGGGTCAGGATCAGCGACTGGGCAACGCCGGGCAGGGTCAGCTCAGCCCCCAGTGCGGCGGCGGCGGCGGCAAAAGCGGGCACGCCGGGGGTGACGTCGTAAGCGATGTCCAGTGCCCGAAGGCGGCGCAATTGTTCGCCCATCGCCGACCAGACCGACAGATCGCCCGAGTGCAGGCGGGCAATGTCGTGACCGGCGTCATCGGCGGCTTTGATCTCAGCGATGATTTCATCCAGCGACATCGAGGCGGTGTTGATGATGCGGGCCCCTGTGGGGCAGTGCTGCAACAGTGCCTCGGGCACTAATGAGCCGGCATAGAGGCACACCGGGCAGGCGGCGATCAGGTCGCGGCCGCGCAGGGTGATCAGGTCGGCGGCACCGGGGCCTGCGCCAATGAAATGTACGGTCATGGGGTCGTCCTTTCGGCAATTGCCGCAGTGGCAAGGCCATTGTCTGATGTAACGCGGGGCGCAATCAGGCGCGCGGTTGTCTCGGGTGTCTCGGGTGTCTCGGGCTGGCCTCTGCGGGCGGCCACCAGAGCGGCGGCCTCACACAGCGAACCGGTGCCAAAGCGGGCTTTGATCCGGGGGGAGCAGGTGAGGGTCGGGGTGCCGGCGATCTCGTCCTCGGACAGGGCGATCACCGGCAGGTTCATCTGCGCCGCGAGTTGTTGCATTTGCGGCGCTGCCGCCTTGGCGGTGAGTGAGGCCAGCGCGTCGGGGTGGCGGCAGCCGGTCAGGAACAGGGCGGCGCGCAGGTCATCGACGCTGGCAGAGTGGCGAAACCCAAGGCCTGCGATCTTCATCGGGTGACGCTCCATTGTAGCACCGGCCGGGACCGGTCCCAGCCACGCATGGAGCCCAGCGGGCTGACTTCGGAGATTTCGGCCTTCATCAGCTCTCCGCCGTGTTGGCCATGGGCGTTCATCAGCAGGGTCTCGGTCTCCAGGGTTACGCCGTTGGCCACCACCCGGGTGCCGCTGGGCAGAATTTGCCACAGCTGGTCCAGCAGGGCCTGCGAGGCACCGCCGCCGATAAAGACGGTGTCGGGCAGTTGTTGCGCCTCCAGTACCTCTGGGGCCTGTCCGATTACCAGGCTCATGCGGTGGGTCAGACCAAACTTTGCCGCATTCAGGTTAATATTGGCGCTCCGCTGCGTGCGTTGCTCAAAGATCAGCGCCCGGGCGCCGGGGGCGGCAAGGCACCATTCCACCGAGATCGAGCCTGAGCCGCCGCCGATATCCCAGAGCAACTGGCCGGGGCGCGGTGCCAGCGCCGACAGGGTCAGGGCGCGGATCGGCCGTTTGGTAATCTGACCGTCGCTGTGGAACATGTCGTCGGCCAAGCCCGAGGCGCGCGGCAAGCCGCCGCGGCCGACGGCGGCAATGGCCAGCGCCACCGGGGCCTGAATATCGTGCAGGTCAAACCCATCGGCCTGGGCGCTGCGCACCCTTTGGTGGGGTCCGCCAAGCCGTTCCATCACCGCCAGTTGCGAGGCGCCAAACCCCTGCTGGGTCAGCCAGCTGGCCAGCTCGGCGGGCGCGGCGCCGTCGCGCAGGGTGCAGATCACTTGGGTCTTTGCCGCCAGCAGCGGCAGCAGCCGTTCAAACGGGGCGGCGTGCAGGCCCAGGCAGAGGCTGTCCTCCAGCTTCCAGGCCAGATGATTGGCCGCCAGCGCAAAGGTAGAAGGCGCCGGATGGGAGATCCATTCGCCGGGCTCCAGATGTGCTGAAAGCGAGCCGCCAGCGCCGTGCCAGAACGGATCGCCCGAGGCCAGAACGGCGACTTTTTTGCCGCGTGCCGCCAATACCAGGTCGATGGAAAAGGGGACCGGCCAGGGCTGGCCCTTGTCTGCGGCACCGACCAGCTCCAGATGGCGCGGCCCGCCAAAGACGATTTCCGCCTGATCCAGTGCGGTTCGGCTTGCATCTGTCAGGCCAGCCAGTCCATTTTCACCCAGACCAATAATCGACAACCAGGGGTCAGACATGACACGTATCCTTTTGCTGGGTGGCACCACCGAAGCCAGTGCTTTGGCCCGTGTGCTGGCCGGGGCCGGGCGGGAGGCTGTGTTCTCTTATGCCGGCCGCACCGCGCGCCCGGTGCCGCAGCCTCTGCCCCAGCGGCAGGGTGGGTTTGGCGGTGTCGCTGGGCTGGTCGACTACTTGCGGAGTGAGGGCATCAGTCATGTGGTGGATGCCACCCATCCCTTTGCGGCGCAGATGAGCAGCCATGCGGTTGCTGCCTGCGGCGAGGCCGGGGTGGCGCTGTGCGCGCTGGAGCGGTCGCCCTGGCAGGCAGTCAAGGGTGATGACTGGCATCCGGTGGCGGATATGGTAGCGGCGGTTGCTGCCTTGCCCGCCCACGGCGCGCGGGTGTTTCTGGCGATTGGCAAGCAGAACCTGGATGTCTTTGCCGCCAAGCCGGGCAATCATTACCTGCTGCGGCTGGTGGATGCGCCAGAGGCGGCGCTGCCCTTGCCGGATACCACGGTGGTACTGGCGCGTGGACCGTTTGACGCCGCCAGCGACCGGGCGTTGATGTTGGACCATGGCATCAGCCATATCGTCTCCAAAAATGCCGGTGGCAGCGGCGCCGAGGCCAAGTTGATCGCGGCACGCGCCCTGCGCCTGCCTGTGGTGATGATCGAGCGGCCACAGGTGCCGGAGCGGCATATCCTGGCCTGCGTCGATGAGGTGATGGCCTGGCTGGATCATTGCGTATCGGGGTCTTTGGCAAAGCGCGGGGTGTAGACATAGCGACCCACCCGGCGGGTATCGGCATTGCCGACGATGACCATCGTGCGCATGTCGGCCATCTCGGGCCTGGCCTCGTTCAGGGTGACGGTGGTGATACTCTCACCGGGTTTCGACACATCGCGGGCGAAGGAGATCAGGGTGTCGCCGCCACAGGCCTGGCGCAGGATTTCCAGCGCGCGGCCAAACTGGTGTGGCCGCGATTTTGAGCGCGGGTTGTAGAAGCCCATGGCAAAGCCAGCCTCGCCGGCCAGACGCAGGCGCTTTTCGATCAGGCTCCAGGGTTTCAGGTTGTCGGAGAGGTTGATGGCGGCAAAGTCATGCCCCATCGGGGCGCCGATGCGGGCGGCGGCGGCCAGCATGGCGGTGATGCCGGGCAGCACCTGTATGTCCAGCTCCAGCCACTCGGGTTTGCCTGCTTCCAGCGCCTCAAACACTGCCGAGGCCATGGCAAAGACGCCGGGATCACCGGAGGAGATCACCACGACGCGGCGGCCCGATGCGGCCATTTCCAGCGCGTGGGTGGCGCGCTCAAGCTCCACCCGGTTGTCACTGGCGTGCAGGGTCAGGCCGGGGCGGGGCGGGATGCGTTTGACGTAGGGGATATAGCCAACGATATCGGTGGCCTCGGCCAGCATGTCCTGCACCTGCGCCGTTACCATGCTTTCGTCACCAGGGCCGAGACCGGCGATCACCACCCAGCCTGTGTTTGTGTCACTCATGGGCGGCGCCCCTGTCCGTGCAGGATGACAATGGAGAAATAGGGCACCTCGCCGGTGATCTCGGTGAGTTTCTGCACGGTCTGATCCGCCATGGTGCCGCGTTCCACCAGCCAGGCGTCGTCGAGACGGCCGGCCGTTTCCAGTGCGCGGCGCAGTTTGGGCAGGTTGCGGCCGATCTTCATCACCACCAGCGCATCGGTATTGGCGGCGCGGGCCGCCAGCTCGTCCTCGGGCAGGGTGGCCATCGCCACGGTCAGCACGTCATCACCCCAGGTAATCGGCAGGCCGGTGGCGGTCCAGCAGCCGGACATGCCGGTGATGCCGGGAATGATCTCCATCTCGGCGCGGCCCTGCAGGCGGGTGTAGAGATGCATGAAGGAGCCGTAGAAGAACGGATCACCTTCGCAGAGAACAACCACGTCTTGGGTGCGGGCCATCTCAGACAGGGTGTCGGCCCAGCGGTCATAGAAGGCGGCAAGCTGGCGGTTGTATTCCGGGTCCGAGAAGTGGATCTCGGTGGTGACCGGGTATTCCATTGCGTGCTCAACAACGTCTTCGGGCAGTAACCCGTCGACCAATGTACGCGCTTGACCTTTATAGCCGGCCTTGCGGAAGAATGCGACGTGATGCGCGCCCTGAATGGCCCGGTAGGAGCGCAGGCTCATCAGGTCGGGGTCGCCTGGGCCGAGGCCGGTGCAGATTATTTTACCCATTGTCACTCTTTCCAACTGGCCAGCGCATTGACGGCGGCGACGGTGATGGCAGAGCCGCCGAGACGGCCTTGCACGATCATCGACGGCACCGGCAGGTCCAGCATCAGCGCGTCCTTGGACTCCATGGCGCCGACAAAGCCAACCGGGCAGCCGATGATGGCGGCTGGGCGCGGGCAGCTGGGGTCTTGCAACATGTTCAGCAGGTGGAACAGGGCGGTGGGGGCGTTGCCAATGGCGACCACGGCGCCGTCGAGGTTGGGGCGCCACAGTTCCAGCGCCGCGGCGGAGCGGGTATTGCCCATCTCCTTGGCCATATCCGGCACCCGGCTGTCGCGCAGGGTGCAGATCACTTGGTTATTGGCAGCGAGGCGCGGGCGAGTGATGCCTTCGGACACCATATGGGCGTCGCAGAGGATCGGCGCACCAGCGGCCAGCGCGGCGCGGGCGGTTGCAGCCATGTCGGGAGAGAACCGGATGTATTGTTCCAGCCCGACCATGCCGGCCGCGTGGATCATGCGGACAGCGACGCTTTCCTCGTCCTTGGAGAACCGGGTCAGATCAGCCTCGGCGCGGATGGTGGCAAAGCTTTCGGCGTAGATGGCGGCGCCGTTGGTTTGGTAGGTGTGGAGCATATTAGCTGCCCTTTGTCAGAATGTCGGGAGCGGCGCGCAACTGGCTGGCGCTCAGGTTTAGGTGTGCGGGCTGATCACTGGCGGTGCCATGGTAGATCAGGTTGAATGTGTCGGCCCCGGTGGCGGTCAGGGTCAGTGGGGCCACGCCGGGATGGGCGCAGCCCTTGGCGCAGCCTGAGACATGCAACTGGCGGCCCGGTGGTACAGAGGGCGTCAGATCGCGGGCCAAATCCCGGGTGTTTGATAGCGCCTGCAGGCAGCCGGGTGCGCCGGTGCAGGCACTCACTTGCAGGCGCGGGTCGGTGGCGTCAAGGATCAGGTCGGGCAGCGGCTGGATATCGTTGGTGGTCTCCACCAGCAACATCCGCCACGGGGTCAGGCGCAGGGCACCCTGCGCGGCGAGAGCGGCAAAGCTGGTGGCGGTGATCTGGCCGAATTCCAACCCGACCAGCCTGCCGCTGGCGACCTGTCCAAGGTGTTGTTGTGGTGCGGGGGCGGTAAGGGTCGCGCCATGCGCTGACGGCGGCGCGCGGCGCGCAATGAGCGGTTGCATCCTGCCGCGACCGTCCGGCGCGCCGCCTTGGTCCAGGAACCAGCGGGCCAGAGACAGGGCTTCGGCCGCGGCGGTGGCCGGCGTCACTGCGAGGCCTCTGTCGGCGCCGTCGGCGATAAGCACCAACCCGTCAGAGGTCCGCTCAATGCGAATATCGGCGGCAGTCTGGCGCAATACGGGTGCGGGTCCGGTATCGACGGCAAAGCCGAATTTTCCCGGCAGCTGCAGGTCGGTGGCGTCGATCAACGCCTCGCTGAGTTGCTGGGCCAGACTGTGGGTTTGATCGCCGACGGACCAAAACGGCGCCACCAGCACATTGCGGCGGGATTCGGTCGCCGCGTCGGTATCAACCAGACCAAGATCCTGAAGCGCGGCGATCAGGGGCGCGTGATCTTGCTCGGACAGGCCGCGCATTTGCAGGTTGGCGCGGGATGACAGATCCAGAATGCCATTGCCGTAGCGCTGGGACAGTGCGGCGACGGCCCGGGCCTGTGCGCGAGACAGCCGCCCCAGTGGTACGCGGATACGCAGCACCAGCCCGTCGCCGGACATCATCGGCCGCAGCGCTCCGGGGCACCAGCCATAGATTTTTGGTTCCTCGCTCATGCGGCCCCCTCAAGATCAGCAATGATCGAGTTGCGGCGACTGAGCCACAACCCGGCCTGTTGCAACGCGCGAAAGCGGTCGCGCATGGCCTGCAGCGCCTGTGGGTTCTCGGCCTGCATGAATTCCACCAGATCGTCGCGGCCCAGAGTGGCCTGGTAATAGAGATCGAACAGATGTGGCGGCACCGCCTGTGCCAGATGGGCAAAGGCGGCCATGTGGTCCAGCGTCGCCGCAATCTCGGCACCACCGCGGAAGCCATGCGCCATCATCGAGGTGGCCCAGTCCGGGTTGGCGGCGCGGGCGCGGGTGACGCGGGCGATTTCCTCGCCCAGGGAGCGCGCCTGTGGCTGGTCCGGTCGGGTCATATCCATATGGTAGAGCGCCGGGCCGGGCCGGCCAAGCCGGGCCATGGCAGCGGCAAAGCCTGCCTCATGTGCGGCATAATCAGAGGCCATAAGCAGGTCGGTTTCCGGCAGGTCCTGCAGATGCACAAAACTGTCGGCCCCCTGCAACCGGCTCTCCAGTGCGGCGCGGGCCGGAGCGATGTCGCCCTGTGCGTCAATGGCGTGAGACGAGGCGTTGAGCCAGGCCTCGCCCGCCGCCTGGCGGGCGGTCTCGGTATAGGCCTCGAGATGGGCGCCCATGTTGAGGCCGTATTGGCCCGGTTTGGGGCCAAAGACCCGGGGGGTCTGGATCAGGTAGGGGTTGTCGCTGGCGTCTTCCTCGCGCAGGGCGAGGGCAGCGGCTGCGGCCTCGAACATCTGTGCCAGACCTGGGAAGACATCGCGGAACAGACCGGAGACCCGCAGGGTGACGTCGATGCGGGGGCGGCCCAGCAGCGCCAGCGGGATCACCTCAAAGCCAGAGACGCGATCCGATCCGTCGTCCCATTTGGGGGCCAGACCTGCCAGATGCAGCGCCATGGCAAATTCCTCACCGGCGGTGCGCATGGTGGCGGAGCCCCAGAGGTCGATCACCAGCCCGCGTGGCCAGTCGCCGTGATCCTGAAGGTGGCGGCGCAGCAGCTCTTCCGCCAGTTTGACCCCCTGCGCCTGCGCCGCCCGCGACGGCACCGCGCGGGGGTCGGTGGTAAACAGGTTGCGCCCGGTGGGCAGCACGTCGGAGCGGCCGCGATAGGGCGAGCCGGAGGGGCCAGGGGCGACCAACTGGCCGGCCAGAGCCGCCAGCAACCCGGCCTGTTCCTGCGCGCCACAATCGCCGCAGCCAAAGATGTGCAGGCCTTCGCCGTACTGGCTTTCCTTGATGTCGCAGACAAAACGGTCGATGCGGGTCAGCGCCTCGGCGGCGGAGCTACCCTCATCAAGACCCAGATCGGCCTCGACCCCGGTGCCCTGCGCCTCAGCCCGGATGTCGGCGATCAGCCGGTCGCGCCGCGCCGGGTCAAGGCCTTCGGCGGTGGAGTATTCATCCAGCAGGCTTTCCAGCCGTGCCATGCCGTCGGGCGGGGTGGTCTGCGCCAGCGGTGGTGGCAGGTGGCCGAGAGTGACCGCTCCGATGCGGCGTTTGGCCTGCGCCGCCTCGCCGGGATCATTGACAATGAAGGGATAGATCACCGGCAGCGCAGCGGTTAGCGCCTCGGGCCAGCACTCCGTTGACAGCGCCACCGATTTGCCGGGCAGCCATTCCAGGGTGCCATGGGCGCCGATGTGGACCAGCGCATCGACCTGCAGTTGCAGCCAGAGGTAGAAGGCAACATAGGCATGGCGCGGAGTGCGCTCCAGATCGTGGTAATCGTCGCTGCGGGTTGTCACATCGCCGCGCTCGGGTTGCAGGGCGATCAGCGACTTGCCGGTGCGCAGGGCGCGAAAGTGGAAGGCGCCATCGTTGCAATCGGGATCGGACTGTGGCTCGCCCCAGGCCTGGGTCAGGTCATCGCGCAGGGATTGCGGCAGTTGGATCAGGGCGGTTTGGTAGTCGGCCAGGGTGAAGCTCAGTGTCTCTCCCATCAGGCGCGGGGCGAGGGCGCCGGTGGGTGCGATGTCATAGCCCTGCGTGGAAAGTGAGCTGAGGATCTTCTCAGCAGACGCGAGGGCGTCGAGACCAACGGCGTGGGCCAGTTGGTGGGCTTTGCCGGGGTAGGTGGACAGCACCAGCGCAAGGCGTTTGTCGGCATGGGCCAGCACCGAGAGGCGGTGCCAGCCGGTCACCCGGTCGATCACCGACTTAATGCGGCTGGGGTCCGGCTGGTGGGCAAAGCGGGAATATTGCAGGTCGGGATCTTTGCGGCCGGGGGATTTGAAGCTGACCACACCGGCAAAAACACGGCCATCGACCTCGGGCAGCACCACATGCATGGCCAGGTCGGCGGGCGACAGGCCCCGGGCGGCGCTGGCCCAGTCCTTGCGCCGGGCGGTGGACAGGGCGACCTGAAACACCACACAGCCGGTGCTGTTCAGCGGCGAGGCGCTGCCGTCACTGCTGGTGGCGGAAAACGCGGTGGCGTTGATCACTGCCGAGGGGGCCAGCTGTGGCAGGATCTGGCGCAGCCAATTGGCGGTGTCGGGGGATTTCAGGCTGGCGGCAAAAATACCGTAGGCGGCAAAGCCCCGGCTGCGCAGCTCGGCGATCAGCGCGTCCACCGGGCCGGTGTCGGCGGCGGTCAGGTAAGAGCGGTAGAAGCTGACGAGGACCAGCGGTTTGCCGTCGGTGTCAGCTGAGGCGGGCCCATCGGTGTTAGCTGAGGCGGGGATGCAGGCGATGACGCCTTTGGCGGGGTCGTAGAAGCCATGTTCAGGGGTGGATTTGAGACCGAAGACCGGTTTGGCATAGAGACCCGCTGCCAGTGCCAGCTGCGCCAATGCGGCCTGTGCGGCGACAGCGCCACCGGCGTCACAAAGCGATTGCAACCGGCGCAGGGTGGAGGCCGGCAGGGTGGAGAGTTCATCCAGACGCGGGTCTTCGCGGCCATCGGCCGGCAGCACGGCCAGCGCGATGCCATTGCGGCGGGCTAGGTCCTGCAGGGTGGCGAGGCCGTAGGACCAATAGCTTTCGCCGCCGATCAGCCGCACCAGAATACCTTTGACACCGATGAGCGTTTGCTCGGCGTAGGTGTCCACCGATAGCGGATGTTTCAGCGCCACCAGATTGGCCAGCCGCAGCGAGGGCAGGGTGCCAGCTGCGCGGTGCCAGCCCGCCGCAAAAGCGCCGAGGTCACTGTCAGAGAACGACAGCACCACCAGATCAGCCGGGGTCTGACCCAGATCCTGTGGGATCTCGCTCTCTTCGAGACCGTGGCTTTCGCGGAAGACGACGTGCATGAGTTAAGTTTCTTCTTTTGATTTGAAACAGTGGCGATCAGCACATAGGGGGGCGCCTGACCTTGGGGAGGTGCAAAGCGCCTTCCCGGGGGGAAGGTCAGGCGCCCCCCGGTCTAGCGACCGGGGCAGGTGGGGATGTGATTGCCACCGGCCCAGCATCGTTTCAGGCCCCCAGTTCGGCACGGATGGCGGCGGCGTCGATATTGTCGTGCTCGGCAATCACCACCAGCTGGGTGCGGCGGGGATCGCTGCCCCAGGGCCTGTCATATTGGGCGCGCAGACGCTCGCCCACGGCCTGTATCAGCATCCGCATTGGTTTCCCCTCAACCGCGACATAGCCTTTGACACGCAGGATATTGCGTGTCCGGGCCAGTTTCACGATGGCATCCTGCAACACTTGTGGATCTTTGACTTCGCCCATTTCGACCACAATGCTCTCAAAATCGTCATGTTCGTGATCGTCATGGCCGTCGTGATGTGAGGGGCGGGCCTCCAGATCATCCTCGGCAGCGGCATTCAGGCCCAGAATAATGCGCGGATCAATCACGCCCTCGCTCATCGGCAGCACCGGCAGGCTGCGCGGGTTGATGCTGGTGATCACCTTGCGGGCCTGGGCCACGCCCTCCTCGCCGGCCAGATCGGCCTTGGACAGCAGGATGATGTCGGCGCAGGCGATCTGATCCTCGAACACCTCGGACAGCGGGGTGTCGTGGTTGATGCTGTCATCGGCCTCGCGCTGGGCCTGCACCGCTGCCAGATCGGGGGCAAACTGACCCTTGGCGACGGCTTCGGCATCGGCCAGGGTGATCACCCCGTCAACGGTAATGCGCGAGCGGATGGCGGGCCAGTCAAAGGCCTTGAGCAGTGGTTTGGGCAGCGCCAGACCGGAGGTTTCGATCAGGATATGCTCGGGCGGGTTGGGCAGCGCCATCAGCGCCTCGATGGTGGGGATGAAATCATCCGCCACGGTGCAGCAGATGCAGCCATTGGCCAGCTCGATGATATTGTTTTCCGGGCAGTTGTCATCGGCACAGGATTTCAGGATATCGCCATCCACCCCGGCGGTGCCAAATTCATTGACCAGAATGCCCAGACGCTTGCCCTGCGGGTTCTGCATCAGGTGGCGGATCAGCGTGGTCTTGCCGGCGCCCAGAAATCCGGTGATGACAGTGACAGGGATCTTGTTGAGATCGCTCATTGAATTACTCCTGGATAGGGGCATCGACCGGCGGGATGCGGGCGATGGATTGCTTGCGAAAAATGACTGGACGCTGGCGCCAGGGCACCAGACCGTCGTCGGTGGCGGCATAGGCGGCCACCCCGGCAAGGATATCGTCAACATGTTCGTCGGGGTTCAGATCACCGTAGACATAGGTCCAGCGGGCATCGCCGCCGCTGAGCACCATTGAGCAGCCCCGTTTACAGGCCGACAGGCATTCAACGCCGCGCAGCTGGACGCCTGCGGGCAACCCGGTTTCCCTCAGCGCGGCAAGCAGGATCGAACCGGGGCGCGGTGCCTCGGGGTCCACATCCGCGCGGCGGCAGGTGGTACAGACAGTCAGCGTTACATCACCCATAGGGGCCCGTCTCCTTGGCAGTGGCAAAAAGGGGTGGGCCAGAAGGGGGATCTGTCGCGCAGGATCCCTCAACCGGTTGCGACACACCCCGTCCGCCCGTTGAATTCATGTGTTGGCAGGTCTCCCGGCTTGCAGAGTCAAAAGGCAATTGCCTTTTTGCGGCGCTCTTGCCTTCCCGGCATCAGCCAGTGGCATCAGAGACCTCTCCGGTCACGGTCGCGGGGGCGGCTGTGCTTGCACCTGATGATCCCGGACGGATCACTGGTCACATCACATTCCCTCTTCGCCTGTCAAATACAGGAACCAACAAAACCCCCTTGCGTCATCGCCCCGGTCCTTGTCAAGTCATTGGTGGAATCAGCAGGAGAAGTGCCGTGAGTGACAGCCCGAAAAAAGAAGCCCCCATCGATGACGAAGCCCGTCATGCGGCCAAGATGGTCAAGAAAAAAGCCGCCCGTGACCGGATGATGGCCACCAAGGATGGCGAGAAGGGGCTGATCATCATTCACACCGGGCCGGGCAAGGGCAAGAGCAGCTCGGGCTTTGGCATGATCATGCGCTGCATTGCCCATAAGATGCCCTCGGCTGTGGTGCAGTTCATCAAGGGTGGCTGGCAAACCGGTGAGCGGACGCTGATTGAGGAGAACTTTGCCGATCTGTGCCAGTTCTACGCGATGGGTGAAGGGTTCACCTGGGAGACCCAGGACAAGGCGCGCGATATCGCGGCGGCGCAGGCGGGCTGGGAAAAGGCCAAGGAAATGATTCGCGACGAGCGCAACACAATGGTGCTGCTGGATGAGATCAATATCGCGCTGCGTTATGAGTATCTGGATCTCGGCGAAGTGGTGAAATTCTTACAGACCGAAAAACCGCCAATGACCCATGTGGTGCTGACCGGGCGCAATGCCAAGGAAGAGCTGATCGAGATTGCCGATCTAGTGACCGAGATGACCCAGATCAAGCATCCGTTCCGGGCCGGCATCAAGGCGCAGAAGGGCGTGGAGTTTTAAGGAAATACTTGCCCGGCCGTGAGGTCGGGCGCGCCTGACCTTCCCCCCGGGAAGGCGCTTTGCACCTCCCCAAGGTCAGGCGCGCCCTTTGTTTTAAGCGGCAAGGCTGGCCACTTGCTGGGTAATGTACCCATCGATAGCTGAGCGTTCTTCTTCGGTCAGCCGCAGACCCAGTTTAGTCCGACGCCACAGATAATCTTCGCCCGATCGCACCCATTCGCGGGCGATCGCCCAGTCCAGCTCGCGCGCTGTAATGGTGGCGCCAAAATCCTGCCCCAGATCACCGGCTGATTTGGCGTCGCCCAGCAGCTCCCAGGCCTCGGTGCCATAGGCGCGGATCAGGCGGCGCGAGGCATAGGCGGTCAGGAAGGCATAGTCGCCAGCCAGCCTGTCCTGCAGTTTTGCAACATCCGCAACCGGGAAATCGCCGCCGGGCAGGGCAACGCCTGCGGTCCATTTGGGTTTTACATCCCCTAGCGCCTCGGCGATCCTGACCAGCGCCGCCTCGGCCAGTTTGCGGTAGGTGGTGATCTTGCCGCCAAACACGTTGAGCAGCGGCGCCGCATCGCGGTCCAGCGACAGCACATATTCGCGGGTTGCGGCGGTGGCCGAACTGGCACCGTCATCATAGAGCGGCCGCACCCCGGAGTAGCTCCAGACGATTTGGCCGCGCGTTACCGGCTTGGCGAAGTACTCAGAGGCAAAGGCGACCAGATAATCCTGTTCCGCCTCGGTGCATTCGGGCGCGATGTCGGCGGCAGGGTGATCTGCATCGGTGGTGCCGATTAGGGTGAAATCTTCCTCATAGGGAATGGCAAAAATGATCCGCCCGTCGCTGCCCTGAAAGAAATAACAACGGTCATGATCATAGAGTTTCGGCACCACGATGTGACTGCCACGCACCAGCCGCACAGATTCGCGGCTTTGGATTTTCAGTTGGGTCTTCAACAGCTCGGCCACCCAGGGCCCGCCGGCATTGACCAGCATCCGGGCGCGGCGGCTATGGGTCTCGCCGCTGACGCGATCCTCAAGGGTGATCAGCCAGTGATCGGCAAGACGTTCGGTGGCGATCACCTTGGTGCGGGGCAGGATGGTGGCGCCGCGGGCCTGCGCGTCGCGGGCGTTCAGCATCACCAGACGGGCATCCTCGACCCAGCAATCCGAGTATTCAAAGGCCATCTTGAATTTATCGTTCAGTGGCTTGCCTGCGGCATCGGTGGTCAGGTCCAACTTGCGGGTGCCAGGCAGGATGCCGCGTTTGCCCAAGGTATCATACATGAACAGGCCCAGACGGATCAGCCAGGCCGGGCGGCGGCCCTTCATCCAAGGCATGATGCCGGACAGCAGCTTGGAGGTGGGGGTGTCATTGTCAAACCGCATATCGGCGTGGAACGGCAGCACAAAGCGCATTGGCCAGGAGATATGCGGCATCGCTTTCAATAACACTTCGCGTTCGATCAGCGCCTCGCGGACCAGGCGGAATTCGAAATACTCCAGATAGCGCAGGCCGCCGTGAAACAGCTTGGTTGCCGCCGAGGAGGTGGCCGAGGCCAGGTCGTTCATTTCAGCCAGCGTCACCGACAATCCGCGCCCCGCAGCGTCGCGGGCAATGCCGCAGCCGTTGATGCCGCCGCCGATGATGAAAAGATCGGTGATCGGGTGGTCTGTGATCGGGTGGTTAGGCATTTTCGCTGCTTTCGTTTTGAGCCGCACTCAGGATGCGGGTGCCAGCCAGCGCTGCGGCCTCGGCGAATTGTCTGGGCACCGGCTGGTCGGTGATCACAACATCCAGATCCGCAACCGAGCAAATGCGCACCGGGGCAGAGAGCTGGAATTTGCTGCTGTCGCAGACCAGAACCTTGGTGCGGGCGTTTTTCAAAATGGCGCGGGCAACCGAGACTTCGCGGGCGTCGTGGTCCATCACTGCCCCATCGGCGTCCAGTGCCGAGGCGCCGATAATGGCAAAATCCACCTTGTAGCGTGAGATGAATTCCACCGCGTCTTCGCCGACAATGGCGCCGTCGCTCTGGCGCACTGTGCCCCCCACCAGAATCAGCTCTTTGGTCTGGCCGCCCATCATGGTGTTGATGATATTGATGTTGTTTGACAGGACGGTCAGCCCACGATGGGTGGCCAATGCGCGGGCCACCTGTTCGGTCGAGGTGCCGATGTTCAGGGCGATCGAGCAGTTTTCCGGGATCAGATCTGCTGCCATTGCCGCCATCTCCAGCTTGCCTGCGGCATTGAGCTTGCGGCGGTCGGCATAGGCGCGATTGGCCGCCGAGCTGATGCGAACGGCGCCGCCGTGGACCCGCGACAGCGCGTTGCGCGCACTGAGGTCGCGCAGGTCTGCCCGCACGGTTTGCAGTGAGACATTAAAGTGGCTGGCCAGATCCTCGACCTCGACCCGGTCATGATGGTCCAGAAGCTTCAGAATTTCAGATTGGCGTGTGTTAGCATCCATGGGGAATCCCTTCACCAAGGTACTAGTGGCTTTCTTTCGTTGTGTCACGTTTCAATTGCGAAAGACTTTCGCAACTCTGTTTCTTCTGCCGGTGGCCCCGCCTGAGGTTCCCAATGCCACTCGCAAATGTGAACTCAGCTCAAGCGGATCAGGTGATTATCCCAGCGCAGATCGGTTTGGGACAGCGCTGTCATCGCGGACTGGGAGAGCGCCACAAACTGGCCGGTTCCGGTGCTGGCAAGGAAGCCGTTGCCCTGGGCGGCGAGACCGCAGACATCGTCAAGGCGATGTTCCTGCAGCAAGGCACCGGAGGCGACATCCATCAGCTGCACCACGCTGCCACGCGGCGAGGTGACGGCCAGGGTCATGCCATCCTCTGAGAACTGGATCGAACCGCCATAGCCGTTCAGATTACGCAGGCGCGGGTCGTCCTCGGCCAACAGGCGCGGCGCGGCGCCGGGGCGGTGCAGCCCGACGATGGGCATATCTGCGCCCGGCTCGCCCTGCCACTGCATGGCAAAACCAGTGGTGCCGTCGCCTCGCATCGCCAGATGGCGGATGGAGTTTTGTTGCAACCCGTCGGGCAGCATCATCTGGTGGTCGACAGTGCCGTCGAACCGCAGATAGCTGAGGTTGGGCGCCATGCTGTCGAGGTTCAATTTTTCGCGCCCCTTGTCGGGGTGGGTCTGGATACCGCCATTGGCGACGACCAGACCCTCTGCATCGCGCCGCAGCAGCAATTCATGCGGGCCAATGCCACCCGAGGCAAAGCTGGTGAGGCGCTGGTAGCCGTCGGTGGCGTCCCAAACCCCGATCATGCCACGGGCGGTGTGGTATTCGTTTTCGGTGGTATAAATGCGGCTGCCGTCCTGGCTAAAGCAGCCGTGGCCGTAGAAATGATGCCCTGTGGGTGGTTCCAGCCGGGCCAGCCGCAGTCCGGTGCGACAGTCGATCACCTCGGCAAAGCGGCCGGGGCGGCGGGCAAAACCGACCACCTCGGGGCGCAGGGGATGGGCGCTGGCGCCGTGGCCGCGATCGGGCAGCGGGCAGCGAAACAGCACCTCGCCCTGGGCTGAGACTCCGGCCAGGATATAACTGCCGTCGGCCTGTTTGGCCGCCGACAGATAGGCCGGGCAGCCGAGATCTGCCCAACTGGCCCGGGGGGCCAATCCGGTGGCCAGCAACCCGGCAAGGAAACCGCGGCGCGAGCTCATCTCAGTCGCCGTCCAGCGCGTTAAAGCCGGGGGTGACCCCCAGTGAGGGGCCAAGATCGGTCGCGGCAAGGTTGCGCAGGTCGTTGACCTGTTGTTGCAAGGCCTCAATGCGGAACCGGCTGCCGGGATCACCGACGCCAGCCAGGGTGGGATCGTCCAGACGGGCGGTTGCGGTCAGGGTCTGGGCAAAAGCTGTTTGGAACCTCGCGGCCAGCTCCAGGTTGTCGCCAGCCAAGGCCCGGGCGAGTGGTTGCAGAGCCTGCAGCGACAGCTCAACATGGTGCAGGCTGCGCCCTGAGCGGCGCGCCTCGGCCCGGTTGGGGCGGGGGCGGTCAAAACTGCCCAAGGGGCGACCCAGCCGCATGTCTGCGGTGATCTGAAGGCCGGTGTTCAGGGCTTTGAACAGTTCCTGTTTGACCTCGGCCTTGGTCTGGTAGCGGTCACCGGGGCGGCGCATTTGCGCCGCGTAGCTGTGCTGCCAGTCGGTCTGGATGGCGGCCGCAGTGGTGGCGATGTCGCCCGCGATGGCCCGTGTCAGGCGGCAGCGGGTTTCCGGAGTGCCACGGGTGCTGAGATCCGGGTCATAGAGCAGGAATTCCAGCGCATAGAGCCCCCGCGCCGCGATTGAGTAGCTGGCGAACGCGGACGGCTGATCTATTGACGGGGCAGCCTCGGCGATGATCTTGGCGAGTTCCTTGGGGATCTTGCCACGACTGTCCGGCCAGAACGCCAGCGCAAAGGCGCGGTTGTCGGCCTCACTTGGGCCAAAGCGCAGGTGACTGACCGAGATCCAGGCATCAAAGGTGGCACCAAAAGCCTGGCGCAACCTCGGTGAGTCAGCCCGGCAATCGGCCTGCGCGACCTCGGCCAGCTGACTGGCGGTGCTGGCCAGGCTCATCATGCCCGGCAGGATTTGCTGGTCGAGAACATCGTCAACCATGTCTGCGCGGGCGGTGAGCGGCGACAGGATCAGGCTGAGGCCGAGGGCTAGGGCGGGGGCAATGGCGCGCATGGTTTAGAGACTTTCCAGAAAACGAATAAGGGCGGCACGGTCGCCGGGTGCCAGTTGTACCACGGTGTCGCGCGCCGGTTGCGCCTCGCCACCATGCCAGAGCACCGCCTCAAGCAGGCTGCGGGCGCGGCCGTCGTGCAGATAGCCCGCCTGATCTGAGACCTGCTGGGTCAGACCAACACCCCAGAGCGGCGGCGTGCGCCATTCGCGCCCCGTAGCGCGGGCCTCGGGGCGGTTGTCGGCGAGACCGTCGCCCATGTCGTGCAGCAACAGATCGGAGTAGGGCCAGATCAGCTGAAAGCTTTGCTCGGGGCGGTCGCTCAGGCGATGGGTAACAAATTTGGGTGTATGGCAGTTGCTGCAGCCGCTGTCGTAAAACACCTGTTTGCCGCGCAGCACCTGTGGGTCGTCCAGATCGCGACGGGCCGGGACGCCGAGGTTGCGGCTATAGAATGTCACCAGGTCCATGTTGGGCTGGTCGATCTCACTTCCGCGCACATCGCCGTCGCCGTGGGTCGCGTTGCGGCAGTCTGTTTGTGTCTCGGTGCATTCACCCCAAGGTTCCGGGTAAAGCGGCGTGGATATGCCGATATCACCGGAAAAGGCGGCTGCCGATTGCTGATGCACCGTCGGTTGGCCAGCTTTCAGACCAAAGCGGCCCAGCATGACCTGATCATATTCGCTGGACCAGACCAGATTGGCCCGTCCCGAAATACCATCGCCATTGGCGTCACCTTCGTCCGCTTGGGCCAGAATGTCAGCCACCGGGATGGCCTCAATCAGGCCAAGGCCAATCATCGGCGGCGCCACCCTTGGCGATAGCATGGCATCGGCGTGCAATGGGCCGTATCCAAGGTTGAGCGCCTGGTAGCTGGGGGCGCGCAGGCTGGCGCTTTCGCCACCGGACAGGGCGACCTCGATGTCGCGGTAGGTGACAGAGAACTGATATTCCGGGGCCATTCCCGGCGGCGAGAAATCCTGCAATTGGGTGCCGTAGTTGGGGTCGGGCGCGGTGCCGATATAGTCACGCACTGCGGCCATTCCTGCGGGGGTATCGCCGGAAATGGACAGCCGCAGGAACATGGATACGGCGCTGTCATCGGCGCTCTGCGGGGGATGACCGCGACCATCCTTGATGTGGCAGCGCTGGCAGGAGCGGGCATTGTGCAGCGGGCCCAGCCCGTCCGACGCTCTGGTTGAGGCCGGGGCAAACACCCAGATCTTCTTGAACAATCCGTTGCCGAGCTTGAATTCAAGCTGCTGCTCAAAGCTGATATTGGCCGAGTGCTGGGAAAATGCCTCGTCATCCTTGCGCGCCCTGACGGTGGCGGCGCCCGCCGGGTGATCCTCAAAGGCTTCGGCTGTGGTGAAGTCCGAGGTCGCCGCGGTGGCCGCGGTGATGCGGGCCTGTTCGGCTGCGGTCCGGGGCACTAGATTGAGATGAGGGTCTGCGAGATTCAGCGTGGTCAGATCCAGCGCTGACAGGGGGCTGGCCGTCGCAAGTGCGACAGCCAGGATTATTTTATTCTGCGTTTTCCATAGTGGTCGCATTAAGTTGAGCATAGTTTTCAGCACCGATCCGGTCGTGGAGTTCAAGCTGCGTTTCCAAGAAATCGATATGCCCTTCTTCGTCGGCCATCAGCTGTTCAAACAGCGCCATGGTGACATAATCGCCCGCATCGTTGCAGGCTTCTCGGGCTTCCTTGTACAGCGCCCGGGCGGACACTTCGGCAGCCAGATCGCACTCAAGGGTTTCTTTGGGCGTTTGACCAATACGCAGCGGGTCAAGTTTTTGCAGGTTGGGGTGGCCTCCGAGGAACAGGACGCGCTGTATCAGCTTGTCCGCGTGTTCCATCTCTTCGATACTTTCCGCGCGGCTTTTCTTGGCCATGCTGCCAAGGCCCCAGTCGTCCTGAAGCCGGTAGTGCAGCCAGTATTGGCTGACAGCCGTCAGTTCATGACGTATTGCCGTGTTGAGATAGTCGATTACTTTGGGGTCGCCCTTCATGGCCGCTCTCCTTTAGTGTCCAGCAGCGCAGATTTGCCAGCTGCATTGGAACTTGGAGGTTAGCATTAGAGCGCATGGTGTCTAGAAACAATGGCATGCAGCCGCCACAATCGGCGGCTTTGCCCAGTGCGTGGTATATTCTCCCAGGCGTAATAATTGTATCCGGGTCAGCACTTCGCATCCAGTTAACTGCGGCGTGGATGTCATGATCTGAGATCAGCATGCAGTGACAAACGATCATTTTTCCGTCCCGCTATAGGGCCAATGGTTTCGATGAGAGTTTCTGACAGTTTTACTTGGTCTGCAAGTGCTATTCTTACTTAAACTGTCAGATTAGGGTGTTTGTTACATTTTTTATGGAGGCTGAAGGTGCAAAAGGGTCGCGAAAAGGAAACGCGACCCTTTTGGGAAACGCTCTGAGAACCCAAATGCAATTGAGGGTATTTACCCGGCAGGGTGGTGACGGCGCAGCCCGACCGCAAGGCCAGGTCGCGCCGCTGTATTGCTTACTCGAAAACAGCCTTGGGGTTGTCCAGAGAATCCGAGCCTTCGATAGCGACGCCGTCCAGGTTCAGGGCCGAAACAACCCGCTCGATGGAGCGGGTCTGGTCGATCAGACCGTTGATGCCACCCATGATCAGTGCTTCGCCTTTGGCATTGCCCTGTGCCAGCATCTGGTCATAGGAGAAGCCATTGTCGCCTGCGGTTTTCAAGGCGCCCAAGGCCGCCATGGTGGCGGTCAGCTTGGCGCGCATTTCGCTGTCCAGATCGGGGTTCACAGCGGCGACCAGATCGGACAGGGAAGCGCCCGAGATCAGTTCTCCGGTGACGCGGGTATATTCGCCCAGATAGACGTTCTGCACGCCTTTGCCGTCGTAGAAGTGGCTGTTGTGGGTGTTGTCCGAGAAGCAATCATGCTCTTCTTCGGGGTCGTTCAGCATCAGGCCCAGACGCATACGTTCGCCGGCCTGTTCGCCGTAGGACAGCGACCCCATGCCGGTCAGCATGGCGACGATGCCGGCGCTTTCGTCGCCCAGCAACGTGGTACGGGCGTCGCCAGATTCAGCCCATTGTGCGGCCATCCAGTCCAGGTCAGAGACCAGCAGATCGGTGGCGGCCTTCAGAAAATCGCCACGGCGGTCGCAATTGTCGTTGGTGCAGGTCTCGCCGACAGCGTAATCGGTCCAGGGCCGCATGCCTGCGCCATGTTCTGTGCCATAGAGATCCTGGCCCCAGAGCAGGAATTCGATGGCGTGATAGCCGGTGGCCACATTGGCTTCTATCCCATCGGCCTCGTGCAGCGCGCCTTCGAGCAGGGCTGGGGTGATGGTGCTGGCGTCGATGGTCTTGCCTGACAGCTCAAACATCGGGTTGGCGATGATATTCAGCGCGGCCAGGGTGTTTTCGTCCGAGGGACCACCGTAAGAGGCGCTGACATAATCGATCAGGCCCTCATCCAGTGGCCAGGCGTTTACCTTGCCTTCCCAGTCGTCAACGATGGCATTGCCAAAACGGAACACTTCGGACTGCTGATAGGGAACGCGCGCTGCCAGCCAGGCGGTGCGGGCCGCCATTAGATTGTCAGCGGAGGGCGTTGCCAGCAGGGTCTCGACGGCAGATTGCAGGTCTTTTGCGGTGGCCAGGCTGTCTTGATATTTGGCCTCGGCAATATTGGAGTAATTCTCCAGAACTGCAGTCTTGTCAGCGGCCAGAACAGCCGTGGTTCCGGCGGCAAAAACCGTCAGAGCCGTGCCTGCAAGTATCAGTGATTTCATCAAATTTGGTCCTTGTGGAAGAGTATTAGTGAGGTCTGGTGGAGGTATGGCGCCGTGCTGCAGATGGCGCAGGGCGGGTGCCTCTATAGGGCGGAGAGCGTGCCAACGGCGGCGTCTCCACGATGCGATGTGGCTTATTTCGTCAGGATCAATTTTCCGGCGCGGGTGATGCGCAGACTGTAGATCTGACCGTTCAGCAGAATCCGGGCCTGGATGCCGCCGCGGGTCAGCTCTTCGGCATGATAGGTTGGGAAAACTTCCGCGGTGGGAATGGCCACTTCGGCTACGTGCATGTTCATCAGGGTCGCCCTTTGTTGATATCCGCCCGGTCCTGGATCCATTCCAGGCAAAAACCAGACAGGGTTTCCGGTTCAGCCAGCGCCTGCGACCAAAGCGGATCCTGCGGCTGCTGGATCGGCGCGATTGGGTGCGGCTTGTGACCTGAGGAAACACTGTGCGGCATGAGGCGATCTAAACGGTTGTTTCTGCTGCGGGCTGACCTGAATTTAAGCAGGCTGGCTGGAGTGTCGCTAACCTGATTTATTTACTAAGGTATGTCAACCTGAGTTTTTCGGTCAGGTATAACTTTCTCGACAATTGGCTGCATCATCAGCGGTTGCTGATTCGGCAGGTTGGTGGCGGGGCAAGGGGGGGTATCCCCTTCGCCTGGCGGGGATATTTCGAACTGCGCAAACAAAAGCGCACCCCCAAAGGGATGCGCTGATTGTGGGTCTGCTGGGGCGCGTGGCGGTCAGTCACGGATCCCGGAAAACCGCTGCTGCCAGTCTTCGCGCTGCTCGTCGGTGATCTTGGCAAACAGCACCTCGGGCACCGCAAATTCATGGCCAGCGGGCAGCGCGCTAAGCGCCGCGGCCACATCCTCGGGCCAGCGGGTGTCCAGCGTGTTCATCGCGCTGAGCATGCTGGCGGCGGCGGTGGGGATGAACGGCGCGCTGAGCACCGCATAGAGACGGATCAGGTTCAGCCCCATGCGCACCTGGGTGGCCGCCTTGACCGGATCAGTCTTGAAGGTTGACCAGGGCGCGGTACTTTGCAGGTATTCGTTGCCCGCCGCCCAGATCGCCCGCAGCTCCTGGGCTGACTTGCGCACCTCGATGGCTTCCATCTGGGTCTCATAGGCGCGGATACGGGTGGTCAGCTCGGCGATCAGCGCCAGTTCCTGTTCGCCGTATTCACCGCCCTCGGGCACCGTTTCGCCAAATTTGGCGCGGCAGAACTTGGTGATGCGGCTGACAAAGTTGCCCAGCACATCGGCCAGATCCTTGTTGGTGGACTGCTGGAAATTCTCCCAGGTGAATTCCGAATCCGAGCTTTCGGGGGCATGCGACAGCAGCCACCAGCGCCAGTAATCGGCGGGCAGGATCTCCAGTGCCTGATCCATGAAAACCCCACGCCCCTGCGAGGTAGAGAACTGGCCGCCGTCATAGTTCAGGTAGTTGAACGACTTCAGGTGATCGACCAGTTTCCACGGCTCGCCCGAGCCCAGAATGGTGGCCGGGAAGGACAGGGTATGGAACGGCACGTTGTCCTTGCCCATGAATTGCACATATTTGACGTCCTCGGCGCCTTTGTCGGTGCGCCACCAGCGCTGCCAGTCGGCGTCACTCTTGCCATTGGCCTCGGCCCATTCGCCGGCGCAGGCGATGTATTCAATAGGGGCGTCGAACCAGACATAGAACACTTTGCCCTCCATGCCGGGCCAGTCCTGACCGCCCTTTTTGACCGAAATGCCCCAGTCCAGATCGCGGGTGATCCCCCGGTCGCGCAGCCCGTCACCGTCATGCAGCCATTTCTTGGCAATCGAGGTGGTCAGGATCGGCCAGTCATGCTTGGAGCTGATCCATTCGTCCAGCTGGTCCTTCAGGGTGGATTGGCACAGATACAGGTGCTTGGTCTCGCGCACCTCCAGATCCGTCGAGCCGGAAACGGCTGAGCGCGGGTTGATCAGATCGGTGGGATCCAGCTGCTTGGTGCATTCCTCGCATTGGTCGCCCCGGGCCTTGTCGTAGCCGCAGTTGGGGCAGGTGCCCTCAATATAGCGATCCGGCAGAAAGCGGCCATCGGTGTTGGAATAGACCTGCTTCTCCACCACTTCGCGGATCAGGCCATTTTCGGCCAGCTTGCCAGCGAAATGCTGGGTCAACTGGTGGTTTTGCGGGCTGGAGGAGCGGCCAAAATGGTCAAAGCTGAGGCCAAATCCCTTGGCAATCCCGGCCTGAACGCCGTGCATTTCGGTGCAGAACTCATCGACGGGTTTGTTTGCCTTGGCGGCGGCCAGCTCGGCCGGGGTGCCGTGTTCGTCGGTGGCGCAGAGGAACAGCACTTCATTGCCGCGGCCCCGATGGTAGCGGGCATAGAGATCGGCCGGCAGCTGGCTGCCCACCAGATTGCCCAGATGCTTGATCCCGTTGATATAAGGGATCGCCGAGGTAATGAGAATTCGTGCCATATCAGGTTTCCGCCTAGCTGTCTGACGATCCGTCTAACGCAAGTCTAAGCGGTTAGAAATCCCCCTGTGATGGGTTCCCGGATTTTCCTGTTGTAGTGAGGGCGGGCTCGAGCAGGTGCATTGTGGCCTAATGGCTTGATATGGGGCCTGGGGACGGGGCCTGGGGACGGGGCCTGTCCAATGGGGTTTTGTAGCGCCGACCCGCCACGACTGACCCGGAAAATTCGAATTTTCCGATCAAAATTCTTCGAAGAATTTTGGCTAAAAGGCATAGCTACCGTCTCTGGCGGCTGCGTTTCAGCAGGCGGCCGATGATAAACGAGGTGCGCGGTGCGTAGACATATTGGGTGCGCTGCTCGGGGGTTGGCCGGGCCCGCATTCGGCTCAGGCCAAAGAGGATCAGCGCCAGATGGCCCACGGCAATCATTGCAAACAGAGCGCCGGGCCCATGGCTTTCGATCAGGGCCGAGGCGGCAAACGGGCTGGCAATGGCGCCCAGAGCATAAAAGAACATCAGCGCCGCCGCCAGTTCGACCCGTTCGTTCGGCTTGGCAAAATCATGGGCATGGGCCGTCGAAAGCGAAAAGATCGGGAAGGTGGTGAAGCCAAAAACTCCCGCTGAGAGCATGACGGCAAGGGTGCCCATCCCAGCGGTAGAGATGGTGATGCCACTGGACAGGATGGCCGCCACCGACAACCAGATCAGCACCCAGCGGCGGTCATATTTGTCGGCCAGCCAGCCCATTGGATATTGCGCCAGCGCGCCGCCCAGCACAAAGGAGGCCAGGAAAAAGGCGATTTGATCAATGGCCAGTCCGACCTCCTGACCGTACAGCGGCCCGACCATGCGAAACGAGGCGGAACTGAGCGCCGCCACCAACACTCCGGCCACCGCCAGTGGCGAACAACGCCAGGCCAGTCCGGGCCGCAGACGGGGGGCCGCTGGGGTCTCTGGCTGGCTGGCCCGGGTCAGGGTCAGCGGCAGCAATGCGGCACAGCACAGGATGGCCAGCAGGTTGTAAGACACATAGGCGGCGGGCGGCAGCACCGCGATAATCAGCTGCGCCGCCAGCGAGGCCCCCATATCGACAACCCGGTAACTGCCCATCGCCCGGCCCCGATTCTCATTGGTGACCTTGGCATTCAGCCAGGCCTCGATCACCGTATAACAACCGGCCACGCAGAGCCCCGATGCAATCCGCATGGCAGCCCAGGCCAGCGGGTTATTGGTCAGGGTATGGCCAATCAGCCCAATCGCTCCCAGCGCGGTAAAGGCGGCAAAGGCACGCGAGTGACCCACCGTGCCCATCAGCCGCGGCGCCCACCAGCAGCCGATAAAGAACCCCAGAAAATGCGCCGATCCCAACAAGCCGATTTGCTCGTTGCTGAACCCCAGGGTCAGGCCCGATATGGCATCCAGCGGCCCCACACCGCCGGTGGACAGCTGCAACAGCACGACAGAGAGGAGCAGGGCGGCAAAGGATATGATCAGTCGCATAGCTGCGCAGAATGCCGCGACATGACAGGCGGGCGCAATCGTTTTCGACAGCAATGTCGCATTTGACGTTTTTGCGCCAGTTTATTTGGCCGGTTTATTTGGCCGGTTTATTTGACTGCGTTGATCCGGGCACGGATGTCCAGGATCACGGTATCCGCGACCAGACCGGGAAATCCCGAGGCGCCAAAGTCAGCCCGGCTAAGGCCGCCGCGCAACACCACATCCAATTGGCTCAGATCATCTGCCGCAGTGCCAGGTGGCCGATACAGCGCTGCTTGCAAGGTGACCGATCTGGTCACTCCGCGCAACGTCAGGTCTCCCCGTATTCGCGCCCCGTCGGATATTCGCCCCGAGGCGCCCAGGGTGATGTGGCGAGAGACAAACCGGATGGTGGGAAACTGCGCGGTGTTCAGAACGTCAGGGCCGGTCATCGCCCGGGTGATAAAGATCAGCCCGGTGCGCGACCGCGCGGCAGTCACGGTCACATCAATCCGTGATGCGGTCAGCTGTTGCGGGTCAATGGTGATATCGGCCCGCTCAATCGGCATAGAGCCATTTTGGGTGACGCCGTTCAGTTTGAATTTAAAGCCAACATGCGACTTGGCCGGATCCAGCTGGTAGCGGACCGGCGCGCCCAGGGCGACCGAGGGCAGGGCCCAGGCGCTTGCAAACAGGATCAGGGCGTGGCGTCTTTGAAACATACATCCTCCAGGTCGGTATTTTAAGGGGGATGGCTGCAAATTGCACTTGCTTTCCCACTGGTCCCTGATCTGGCCAAAGCGCTTGGGGCACCGCCGCTCAAATCTGACGGCACCGCCGCTCAAATCTGACGGCACCGCCGGGTCAGACTTGAAACCCTCCCCCAGATGGTTTCCAGGACAGTCTTCACTCCCCGGGATTATTTCCAAGACGGGCTTGGGGCTCCGCCCGTTCGATCCTGACGGACCTCACTTCATCTGGCTTAAAATATCCCGGGGTTTGGGGCTGAGCCCCAAGTCTGTCTGGCCCCCCAAGTCTGTCTGGCCCCCCAAGTCTGTCTGGACAACAGGTCTGCCGGCGCCTCAGGACAAAACCGTCAGCGGCTCCTGCACCACCTCCAGCCCGGCGCGGGGGGCGGACTGGCGCAATCGCCAACTGCAGGGCGGCAGGGTGCGGGCGCGCAGCCGTTGCAGCAGCCACTGGCGGTGCTGATCCCGGTGGTCGGGGGCCAGATGCCAGCGGCTCTCGATGCCAGCGGCACCGCCGCGGCCCGGTGTCAGCAGCAATCCCAGCGGCTGTGGCCCGTGACGGCCGCCATTTTGCGCCGCCAGATGCAGGCGGCGCACCGGTTTCAGAGCTGGCGGCGCCGGCAGATCCGTCACCACCAGCGGCAGCTGCCCTGCGCGCAGGGCCTCTTCGGTGGCCCAGAGCAGATCGTCCTGACGGGTGGCCCGAAGAAACAAAAACCGGCTGGGGCAGGTGAAATCCATCATCCCGTCCGGGTTCAGCTGATCCGCCTCCCAGGCCGGCGAGATCCACAGCACCGGCCCTGTCGTGGCTGCCGCCAGCCATAGGGCAAAGCTGCGCCGGGCGGGGCCGCAGACCTCATGGGTGCGGCCATAATCCAGGGCAATACCGTCAAGGATCGAGACCTGCGGACGGCGGTAAGACGGGGGGTGGGGGGACGGGGGGTGCAGCATGTGAGTCGACATGCTGCACCCCTATCATGTTCTGTCTTTGTTCTCAATCGGCCTCTTGCGGACCGAGCTGTTCTTCAGCTCTCCTGAGGCACCACAGGGCCGTCCTGTTTGAGCCATTCACCAAAGCCACCCTCAAGATGCATCACCGGCTTCAGCCCCATCTCCATCGCCACTTTGGCACTGAGCGCCGAACGCCAGGCGCTGGCGCAGTAGAACACATAAGTTTTGTCCTGATTGAACACCGGTTTGTGGTAGGGGCTGTCGGGGTCGATCCAGAACTCCAGCATGCCGCGGGGGCAGGAAAACGCCCCCGGGATCAGCCCCGAGCGGCGCAGCTCGCGGATGTCGCGCAGGTCGATGAAGACATAATCGTCGCTGGCTACCAGATCTTTGGCCTCACCCACCGGTAGCGTGGTGACGACATCATTGGCTTCGGCCAGTAGCGCCTTGATGCCCTTGGTGATGATTTGCGGCATGGGGTCGTCCTTTGCGGTGAAGAGGGATTGGATACTGGCGACAGGCTGGCTGATTATGCAGGCGATCTCAAGCCATGACGTGACGTGGTTGCGCCCGGGCACTGGACCACTAAAGTGCGCCCGACAGCAAAAAGGAACGCGCACCATGAAAATGAATCCGCTAGGCCGCACCGGCCTGCAGGTCTCGGAACTGTGTCTCGGCACAATGACCTACGGCACCCAGACCTCGCAGCAGGAGGCCCATGCGCAGATCGATTATGCGCTGGCGGCGGGGGTGAACTTTGTCGACACTGCCGAAATGTATCCGGTCAATCCGGTCCGCAAGGAGACCACCGGTCGCAGCGAAGAGATCATTGGCGCCTGGAATGCCAGGAGTGGTCGGCGGGGCGACTATATTCTGGCCACCAAACACTCGGGCGAGGGGTTGGGGATTGTGCGGGACGGTGCGCCGATTTCAAGCCAGACCATCGCCGCAACAATCGAGGGATCGCTGAAGCGGTTGCAGACGGATTACATCGATCTGTATCAGTTCCACTGGCCCAATCGCGGCAGCTATATGTTCCGTAAAAACTGGAGCTATGACCCCTCAACGCAGAACCGCGAAGAGACCCTGGCCAATATGGTCGACTGTCTGGAGGCGCTGCAAGCCCAGGTCGACAAGGGCAATATCCGCGCCTTTGGCCTGTCCAATGAGAGCGCCTGGGGCACCGCGCAATGGCTGCGGCTGGCGGCGGAGGCCGGGGCGCCACGGGTGGCCTCGATCCAGAATGAATACTCGCTGCTGTGCCGGTTGTATGACACGGATCTGGCCGAGTTGAGCGTCAACGAGGATGTCGGGCTGCTGGCGTTTTCACCGCTGGCGGCCGGGTTGTTGAGTGGCAAGTATCAGGACGGTGCGGTGCCTGATGGGTCGCGCAAATCGCTGGTCCCTGGGCTGGGCGGGCGGGACGTGCCCCGGACCTATGATGCGGTGGCGGCCTATCTGGACATTGCGGCACGCCATGGGTTGGACGTGGTGCAGATGGCGCTAGCCTGGTGCCGGACAAGGCCCTTCATCGCTTCGGCGATATTCGGAGCCACCACCCAGGCGCAGCTGGAGCATCTGTTGGGCGCGGTGGATGTTCAGTTGAGTGATGAGGTTCTGAAGGAGATCGATCAGGCGCACCGGGCCCATCCGATGCCGTATTGAGCTGGGGAGTCACCAAGGGCGGTGTTAAAAAGATGCGGTGTCAAAAAAAGGCAAGAGGAGGGGGCGCTGCCCCCTCTGGGCCTGTTGGCCCATTCACCCCCCGGGATATTTTTGGCCAGATGAAGCGAGATCCGTCAGGGTGGAACGGGCGACGCCGCATGGCCTGGGACATGGCTGGCTAGTGCCGCAGCGGCAGGGAGCTGTCCTGGCGCAGATCGCGGGCGGTGCTGCCATGGGCGGTGCGAAAGGCGCGGGCAAAGCTGGATTGCGAGGTGAACCCGGTGGCCACGGCCACATCCATCAGCGGCAGATCGGTGTCTGTCACCAGGCGGCGCGCCTCGGCCAGGCGCAGTTGCAGGTAGTGGTCTTGCGGGGTGGTGTTCAGGCGCAGACGAAACTGTTGCTGCAGGCTGCGCGGGCTGGTGCCCAGGTTCTCGGCGATGTGGCTGAGCGGCAGCGGTTCGTCCAGCGAGGATTCCATCAGCGCATTGGCCTTGGCGGTGAGTGCATTGTGCTTCTGGCTGCCGAGGCGGCTTTGCGGCCGGGTTGGGGCGCTGGGGCCATCATAGAGGAACAGGCCGGCCACCCGGGAGGCAAAGCCGATGCCGTGGCGCGCCCCAATGATGTGCAACATCATTTCGATCGCAGGGGTGGCACCGCCAGAGGTCAGGCGGCTTTCGGACAGGGTGAAGCGGTCCTGGCGGGTGTCGACTTCGGGGAAGCGGCTGGCGAAATTCTCCAGATCCTCCCAATGGGTGGTGGCGGCATGACCATCCAGCAAGCCGGCCTCGGCCAGCAGCCAGGGGCCGCCGTCAATGCCCGCGATGGTGGCACCGGTGGCGGCGATGCGGCGCAGACCCGCCAGCAGGCTGGGGGTGGCGTGCCGGGCCAGTTGGAAGCCGGCCACCACGATCAGCAGCTCGCAGCTCTGCAGCCGGGCCAGTGGGATGCCCGGCACCGTCAAGCCACTGGTCAGCATTGCGGGCTCATCGGTGGCAGTGACATAGTCCCAGTCAAAGGCGTGACGCCCGGCCAGCCGGTTGGCGGCGCGCATCGGATCGACCACGGCGGCAAAGGACAGCGTGTTGCATTCGTCCAGCACCAGCACCGCTGTTTTCAGCGGACGGTGTTCTGGTTGAAGTATGTTTTTTGCGGATTTCATCAAGTAGGATTCGCATTCTGTAAAGTTCAGGCCCCAAGGCTGGGGCAGAGTGCAGATCAGTGCAAATAGGAAACTGGGGAAGAGCCTGGGGATAACTCGGGCACAACTCTGTACATTGCGGGGAAAAGCAAAATGCCTCTAAATATGACCAAAGACGTCTTTATCACCTGTGCGGTGACCGGCTCGGGCAGCAGCCAGGATCGCAGCCCACATGTGCCGCGCTCACCAGCGCAAATCGCCGAAAGCGCCATTGCGGCGGCCAAGGCGGGAGCTGCCATTGTTCACTGCCATGTGCGTGATCCGGAAACCGGTGCGCCGAGCCGTGATCTGGGCCTGTACCGGGAACTCACAGACCGCATTCGCGAGTCCGAGGTGGATGTGGTGCTGAACCTGACCGCTGGCATGGGCGGCGATATGATGTTTGGCGACGTGGAAAACCCGCTGCCGGTCAGTAAGGCTGGCACCGATATGATCGGCGCTTCTGCGCGGATTGCACATATTGCCGAATGCCTGCCCGAGCTCTGCACGCTGGACTGCGGCACCATGAACTTTGCCGAGGCCGATTACGTGATGACCAACACGCCGGGCATGTTGCGCGCTATGGGGCAGATGATGACGGATCTGGGGGTCAAGCCCGAGATTGAGGCCTTTGACACCGGCCATCTCTGGTTTGCCAAGGAACTGGTGAAAGAGGGCGTGCTGGACGGGCCGGCCCTGGTTCAGCTGTGCATGGGGGTGCCCTGGGGGGCGCCGAATGATCTGAACACCTTCATGGCGATGGTCAACAATGTGCCGGATGATTGGAATTGGTCGGCGTTTTCACTGGGTCGTGATCAGATGGCCTATGTGGCGGCCTCCGTGCTGGCAGGCGGCCATGTGCGGGTCGGGCTGGAGGACAATCTGTGGCTGGGCAAGGGTCAGCTGGCCGAGAACTGGCAGCTGGTTGAGCGCGCAGGCACCATCATTGAGAACATGGGCGCGCGGCTGATGGGCCCAGCGGCGGTGCGTGAGAAGCTGGGTCTGGTGAAGCGGGCTCCGGTGTCGAAGTAAGCTCAACCCATGGGCAGTGTCTGACCTTGGGGAGGCGCTGCCCGTGCTGCACGCGGGCGATAATAGAATAAAGAGGACTAGTCATGACAACAGCAGCAATCATTGGTGGCGGTGTAATTGGTGGCGGCTGGGCCGCGCGGTTCCTGCTGAACGGCTGGGACGTGCGGGTGTTTGACCCGGACCCGCAGGCTGAGCGCAAAATCGGCGAGGTGCTGGACAATGCGCGGCGCAGTCTGCCGGGCTTGGGCAATGTGGCGCTGCCTGCCGAGGGGAGCCTCAGCTTTCACCCGAGTATTGCCGAGGCGGTGTCTGGCGCGACCTGGGTGCAGGAAAGCGTGCCCGAGCGGTTGGATCTGAAGCAGAAAGTCTACGGCGAGTTGCAACAACACTGTGCTGCTGACGTGGTGATCGGCTCCTCGACCAGCGGCTTTAAGCCGTCGCAATTGCAAGAAGGCCACGCAAATGCCGGGCAGATCGTCGTCGCGCATCCGTTCAACCCGGTCTACCTGCTGCCGCTGATCGAGCTGGTGGGCACGCCGGCAAACCCGCCTGAATTGATCGCACGCGCCAAAGAGATCATCTCGGGGCTGGGCATGTACCCACTGCATCTGCGCAAGGAGATCGACGCGCATATCGCCGATCGGTTCCTTGAGGCGGTCTGGCGCGAGGCGTTGTGGCTGGTCAAGGACGGCATTGCCTCGACCGAGGAGATCGACAACGCGATCCGCTATGGCTTTGGCATTCGCTGGGCGCAGATGGGGCTGTTTGAGACCTATCGCGTGGCGGGCGGTGAGGCCGGAATGAAACACTTTATGGCGCAGTTTGGCCCCTGCCTGACGGAACCCTGGACCAAACTGATGGATGTGCCCGAGTTCACCGAGGACCTGGTTGATCTGATTGCTGGCCAGTCGGATGAACAATCCGGCATGCATTCAATCCGCCAGTTGGAGCGTATTCGCGATGATAACCTTGTCGGCATGATGCGGGCGATGTCGGCCAATGACTGGGGTGCCGGCGCGTTGCAGAATGCGCAGGACAAGTCGCGCGAGGGCGAAGCAGGGCTGCTGAGCCATCTCGACCAGATTACTGATCTGTCCAAGCCGGTGCTGACCTTGAACCGCACGGTGCCGCTGGACTGGACCGATTACAACGGTCACATGACTGAAAGCCGTTACTTGGATGCCTTTGCCCAGTCTACCGACCGGCTGATGATCCTGATCGGCTGTGACGCCGACTATATCGCCTCGGGCGGCAGCTATTTCACCGCTGAAACCCACATCCGCCATCTGGACGAGGTGCATGCGGGCGATGCGATCCAGGTCAGAACTCAGGTGATCATGGGGGCGGGCAAGAAGATGCATCTCTGGCATGAGATGTATCAGGGCGACCGCTTGCTGGCCACTGGCGAGCACATGTTGCTGCATGTGGATCTGGCGAGCCGCCGTTCGGCACCGCCAGCACCCCATGTGGAGGCGGCGCTGGTGAAACTGGCAGCGGCGCATGCGGCACTGCCAGCGCCCGAGGGATTGGGCCGCGCCATTGGGGCACCACGGTAATGGCGCCGGTAATGGCGCGGGTTCTGATCACCGCAGGCGCCTCTGGTATTGGCCGCGCCATGGGCGAGGGCTTTGCTGCGGCGGGCTACGAGGTCTGGGTCACCGATGTGGATGAGGCCGGATTGGCGGCACTGCCATCCAACTGGATCACCCACCGGGCCAATGCCGCCAGCGAAGAGGATATGCGGGCGGTGTTTGCCTCTGTGGCGGCGGCGGGCGGGCTGGAGGTGCTCTGTGCCAATGCAGGCGTCGCCGGGCCAACCGCCAAGATCGAGGATGTGGCCCTAGCGGACTGGCAGGCCTGTGTCAGCGTCAATTTGGAAGGCGCGTTTCTGGCGGCGAAATACGCAACACCGCTTATGAAGGCTGCGGGGGCAGGGTCGATCATCGTGACCTCCTCAACCGCAGGGCAATACGGCTATCCCAACCGGGCGCCCTATTCGGCGGCGAAATGGGCGGTGATCGGGCTGACCAAAACCCTGGCGATGGAGCTGGGTCCGCATGGCATCCGCGCCAATGTGATCTGTCCGGGATCGGTCGAAGGCCCCCGCATGGAAGGCGTGTTGCAACGGGAAGCCGCAGCCAAGGGGATGACCCGGGATGCGGTCTATGACGGCTATGCCTCGGGCACCTCGATGGGCAGTTTTGTCAAAGCCAGTGATATTGCCAATATGGCGGTTTTTCTGGCCTCTGATGCGGCCCGTCTGGTGTCGGGGCAGGTGATCGCGGTGGATGGCCACACCGTGAACCCGGACCCAAAAGTCTAGCGGTACCGGTGGCTCAAGTCGCTGCCGCGACTTGAGCCTGAACGCCGCCGTGCCGGCGCCGTGGGGCCTAGCCGGTGAGGCTTGCCTTGAGTGCGCGCAGGTGGTCGGGCAATTGCCTTGCGGTCAGATCGGCCTCGCGCACCAGGGTGTCAAAATGCTGGGTGAAGGTCTCAATCCGGTCGCTGTCGCGAAAGGCCATATAGTGCGAGCCGGCATAGAAGACGCAGAGCAAGGGCCCAAAGATGGTCAGCGGCGACGAATACAGCCGTTTGGCATCAAACAGATAGACCCGCAGCCGGGGATAGAGCTGGGTGCAGAGGCGTTCAAAATTATCAAGCTGTTCAATACGGGTCTGCAGCGGCAAGCCTTGATAATAGCCGGTGCCATGGGCAAAGCTGTGCAGCTCATAAATCGGCATGGCGATTTCATAGTCGGACTGTGATTGCCGCATCCAGGCCAGCCGGTCCTCGGAGGCGCCAATGGCCTGACCGGCGGTGCGTCCCAGATGCGGGGTATATTCCCATTCCAGCAGGGCCCGGGTCTTCATCATGTCGGGAAGAGTGGCGGGCACATGGCGGATCTTGTAGCCTGCGGCCTCGCGGTGCCAGTCAAAGATGCGGGCATCCACCAGCGCCCGCGGTGCCTCGGACAGGGACAGGGCGCCCGCCAGCAGTTCAGCCGCGCTTTCGGGGCGATCAGATAGGCTGAGCAGCCAATCGGCGGAGACCCCCAGAGCGCTGGCGCAGGCACCAACCACATGGGCGTTGGGAAGCCGGGCACCGTCGCCCCCCAGCAGTTGCGAAATGGTTGAGCGATCGACGCTGATTTGCCGCGCCAGGGCGCTTTGGCTGAGGCCGCTATCGCGCAGGGCTCTTGTCAACCGGACGCGGAATTGCTCAGCTCGGGTGCGTTTGTCAATTTTTATACTCATGTGTTTATTTAAATCACAGTTGTTGCGTTTTGTTAATCATATACGGAATTTTGCACAGCGTCGCTTTACGGTACTCCTGAGACAACTTATCGTCAGGAGGTAGAATGGAATCGCGGATACGGTCGCTGGTCAAGGCGCTTATTTGGAATATCATCGGCCTGGGGTCGATGGCGCTGGTTGGATTTCTGGCCACCGGATCGATTGCAGTGGGCGGGGTGATCGCGCTGATCAACACTGTGATCGGGTTCACCCTGTATCTTCTGTACGAGCGGATCTGGTCGCGTATTGGCTGGGGCCGAGACCATGTCTGAACATCTGCCTAAAGGCCCGGAATGGGGCACTTTATCGCTGATACTGGCCTGTTATGGGCTGTGGTTTACAGGTTTGCTGCTGCTGCCGGACATCGCTCTGGTTCTGGCGATTGCGGTCAGTGCCATTCTGGTCGCCTTTCACTCGTCGCTGACCCATGAGGCGCTGCATGGGCATCCTTTTCGGCTGCGGTGGCTGAACGAGGCCCTGATGGCGCCTCAGTTGAACATGGCGATCCCCTATAACAGGTTTCGCGATACCCATCTGGAGCATCACCGTGATGAAAACCTGACCGATCCCTATGATGACCCGGAAAGCAACTTTCTGGACCCAGAGGTGTGGCAGCAGATGTCGCGGGGGATGCGTTGGATATACCGCGCCAACAACACCCTGTTGGGCCGCATCCTGTTGGGGCCGCTGATTGGTCAGGTCTGTTTCCTGGCCGCCGATGCCCGCGCTGCCGGGCGAGGTGAGTGGGCGGTGATCTGGGCCTGGGTTTTGCATCTGCCGGGACTGGCGCTGGTGCTGTGGGCGGTCAGTCTGACGCCAATGCCATTTTGGGCCTATGCCATTGCCGCCTATCTGGGGCTGGGGCTGGTCAAAATCCGTACCTTCCTGGAGCACCGCGCCCATGATCAGATGCACGCACGCACCGTTCTGGTCGAAGACAGAGGCCCGCTGGGTTTTCTGTTTCTCAACAATAATCTGCATGTGGTGCATCATCTGCACCCCGGAGTGCCCTGGTATGCGCTGCCGCGCCTGTACCGGGACCGCCGGGACGCGTTCCAGGATGCCAATGGGCATTATACATATACCTGCTATGGGCAGGTGTTCCGTCGCTATTTCCTGCGTAGCAAGGATCCGGTGCCGCATCCGCTCTGGCATCCGGATGCGTAACTCTCCATAACCCCCGGATGAGTTTATGGATTCCAGTCGCCATTGCGGCCGCTACATTTCAAACCGTTCGGTTCATGCTGCAAAAGGTTCTGGCCAGTGTCACCCTGTCCGCGGCCGGGGCGACCTTTTCGCGCTTTGCCTATTCGGCGCCGTTTATCCTGATCGGGCTGGCGACCTATCTTTATGTCTCCGGTCGGGTGTTTCCGGCGCTGACACCGGTTTTTTGGTTGTTTGCCACCATTGGCGGGCTGTCGCAGATCCTGGCGACGATCTGCGTGGTGGCGCTGTTCAAGCAACGCAATTTTGCCGTTGGTATCACCTTTAAGAAAACCGAAGTTATTCAGACCGCGATTGTCGGACTGCTGGTGCTGGGCGATCAGATCAGCAACTGGGGCTGGGTGGCGATTGCCTTGGGATTGAGCGCCGTGCTGGTGCTGTCAAAGACCCCCGGAAGCAGCGGACCCTGGTGGCGGCATCTGACCAATAGGGCGGCAAAGCTGGGGCTGGGGTCTGGGGTGCTGTTTGCCTTTTCCGCCGTCAGCTATCGCGGTGCGTCGTTGCAACTGGGCGATCTTGAACCTGCCTTTCGCGCAGGCGTGACCCTGGCGGTGGTGGTCAGCCTGCAATGCCTGATGATGATGCTGTGGCTGGGTTGGCGCGACCGGGAGGAGCTCGCCCGGGTCTGGGCGGCGCGACGGATGGCGATCTGGGTTGGCCTGACCAGCATGGGCGGCTCGTTCTGCTGGTTCTGGGCCTTTTCGATGCAGAATGCGGCTTATGTCAAGGCACTGGGGCAGGTCGAGCTGGTGCTGTCGATCCTGGCAACGGTGTTGTTTTTCAAGGAAAAAATCAGCAAGCGCGAGATCATGGGGATGGCCCTGCTGGTGCTGTCGATCCTGGCTTTGGTGCTGGCGCTATAATCTGGCAGGTTTTGTCGGTCAGTCGGCGGCGGGCATTTCTGTGCCGTAGAGACGCAGGAACAGACTGGCCTCGTCGGTATTGCGGAAATAGGGCACCGAGCCGGGCGGCGTCAGATCGGTGATCCGGGCGGCGACTTCGGCCAGCACCACCTCGGTTATGAACGGCAGGTCAAACTGGCGGGCCTGGGAAAGCCTGACCCATTGCAAATGGGACAGCTCGTCCGAGGCGCGGGAGAAATCATCTAGATCGGTGGCAATCTCCTCCGCGTCGACAAGGAAAAAGCGGGCGTCAAACCGGCGTGGGCGACCCGGTGGGGTGAGGGCGCGGAAGACATATTGCAAGCCGCTGGCAGAGGGCAGATAGCCCGCCGATGCAAAACCCTGCCAGTCCGCAGGGACAGCACCCGGCCAGCTGCGCCGATGCCCCAGCACCAGCCCGGTTTCCTCCCATAGTTCCCGAATGGCAGCGACCGTCAACGCGGTTTGCAAATCACCCGGGGCCTGATCGGCAAGCCGTCTGTGGCAGGTCTCGGAAATCGCAGAGGCCAGCGGCACATCCGCATCAGTGGCATCAACCGCGCCGCCGGGAAAGACAAATTTGTTGGGCATGAACGCGGCCCTGGCGCCGCGCTGGCCCATCAGAATGGCGGGGTCCGCGCCCTGCCGGTCGCGCACCACAATCACCGTGGCGGCGTTGCGCACTGCTGTTTTGTCTACAACCGGGTTATCTTGGCCTGCCGTCATGAGATCCTCATTCTGTCGTTGGCTCTTCAGGAGTTCTTTTCAAACCCATACATGCGTTTTGCCCATTGGTAAGCAATAATGCCGCCTTTTAGCCTGGGCAGAAGATACAGGGACAGAGTGACGCAGCCAATCGAAAAAATTGCAAACAAGACCAGCGGTTCGGGGCGCCAGGTGACAAAGACCAAGTGAAGCAGCGGCGCCAGCAGGTGACCCACAATCAGGATGGTCAAATAGGCCGGGCCGTCATCGGCGCGGGCCTGGGACAGGTCCAGATCACAACTGTCGCAACGCGCTTTGACCTTGAGATAGGAGTGCAGCACGGCACCTTTGCCACAGCTGGGGCATGTGCGCCGCCAGCCCTTCAACAGGGCCGCCATGATTGGGCGATCGTTTTCGAGGTCTGTGGCCAGCACAGTCTGAGTCTCGGTCATGATAAATCCTATATGTTTGACCCATCTTTGCGCTCTTCCTGGCCGAATTCTGGCCGGACCGAAAGGGGGCGCGGCAGTTTTGCGGTGTAATGTCGCAAATTTCGTTTCGATGCCCGGCCATTTTTGGCGAGAAATCTTTTTTAGATATATTTGCTCAGGGGGCGACGGAACTCCGTTGATCAGCCGTTTGACTTGCATGATAGGCGACAAGGGGTCGCCACAAACGAAGGAAATTGACATGAAAAAAGCAGCTTTCATCGCGGTTATCGTAGGCACGGCCAGCATCATCGCGGCAGGATCAGTGCTGGCCAAGGGCGGCCCTGATGGCCCAGGTGGACCGGGTGGCCCGGGAATGCGCATGTCTTTTGAGGAAATTGACACCGACGGCAATGGCGAGATCAGCCAGGCGGAAATGGATGCCATGAAAGGCGCCCGTTTTGCCAAGACAGATACCAATGGGGACGGTGTGGTGTCGCTTGAGGAGCTGACAGCTCAAGGCGTCAAGCAGGTCGCCGCGCATGCGGAAAAAATGTTGAAAAAGCGCGATGCCAACGGCGATGGGGTGCTGAGCCAGGATGAGCTGAGCAAACCGCACCGTGCGGGCCATATGTTCGATCGGTTTGATGCCGACGAAAACGGGTCCATTTCGAAAGAGGAGTTCGAAGAGGCTGGCAAGCATATGGGCCAACGCGGTAAGGGTCATCATCGCCCGTGGCAAAAGCCCGATGCAGAAACGGAGCAGAACTGATCAACCCGACGTGTATTATAACGCCGAAATATCAAAACAGTGGCCCCCGGGGACGGGGGCGCTGATGGTGGGCGAGCCGGTTTCCGGGCTGAGCGACGACGCCTTGCTGGTGCTCTATACCAATGGCGACGGGCGCGCGGTGCAGGAGCTGACCATGCGGCTGAGCCCTCGGTGTTTTGGGGTAGCAATGCGGGTGCTGGGCAATCGGGCCGAGGCCGAGGATGTCACCCAAGAGGCGATGATGCGTCTGTGGCGCATGGCTCCGAACTGGCAGCCGGGGCAGGCGCAGCTGTCCACCTGGCTGTACCGGGTGGCGATGAACCTCTGTATTGATCTGAAGCGACGGCAGCGTGGCGGATATGTCGATCTGGATGCGGTGCCGGAACCGGCTGATACCAGTCGCAGCGCCGCCGAGCAGATGCAGGATGGTGCGCGGCAGGATGCCTTGCAACTGGCCCTGATGCAATTGCCCGAACGGCAACGACAAGCGGTGGTGCTGCGCCATATCGAAGAGCTAACCAACCCTGAAATCGCGGGGATCATGGACATTGGCGTCGAGGCGGTCGAGAGTCTGACCGCACGGGGAAAACGGGCATTGGCGGCCATTCTGGCCGACCGACGCGAGGAGCTGGGGTATACTGATGGCTGATACGGAAAAAGCGAATCAAACGCTTGATGACCTGTTTGCTGCGGCACGGGAAACCCCGGTGCCGCTGCCGGAGCATCTGGTGACAGCAATTATGAACGACGCATTGGTGGCGCGCGCGGAAAATCTGGTGCCGACGCCGAAACAGAACATGCCAAGCCGAACGCGGCTACGGGCCGGGGTCTGGCGGCAATTGATGTTTGCCATCGGCGGCTTACCTGCGCTTGGCGGATTGGCTGCGGCCTGTGCCGTTGGGGTCTGGGTAGGTCTGGCGCCACCTTCCTTCCTGCCGGATCCGGCGCAATTGGTCGGGTATTCCAACAGCACCTTGGTGCCCTATAAAGGTTATGACCTGGCGGTAGTGCTGGGTGAGGAGGTGCCATGAGCACAGAAAAACCGGCAAATCCGGCAAAGATGAAGCTCTGGCTGCGGATCGTGCTGGCGGGATCGCTGGGGTTGAACCTGGCCGTCGCCGGTCTGGCCGTCGGCGCCGCGGTGCGCTTTCGGGACGGGCCACAGCTGCGGCCCGGACCCATGTTTGGCGTGATGTTGTTTCGCGAGCTGGACCGCGACGCGCGGCGCTCTCTGCGGCAAAAGGCCGGCGGTGAACATGGCAGTTTCCATGACCGGCTGCGTGCAGAAGGCGAGGCGATATTGACCCTCTTGCGGGCGGACCCGTTTGAGCCGGAGGCTCTGGCCCAGTTTATCGAGGCGCAGGCCGCCACCGGTCATCAGTTTCAGACCGTGGTGCAACGGGCCTGGGTGGCCAAGGTTGAGACCATGACCGCTGGCGAACGTGCCAGATATGCGGATGAATTGCAGGGCAGAATGCGCCGAAAGTCCGGAGCGCGGTCGCCACACTGATGGGCTTTGGCTGGCAGAGTCCGACTGCCTTTGCCAGCGCCATCTGGCGGCCCAGACCGGGCTGAGGTGGTCCGGCAAGACCCACTGGCAAGACCCACCCGCAATACCCGGTCTCTCTCTGTTTTCTGAGAAAGGTGCCAATCATCCGTGCCAACCCTATCTGGAACAGCGACATAATCGATATCCCGGTGCGGCACCGGTTCCTCTCTCTGGTCGGATTCTGGGTTGGGCTAGGCGGAAGCGGCTGTCATATCGGCCGCCCAACAGGTTGGAGGCCAGCTTTTTCGGTGAGGCTTTGAACGAGGCCATCGCCAGATCTGGGAGGCCTGAGATCATGAATGCCGACCCGGTTTTGCAGTCCACAGGGTTTGACTGGATCACCATCCTGAGCGACGCCAAGATCAAAACCTGCCCTCTCAGCCATGTAGACATCCGCTGCCGGGCAGTGAATGGATGGTTGGGGCGATACCTTGCCAATATCCTCTCGAACGTCAGTGGTGTTCCCTGAAGCAAGAGGCCGTTTACCTGCATGAATTGCAGGCCGGGTTTCAGGTCAAACGCCTCATCGAAAACTGGTGGGGATTTTACAACGCAGAGCGGCCGCACACTGCCCTTGATAAATGAACATTGATAAAGGAACGCCAGACCATGCATGTCTTGGTACAGACGCGAATGAAACAAGCGGTTTCAAACCTAACAAAGATGCATCTTAGCTGAGCCGCCAGCCTGTCCACAAAAGCAGGACCACATCCGTCACGGGTTGCGCATCTGAATTTCGGATGCGAGCTGGCTGGGCGCAGCGTTCAGCTTTCCTTCAGGCTGCAACCGAGCTGAGGGTGACCTGATTGCGGCCAGCATCTTTTGCGCCATATAGCGCCCGGTCGGCATCGGCGATCAGATCGGTAACGCTGGTGGGTCGGGATTTGCGGCTCGGGCCCGCGCAGGGGTCGCCGCCCCCGATGGCCAGGCCAATGCTGGTGGTGACGTGGATCGGCTCGTCGATACCGGCAACCTGAAACGGAGTGGCGTTGATCTGGCGGCACAGACGTTCAGCGATTTCGCTGGCCTGAGCGGCGCCAAGTCCGGGCATGACAATCATGAATTCCTCGCCGCCAACCCGGGCCAGCAGATCGACGGGGCGCAGCTGTTTCAGCAACCGGTTCGAGGCCTCGACCAGCACTGCGTCGCCTGCCGGATGACCATAGCGGTCATTGACCTGCTTAAAGTGATCAAGATCGATCAGCATCAGGGCAAAATGTTCATCGCAGTCAACCGCATTTCGGGCGACGCGGTCCAGAAACGGTCTGGCATAGCGGCGGTTGTACAGGCCGGTCATCGGATCCTCGACCGCGGCGCGCAGCCCGTTGCGGACGGTGGCGCGCAGCCGGTCGTTGCGGGCCTTGTGCTGCAGTTGGGTCGACAGGCGCAGGGCCAATTCCTGCACATTAAAGCCGGACTGCAAAACATCATGTGCGCCACGATCCAGCGCTTCAGCCGCCACATTGGCGTCCGCCGGGCTGGGGATGGCAATCACCACCGAGTTGCGGGTTGCGGCGCGGGCCCGCAGATCGGCCAGCAACCGCAGGCCAGGGCCGGTGGCGGTCTTGGTCAGCTCAACCACAATCACGTCGGGCACCGGGTCGGTCATCAATTGCTGGATGTCACCTATCTGATGCGAATGCAGGTGATAGGGCACCAGTGACTGCAACCTGGCGGCCCATTGCGCCGCGGTGGGGGCGTCATGCGCCACCAGCGCCACCTTGGAGTTGCGAATTTCGGCCAGGCATTCCCGCTCGGACAGCGGTTGCTCAAAGGTCTGCGCCGCCTCGTGCTGCAGCGACAGGTCGTCGCGACTGCTGCGGCTGCGGATCAGGCTGCGAATGCGGGCCTGCAGGATCACATCGCCCAGTGGCTGGTGCAGCACGTCGTCAATGCCTGCGGATAGAGCCTCGATCCGGCTGGCGTTGTCGTTTTGGCCCGAAACCGCAATGATCGGCACCTGGGCCAGGCTCGGGTCTGCCGCCAGCGCCGCCGCCACGTCGGCGGCACCGCCATCGGGCAGTGTCATTGCCGTCAGCACCAGATCAGGGCAACAGCGTTGCGCCACCGACAGGGCATTGGCGACGCTGTCGGTCTGCACCACGCGGTAGTAGGCCGCCGAAAGCTGCACCTTCAGCATAATGCGGTTGGTGGCCACGCCGTCTATGATCAGGATTGTGCCTTGCACGCGGTTCCCTTTCGCCCTTACAATTCGAACTGCCCAGAGTCTTTATGACTTGGGTTAACAAACCCTTTCCCACTCCCGTAAAAGTGTCATTAAATGTCAAATATCTCTCTCGCCGCCGAAACGTTAGCGCTGCAGGCTCTGGGCTGGCTGGTGGGGAACGAAGAGTTGTTGCCTGTCTTTCTCGGGGCTTCGGGGGCCAGCGAGGCCGATTTGCGGTCGCGGGCGGCAGATCCAGAGTTCCTGGGCTCAGTTCTCGATTTTTTGATGATGGATGACACCTGGGTGATCAGTTTTTGCGATGCGCAGGGATTTTCCTATGAATCACCGAGGCAGGCCCGGATGTCGCTGCCGGGTGGTGCGCAGGTCAACTGGACCTGATAGGGAGGCGATAACCGCCGTGACCCATTAGGAGCCCCCATGCCCGTTGATGCATTTTTGTTCGACAAGGACGGAACCCTGTTCGATTTTGCCGCCACCTGGAATGGCTGGACCGAGACCTTGATTCGCGACTTGGCGCAGGGGCAGGAGGAGGCCGCACAGGCGCTGGCCAAGGTGCTGGGATACGATCTGGATCGGGGGGGTTTCAACCCCGATAGTATTGCCATTGCCTGTGCCAATACGGAAATTGCCGCCGCCATAGCCCCGCTCGTTGATCATATGGATCAGGCGGCGATTGAGCAGCATCTGGCGGTCAGCGCCGCCACTGCGCCTCTGGCCGAGGCGGTGCCGCTGGTGGCGTTCCTTGATGATCTGCTGGCCCGTGGCAAAGTGCTGGGGGTGATGACCAATGACGCCGAATTTTCGGCGCGCAGCCAGTTGCAACGCACTGGGGTGCTGGGTCATTTTGCTTTTGTCGCAGGCTATGACAGTGGTCACGGTGCCAAACCGGACCCGGACCCGTTGCTGGCCTTTTGCAAGGCTGTTGGCGTCGATCCCGCCCGCACCGCCATGGTTGGGGACAGCTGCCATGATCTGGAAGCGGGCCGCGCCGCCGGTATGCGCCGGATTGGGGTGCTGACCGGGCTTGCCCAACGGGGTGATCTTGCACCGCTTGCGGATGTAGTGCTGCCGGATATCGGCCACATCCCGGCCTGGCTGGACGGCTGACAATCCGCCCTTACTGGGCACATCTGTCCAGAAGTCATGCGCAGACTGGGCACATCTGTCCAGAAAATGCCCTCAGCGCCCCATTGAGCCAGAAAAACGACATCACATGTCGTATTTGAAGCGGCGACGGCGCCGGGAATTGGGCCTGCTGGACAGCAACAGCAGAAGATCCAGGAGGCGATGATGGCTGAGAGCTCAGGACGTAGGCGGCGCAGTGGCGGCCGGGCAGGCGCGGCAACACGGCGGGGGGGGGCCATCATCGAACAAATGCCCTGGCAGATCCCGGTCAATATTGACCGCCCCACCGAACCGCTGCCCCCCGAAGGCGTGCAGGCGATCCATGAGGGCGCCATGCGCATCCTCGAAGACATCGGCGTGGTGTTTCTGAACCCCGAGGCGCTGGCGATCTTCAAACAGGCAGGTTGCCGGGTCGAGGGCGATTTGGTCCGCATGGACCGTGATTTTGTGATGGAGATGGTGGGCAAGGCGCCCAGTACCTTTACTATCACCCCGCGCAACACCGACCGCGCGCTGCCCATTGGCGGCAATCATATGCTGTTTGGCAATGTGTCGTCGCCGCCGAGTTACTGGGATATGGAGCTGGGCAAGAAGGTGTCCGGCACCCGCAAGCAGTGCCAGGACCTGCTGAAGCTGACCCAGTATTTCAACTGCATCCATTTTGCCGGCGGCTATCCGGTTGAACCGGTCGATATCCACGCATCGGTACGGCACCTGGATGTGCTGTATGACAAATTGACGATCACCGACAAGGTGATGCACGCTTACTCGCTGGGCAAGGAGCGGGTCGAAGACGTGATGGAGATGGTCAAGATCGCCGGCGGGCTGAGCGAGGAAGAGTTCCAGGCCAAGCCGCGGATGTACACCAACATCAACTCGACCTCGCCGCTGAAGCACGATTACCCGATGATTGACGGGTGCCTGCGGCTGGCGCGCCGCGGCCAGGCGATTGTGGTGACGCCGTTCACCCTGGCGGGCGCTATGGCGCCGGTGACCATGGCGGGCGCTGTGGCACAGTCCATCGCCGAGGCGCTCAGTGCGATTGCGCTGTTCCAGTATGTCCGCCCCGGCACGCCCTGCGTGATCGGCACCTTTACCTCAAACGTTGACATGAAAAGCGGCGCGCCTGCCTTTGGCACACCGGAATACATGCGCTCGACCCAGATGACCGGCCAGATGGCGCGGTTCTATGGCTTGCCGATGCGCTCTAGCGGTGTCTGTACCGCCAATGTGCCGGATGGCCAGGCCATGTGGGAGACCTCGAACTCGCTCTGGGCGGCGGTGCAATCGGGGACCCATATGGTCTATCACGCGGCGGGCTGGCTGGAAGGCGGGCTGATCGCCAGTCCTGAAAAGTTCATCATGGACTGCGAGGTCTTGCAGCATATCCAGCGCTATATGCAGCCTGCGATCTTTGCCACCACGGCAGACGATATTGCCTTTGACGCGATCAAGGAGGTTGGCAATGACGGCCACTTCTTTGGCACCCAGCACACCCAGGACCGATACGCCGATGCCTTCTATCAGCCGTTCCTGAGCGACTGGCGCAACTATGAGGCCTGGGAGGCGGCTGGCGGCGAATGGACCGCGCAGCGGGCGCATAAGTTGTTCAAGCAGATCACCGCCGATTTTGAGGAACCACCAATGGAGGACGCGATCCGGGGGGCGCTGCAGGACTTTGTGGTCCGCCGCAAAGAGGAAGGCGGCGCGCCAACCGATTTCTAACTGGTGGCTCTGAGCGGCTTGACGCCGGTCCGGCCATTGCATCGCATTGCAGCCGCAACCTTGTTGGCATTAGGGTGCGGCTGACTTTGACTAGTCTCCGGGAGACCCCAATGCTGTCCAGCGCCGCCCTGCCAATTGTTCCGCACCGCATCCTGTTGTGTTGCCGTGGCGTCAAGTGCCTCAGGGTGCCGCATATCGGCGGTTGAGACCTCACTCCAACATAGTAAAATCGATGTGATTGGACAGAAATAATATCCGACATTTTATTTGTTGGGCCTTTCTTAAGGTTCACAGGTCATGTCTAGGGCAGTTTAGAGCGAGGGGCCTTCTTATGCATGGGCTGATTAACAGGGCAATTCAGGCCTTTGTCTGCAGCACTTATGGCGTGTCACGTTGGCGCGATGTGACGGATTCTGCCGGTCTCGGGTTTTCCGAGTTTGAGGCAATGTTGATTTATACCGATGAGCAGTCTCAAAAACTTCTGGTGGCCATGGAACAGGTATTAGAGCGTCCTCTGCCCGAAATGCTTGAGGATATGGGGACTTTTCTGGTCTCCAATCCGCAGGTCGAGGCGCTGCGCCGATTGCTCCGCTTTGGCGGCGTAAACTATGTGGAATTCCTGCACTCTCTGGATGATTTGCCGGACCGGGCCCGATTGGCGGTGGCGGATCTGCACCTGCCGGGGCTGGAGCTGCTCGAAACGGCGCCTGGCCAGTTCAAACTGCTGTGCCAAAGCGGCTTGCCGGGATATGCCAATGTCATGATGGGGGTGCTGCGCGCCATGGCTGATGACTATGGCGATCTGGTTATTCTGGAACATTCGGGAACCCAGGACGGCGCAGAGGTGATTTCTGTGATGCTGGTCGAGACCGAATTCGCCGAAGGCCGGACCTTTGATCTGGGGGTGAAATTGCCATGATCAGCCTTAGCCAACTGGCCGACATGGCGGCCAAAATTGCACCAATGCATGTGTTGCTGGACTCCGAAGGGCGCATTAGTCGTGTCGGGCCGACCCTGCAGAAACTGCGTGCCGACCAAGACTGGATTGGGCGCCCGTTTCTGGAGGTATTTGATCTGCTGCGCCCCCGTTACATTCAAAATTTGGATGACCTGCTGCGGACCTCAGGGGCCAAATTGCATTTGAAGTTTCGCGATGATCCTCAGACCGGGCTAAAGGGGGTCCTGGCCCCGTTGCCAGGCGAATTGGGTGCTTTTGTCAACCTGTCCTTCGGGATTTCGGTTCTCGATGCTGTGCGCGACTATGACCTGACCAGCGCTGATTTTTCGGCCACCGATCTCACCATCGAGATGCTGTATCTGGTGGAGGCCAAATCGGCCGCAATGGAGGCGTCGCGGCAATTGAACCTGCGCCTGCAGGGGGCAAAGATCGCGGCTGAGGAACAGGCCTATACCGATACTCTGACCGGGCTTAAGAATCGCCGGGCGATGGATCATATTCTGGAACGGATGATCAGTACCGGACGAAATTTTTCGGTGATGCAGGTGGACCTGGATTTTTTTAAGGCGGTCAATGACAGCCTGGGTCACGCCGCCGGGGATACGGTCTTGCAAAAGGTGGCAAGCATCATGGTTGAATGCACCCGCTCCATCGATACGGTGGCCCGGGTTGGCGGCGATGAATTTGTGTTGATTATCGATAACCTGGTTGATCGAGCCAAACTGGGGGACATCGCCAAGCGTTTGATTTGCCAATTGGAAGAGCCAATCCCATATGGCGGCCAACTGTGCCGGATCTCGGGCAGCATCGGCACCGCTCTGTCGGCGACAGGTGGCCAGAAAAATGCGGCTCAACTGCTGAAAGAGGCTGATATGGCTCTGTATGCGGCCAAACGGGCAGGGCGGGCCTGCCATTTCTTTTACCAACCGGGAATGGAGAGTGTGGATCTGAACGAAGAGGTTGATGATCCATCGACTGCGGCGCCGGTGGCTGCGGAAAGCAATGGCAGCCAGACCTCTGGCGATGCCTGAAGCCGATGCCGCCCCGCGCCCCTGCCGCTAGCAGGCGCCCTTAGCACAGGTCCGATCACCAAACAGGAATGCCAGGATGAGAGAGCTGCAAGCCAGCGACGCCGCGATGGATACTGGGATGGATATCGGGCCAATCGATGATTCTGCGCCCAGCTCTGCAGGCTAGGTTGGCTCTGTCATTTTGGCGGGGAAGTGGCAGCCCGTACGAGAATCGAACTCGTCTTTCCAGGTTGAAAACCTGGCGTCCTAACCGATAGACGAACGGGCCACTTGGTGTCAGCGGGTAGTAGTAATTCCCGCTGCACATCGCAAGAGAAAAAATGCCCTGCGTTGCGTTTTTTTTACACCGGTGTCCGGCGGCGTTTATGTTAGGCCGGTGCGGCGTCTTCCAGACGCAACTGGGGGCTTTGCCGTCCGCGCCACAGGTTGATCTCCAAGCGTCCGGCAAAATGGAACCGGGCGCCGCCATGATCCAGCAAACGCTGCCCCATCGGGGTGTCAAAGGCCCCAAAACAAATCGCGTCAATACCGCCGCCCGTGCCATCGCTCAGCGACAGTTTCAAATGGGTTTCGCCAACCCGTTTGGCAAACCGTATCTGCAGATCGGGAAAGGCATAGCGCGGGGCAGGGGCGCCCGCCCCAAACGGTCCGGCCTGTTCGATCTGTTCGATCATCTCCACCGTCGCGGCCCCGGGCATCAACACGCCGTCCAGCTTCAGATCCGCAGGACCCAGGTCTCCGGCACCTTGTTTTTCCAGCAGTTCCGACAGCCGGGCCATTGCCGGTTCCAGCTGGTCGCGCTTTACACTCAGCCCGGCTGCCATCTTGTGGCCACCGCCCTTGATCAGCAAGCCGTCGCTGGCCAGCCGCTGGATCGCCGCGCCCAGATCGATGCCGCTGACCGAGCGGCCCGAGCCTTTGCCCTCATCGCCGTCCAGCCCGATCACCACTGCCGGTCGCCCAGAGGCCTCCTTCAGCCGCGCCGCCACAATGCCCACCACACCAGGATGCCAGCCTTCTCCCGCGGCCCAGACCAGTGGCGCATCAAAGCCGCGCGCCTCAGCCTGTTCCATCGCCGCCGCCCGCACCGCATTTTCAATCTCGCGCCGCTCGCTGTTCAACTGGTCCAGCCGTTCCGCAATGGAGGCCGCTTCATGGGGGTCGTCGGTGGACAGCAGCCGCGCACCCAGATCGGCCTTGCCAATCCGGCCACCGGCATTGACCCGCGGCCCCAGCATGAACCCCAGACTATAGGTCGAGGGCGCCGAATCCATCCGCGAGACATCCGCCAGCGCCACCAGGCCGGGGCGTTGCCGTGCGGCCATCACCTTCAGCCCCTGGCGCACCAGGGCCCGATTGGCACCAATCAGCGGCGCCACATCGGCCACCGTTGCCAGCGCCACCAGATCCAGCAGCGCCATCAGGTCAGGGCCAGTGCCGTGGCCGCCCTCGCGCAATTGACGCCGCGCTTCAACCAGCATCAAAAACACCACGCCAGCGGCACAGAAATAGCCCAGCTCGCCATCTTCATCCTGCCGGTTCGGGTTCACCACCGCAACGCAGTCAGGCAGGGTCTCGCCACCCAGGTGGTGGTCCAGTACCACCACATCGGCGCCCTTGGCTGCCGCAATCGGGCCATGGCTCAGGGTGCCGCAATCGACACAGATAATCAGATCATGATCGCGCGCCAGGGCCGCCATCGCCGCGTCATTGGGGCCATAGCCCTCGTCGATCCGGTCCGGCACGTAAAGTGTCGCCCCCAGTCCCATCTGCCGCAACCAGACCAGCAGCAGCGCCGCCGAGCCACCGCCATCGACGTCATAATCGGCAAACACAGCAATGCGCTGGCGGTGCTGCACCGCCAGCAGGAACCGCTGTGCTGCCACCTCCATATCTTTCAGGCGGCGCGGATCGGGCAGCAGATCCTTCAGTTGTGGCGTCAAAAACCCTTTCGCCTCATGCAGCGGCACCCCGCGCCGTGCCAGCACCTGACAGACCGGCGCCGGGATCTCGCTCTGCTGCGCCATCATCTCGGCGGCGCGCTCCAGTTCAAGGCCCGGCCCCTGCCAGCTGCGCCCCGTCAGCGATTGCTCAACATTCAAAAACGCCACAGCGCAATCCTCCAGTTAATATGCCAAAAGGCCGAACCCTGCGCAGGTCCGGCCTTTCTTCTTGTTTAAAATACCTCCGCCGGAGGCATCCGACAGCGACCGCAAAGCGCAGGCCCCATGAATGATCACACCGGGGTGCGATAAGACATCCGCCGCACTGAACCGGATTTCGACCGCATCAGCAGGGTGGTGGTCTCGACCCAGCCGGGGGAGCGCTTGATGGCGGGCAGCAGAGTGCCGCCGGTGACGCCAGTGGCGGCAAAGATCACGTCTTTGGTGACCATGTCATCGCGCGAATAGATCCGGTTCAGGTCGGTGATGCCGGCCTTGGCAGCGCGGCCGCGTTCGTCATCATTGCGGAACAGCAAACGGCCATAGATCTGTCCGCCCATGCATTTCAACGCCGCCGCAGCCAGCACGCCCTCTGGGGCGCCACCGTCGCCCATATACATGTCGATGCCGGTGATTTCGCTTTCGGCACAATGCATCACCCCGGCCACATCGCCATCGGTGATCAGGCGGATTGCCGCGCCGGTGCCGCGCACCTCGGCGATCATCGCCTCGTGACGCGGGCGCTCCAGAATGCAGACCGTGATGTCGGTGGCGGCACAGCCCTTGGCCGCTGCCAGCGCAGACACCCGCTCGGCAGGGCTCATATCCAGAGTGACAACACCCTCCGGCAGGCCGGGACCCACTGCCAGCTTCTCCATATAGACATCCGGTGCATGCAGCATGGATCCGCGAGGGCCCATGGCAATCACCGTCAGTGCGTTGGGCATATCCTTGGCGGTCAGCGTGGTGCCTTCCAGCGGATCCAGCGCGATATCAACGCCGGGACCATTGCCGGTGCCAACTTTTTCGCCGATGAACAGCATTGGCGCTTCGTCGCGCTCGCCTTCACCGATGACGACAACGCCGGCGATATCCAGCAGGTTCAACTGTTCGCGCATGGCGTTGACGGCAGCCTGGTCGGCGGCTTTCTCGTCGCCACGTCCAACCAGCGAGGCCGAGGCCAGTGCGGCCTGCTCCGCAACGCGGGCCAGGCCCAGCGACAACATACGATCATTATAAGCAGCGTCAGAGGGGGATGAGGTCATGCTAAATATCCTGTGTCAATCAGAGCGGGTTTCCCGTCGCATACCCTGCGCAGGGCAGGGCGGGCAAGGGCCGTTAGCGGTCACAGCGGCAGCTTGCGGCTGCCACTGTCGGTAATTTTCGTTTTCCCGCCGGTGTTGGTGCCGGTTGCGGCGGCGATCAGAGCTCTTCGATGCGCAGGGCAACCGGGGTGCCATCCACCACATCGCTGGCCGCCAGCGCTTCCAGGGCCACGTCCAGTGTGGCGCGGGTGCATTTGTGGGTGACAATCAGCACCGGCGCTGTGGGCTCAGAATGTCCGTATTGGCGCATCCGGTCAATGGACACGGCTGCATCCCCAAGCGCTGCGGCGACCTTGGCCAATGCGCCGGGTTTGTCCTGCAGGGACAGGCGCAGGTAATAGGGGGCGGGCAGGCCGGTTTGGGCGGCCGGGACATCCTGCAGGCTGGTTGCGGGCTGGCCAAAGGTGGCAATCCGAAAACCGCGCGCCAGATCGCAAATATCGCCCAGCACCGCACTGGCGGTGGGGCCTTCGCCTGCTCCGGGGCCGCGCAGCACGATCTGCTCAACCGCGTCGCCCTCGATCACCACCATATTGGTGCCGCCTTCCAGCTGGCCCAGAGGCGAGCTGGCGGGAACCAGACAGGGGGACATGCGCTGTTCCAGCCCGCGGGCCGTGCGTTGCGCCACCCCCAGCAGTTTGATGCGGAAGCCCATGTCGGCGGCCTGGTGGATGTCTTCCAAGGTGATACGCTGGATGCCCTCCAGCTGCACATTGGCAAAATCGGGCTTGGTGCCAAAGGCAATGGCCGCCAGCAGGGCCAGCTTGTGACCGGCGTCAATGCCGCCCACATCCAGATTGGGATCGGCTTCCAGGTAGCCCAGCTTGCCGCATTCCTCGAACAGCGCGTTATAGCCCTGACCGGTGGCCTGCATCTGGGTCAGGATGTAATTGCAGGTGCCGTTCATCACCCCCATGATGCGGGTGATCTGATTGCCGGCCAGACCTTCGGTCAGTGTTTTGATCACCGGGATACCACCGGCAACCGCCGCTTCAAAGCGGATCACCTGGCCTTTTGCTTCGGCTTGTTCCGCCAGCGCCTGGCCGTGAATCGCCAGCAGGGCCTTGTTGGCGGTGACCACGTCCTTTCCAGCCGCCAGGGCGGCCTCGGTTGCGGCCTTGGCGGCGCCCTCATGGCCGCCCATCAATTCGACAAAGACATCGACATCGTCGCGCCGCGCCAGCGCCACCGGGTCGCTCTCCCAGGCATAGCTGCTCAGGGAAATGCCGCGGTCCTTGCTGGCATCACGGGCCGAGACGGCGGTGATGACAATTGGGCGACCGGTGCGGGCCTCCAGCAGAGCGGCCTGACGGCGGATGATTTTCACCACGCCCATGCCGACGGTGCCCAAACCTGCAATCCCAAGACGAAGCGGCGTTGTCATAGCTGGTGATCCCTTGTTTTCTATCTGACCCTCGCATTAGCCGGCTCTGCTCAAGGGCGCAACGGGGGACGGTCTAAGCGGGGAATCGATAGTCCGACCCCCGCATTTGCATTTACGGGGAACGGGGATCTCCCAAACCTGCCTGCTCCATCGGCAAGGCCGATACAACAGGCTGGTTTGGGCGTGGCGCCGCTTCGCGGCGCCACGCCCAACGGGAGGAGGGTATCATAGATGCCTGACGACGGGCGGGAGTAGCCCGTTTGGGGCCTGTTTGCAGCCCCAATCCATGTGGTCTCACTGATGTCGACTGGCAGATCCAAGCTCGCGACGGCCTCACACTCCGCTGCGGCGCTGTTTGTCCGATATGGCGAGGTGAGTAAAATGGTGACATGCATGACCCACCAGTGGATTGCGACCCAATCCCGTATCCGGTCAGTTTGAAGCGGAGTTCAAAGCCCTGGCGCGCTGCTGCAAGCGGGCGCTGCGGGCAAGCAGTTGCTGTTCCAGCGCGGTGCTTTGGCTGTCGGGCAGCGGCAAGGGCGCGACCGCCTGTTCCAGCGGGATCAGCGCCGGATAATCGGTAGACTTCAAATCCACCGTCAGCTGATCCTCTAGCTCGGGCACCCTGGTGCAGGCTGTGGAGGCCAGCAAGAGAATGCAGGCGCAGGTTGTCAGGGTCAGTGAGCGGGTCATGGCAGCGGTCCTTTGTCCATGTCTTTGATGCCTGTTTGTGGGAAAAGTCGCAAGCAGGGGTTTTTTCTGAACAACTGTTCAGATAGCCTGACCACATGGCGCGCACACAGGGATCTCACTCCGGCATCACCGGCCCACGCATTCAGGATGCGGCGCTGCGGCTGTTTGCGCAGCACGGCTTTGCCGCTGTTTCGATGCGCCAGATCGCCGGCGCGGTCGGGGTGCAGGCCGGGGCGCTGTATAATTACACGCCTGACAAGCAGAGCCTGCTGTTTCGCCTGATGGAACGTCATATGACCGAGCTGCTGACCGCGTGGCGGGATCAGCCTGCCGCCGGGGACGCGCTGTCGCAGCTCAAGAGTTTTACCCGCTTTCATATCCGTTTCAACATTGAGCACCCGGATGCGGTTTTTATTGCCTATATGGAGCTGCGCAATCTCTCGGCGGAAAACTTCACCGTGATCGAGGCGCTGCGCCGCGAATATGAAAACACCCTCGAGACGGTGCTGAAACAGGGTGTCTGTGAGGGGGTGTTTGCGGTGCCGGATACCAAGATCGCGACGCTGGCTGTTATTGCGATGCTGAATGGCGTCAACACCTGGTATCGGGCTGGCGGGCGATTGTCGCTGGATCAGGTCGAAACCAGCTATTGGGAGATGGTGCGCCGGACGATGGTGGCCTGACAATGGTGGCCTGACAATGGTGGCCTGACAATGGTGACCTGACAATGGTGACCTGACAGTGGTGACGTGATTCTGGCCGGGCTCGCCGGGCTCTCTGTCGGCTCCTCGTCGGGTTTTGACCGCAGGAATCGCCCCTTAGGGCTGGTACGGCCCCGGCACCAGCCCCTTGGCAGTCTGTTTCAGGGTGGCGGCAATACTGACCGGGCCGGAGGCGGGAATATGCATGCAGCCCATGCTTAGGGTCAGGACCCTAATGCGCCGGGCGGATGAAGCGACCGTTGCGCAGCTCGGCAAAGGCCTGTTGCAGTTCCGCCTGGGTGTTCATCACAATGGGGCCGTGCCAGGCCACCGGCTCGTCTATGGGGGCACCCGAAATCAGCAGGAACCGCAGCCCATCCGGGCCCGCCATCACCGTGATCTCATCGCCGCTGCCAAACCGCACCAGGGTCCGGTCCCCAGACATATCGCGAATATGCAGTTCTTCGCCGCCGACCTCTTTTTCCAACAGCACCCCCTGCGGCGCAGAGGCATCACAAAAAGCACCTTGCCCTTCAAACACATAGGCAAAGGCGCGGCGGTAGGTGTCGATCTTGAAGGTCTTCTTCACCCCGGCTGGAACAAAGATATCCAGATACTGTGGATCAGCGGCGATGCCGTCCACCGGTCCGCGCTTGCCCCAGAAATCACCCACGATCACCCGCACCCGGGTGCCGTCGTCGTCGATGATCTCGGGAATGTCCTGGCTGCCAACATCCTGATAGCGCGGCGCGGTCATCTTCTGGGCGCTGGGCAGATTGCCCCAGAGCTGAAACCCATGCATCTGTCCGGAGGCCGACCCATGCGGCATTTCCTGATGCATGATCCCCGATCCGGCGGTCATCCATTGCACATCTCCCGCAGCCAAAGTGCCGGTATTGCCCAGCGAGTCTTTGTGCTCGACGGAGCCGGACAGCACATAGGTGATGGTCTCAATGCCGCGATGGGGATGCCAGGGGAATCCCTTTTGGAAATCCTCGGGGCGTTCGTTGCGGAAATCATCGAACAACAGGAACGGGTCCAGCTCACTGGGGTCCTGAAAGCCAAAGGCGCGGTGCAGTTTGACACCGGCGCCCTCCAGTGTGGGCACTGCATTGCGGGTTTCGAGTACGGGTCTGAGCGACATCAGCGGGCCTCCGGGGCATTTTCGTTGGGTGCTGCCAAGATAAGCCTGCTGCGGCGCTGGGCAATTGGCATCTGGACACCAAGACTGTGCGCAGATGCGCAGATGCGCAGAGAGGCCAGAGTGGGCGGTGGCCAAACCGGACAATCTGGCGCCTCATCCCGGTGTCATCTTGGGCGGAATCGCGGCCAATCTCGGCAAGCTGTCGACGGGGGCTTGAAACCCCCCATGAAAATTATCTATTAATCAGGCGTGCCGGGATGGTCTGGCGTGAAAATTATCTATAATTTCCTCGTAGGAGATCCCATGTTGGACGCCAGCCCTATCCGCAACGACTGGACGCGTGAGCAAGCCGAAGCGATTTACAATCTGCCCTTCATGGATCTGCTGTTTCAGGCGCAGACCGTGCACCGGCAGAATTTCGACCCCAATCAGGTGCAGAAATCCAAGCTCCTCAGCATCAAGACCGGCGGTTGCGCCGAAGATTGTGCCTATTGCTCGCAGTCGGCGCGCAATGGGGCGCAGCTGTCGGCCTCCAAGCTGATCGAAGTCGCCAAGGTGATCCACGAGGCGAAAAAGGCCAAGGAAGGCGGCGCCACCCGCTATTGCATGGGCGCGGCCTGGCGCTCGCCCAAGGATCGCGACATGGTCGCACTTGAGGCGATGGTGAAGGGGGTCAAGGATCTGGGTATGGAAACCTGCATGACCCTGGGCATGCTGGACGATGAACAGGTGTTCCGTCTGCGCGATTCCGGTCTGGACTACTACAACCACAACATCGACACCTCTGAGCGGTATTATTCCGAGATCATCACCACCCGCACTTTTGCTGACCGCATCAATACTCTGAACCGGGTGCGCGAGGCGGGCATCAAGGTCTGTGCCGGCGGTATCGTTGGCATGGGCGAGCAGCAGATGGACCGCATCGACATGATACTGACCCTTGCGACGCTCGAGGAGCACCCGGATTCGGTGCCGGTCAACATGCTGATCCCGATCCCCGATACCCCGTTGGCGGATGTGGAAAAGCTGGACCCGATCGAATTTGTCCGCACCGTGGCACTGGCGCGTATCCTAATGCCCAAAACCCATGTGCGCCTGTCCGCAGGCCGCACCGACATGAGCGACGAGATGCAGGCGATGTGTTTCTTTGCCGGCGCCAATTCGATCTTTGTCGGTGATACCCTGCTGACCGCCGACAATCCCGGAGAGGACAAGGACAGCGCATTGTTCGCCCGTCTTGGCATCACGCCCATGGCCATGGGTTGCGACGGATCAAGATGAGCACGGGCGTCTTCCCGCGCCATCAACAGGCGCTGGAGGCGCTCAAGTCGCGTGGCCGCTACCGCAGCCTGATGCCGCGCGCCGGGCATGATTTTGCCTCCAACGATTACCTCGGGCTGGCCGGCTCCGAGCTGCTGCGCGATGCGGCCACTGCGGCGCTGGCACGCGGCGTGCCGGTCGGGGCAGGCGGCTCAAGGCTGCTGCGTGGCAATGACGCCGAACATGTATTGCTGGAAGATGAGGCCGCCGCGTTTTTTGGCACCCAGGCGGCCCTGTTCATCAATGGCGGCTTTACCGGTAATATGGCGATCTTTTCGGCGCTGCCACGGCACGGCGATCTGGTGCTATACGACGCGCTGATCCATGCCAGCACCCATGATGGCATGAGGCTGGGCCGGGCCCAGTGCCAGAGCTTTGCCCATAATGATGTCAGGGCTGCTGAAGCTGCCATAACAGATTGGCGCGCCGGTGGCGGCAGCGGCCAGATCTGGATCGCGGTTGAGGCGGTCTATTCGATGGATGGTGACCGTGCCCCGGTGGTGGCGCTGGCTGAACTGGCCATGCGGATGGGGGCGGTGCTGGTACTGGACGAGGCCCATTCAACGGGTGTGTTTGGCGATCTGGGCCGCGGCTTGGGCCAAGCAGTTGCCCATCTGCCAAACGTGCTGTCGCTGCACACCTGCGGCAAGGCGCTGGGCGTATCCGGCGCGCTGATCTGCGGCGCCTCGGCCCTGATCGAGACCCTGATCAACAAGGCGCGTGCCTTTATCTTTGCCACCGCGCCGTCACCGCTGAATGCGGCGCTGGTGCGGGCCGCACTGGCAGAACTGGCCGAGAACCCGGATCGGCAAAAACGGGCATGGCAGGTGATCCACCACGCGCACAGTGAGGCACAGCGGCTTTGTGGCCTCACGGGGTTTGACAGTCAAATCATGCCAGTGATCATCGGCGACGACAGGCGTACAATGGCCGTGGCACAGGCGCTGCAGGATCAAGGCTATGACATACGCGGCATCCGGCCGCCCACCGTGCCACGCGGCACCTCAAGGCTGCGGATCTCGATCACTCTGAATACATCCCTCGCGATAATTTCAGCCCTGTTTGCTGATTTGGCCACGCTATTGGAGACCCCGGCATGAGCGCAATCATCGTTACTGGCACTGATACCAGCATCGGAAAAACCGTGTTCTCGGCTGGGTTGGTGGCGGCGCTGGGCGCCAGCTATTGGAAGCCGGTGCAATCGGGGCTGGAAGAGGAAACCGACAGCCAGATCGTCGCGCGTCTCTCGGGGCGTCCGGTCTTGCCCGAGGGCTATTTGCTGAAGCTGCCCGCCTCGCCACATCTGTCAGCCGAGGCCGAAGGCGTCGAAATTGATCCCGGTACACTGTCCCTGCCGCAAGTTGACGGCGTGCTGGTGGTCGAGGGGGCCGGCGGGGTGATGGTGCCGCTGAACCGTGAGACCTTGTTTGTGGATATGTTTGCCCGCTGGGGCGCGCCGGTGATCCTCTGTGCTCGCACCCAGCTCGGCACCATCAATCACACCCTGTTGTCGCTGCAGGCCCTGCGCGGCGCGGGCTGTGATGTGGTTGGAGTGGTGTTTATTGGCGCCGCCGAGGCTGAGGTTGAAGACACCATTTGCCAGTTTGGCAAGGTCGCGCATTTGGGGCGGTTGCCTGTCATAGAAGAGCTAAGGGCTGTGCCCGACCGCGGGCGGGAAACGAAGTGCCCGCCCATGGGGGCGGACGGGCACGGCCCGGTGTCCCACCGGGCCAAGGAAAGTGACGCACTCGCCAAAGCCTTCGCCGCCCATATCGACATCGACACCATCAAAAAGGCGTTGCAGCCATGAGCGCAGACAGTCTGACCCAGCTGGAATTCGACCAGCAACACCTTTGGCACCCTTATACAAACGTCACCCAACCGGGGCCGACCTTTGTGGTGAAGCAATCCCAAGGGGTTCATCTGACACTGGAGGATGGCTGCCAATTGATCGACGCAATGTCGTCCTGGTGGTGCATGATGCACGGGCACCGTAACCCACGGATTACCCAGGCGATGCACGACCAGCTGGACCGGTTGCCACATGTGATGTTCGGCGGGCTGACCCATGACCCGGCGATCGATCTGGGCCGCAAACTGCTGGCGATCACCCCCGACAGTCTGACCCGCATCTTCTATTGCGATAGCGGTTCGGTCTCGGTCGAGGTGGCGTTGAAAATGGCGGTGCAATATCAACACGCTATGGGCTTCGAGGGCCGCTCACACTTTGCCACCGTGCGCTCCGGCTATCATGGGGACACCTGGAAAGCGATGAGCGTCTGTGACCCCGACACCGGCATGCACCACCTGTTTCAGGGCGCGCTCAGCGTGCAGCACTTTGTCGCCCGCCCGCCGATCCGCATCACCGAAGACTGGATCGACGATCCGGCCCGCAATGGTCTGGGCGCGCTGCGGGCGCTGCTGGAGGCCCACCAGGATCAGATCGCCGGCTTTATTCTGGAACCGGTGGTGCAGGGCACTGGCGGTATGTATTTCTACCACCCGGAATACCTCAATCAGGCCCGCGCGCTGTGCGACGAGCTGGGCATCCTGTTGATCTTTGACGAGATCGCCACCGGCTTTGGCCGCACCGGGGCGCTGTTTGCCACCGGTCATTGTAAGGTCGAGCCGGATATTATCTGTCTGGGCAAGGGGCTGACCGGCGGCCATATCTCATTTGCCTGCACCATGACCAATGACCGGGTGGCGGAGGGCATCGGCGGCGGCAATCCCGGCATCTTTATGCATGGTCCCACCTATATGGCCAATCCGCTGGCCTGCGTTGCGGCGCTGGCCGCGCTGGAGCTGCTGGACGAGGGGGATTGGCAGGGTAATGTCAGCCGGATCGCGGCGCAGATGAGTGCGGAACTGGAGCCCGCCCGCGCGCTGCCTAACGTGGCGGATGTGCGCGTGCTGGGGGCCATTGGGGTGATCGAGATGACGCACCGGGTCTCGGCCGATCAGGCGCATGGGCTGGCCCGCGAGATGGGCGTATTCCTGCGCCCCTTTGGCAAACATATCTACACCATGCCTCCCTTTATCACCACGCCGGAGCAACTGACCCAGATCACCGAGGGTATGCTGCGATTGGCGCGAGAGCTGTAATGGACTTCCGCTGGCTATCCATAGGTCAGGCGCGGCCCGGTGACGGCGAGCGGGTTTCCGAAGCAATCGTGGTGTTTGGCGGCTGGGCGGTTGGTGCGGATGTCTTTGATCACCTGACTGGCCCCTATGACATTCTTTTTGCCAGCGACTATCGCGATCTGAACGAAGACCTGCCGGATCTGTCGGCCTATGATCGGATCAGTCTTGTGGCGTGGTCGTTTGGAGTTGCCTGTTATGCCCATTGGCAGCAAGGGCGTGCAGACCCTTTTGACCGCAAGATTGCCACCAACGGCACTTTGACCCCTGTTAATCGCGCCACCGGAATACCTCCTTTGACCCTGTCAAAAACCATAGAGACCCTTAGCCCGGACGCCTATCAGCTGTTCCTTGCACGGGTCTTCAATAGCCGCCAGCCACCGCGAGAGATCGACGTGGTGGCGCGCAGGGATGAACTGCGGGCGATCGAGGCACGCGGCGATGCGCCAGATACGGCGTTTGACAGGGTCTGGATCAGCACCGCAGACAAAATATTTCCGCCGGCCAATCAGCTCCGCGCCTGGCGTGACGCCGAGATCCGTCAGATCGCCGCCCCCCACGCCCCCTTTGCGGCTTTTGCAAGCTGGCAGGAGATCCTGTCATGAGAGACGCCATGTCGTCCGATCTGAACCAGAACCGGGTGCGGCAAAGCTTTCGCCGCGGGCTGGCCAGCTATCACCAACATGCTCGCGCCCAGGCCGAGATTGCCGCCGCTCTGGTGCAGGCCCTGCGGCAACAGGGCGCCCCTGAGTGGTTCGACAACGTGCTGGAGTTCGGCTGTGGCACCGGCCACCTGACCCGACCTTTGCTGCAGAGTTTCGACATTCACCACCTGACCCTGAATGATCTTGTGGCCGAGGCGGCCCCCGGTTTGGGGGCCCTGACCAAGGATCGCGCCGACCGCACTCATTTTACCTTTGGTCCCATTGAGACGGTGCCGCTGCCCTCAGAGCTGGACCTGATCACCTCGGCCTCGACGGTGCAATGGATCAGCGATATGCCTGCGTTGATGGCGCGTCTGTCGGCGCGGCTCAGCCCCGGCGGCTGGTTGGCACTGTCGGGGTTTGGCAGCGCCCAGTTTCACCAGCTGCGCGATCTGGGGTCTTCGGCTGCGGCGCCAAGCTATGTGGATGCGCCGGATTGGCCCGCCCTGCTGCCGCGCGACATGGAGCTGCTGCATGTGGCGCAAGAGCCCATAGAGATGCTGTTTGATGGTGCCATAGATCTGTTGCGCCACCTGCGCAACACGGGCGTCAACGCGCAGGCCGAGCAACGCTGGAGCCGGGGCCGGTTGACGGAATTCGAAGACAGCTATCGCAGCCAATTTGGCCACGACGGAAAGCTGCCGCTGACCTATGATCCGGTCTGGATGATCGCCCGCAAACGCCACTAGGCGGCAAGGCCCGCCCGGATTCTTGCACCATTCTGATGGCCTTGGCTGATTGTATTTCCCGCATTGGTTTTGGAGGCCGGTCCTGGCTGGGCGCCCCGGCAATACCGGATGTGCAGGCCCAAGAGCAGCCACCGAACGCCCTGAAAAACTTGAATTACTGCATTAAAAGTTGAATGGCCAATCAAAAAATGCCATTACAAGCCGCAAATACTCGACAAACTGTCGTTCTCGGGGCAAATATTGGATCAAGATCGGCCACTCTAATACCTGGAGGCTCGGATTGACCGGGCAAAGGGAGAGAGACACCCGTCCGGGGCGCCCATTGGCGACCGGCAGCGGAGGGGTCCAATAAAGACGCTGCCCTTTTTCAAAAAGGGTCGGTTAACATAAAAACAGGGAGTAGATTTATGACGATTAAAGGATATGCCGCAGCACTTGGCGCTGTTTCATTTGCGGTCACGGCTGGTCTGGCCAGCGCCGCCGACATGGGGGCGGTGGACAAGCCAATTCGCCTGGCTCTGAACGAATGGACCGGCCAGCACGTCACCACCCATATTGCCGGTGAGATGCTGCGGGCTGCGGGTTATAAAGTTGAGTTTGTTTCGGCTGGCATGATGAACCAGTTCCAGGCGATTGCCGATGGCGACATCCACGCGACGCTGGAAATCTGGTCGTCAAACGTGTCGGATGACTACGCCAAGAAGGTTTCCGAGGGCACCATTGTTGAACTGGGTGATCTGGAGCTGAATGCGCGTGAAGGCATTGCTTACCCCGCCCACGTGGCCGACCTGTGCCCTGGGCTGCCCGCTTGGGAAGCGCTGAAGGACTGCGGGCCTTTGTTTGCCACCGCTGAAACCCTGCCGGCCGGTCGCCTGGTGGATTACCCTGCCGATTGGGGCACTCCGGGTGCCGACCGTATCACCGGTCTGGACTTGCCGTTCAAGGCGGTACCTGCCGGCTCCGAAGCGGCCTTGATTGTTGAACTGCGGGCCTCGAGCGAGCGCAAGACACCGCTGCTGGTCACCTTCTGGCAGCCCCATTGGGCAATGTCGGCCTATGACGTGAAATTCGTCGATCTGCCTGCTGGCGAAGACGCCTGTTTCACCGATCCGGCCTGGGGCCCGAACCCCAATGCGATCAACGACTGTGACTTTGCCCCATCGCGCATCTTCAAGGCGGGCTGGTCCGGTCTGGCTGAAACATGGCCCGCCGCCAGCGAAATCCTGTCGAACTACACTCTGGCCGTTGAAGATCAGCAGCCGATGATGGGCGCCGTTGATGTGGACGGTGGCAAGGTTGAAGAAGTGGTTGCAACTTGGATGGCCGAGAACGAGAGCAAATGGCGCTCGGTTGTCGACGCAGCCACCAAATAAGCTGACGATCGTGAGCGATAAGCCACAGGCCGCCATCACCTGCCAGAATGTCTGGCAGGTGTTTGGCCCCAACGCCGACAGCGCCTTATCCGAGGCGCTGTCCGCTCATTCTGAACCCGAAGCTGCCGCCGCCGCGCTGCGTGAAAAAGGGCTGATCCCGGCGGTGCAGGACGTCAATTTTGAGGTCGCCGAGGGCGAGCTCTTTGTCATCATGGGCCTGTCCGGTTCCGGCAAGTCCACCCTGATCCGCTGTATCTCGCATCTGTTGCATGCCACTAACGGCGAGATCCGCATTGACGGTGAAAACATTGTCGAGGCCACCCCGGCGCGGCTGATCGAGCTGCGCCGCAACAAGCTGGGTATGGTGTTCCAGCATTTTGGTCTGTTCCCGCATATGAGCGTCGCCGACAATGTTGCCTATCCGCTGCGGGTGCAGGGGATGAAGCGCAAGGCGCGGCTGGAAAAGGCCCAGAAAGTGATCGAACTGGTCGGTCTGGGCGGGCGTGAAAAACACTACCCGCGTGAATTGTCCGGTGGTCAGCGTCAGCGCGTTGGCATTGCCCGTTCCCTGGTGACCGATTGTTCGGTCTGGTTCCTTGATGAACCTTTCTCGGCGCTGGATCCGCTGATCCGGCGGCAGTTGCAGGACGAGTTCCTGCAAATTCAGGCCGATCTGAAGACCACAATCGTCTTCATCACCCATGACATCAACGAGGCGCTGAAACTGGCCGACCGCATTGCCATCATGCGCGACGGCAAGATTGTGCAGATCGGCACCCCTTCGGATATCGTGCTGAACCCGGTGGATGACTACGTGCGCGAGTTCTCAAAAGATGTGGCCAAGGGGCAGCACGCCCGTTTGACCTCGGTTATGCAGACCGGCGAGGGGCTGGTCTATGGCGCCGATGATCCCGGATTGCGGATTGATATGACGCTGGATGCGGCGCTGGCGCGCTGCATGGATCTGTATCAACCAGTGCCGGTGCGGGCCAAAGACGGCAAGCTGCTGGGGGTTGTGAACCCGGCGGATCTGGCGGCTGCTTTGCACGTGGACGCCGGGTGATGGCGGCTCTGAGCAAGGGAAGCCTTGCAGCGCTGGTGGCGTTGATTGTCGGCGCGCTGTGCCTGCTGCTTGAAACCACACTGCCCTGGCTGGTGATATTCCCCGACGCCCTGGTGCTGCCCGCAACCGAATGGGTTGGCACTGTCATGGACTGGCTGTTGCAGCTGATGAAGCCCACGGCTCGCAGTTTTTCGGCGCTGATGTATTATCCGATGGAGGCCACCAATCTGCTGTTGGGCGGGTCACCTTGGATTTTGGTGATCGCGGTGGTGACGGCCATTGGCTGGATGCTGGGCGGCACATCAATGGCGCTGATGGCGGTTGTTGGCCTCGGCTTTGTGCTGGCCTCGGGCTATTGGGTTGAGAGCATGAACACCCTGTCGCTGGTCGCCGTTTCGGTGCCGCTGGCGCTGATTGTTGGCGGCGGCATCGGGGTGTTTGCCAATGAATACCCGCGCTTTCGCAAGCCGGTGCAGGCGCTGCTGGATGTGATGCAGACAGTGCCGACCTTTGCCTATCTGACACCGTTGCTGGTGCTGTTTGGCTTTGGCCCGGTGGTGGGGCTGATTGCCAGTGCGATCTATGCCGCGCCGCCGATGGCGCGCAATGTGTTGCTGGGGCTGGAGCGGGTTGAGCCGGAAATCAAAGAGGCCGCGATCATGGCTGGGGGCACCCGATTACAGCAGCTGTTTCAGGTTGAGATCCCCTCGGCGGCGTCGCAGATTCTGGTGGGAGTCAATCAATGTCTGATGGCGGCGCTGTCGATGGTGATCATCGCGGCGGTGATCGGGGGCTTTGATGACATCGGCTGGGAAGTGCTGCTGACCATGCGCAAGGCGCAGTTTGGCCCGGCGCTGCTGGCGGGTCTGGTCATCGTGGTGTTTGCGGTTCTCATCGACCGGATGAGCGGCACCCTGGCGCAAGATAGTCGCCGTCGCTTTGATCCGCGCGTCGCCTGGGGCATTCTGGGTTTTGGTATTGTCGCCAGTGCATTGTCCTGGAACAGCCTGCCGGACACTTCGGATTATGCGCTGTTTGATGGTGCGGTGGATGCGGTGGATGCGGGGCTTACCGCCTTTACCACCGCCAATTGGCAATGGCTGGACGCGGTCAAGAACAACGCGATGTTCTATGGGTTGCTGCCGCTGCGCATCGGCCTGGATCAGGCCGTGCTGCCATTTACCTGGGGCTTTCAGTGGACAGGACAGATGAGCCTGGGACTGTTCGCGGCCGGTGCGGTGGCTGGGCTGCTTCTGGCGCTGCGCGGCCAGGTGACATGGGGCATCATGACCCTGATCCTTGTCGGGATGCTGGAAACCGGCATCACCAATCTGCCCTGGCCCTTTGTGCTGGTCGGAACCGCGGCTCTGGGCTGGGTGGCCTCGGGGCGTGGGCTGGCGATATTGTCGGTGGGGCTTTTGTTGACCATCCTGCTGTCCGGTCTGTGGGATCGCGCCATGTTGTCGCTGTACCTCAGCGGTGCGGCGGTGTTTGCCTGTGCGCTGGCTGGTGGTGGCATCGGTCTGCTCTGTGCGGTGTCGCCGCTGGCCTGGAAGATCACCCGGCCGATTTGCGACATGTTGCAGACCATTCCGCTGTTTGTGTTCCTGATCCCGGTGTTGATGGTGTTTCAGATCGGCGAGTTCTCGGCGTTTCTGGCGATCATCGCCTATGCCATCGTGCCGATGATCCGCTACAGCCGTCACGGGCTGACTGAAACCCCAGAGGAGATGATCGAGGCGGCGATTGCTTCGGGCGCCACCACCTGGCAGATCCTGCGCGATGTGCGCGGCCCCTATGCGGCGCCGACCATCCTGCTGGGGCTGAACCAGACCATCCTCTATGCCTTTGCCATGCTGGTGATTGCGGCGCTGATCGGCACCACCGGCCTGGGCCAGCTGATCTTTCTGGCTCTGGGGCAGGCGGATGTGGGGCTGGGTATCTCGGCGGGGGCCGCGATGGCGATCCTGGCGCTGATTGCCGACCGCATGGTGCAGGGCTTTGCCGAGGAACGGCGCAGGGTGCTGGGCCTGTAGTCACGCGCGGGCAGCGGCTGACCTCCCCAAGGTCAGCCGCTGCCCGGTTTGCATCGGCGGGTTGTGGACCTTGGACCTGCAGTCCGTTAAATCCCGAATGAGACGCATTTTGGGGTAAAGGGACCACCTATGGCCGACTGGTTAGAATTCATTGCAGCCTTGGTTGTCTTTATGCTCAGCCATATGTTTCCGGTGCGGCCACCGATGCGACCCTGGCTGATCGCCCGGTTGGGGCTAAGGGGCTATTTCATATCCTACAGTGTGCTGTCGCTGCTGGTGCTGGGCTGGCTGATCGTGGCGGCTACGCGGGCGCCTTATGTCGCGGTGCTGCCGCAGTGGGAGATCCTTGGCTGGGCGCCGCTGCTGGTGATGCCACTGGCCATCCTGATCGCGGTGGGCGGCATGATGGGGCAGAACCCGCTCAGCTTTGGCGGCCTGGGGAAAACACCGTTCGACCCCAAAAACCCCGGTATGCTGGCCGCCACCCGGCATCCGCTGCTGGTGGCGATGGCGCTCTGGGCGGGCGCCCATCTGCTGGCCAATGGCGATCTGGCGCATGTGATCCTGTTTGGCCTGTTCGGCGGCTTTGCGGTGATCGGCATGATTGTGATCGACCGGCGCAAGCAGCGCCTTTTGGGCCCGGACGAGTGGCAGCGCCTGGCGCAGGGCACCGCGCGGCTGAACCTGCTGCGATTGCCGCTGTCGCCGCTGCCAATTGGCCTTGCTCTGGTTGTCTTTCTGGCGCTGATCCTGCTGCATGAACCGGTCATCGGTTTTGTGCCGCTGCCCTGGTAAGGTGCAAAACGTCACGGATTGCTGCGACCGCTGGCATTGCCGGGCGATGCGGCTTACCATTGCGGAACTGGTTAAAAGAAAAAGAGATATCTGATGCAGCTTGCCTATGTGATGACCCCGGACCGTGGCGCCACCGACCGGCTTCTGAGTGAACTGGCCGATCGCCTGCAGGCGCAGGGCACCGCTTTGGCCGGGATCGTGCAGACCAACACCGAATGCCATGATTCTGCGCTGTGCGACATGGACGTGCGGGTGCTGCCCCGGGGCGAGACGATCCGGATTTCCCAGTCGCTGGGCGCGCAGGCGCGTGGCTGCCGTCTCGACCCCTCGGCGCTAGAGCAAGCGGTGGCTCAGGTGAGCCGCTCGCTGCAGGGCGCGCGCCTGCCCGAGGTGCTGATCGTCAATAAATTTGGCAAACACGAGGCCGAAGGGCGCGGCATGCGCCCGGTTATCGGCGAGGCGATGGCCTTGGGGGTCCCGGTGATCTCGGGCGTCAATACGCTGAATGTGGAGGCGTTCCAGGCCTTTGCCGGCGGGCTGGCCGTGGCTGTCGAGCCCAGTGTCGAGGCGCTGCTGGACTGGCTGGCACAGGCGCGGCAACAAGTGCATTCCACCCCAAGTTGAGGCGCGCTGTTGCGGCGCATGTTCTTGTCGGGGCCAGGGTTTGCTAAATCTTGGCCAAAGGTCGAACCTCTCGCAGTTGCATTTGCGAGGCAGACGTCAAACCTGCACAAGTTTCATAGACTTATCCGAAATCAGTGCGGGCATTTTGGCGCAGGACCGCAATGGCGCTTTCACACAGAATTGATTTGGAATATACTCTAAAGGAGCAAATTGCTCAGTAGAAAAGACTTTTTATTCTTGATTGGGAGGTGGCCATGGTGACCAATACCGTCGAAGCCGAAGCAGGGATTATCTCGAAATCCGATGAACGTTGGGCTTTCCTTGTTCTGGCAGTGTTTCTAGCCCCCGTTTTGGCGGGTGTACTCGTTGGAGGATTTGGCTTTAGTGTCTGGATGCTCCAGCTGGTCTTTGGCCCACCAACGGGCTGAGACTCATGGGCAGGTCAGGATCACAAATGTTATCCAGGCGCGCGCTGTTCTCAGGTCAGCATGGCGCGCTGATCCGCCCACCCTGGACGTCTGAAATATCTATTAGAAATGCATGTACCGGATGTGGCGACTGTGTCGCGGCCTGTCCCGAAGCCATCTTATTCAGCGGTCCGGCCAATACGCCGGTGGTGTCGTTTGAAAGTGGCGAATGCAGTTTTTGCGAAGCCTGCGTCGAGGCCTGCACAGAGCCTGTCTTTGACCTTGGCGAACCGGCCTGGAAAATTCGGGCTGAAATTTCAGACTCCTGTATCTTGAAGGTTGGGGTAAGTTGCCGACTTTGCACAGATATTTGTGAGGTCGAAGCCCTGGTTTTTGATCTATCTCAACGCCCGGTTGGCGCCGTCTCTGTTAATCGGGATTTATGCAACGGATGTGGCGCCTGCGTGGCGGCTTGCACATTCTCAGCGATATCGATCACGGAGCCTCAACATGACTGAAGTAATACATATCTCCAGCCTATTGCTGAGGGCCGATCCGCAGAAATTAGAGCAGATTCTAGCGGATATCGCGAAGATCGAACTGGCCGAGGTGGCAATGACCGATCCCAGCGGTAAGATTATTATTACGTTGGAGACCGGAAATCAGAGCCAAATAATTGAGGCAATGACCCAACTGCAGCTCTTGGACGGAGTCGTTAACGCGTCTCTCGTTTATCACCAAACAGATTGATATGCCGATCCGGGTTTCGGCCCGTGGCAGACTAATTGGAGAGAAAAATGACCAAACTGACAAGACGGGATGTCATTAAGGCGCAGGCCGTTGCTGCTGCTGCAGCTGCGGCTGGGTTGCCCCTATCTGCCGAAGCGCAGAACCTGGTGACAGATGCATCCCTCACCGACCTGAAATGGTCCAAGGCGCCCTGTCGTTTCTGTGGCACCGGCTGTTCGATCATGGTGGCCACCAAGGCAGGCCGAGTGGTGGCAACGCACGGCGATGCCGAGTCCGAGGTGAACCGTGGTCTGAACTGCGTCAAAGGCTATTTCCTGTCGAAAATCATGTATGGCAAAGACCGTCTGACCCAGCCATTGCTGCGCAAGACAGATGGCGTTTATGACAAAGAAGGCGATTTCACCCCTGTTTCATGGGATGAAGCCTTTGATATCATGGCGAAAAAGTGGAAAGCCACGCTGAAAGAAAAAGGCCCGACGGGCATCGGCATGTTCGGATCTGGTCAGTGGACCGTCTGGGAGGGCTATGCGGCCTCCAAGCTGATGAAGGCCGGCTTTCGCTCCAACAATCTGGACCCCAATGCCCGTCACTGCATGGCCTCTGCGGTGGGTGGTTTCATGCGCACATTTGGCATCGATGAGCCGATGGGCTGCTATGATGATTTTGAACATGCCGATGCCTTCTTCCTCTGGGGCTCGAACATGGCGGAGATGCACCCGATCCTGTGGACCCGGATTGCCGACCGCAAGTTCTCTAACCCGCATGTAAAGGTGGGGGTACTGTCGACCTACAAGCATCGCAGCTTTGACCTGGCCGACATTTCGATGATCTTCACTCCTCAGACCGATCTGGTGATGTTGAATTATATCGCCAATTACATCATTGAAAGCGGCTCTGTGAACCAGGACTTCGTGTCCAAGCACGTCAACTTCAGGCGCGGCAATCAGGATATCGGCTATGGCCTGCGTCCCGAGCACCCGCTGGAGCAGGCGGCTGAGAACAACGACAAGGCCGGTGGCTCTACTGCTATGACGTTTGAGGAATTCGCGGAATTCGTGAAACCTTATACGGTGGAATACGCGTCGGAAATGTCCGGCGTTCCAGAAAACCGGCTGTTGGAAATGGCCAAGATGTATGCCGACCCCGACATTAAGATCATGTCGCTGTGGACCATGGGCGTGAACCAGCACACCCGCGGTGTCTGGGTCAACAACATGCTGTACAACGTGCACCTGTTGACCGGTAAGATCTCGACCCCCGGCAACTCGCCGTTCTCGCTGACCGGCCAGCCCTCGGCCTGTGGCACGGCCCGTGAGGTCGGCACCTTCTCGCACCGTCTGCCAGCCGACCTGGTTGTGGCTAACCCCAAGCACCGGGCTATTGCCGAAAAAATATGGAAACTGCCCGCGGGCACCATTCCGGCGAAACCCGGTGCCCATGCCGTGTTGCAGAACCGTCACCTGAAAGACGGCAAGATCAACTGCTATTGGGTGCAGGTGAATAACAACATGCAGGCCGCGCCCAACATGATGGAAGAGACCCTTCCGGGCTATCGCAACCCGGACAACTTTATCGTGGTCTCCGATGCCTACCCAACTGTCACCTGTGAAGCGGCTGATCTGATCCTGCCGACCGCGATGTGGGTGGAAAAAGAAGGCGCCTATGGCAACGCCGAGCGCCGCACTCAGTTCTGGCACCAGCTGGTGGATGCTCCGGGTGAATCGAAATCCGACCTGTGGCAACTGGTTGAATTCTCAAAACGCTTCAAGATCGAAGACGTTTGGGATGCCGAACTTCTGGATGCAAATCCAGAGTACAAAGGCAAAACCATGTATGATGTGCTCTATGCCAACGGTCAGGTTGATGCCTACCCGCTGGAGCAGACCGCGGACGATTATGAGAACCACGAGGCGAAAGATTTTGGCTTCTACATCCAGAAAGGCCTGTTTGAGGAATACGCTGAATTTGGCCGGGGTCATGGCCACGATCTGGCAGATTTTGACACCTACCACGAAGTCCGTGGTCTGCGCTGGCCGGTTGTCGACGGCAAGGAAACTCTCTGGCGGTTCAAAGAGGGGTCTGACCCCTATGTGACACCCGGGTCTGATTTTGAGTTCTATGGCAAACCAGACGGCAAGGCGGTGATCTTTGCGCTGCCGTTTGAGCCTGCGGCAGAAAGCCCGGATGAGGAATATCCGTTCTGGCTGTCGACCGGTCGGGTGCTGGAGCATTGGCACTCTGGCTCGATGACCCAACGGGTGCCCGAGTTGCACTCGGCTGTGCCAGATGCGCTGTGCTACATGCATCCCGATGACGCCAAGGCAAAAGGCCTGCGTCGCGGCAGTGGGGTGCGGGTCATTTCGCGCCGCGGTGAGATCAACCTGCGGATTGAAACACGGGGCCGCAACAAGCCGCCAAAAGGGCTGGTCTTTGTGCCTTGGTTTGATGCCGCCAAGCTGATCAACAAGGTCACGCTTGATGCCACCGATCCGATTTCCAAACAAACCGACTATAAGAAATGTGCGGTTAAAATCGTACCGATGGGAGCGTGAGCCATGATCAAGATACATGCGATAGCCACCGCTTTGGTCTTTGCCCTTGCAGGGGCTGCATTTGCACAGGAGTCCGTCGCAACACTGCGCGCGGGCACGCCTTTGGCAGAGCAGGGAGAGCTGCCACAGATTGCCAAGAGGCTTAACACTGACCTGCGTCAGGTTCGCAACTACCCCGAACAGCCGCCGTTGATCCCGCATAAGATTGATGGCTATCAGATTGATATCAACGTTAATAAATGCCTGCAGTGCCACAGCCGTGCTGCGGTTGGTGACAGCCAGGCGCCGATGGTGTCGATCACCCACTTTATGAACAGGGACAACCAGTTCCTGGCATCGGTCACGCCGCGCCGGTATTTCTGTACCCAGTGCCACGTGCCTCGGTCTGATGCGCCGGACCTGGTCGAGAACACATTTGTCGATGTGGATCAGGTTCTTGAGTATATGGCTGGCGCCAAGTCGGGGGACAACTGATGCTGGGCTTTGCCAAACGGATCTGGTCCGCTATTCGCCGACCAAGCGTCCACTACAGCCTTGGCTTTCTGACCATGGGCGGTTTTGTGATGGGGATCATTTTCTGGGGCGGTTTCAACACTGCCCTGGAGATCACCAACACCGAAGCCTTTTGCACCAGTTGCCATGAGATGAGCGACAACGTGTATGAAGAGCTGAAGCCGACGATCCACTACTCAAACCGGTCGGGGGTGCGGGCAACCTGTCCCGACTGTCACGTACCACATGAGTGGACCAGTAAGGTGGCGCGCAAGATGCAGGCCTCGAAAGAGGTCTGGGGCACGATTTTCGGCACCATCAACACGCGGGAGAAATTCCTCGATCACCGTCTGCGGCTGGCGCAAAACGAATGGACCCGGCTGGAGGCCAACAACTCGTTGGAATGCCGCAACTGTCACTCGGAAGAATCGATGGATATTACCCGCCAAAGCACGCGGGCCGCAGAGGCGCATGAACGGTTCCTGTTCACCGGCGAGAAGACCTGTATCAACTGCCACAAGGGCATCGCGCACGAGCTGCCAAATATGGGCCAGGCAAGCCTGACAGGCGGTCACTCCTCGGCGCAGGCCCTGACCAAATATCTGGCACCAGATTAGACTGGCTCCAGATTAGGCTGGCGACCAGCATGATATTGATAAGGGCGGCCTGACAGGGCGGCCCTTATTTTTTGTGCCGCTCTACCCGGTGGTGGCGGATGATCTGGTCTGGCTTTTGGAGGCCAGCGCTTGCACCCAGTCCAGAATCGCCTGCTCATTGTCCGCCAGCGGCACTGCAAGGCCGTCTGCAAAGTTTTCAAACGCCGCGATACTGGCGCCACCAACGCCAACCAAAACCGGCACGCCAGCCTCTAGTGCGCGGCCAATCACGTTGCAAAAGCCACGCCCGGCGGCCTCTTCGGGGCCAAATTTATTGAGCATAAACAGGTCGGAATGATCCATTGACCCGGTTTCAACCCGTGTCACCGCCTCGGCGATTGCGGCAGGGTCCAGCCGACAGGCCGCAGAGCCCGCCCCCAGATTCTGCGTGATCTTGATTTCCGGGCCCTCGGGCAGCACCCGGACCTTCATGTCGCAGCCATTTTCAAAGCTGCTTTGGTAGCTGGAGACCTTGACGATACCGGCAAGTGATTTGCCCTGCGCCTGTAGCTGCGCTGCGATGTCTGCCAGCAGGCGATCGGTTTCGCCCGGTGTCTGCGATGTTACATATGCGATCTGCATCAAATACTCTTTTCTGTCTGAAGGGGAGGGGGACCAGCGGGCTGGTGTTTTTTGCCGCTCAGCACCGGTCGGATGACGGGGCCAGTCAAGGCCGGGCGGAAGCCCGCAATAAAGAGGGCCCAGCCAAGGCACCAGAGCCCGGCGGCGGCCAGCAGGATGGTAGCGCTATGTTGCGCAAACACCGGCGCAGCCAGCCGCACCCATGTGGCGGCCCAAACCAGCAAGGCGCCGAGCCCAAAACCGGCGCTCGCCCGCATGTCGCCGCTGATGTGATGACAGGCGGCACGGCCGGAGATCGCCATGATCAACCCGGACATTGCGCCGATTGTCAGGGCATGAATTGCATCTGCCATGGGGTAGAGCTGCGGCGCAAACCACAGCGCCCCAATGGTGGCCAGGCCGATAGGCAGCCAGGCAAAGGCCAGATGCTGCGCCGCCAGCAGCGGGTTGCTTAGCGCCGGTATCAACCGCCAGCTGCGCATCCTCCACAACATGGCCATAGCGGCGCAGATCATTGCAACACTGGCGACGCCCCGCAGTCCGGCCAGCATGGCGATGAGCGCCAGCGCCAGCGCCCCTTGCGCAATCAGCCGCGGCAGGCGGGGATCCTTGATCATCAGGTCGCGGCGATTGCTGCGATGCAGCCAGTTGTTGGTGAAGGCGGCAATGGCCGCTGTGCCAATGAGCGTCATCAGCAGCGCAAAGCCCAGCACTACGGTGCGGATGATGGTCAGGGCGACCTCGGGCTGGCCGCTCAGGGCCGCCGTCATGAACAGCGCATCCGCGCCGCCCAGACAAAGGACCGCCAGACCAAAGCCGGCCTTTTGGAAGGCACCGCAGGACAGGGTCTGGAAGAGGAGTATCGCGGCAAGCCACAGGGGATAGCTGAGGTTGAGGCTCAGCAGCAGAGCAACTGGTATGTGATCGGCCAAACCACTGGCCAGCCGGGCCAACAGCCAGAACAGCAACAGGAGTTTTAGCGGTGCCCCCTGTATCGGCGGCACACCGGTCCAGTTGGGCAGGGCGGTCAGCAGGTAGCCGCCAACGGCGGCACCGGCAAAGCCAAAGATCAGCTCGTGGGCGTGCCACAGCTCCACGGGTTCAAACCCTGGCGCCGGTAGTCCAAACGCTGCCCCCAAGGGCCACCAGGCCAGGGTTGTAAGCGCGCAGAGGAAAGAGGCCAGAAACAAGGGCCGGTGCGGGGCCTGCCAAAAGGGGGCACAGGGCCGCGTCTGTCCCGGCGGATGTGTCATCGGTGATGGGAATCGGGGGGCTGTTTGCCGGACCAATCGACGCCCCGCTTTCCGGTCAGAAAACCGTCGGACAGGCGGATATTGCTGTCGAGGCCGCAGATCGCCTCGGCAACCTCAGCGCCGCTGAGTTTGCCATCCAGAAGCTGCCGGTAGTGATCGCAAAGCGGCACGAACCCCTTGGACTGCGGCGACAGGCGCAGCGCCGAAACTCCGGCGCGGGTCAGAGCGTCGATCTGGTGGGCGGCGCTGGCATAGGTGTCGGACAGGGTTTGCACCCCGTTCATCGCCAGAAACGGCTGCCCCTCCAGGGTGCGGACATCCAGCCCATCGGGGTCGTCCTCGCAGGCGAATTGGCAATTGTCCTTGGTGCGCTTGTGCAGGCGGGCGTGGTAACAGCGCCCCGAGATCGCCAGCGGCAGCCGTCCATGCCCCCAGACCTCAATCGCGACGCCCAGATCAGCGCCGACCTTTGCCAGGGTCGCAACCGAGGTCAGCGGCAGTTCCGGCGGCAGGCAGATGCGGGTCGCGCCCTTGGAGGCCAGCCATGCCAGGGTGCCTTCGTTGTAGGTATTGACCAGCGGACCAACGGAGAACGGAGTGCCATCGGGCAAATGGGGCAGGGCGGACAGATCGTTGACCTCGATCTCGACGCCCATTTCGGCCAGTGCAGCGGTTTGCTTGCGCTCGCGTTTCAGCGTCACCAGTGCCAGACTGGTCAGGGCGACCGCTTTGCCCGCGTCAATCAGGGTTGTGATGGCATCGGGGATGCGGTCCTGAAAGAACGGCAGGCGTTTGGAACAGACCAGTTCCCCCAGCACCACACGATCCACCGGTGATGCGGCCAGATCGTCATAAAATTCAGTCCAGCGATCGGCTGACCAAAAGAACTGGTTTGGTCCGACTGTCAGATCCATCTGGTTATCTCCACGTCTTTTTATAGGCGCCGGTTGTCATGGCTTGGCCTTCGGAGAGACGCGCCAGCATGCCTTCGGGCATCGGCTGACCTGCCTCTAGGGCATCCACTGCGGCGCGAAAGTTGCGCACGACCTGCGTCACATAAGACCGTGACCGCTGACGGCCCTCGATCTTGAGCGCAGTGACGCCGGCCTTTTGCAGCTGAGGGATCAACTGCTCGGCATTCAGGCTGACCGGATCCTCAAACAGGTGCCCGGTCTGGTCCTGAGCGCTAAAACACCCCTTGCACAGGGTCGGATAGGGGGCCGGCTCGTCCTTTTCCACGCGGTGGATGGTGTAGCCGCCCAGACGGGCATCCAGCACGCCCTTGTCCTCGTGGTATTCCACATGGCTGGCGGGCGAGCAGACGCCGTTCATATTGGGCGACAACCCGGTGGCGTAAGAGGACAGCGAACAGCGGCCCTCGGCCATGACACAGAGACCGCCAAAGACAAACACCTCGGTTTCCACCTCGATTTCGGCGTTGATCGCGGCGATTTCGGCAACCGACAGCACCCGGGGCAGCACCACGCGTTTTACGTCAAAGGTTTTTGCATAATAATTGATGATATCGGCATTGGCGGCGGCCGCCTGAACCGACAGGTGACGGCGCAGCCCCGGATGATTGCGCGCCGCATAGTCCAGCAGCCCCGGATCCGCCAGGATCACCGCATCGGCGCCACAGGATTCGGCATCCGCCACGGCGCGGTGCCACAGGGCCTCATCCCCCGCACGGGGGAAGGTGTTGATCGCAATCAGCACCTGTGAGCCGCGCGCATGGGCAAAGGCGATCCCGTCGCGCATCTCACCCCGGTCAAAGTTCAGACCGGGAAAGTTGCGGGCGTTTGTCTCGTCGTTGAAACCACAATAGATGGTATGGGCCCCCGCCTTGACGGCGGCCCGCAGCGAGGCCGGGGTGCCCGCCGGGCAAACAATTTCCATTACCATGCTTCGGCCTCCTCTGGGCGGCTCAGGCAGACGCCGGTGCGCCGCTCGGCAAATGCGATTAAGTGTTGTAGTGGCCGTGCCAGAGGGCCGCTGATCGAGGCGATTTCCTGTGCCAGATCCAGCTCCGCGTCATCCACAGCATTGCGCAGGGCCAGCGCCGCGCCGGTGTCGCCCTCGATCACCAGATCGCGGGAAAAGAACAGCGCGTCGCCATCATAGGCGCCGTGAACCAGCCCGATCAGCGCCGCAAACGGGCCGGATATGCGCGCCGCGCCTTCGCCCCTGCCACGCAGCAAGGTGACACGCGGCACACCGCCGTTGGGATCAAGGCAGATCACAAAGGGCAGATCGGTCGGGTCCAGAACGAACCGCGTGTGGTCAAATTCCCCAAGGCGGCGGAACAACCCGGGATGGGTCTTGGCGATTTTCCGGCTATAGGCGGTCAGCGACAGAGACAGCGGTGCCAGCGGCATCACCTTGAGGGCGCGCGCAAGAATTGGCGGAAACAGCGGGATCGAGACCTGAGGGTGGGGCAATTGAGACTCCTGTTGCCTCGGTTGTTTGGGATCTTTTATGGGTTTAGAAGTTTCAAGAAATTGATGTGTGTCAATTTCTTGAAACATTTTAAATGCTAGGGGCGGTAAACGTCATTCTGGAGCAGCCCCATTCGCAGTTTGCCCTCATATCCCAGCCTTCGCAGCTTTCTTGAGTGGTGCGCCGAGACGGATCAGTTTCAGCGGGTGGCGGATCCGGTGTCGGTGATCCACCAGATCACCGCCGTGCATCGCAATGTTTTGGAGCGACAGGGGCCGGTGTTGCAGTTTGACCAGCCGCTGCTGCCGGGCGGCGCGCCGTCGGACGTGCCGGTGGTGGTCAATCTTTTTGGCACCCCAGAGCGGGTGGCTGCCGGCCTGGGGGTGACGCTGGAGGGCTTGGATGATCTGGGGGCGTTTCTGGCGGCGCTCAGATCGCCGACGCCGCCAGATGGCCTGCGCGATGCGCTGTCGCGCTGGCCGATGTTAAAGGCGGCGCTGGCGACCCGCCCCAAGATCCTGCGCTCCGCCCCGGTTCAGAGCGTTGTGCTGCAGGGCGGCGATGTGGATCTGTCCGCGCTGCCGATCCAGACCCATTGGCCCGGCGATGCGGGGCCGCTGATCACCTGGCCGGTGGTGGTGACCCGCCCCTTTGACTCTGAGGCGGCGGATGTCAGCCGTTACAATGCGGGTGTTTACCGGGCGCAGGTTCTGGACCACAACCGGTTAATCATGCGCTGGCTGCCCCATCGCGGCGGTGCTGCGCATCACCAGAGCTGGGCCCAGCAGGGGCAAAAGACCCCGATGGCCATAATACTGGGCGCTGACCCGGCGACGCTGCTGTCGGCGGCGCTGCCCTTGCCAGAATCGGTGTCCGAGCTGACTTTTGCCGGTGCGCTGAACAATGCACGGCCGCGTCTGGTACCGGCCAAAACGGTTCCCCTGATGGTGCCCGCCGATGCGGAGATGGTGATCGAGGGCTGGGTGTCGCCCAGTGAGGTCGCGCCAGAAGGGCCGTTTGGCGATCACACCGGCTATTACAACCGGGCCGAGCCGTTCCCGGTGATGCAGGTGAGCGCAATCACTCACCGTAAAGATCCGCTGTATCTGTCCACCTATACCGGCCGTCCGCCGGATGAACCGGCGATCATTGGCGAGGTGTTCAACCGGCTGGCTCTGCCAACGATCCGGGCACAGATCCCAGAGGTTCACGATCTCTGGCTGCCGCCTGCTGCCTGTTCGTACCGCATGGCCGTTGTCGCCATCAACAAACGTTATCCGGGGCAGGCGCGCCGTGTCATGATGGCACTGTGGGGGATGCTGCCGCAATTCAGCTATACCAAAATGATTGTGGTTGTGGATACCGATATCGACCCGAAAAACTGGGAGGACATCGCCTGGGCGCTGGCCACCCGGATGGACCCGGTGCGCGATGTGATGTTGATCGAGAACACGCCGATGGACTATCTCGACTTCGCCTCACCTCAGCCCGGCCTAGCCGGCAAAATGGGCCTAGATGCCACCATAAAAATCGACAGCGAAACATCCAGAGACTGGGGTAAAGTTATGAAAACATCTGACAGCGACGCTGCCTTTGCCGCCGATCTGGTGGCGCGTCTGATGCCGGGCGCCGGATCATGAGTGCGCCGCGTGTTGTGCTGGGGGTGGCCGGCGCCTCGGGGGCGGCGCTTGGGCTGTCGGTTGCCCGGCAACTCTGTGCCATGGGCGTGGAGATTGATCTGGTCACCAGCACCGCAGCTGAGCGCACCCTGGCCGAGGAATGCGGCCCGGAGGCCTTTGAAACCCTGAAGGCGCTGGCAACCCGGGTGCACCCGCTCGGCGATATCGGCGCCAGTATTGCCTCGGGCTCGGTTCCGGTCGCGGGGATGATCGTCGCCCCCTGTTCGATGCGCTCGCTGGCGGCAATCGCCCATGGCTTGGACGACAATCTGTTGATCCGCGCGGCCGGCGTTCAGCTAAAAGAACGGCGCCGTCTGATTCTACTGACCCGCGAGGCACCGCTGACCCTGGCACATCTGCGAAACATGACCGCCGCAACTGAATTGGGCGCCATTATCCTGCCGCCGGTGCCGGCCTTTTATCTGAGGCCCAAAAATGTGGCCGAGATTGTCGATCAGATTTCAGCCCGCGCCATCGACATGCTGAATATCTCCAATCCCATTGCCCGACGTTGGGTTCCGTCGGAGTGAGCTGTGGTCAACGGTCTGAAATTTTCTGCTCTGGTTCCTGACCTTGCAGGTCGAGAATTTGCGGCCAGGGGGAACTGTGCTCTGGGTCGATATTTCCTGAGTTTCCAGATCTGAAGACCTGACGTCGGAGACTGCTCAAGAAGGCTCACGAAATATGAAACACCACCGCATTGGCGGTTCTGTCACTGCCGTCATAGAGGTGGAAGTGGTGGGCGACCCTGGAATCGAACCAGGCGTGCGTCTCCGCGAGGGAGTTACAGTCCCCTGCCACACCTTGCGGCCTGTCGCCCACTATCAGGTGGCTGTTGCACCTGATGTGTGGCGTGACTACAAGCGCACCAACGGAGCGTCAACAGGAAAATCACAGGTTTTTCTCGATGGCTCAAAAATCCTTTTTGCCGGAGAGCAAGATGACTAAGAAACCAAAATGGGTCGTGGAAAAAGAGCAGGCCAAGAAAGCCTCGGATGCGGAAACAGTCTGGCTGTTTGGCCTGCATGCAGTGCGCGATGCGCTGCTGAACCCCGAGCGCCAAAAATTGCGCCTGATCGTGACGCGCAACGCGCAGGTCAAGCTGGCTGACGCCATCGCCGAGTCGGGGATCGAGCCGGAATTGGTGGATTCGCGCAGCTTCAAGGCGCCGATTGATCCCAATTCGGTGCATCAGGGCGCGGTGCTGGAAGTGAAGCCGCTGCATTGGGGCAGCCTGGCCGACACCTGCATCGGCGCCGAAGTGCCCCGGGTGTTGCTGCTGGACCGGGTGACCGATCCGCATAACGTCGGCGCCATACTGCGGACCGCCGAAGTGCTGGGCGCCAGTGCGGTGATTGGCACCCGCCATCATTCGGCGCCGGAAACCGGGGCGCTGGCCAAATCCGCCAGTGGGGCGCTGGAGCGTCAGCCCTATGTGAGGGTGCGAAATCTGTCGGATGCCATCGTCGAGTTGCAGAACATGGGGTTTGTGGTGCTGGGGCTGGACGGCGAGGCCGAGGTCACTATCGAGGCGGCGCTGGAGGGACGCCGGGACCGGCCGGTGGCGCTGGTGCTGGGGGCCGAGGGTCCGGGGCTGCGGCAGAAGACCAAGGAAACCGTGGACCAGCTAGTCAAGATTGATGCGGCTGGCGGCTTTGGCTCGCTGAATGTGTCGAATGCTGCAGCGCTGGCGCTCTATGCGTCGATTGCGCGGTAACATCTGATCGCGCAGCAGTCACAGGTGGTTCACAAACTCGTATCCACCCTAGGCAGGGCAGAGCTGATCCGGCACATTGCAGCAGTCTGACCCTGGGATGGAGTTTATCTTGCTGCTGCGCATTGCCATAATCGCTGTTTTTGCCCTGTTTTTTCAACCGGTGCGCCCGGCACTGGCGGATCAACCGATGTTCTACGCCGAATCGGGCCTAGCCATTTCTGGCTATGACACGGTGGCGTTTTTTGTCGAACGGCGCGCGGTTCTGGGACACTCGGACCATGCGGTGATGTGGAAAGGGGCGGTCTGGCGGTTTGTGTCGGCAGACAATCGGCGGCATTTTGAAAGCAACCCGCGCGCCTATGCGCCGATGTTTGGCGGCTATTGTGCCTATGCCGTATCGCAGGGCTATCTGATGTCCGGCGCTCCGCAGTCCTGGCAAATCGTCGATAATCAATTGTATCTGCTCTACAGTGCGTCGGTGCAGGAAATCTGGCGCCGGGAAATGACGGATCTGATCGTCAGGGGGCGCAGCAATTGGCCGGATGTGCTGGGCCATCAATAGTGGTCTCACAAAACTGCGATCAGACCTTTATATCCGGTGTATTTGCTCCATATCGTCTAAAGACCGCGGCGCGGAACCGCCGCGGATCTAATTTCACTGTCCCTCGTTCCAGACCTTGCGCCCGGGCTTTCCCCTGGGCGCATTTTTTATCGGCTTTCCTTTTGGGATGTGGCGCGCGTAGGGTGCCGGCATGACGACATATAGCGATCCATTTTTGAGAGATATTCTGCGCCGCACCAAGACGGTGGCGGTGGTTGGCATGTCGATGAACCCAGTGCGCCCCAGCTACTATGTGGCGCGGTATCTGTCCCTAAAGGGGTACCGGGTCATTCCGGTCAATCCGCGCCATGTTGGTGAGCGGATATTTGGTCAAGTGGTGCAGGAGAGCCTGTCGGCGATTGAGGGTCGGGTGGATATGGTGGATATCTTCCGCCGCTCGGAAGCCGTGCCAGAGATCGTTGACGAGGCATTGGCGGTATTTCCGGATCTGCAGACCATCTGGATGCAGATTGGGGTGCAGCATGCTGAGGCGGCGGCCAAAGCGGAAGCGCGCGGAGTGGATGTGGTGCAGAATCGCTGCCCCAAGATTGAATATCAGCGGCTGCATGGTGAGCTGCGGATGGGCGGCTTTGCCACCGGGATAATTTCGTCGAAGTTGTAGAAGTGGGGGGCCTTGCCTCCTCGGCCTGTGGCCTCACCCCCAGAGTATTTTTGCAAAGAAGAAAATCATGAGCTGGGGCGCGCGGCTTTCTCGGAGATGCCGCTGAGCCCCTGGCGGCGGGCCAGTTCATTCAGCACCTGATCCAGGGACACCTCGCGGGCGGCCAACATCACCAGGAAGTGGTAGAGCACGTCAGCGCCTTCGCTTGCGAGTTTGGTGCGGTCACCTTTGACCGCTTCGATGATCGCCTCGATGGCTTCCTCGCCAAATTTCTCGGCGCATTTTTCCGGGCCTTTGGACAGCAGCTTGGCGGTCCAGCTGCTGGAGGGGTCGGCGCCCTTGCGGGATTGAATGGTGGCTTCAAGGTCGTGAAGGATGCTCATGTCAGCCTCATTGGAATGCCTGCGGCCTGCATATGGGCCTTGGCCTCGGCGATGGTGAAATCGCCGAAGTGGAAGATCGAGGCGGCGAGCACGGCGCTGGCATGGCCTTTGATGACGCCCTCGATCAGGTGATCCAGGGTGCCAACGCCGCCGGAGGCGATCACCGGCACCTGGACCGCATCCGAGATGGCGCGGGTCAGCGGCAGGTTGAAGCCGGATTTGGTGCCGTCTCGGTCCATCGAGGTGAGCAGGATTTCACCGGCGCCCTTGGCCACCACGGTGCGGGCAAATTGCACCGCATCAATGCCGGTCGCGCGACGGCCGCCATGGGTGAAGATCTCCCACTTGCCTGGGGATACGGTCTTGGCGTCGATGGCGCAGACGATGCACTGGCTGCCGAACTGTTCAGCGGCCTGGGCGATGACATCGGGGTTGGCAACGGCGGCGGAGTTGAACGAGACCTTGTCGGCGCCGGCCAGCAGCAGGGCGCGCACGTCTTCGCGGGTGCGCACGCCGCCGCCAACGGTCAGCGGGATGTAGCATTGCTCGGCGGTGCGGCGCACCATGTCAAACATAGTGCCGCGATTCTCTTCGGTTGCCATGATGTCGAGGAAGCAGAGCTCGTCGGCGCCTGCGGCGTCATAGGCCCTGGCACATTCAACCGGATCGCCGGCATCACGCAGGCCGACAAAATTGACACCTTTGACAACGCGGCCATCGGCAACATCGAGACAGGGGATGATACGGGTTTTCAGCATGGTTCGCCTCTGGTTATGGCGCTTTCATAGAGGGTTGGGCGGCGGAATTCCAGTGCTCAGGCGAAGGCGCTGAAAAGGCCGAGCAGGGCGGCGTAGCGCAGGCTCTTGGAAAGAGTGACCAGCAGCAGGAAGCGGAGCCAGTTCATTCGCATCACCCCGGCGGCAACGGTGATCGGGTCGCCGATGAGCGGCAACCAGGCGGCAAGTACCGAATACTGCCCCCAGCGGCCAAACCAGACCTGCGCCTTGTCCAGCTGGCGCGGCGACACCGGGAACCAGCGCCGGTGCTGATAGCGCAGCGCATAGCGGCCCAGGGTGTAGTTGACCAGCGCGCCGAGGATATTGCCGGTGCTGGCGACGAGGAGCAGGGTGGTGGTTGCGTACTGGCCCTTGGCGGCCAGCAGCAATAAGGCGGCCTCGGAGCCGCCGGGCAGCAGGGTGGCGGCGGTGAAGGAGATCAGAAACAGACCGGGCAGCGACCAGATCATGTCAGCATCGTTTTGTGTCGGGGCGCCAGATCTGGCTGACGGCGTTGCGGATGATCAGCACGTGGAACGGCATGATGACGGCCAGATAGAGGCGGCCCAGCCTGTTGTTGCACTGCACCCAGGTGGCGCAATAGGCCTCACGTCCCGTTGTCAGGATCGAGATGCGGAAGTTCAGGTGAGAATCATCGAAGCCAAGGATAATCTCGCTGTCACCGCGCTGGTCTATCGGAAAGGGGCCGATTTTGTCGCCCTCGGGGAAGTCACTGGTCAGCCCAAGTGGGGCGACCAGAATATTGCGCAGGCTGAGCAGGCCCTTGGCCCAAGACGGAAAAGCCATGGCTCGCTGGGCTGCGTCATCCACGGGCAGGGCCGTGGCGCATTTGTAGCAATCCAGAAAGTCGCCCTTTTGCACATAGCTGTGCAGCAGCGACTGCTTCGGCAGCTCCGTTTTGGTGGTGCGGCTCATGTTTCGTCTTTGAGCACCGCCAGAGCCTGTCTCAGGTCAATCGCCCCGTCATAGAGCGCACGGCCGGAGATGGCACCGTTCAAGGGCGCGCCGCAGGACTTCAGGGCGCGGAGATCGTCCAGCGATGACACACCACCCGAGGCAATCACCGGGATCGAGACCGCGTTGGCCAGATCTGCGGTGGCGGTGACATTGGGGCCTTTCATCGCACCATCGCGCAGGATGTCGGTATAGATGATGGCAGCGACGCCGGCGTCTTCAAATGATTTGGCTAGATCGGTGACCATGATGTCGGTTTCGGTTGCCCAGCCCTTGGTGGCGACGCGGCCATTGCGAGCATCAATGCCGACGGCAACCTTGCCGGGGAATTCGCGCGCCGCTTCGCGGACCAGATCTGGGTTTTCAACCGCAACGGTGCCAAGGATGACGCGCGCCAGGCCCTTGGTGATCCAGGCCTCGATGGTGGCCATGTCGCGGATGCCGCCGCCCAACTGGGCCGGGACATTGGTTTGCTTCAGGATCTCTTCGACCGGGGCCGCATTGACCGGCTCGCCGGCAAAGGCTCCGTTCAGGTCAACCAAGTGCAGCCATTCACAACCGGCCTCGACAAACTCCAGCGCCTGGGCGGCGGGGTTGTCGTTGAAGACGGTGGTCTTGGCCATATCCCCATGCAGCAGGCGCACGGCCTGGCCGTCTTTGAGGTCGATGGCAGGATAGAGGATCATGGTGGCGCCTTTCAGGAAATGCTTGGTGGTGTTTTGCACAAGCGCGACCCGAAATGCAACGCGACCCCAAGTCAACCTTGCCTGAAATTGGCTGACTGGGTCACAGTGACGCCATCAGAGGGAGGAAAGATGATGAAGAAATTGGTTCTTGGGATGGCCTTCGGGCTGGGGCTGGCTGGTGTGGCCGCGGCAGATCCGGTGGCTGGCACATGGAAGACCGAAGTTGATGATGGCTCCTATGCCCATATCGAGATGGCGCCCTGTGGTGCGGCAATCTGTGGCAAGATCGCCCGCACCTTTAACGCCGAAGGTGAATATCAATCACCGAACCTGGGCAAAACCATGGTGATCGACATGATGGCGCAGGGCGATGGCTATTACACAGGCGAGGTCTGGCGTCCGTCGAACGATAAAATTTACTACGGGAAAATCACCCTGTCGGGCGATTCCCTGGCATTGAAGGGCTGTATCGCTGGCGGCTTGATTTGTTCAAAACAGACCTGGAGCCGGATTAACTGACCAAGGGTCTACAGCAGGCCCAATTGCACCGGGATCGGCACGAAGCCGCGTTTGACCTGCCGGTCACGGTGGGTCTCAACCGTGCTCAGCGCCTCGGCATAGCTGCCGAGGTACAGGCGTTTTTGATGGCCGCCGGCGGCGCCAAGCGGGCCTGCCACCCGCTCTACACACCAATCTCCAAACAGAGTCTGGTACAGGCTCAGCACGCAATAACGGTGCTGGCCCTGATGGTGGTCAAATTTTTCGAGACGGATATGCACGGGCGGGACCTGATTTGAAAGCGTCCGGCCCGTATGCCCTTAACCGGCGGGCCTGTCCATCGCTTGCTGACGATGGGGTAGCGGCGGTGGCGTCGCGGCGGGATGCGGAGAATGAATAATTCATGTTTCCGGCTGATTGTTGCCATTTTTTCGGGGCACACAGGGGGCGATATTTTAATCAAAGAATTTGGAGACCCGCCGCTATGGCCAAAACTGATTTTCAGGATCGTTTGCAGCGCATAACTGCCAACGCACCGCAGCAACAGCCCATGGCACAGGGTCGGTCACCGACGGGGCGAACCGGAGCGCGGAAATTGAGCGTAATTCAATTGGTCGTGGGTGCGATAATCATGAAGGTTGGCAAGGATGTGGTGAAATTCGCCAATGAAAATTACGACGCGATCCGGGACGATGCCGGGGTCACCGCAGCGGCGGGGCTTGGTTTCGCCGGTACGGTGATCCTTTTGTTTGGTCTTTTCATGATGTTTCGAGAAATCTCTAAGTGGTGGGCTGGGCCGGCTGAGGCAGTAGCGCCTCAGCGTTCGGCCAAAGTCGCGCAGCCTGCACGCCAGGCCTCAAACCGGGCGAAGTTGATTTGCTCGCTTCTAGGTTTCGGCCTTGGCATGATCGCTATACTTTACTTGTTCCTGGCAGCCGCTGCGGGAGGAATTGAAACGGAGAAGGCACGGATTTTTGCAAACGGCGGTCTTCTAATCGCGGCTCTGCTCTTCGTTGTGGTTAGTTTTATCGGCATCGTGGGGCTTTTTCTGCGCGGCTATGCGCTGGGGCGGGTGCCGGTCTATTTTGTGATCGGTGCGGGCCTGACCTTTGCCGTTATCCGAATTTTCAGGATGGACATTCTCGAAGTGCAACAGTTCACAGGGCTGTTGCAATGAAACACAAGGGTGTTGCCGCCGTGATTACGGCGCCCAGGTCAGGAAATTGCCGATCATCCGCAGCCCGACGTCCTGGCTTTTCTCCGGGTGGAACTGCATGCCGATCATGGTGTCGCGGCCGATCACTGCGGTGACCTCGCCGCCGTAGTCCACATGGGCCAGACGTTCGGCGGGGTCGCGGACCTGAAACTGGTAGGAGTGCACAAAATAGGTGTGGTCGCCGGAGGTGATGCCGTCAAAGATCGCGTGATCACTGTCGATGACCAGATTGTTCCAGCCCATGTGCGGCACCTTCAGGGCACCGTCAGAGGGGGTGATCTTGACCACGTCGCCAGCGATCCAGCCAATGCCGGCGGTCTTTTCGTATTCATGCCCGGTGGTTGCCATCAACTGCATGCCCACACAAATGCCCAAAAAGGGGCGGCCTTTTTGCTCGACCGCCTCGACCATGGCATCATAGAGTCCTTTGTGGCCGCGCAACTCTGTTGCACAGGCGGGAAAAGCACCGTCGCCGGGCAGCACCAGCCGGTCGGCACGGGCCACCACATCGGCGTCCGAGGTCACCACCACCTCGCCCGCATCCATCTCATGCGCCATGCGCTGAAACGCCTTGGCGGCCGAGTGCAGGTTCCCGGATTCATAGTCGATGATGGCGGTCAGCATGGGCTCGTGCCTCTGTGTTTGGGTGTCCATCACCTGTCTTGAATGGGGCAAAAGGTCAAGCCTTGGGTGGGGGTGCCACTAGCTTATCCAGCAGCGCCATCACCGCATCAAACGGCCCGCGCGCCTGCTGTAGGGGGTCAACGGGGCCAAACCGGCTGGCCATATACAAATGGGTATAGCCGTGGATCAGCGACCAGACCTGAGTTTCCACCACCTGCGGGTCCTGGCCCGGCGCCGCAAAGGGGGCGCAGGCGTCGCGCAGCACCTCGTAGGCAAAGGCAGTGCCCTGTTTCAGATCCCTGTTCAGTCCGGCCATCGGCGCCGAGCTGAAGATCAGCTCAAACAGCGCCGGGTTTTTGATGGCGAAGTTCAGATAGCCGCTGCAGATGCCTTTGAGCCGGTCCAGATCACTGGGGTTGCTGTCGTCACAGGCCGCCAGCATCGAGAGGCGGAACAGGCGGAACCCCTCCTGGGCAATGGCGCCCCGCAGCCCGTCGAGCCCGTCAAAGTGATGCGCCGGGGCGGCATGGGAGACCCCCGCGCGGGCGGCGCATTTTCGCAGGGTCAGCGCGTCCTTGCCGCCTTCGCTCAGCAGGGCAATGCCTGCCTGGATCAGCGCGCTGCGCAGATCTCCGTGGTGATGCGGCTTTTGGTTGGGATTGTCGGTCATTCTGTGGAATTTAGCAGCTGGCTTGACAGTGTCAAGTTGATCTGATCTTTACACTGTCAAGTTCAGCGGGTTTTAAGGGATTGATCATGGTCTATGTGTCGCGGTTTCGGGTGTTACTGGTTTGGGTTTTGTGTTTCGCGGTGGCGCTGGCCTCGTGGCGGTTCCTGGTGCTGGGGGTCGAGGTGTCGATGGAGTTTGTCGCCTACCATGCGATTGAGCGGCGGCTGGCGTTCTTTGCCCATATCACCCTGGCGCCGGTGGCGCTGATGCTGATGCCGTTTCAGTTCTGGACGTGGCTAAGGGCGCGCCGACCGAAGGTGCACCGCTGGATCGGGCGGGCCTTTGGGGTGAGCATTTTGCTGGCCGGGGTTGGCGGGCTGCTGATGGCCGCTGGCACCACGGCGGGGCCGGTGGCGGCCTGGGGCTTTGGGGCGCTGGCGGTGCTATGGCTGGGCAGCACCGGCTATGGCATCTGGCTGGCGCAGCAGGGCCGCATAGCCGAGCATCAACGCTGGATGATCCGGTCCGCAGCGCTGACCTTTGCGGCGGTCACCTTGCGGCTGTATATGCCACTGCTGTTTATGACGCTGGGGGGCGAAGCTGGGTATACGGCGGTCGCATGGCTGTGCTGGCTGCCCAATCTGCTGGTCGCAGAGTGGTATCTCAGGCGGCCGCTACGGCGGTCGGCGGCGCTGGCAGCCTGAGTGTATTGCAGAGGGGGCGCCTAAAGCGTCCCCTTGGTTGATGGAATCGCATCTGCCTTGCGCGGGTCGGTTTCCACCGCCACGCGCAGGGCGCGGGCGACAGATTTGAACGCGGCCTCGACGATGTGGTGGCTGTTGAAGCCGTGGATCTTGTCGATATGCAGGGTAATGCCGCCGTGGGTGGCAAAGGCGGTAAAGAACTCGCGCACCAGTTCGGTATCAAAGCTTCCGATCTTCTGGGTGGGGATCTCCAGGTTCCACACCAGAAACGGCCGCGCCGACAGGTCCAATGCGCAGCGCACCTGCGCCTCGTCCATTGCCAGGTGGCATTCGCCATAACGACGGATGCCCTTTTTGTCGCCAAGCGCCGCGGCCAGCGCCTGACCTAAGGCAATGCCGGTATCCTCGACCGTGTGGTGGTCGTCGATGTGATAGTCGCCCTTGGCGCGGATGGTCATGTCGATCAGCGAGTGCCGCGACAGCTGGTCAAGCATGTGGTCGAAAAAGCCAACCCCGGTCTGGTTGTCATACAGCCCAGTCCCATCCAGATTGATCTCGACAGAAATCGAGGTCTCGGCAGTGGAGCGGCTGATCTTGGCTGTGCGCATGGCGGCAAATCCTTATTACATCCGGGGCGCTTATAGGGGCAAGGGGCAGGGTGGCTCAAGGGCGAGACTGGGATTGCTGCGCAGGTGTTGCCAAAAGGGGCGGGGGATTGCGCCGGGCGGGGCGGCGTGTCAGCTTGGAGCCAACAGAACCTGACACTCCCGAGGCCCGATATGTCCACCTGCCTGTTTATCCAGATCCGCTGCAAGCCCGGCACCACCTATAAGGTGGCCGAAGAGATCGCCCGGCGCGAGATCCACTCTGAAATGTACTCTACCAGTGGCGACTTTGACCTGCTGATGAAGCTCTATGTCCCCAGCGATGAGGATGTCGGCAAATATGTCAACGACAACCTGCTGGTGGTCGAGGGCATCGAACGGTCGCTGACCACGATGACTTACAAGGTATTTTAACGGAAAGTCAGGCGCGGCCCGGCTATGCCGGGCCATACCTTTTTCAATTTAGGTTGGGACTAGCCCGCAATCAGGCCTTTGTCCTGCAGCTCGGCATAGGTGCCATCAATCGCCGCTTTCAGCTTGCCCATCAGCGCGTCGATCTCGTCGCGGGTGATGATCAGCGGCGGGCACAGCGCCACGGCATTGCCTGCGACAGCGCGCAGCAATAGCCCGTTGTCCTGACAGAGCCTCTGCGCGGTGGCGCCGGCGATACCCTTGTCAAAGCTGGCACCGGTGGTTTTGTTCGACACCAGCTCCAGCGCTGCGATCAGCCCCTTGCCGCGCACCTCACCCACCAGCGGGTGATCGGTGAAGGTTTGGCGCAGCTGGGCCTGCAGATACTCGCCCACCTCGGCCGCATGGGCAAACAGGTTGTCACGCTCGTAGATCTCTAGCGTTTTTAGGGCGGCGGCACAGGCGACCGGGTGACCCGAGTAGGTAAAGCCGTGGCCAAAGACGCCAACCTGATTGGTCTGCTCGATCATCGCCTCGTACATCCAGCCGGGAATGACTGCCGCAGAAATCGGGTAATAGGCCGAGCTGAGCTGCTTGGCGAAGGTCATCAGGTCGGGCTTGATGCCCATGGTGGTGCAGCCAAAATCGTTGCCGGTGCGGCCAAAGCCAGTGATCACCTCATCCGCCCAGATCAGAATATCGTATTTGCGCAGCACCGCCTGCAGCTTCTCATAATAGCCCTCTGGCGGCACGATCACCCCTGAGGCACCGGTGATCGGCTCAACGATCATCGCGGCGATGGTATCGGGGTCTTCCGCAAGGATCTGATCCTCCAGAGACTGGATGATGCGGTCGACAAACTGCGCCTCGGTCTCGTTGCCCTTGCGGTTGCTGTAGTAATGAGGCGAGTCAGTACGCAGCACCCCCAAGGCCTCAACCGGGGCATCAAAATGCGCCAGATTGGCGGGCAGGGTGGTCAGCGAGCCGGCCGCAACGGTGACACCGTGATAGCCACGCTCGCGGGTGATGATCTTGCGTTTCTCCGGCTTGCCGATGGCGTTGAAGTAATAGCGCAGCATCTTGTAGTGGCTGTCGTTGGCGTCAGAGCCCGAGTTGCCAAAGAAGAAATAGGCGTCCTCGACCGGCACCATGGTGCGCAGCTTGTCGGCCAGTGCCATGATGGTTGGGTGGGTCTTGCCGCCAAAAGTGTGACTGAAGGGCAATGTATTGAGCTGCTCGGTGATGGCCTCAATCACCTCGGTGTTGCTGTAGCCCAGCGAGGTACACCACAGGCTGGCCAGTCCTTCGATGTATTTGTTGCCGTCGGCGTCATAGACATAAATACCTTCGCCGCGGGTCAGGCACAGTTGTTCGATGGCAGTGAAATTGGTGGTGGGGTAAATGACGGGGGACATGCCGAAACTCCTGTTGTGGCGTGGGTGCTTACGGCAGGATTGACCGGTTTTTGGGGCGGCGTCAAAGGAATTTGATCAAAAGTTCCGGGCGGATGAATTATGGCGGCGAAAACGCGAAAAGACCGCCCGAAGGCGGCCTTTCGATCTCCACCGCGTAAGCGGTGGTCCAACTGGAGCGGGCGAAGAGATTCGAACTCTCGACCCTAACCTTGGCAAGGTTATGCTCTACCCCTGAGCTACGCCCGCATTCCGTTGGTAAGCCGGTGAATAGGGGGTCGTGGCCGCTGCCACAAGAGGGAAAACGGCTGTGGGATGAGATTTCTTGCGGCGCCGTTTTGCCGGGCTGATTGGCGGTTGATCGCCAGACTGATTGACGGCTGATTTGGGGGGCTGAAATGCGAAAAGGCCGCCCGAAGGCGGCCTTTCGATCTCCACCGTGTAAGCGGTGGTCCAACTGGAGCGGGCGAAGAGATTCGAACTCTCGACCCTAACCTTGGCAAGGTTATGCTCTACCCCTGAGCTACGCCCGCGTCCTGTTGGTGAGGCGCTGAATAGAATTTCCCGGCCCGCGCCGCAAGAGGTAAAATGGAAAAAAATGTCACGGAAGGGGTTTTCGCGGTCAACTGGCAATCTGCGGCAGATTGAAACCGGCCTGCGCCGCCATACGGTGTTGCAACGCGGTTTCCGGGCGGCATGAGATGAACTCGGAGGGCGAGCAATGGGGTAGGTCCAGCGCTTTGATCAACTGGCCGTGCAACTGGCCTTGCAACAGCAGGATGCCGTCCCGCTCCAGCAGGTCGCGCGCCCCGCGTCCCTTGTCGGACCGCACCCGGCGCATGAAATCCTTTTGCATCGCCACCGCCTCGACCACCTGGCGCGAAATGGGGCGATCCTGAATGGCGCGGAACAGGTTAGCGATGCGGGCATTGCCGGTGTCACTGGCAAAGATCTGCTCGACCACCTCTTCGGCCACGGTGCGCCAGAAGTTGGCCGGGTAGGGGTGATCGCAGAGCAGCCACAGGATGTGCTGGAACCCCTCCGCTGAGAGCGAGCGTTTGGCGTCTTTGTTCTGGCCGGCGGTCAGATAGTCCCGTTTGGCGACCACCAGTCCCAGATAACAGCGGGCACGGACCTCGTCGGCGGCGACCAGCATGCACACCTGGTCCACCGCCTCGGTAGGGATCATCCAGTTGCTGCCCATGGTGTTCTTGATGTCGACGTCATGGTCCAGGATCACCGTGTCCAGCCGCCCGCGTTTCAGCCGCAGCAGGGCGCGCAGTTCGATCTCGACTCGGGTGCCGATATAGGTTTTTTCGGTCTTTTCCAGCTCTTCATAGCACCGCCGCCCGGTTTTGGGGGTCATGATCACATCGTCGATGCAGGTCCGCAGCATGGCCGCGAAGTCGTCGGCAAGTGTCAAGGCGCCACCGGCGCGGGCGGTGATTTCGACCTGCAACGATGACAGCAGGTGGTGATCAGGGTGGCCCGGCTGGATCAGACTGGGGGGGATGTTTTTCTTCATTGATGCGCAATCTGCTGTAGGTGGACCGCCCGGCCGGTAGGCCGGACAGCGCCCGAGCCAGGCTCGGGCGCTGTCCTAGTCAGATTATGGTCAAGCCCGCACAGCATGAAACTTCCGCTTGGCAATGGCGGCTTTCAGCTGGGTTGCAACGGCCTGCGCCACCGGTGGCGGAAAGGCGTTGCCGACCTGTTTATAGGCATTGGTCTTGGCGCCGGTGAAGTGCCAGTCATCCGGGAAGCCCTGAAGGCGCGCCACCATGCGCACGGTGAGGCGGGGCATGTCGTTGTGGAAGGGGTCCGGCGCCTCGGGAGCGATGGTGCGGCCTTCGACCCCCAGCGAGGCCCAGGCCTTGCGCGAGCGGGTCGGGCCCAGATCGGGGCCGCCGTGTTTCTTGGAGCCGCCAACAATGGTGGGGGCAATCTCGCTGGCCTGTTTCATCCACTCATCAGCGCCACGCCAGCCGCGTGCCTTCATCAGGTCAATCAGCGTCTCACCAACGGTGGCCGGGTTATGAGGTAGCGGGTCGGGCCAGCAGAACTGATCGTTATATTCTTTGCGCAGGGCAATGATCACCACCCGCGGGCGCAGCTGCGGCACGCCATAATCCGAGGCATTGAGCAGCCGCCAATCGGTGGTGTAGCCCAGCTTGCCCAGTTGTTTCTTCAACTTCTCGCGGTAGTCCAGGAACACCGCATCGAGAAAGCCGCGCACGTTTTCGATCATCACTGCTTTGGGGCGGCTGGCATCGACAATGTCCAGCGCATCGTCGAACAGATTACGCTCGTCCTTTTCGCCCAGCTGTTTGCCGGCCACTGAGAACGGCGGGCAGGGCAAGCCGCCGGCCAGCAGGTCGATGCCGGCAAAATCAGAGGCGCGCTCCTTGAACAGGCGCACATCTTCCTCCAGCACGTTCCAGGCCGGGCGATTGTGGCGCAGGGTGGCGCAGCAATGCTTGTCTATCTCGACCAGCGCGGTGTGATCAAATCCGGCCTTTTCCAGCCCCAGGGCCTGACCGCCTGCACCCGCGCAGAGTTCTACCGATGTCAGCATACTACCTCGTCGTTCTATTCGTCGCCATTATGGCGTTCTTGCTCTGTTCTTAGCGGCTGAGCTGATTCCCCGCAAGCCATGACTCTAGGGCCTGAGCCACAAATGCGAAAGGGCCGCCCTAAGGCGACCCTGTTCGTTTGACCGATGGAGCGGGCGAAGAGATTCGAACTCTCGACCCTAACCTTGGCAAGGTTATGCTCTACCCCTGAGCTACGCCCGCGATCCGTCGGTGAGGGCTGAGATATGAATTCCACGGCGGCGCCGCAAGGGCAAAATGGAGCGGCTTGGAAAAATATTGCGCGGATCGCGACGGAACGGCGGAATGGCGGCGTGAAACCCTTCACATATTGGATTTTTCCGGAGGGTTTTACCATGTGTTTTGCAGAGACCATCAAGCTGGTCGCCCTGGCGGGCATGATTATGGTCGGGCTGGTGTTGCAAAGTGATGCGCAGGAGCGGCCTCTGATGCCGCAACCCAGCGCCAGTGAGGCGCAGCAGAAAAGGGAAAATCGGCAACCACGGCAGGCCCAGAGGTGTCCCAGAGGTGTCCCAGGGGAGGCCCAGAGGCGACACTGAGGGCGCCGGCCTCCGGCGGGAGTATTTTTGAAAAGGTGAAAAGGGCAGAGCACGGGGCGCAAGATTGGTTTTTGCACCCCGTGTTTGCGCCCTGTGTCTGTGAGCTATGTTAAGCGGTGGCTTATTGCAGCTCGATCAACAGGTCTTTGGCGTCGATCTGGGTGCCGGGCTGGACGTGCACCGCTTTGATCACCGCATCACGCTCGGCGTGGATGCCGGTCTCCATTTTCATCGCCTCGATGGTCAGTAGCAGATCGCCCTCATGGACCTGCTGCCCGGGTTGCACCGCCACGGTGGCCACAACACCGGGCATCGGTGCGCCGAAGTGGTTGTCATTGCCGGCCTCGGCCTTGGGGCGTTCGGTGGTGGATGATTTGACCAGACGGTTGGGTACCCGGATGACGCGAGGCTGACCGTTCAGCTCGAAGAACACCTTTACCTCGCCTTTCTCATCGGTCTCGCCGATCGCCTGCAGGCGGATTTCCAGGGTTTTGCCCGGGTCAATCTCGGCTGCGATCTCGTCGCCCGGTTCCATGCCGTAAAAGAAGGTCTGGGTGGGCAGGCTGCGCACCGGGCCATAGGTCCGGTGGCGGCCCATGTAATCCAGGAACACCTTGGGATACATCAAATAGCCATTCAGATCCTCGTCGTCGATCAGCTTGCCGTCCAACTCAGCGCTGAGCTCGGCGCGGGTGGCTTCGATATCCACCGGTTTCAGATGCTTGCCGGGGCGCTCCAGATTGGGTTTCTCGCCTTTCAGCACCTTGGTGAGGAATGCGTCGGGAAAGCCGCCGGGAGGTTGGCCCAGATTGCCGCGCATCATGTCGATGACCGAGTCGGGGAAGGACAGATCTGTGTCCGGGTCTTCCACCTCACTCCGGGTCAGGCCCTGGGACACCATCATCAGCGCCATGTCGCCCACCACTTTGGAGCTGGGCGTCACTTTGACGATATCCCCGAACATCTGGTTCACATCCGAGTAGGTCTGCGCCACCTCGTGCCACTTTTCTTCCAGACCTAAGGACCGCGCCTGTGCCTTGAGGTTGGTGAACTGGCCGCCGGGCATCTCGTGCAGGTAGACCTCGGAGGCCGGGGCCTGGATACCACTTTCAAAGGCAGCATACTGGGCGCGGACCTGCTCCCAGTAGTCCGAGATTTCGCGGATTGGTTTGATGTCGAGGCCGGTGTCGCGGTCGGTGTTGCGCAGGCTTTCGACGATCGAGCCCAGACAGGGCTGCGAGGTGCCGCCCGAGAAGGCGTCCATGGCGACATCGACAGCGTCGACGCCGGCATCCGCTGCGGCCAGGATGGTGGCGCCAGCAATGCCCGAGGTGTCATGGGTGTGGAAGTGGATCGGCAACCCGACCTGTTCTTTCAGCGCTTTGATCAGCACCCTGGCGGCGGCGGGTTTCAGCAGGCCAGCCATGTCCTTGAGGCCCAGAACATGGGCACCGGCGGCCTCTAGCTCTTTGGCCATGCCGACATAGTATTTCAGGTCATATTTGGCCCGGTTGGGATCCAGCATGTCGCCGGTGTAGCAGATGGTGCCTTCGCAGATCTTGCCGGACTCATTCACCGCATCCATGGCGACGCGCATGTTTTCAACCCAGTTGAGGCTGTCAAAGACCCGGAACACGTCGATGCCGGTCAGCGCTGCCTGTTTGACAAAACCCTGCACCACGTTGTCGGGGTAGTTGGTATAGCCAACGCCGTTGCTGGCGCGCAGCAGCATCTGGGTCATCACGTTTGGCATCGCCTCGCGCAGGTCGCGCAGACGTTGCCATGGGCATTCCTGCAAGAAGCGATAGGCGACGTCAAAGGTGGCACCGCCCCAGCATTCAACCGAGAACAGCTGGCTCATATTGGCGGCATAGGCCGGCGCCACTTTGATCATGTCAATCGAGCGCATCCGGGTGGCCAGCAGCGATTGGTGACCGTCGCGCATGGTGGTGTCGGTGAGCAGCAACTGCCGCTGCGCCTTCATCCAGTCGGCCACCGCCTGCGGGCCCTTTTGTTCCAGCAGGTTGCGGGTGCCATAGGGCAGGTTGCCCGGCTTGACCCTGGGCGCACGCGGCGCTTTCAGGTCGGCGGGCGGTGCGTTGCGGCCTTCGGTTTCCGGGTGACCGTTGACCGAGATATCGGCGATATAGGTCAGCACCTTGGTGCCGCGATCACGGCGTTTCGGGAACTGGAACAGCTCGGGCGTATTGTCGATGAACTTGGTGGTATAGCTGTTGTCGAGGAAGGTCGGGTGCTTCAGCAGATTCTCGACAAAGGCGATATTGGTGCTGACGCCGCGCACCCGGAATTCACGCAGGGCGCGGTCCATACGGGCGATGGCCATTTCCGGCGTTGGTGCCTTGGCGGTGATCTTGGTCAGCAGGCTGTCATAATAACGGGTGATCACGCCGCCCGCATAAGCGGTGCCGCCGTCCAGGCGAATGCCCATGCCGGTGGCCGAGCGATAGGCGGTGATGCGGCCATAGTCGGGGATAAAATTGTTCTGTGGGTCTTCGGTGGTCACCCGGGTCTGCAGCGCGTGGCCATTCAGAGTGATCTCGTCCTGGCTGGCCTTGCCGGTGGCCTCGGCAATTGATTTGCCCTCGGCGATCAGGATCTGAGCGCGGACGATATCGATGCCGGTGACTTCCTCGGTGACGGTGTGTTCCACCTGCACCCGGGGGTTTACCTCGATGAAATAGAACTTGCCGTCGTCCATATCCATCAGGAATTCGACGGTGCCGGCACATTCATAGTTCACAAAGGCGCAGATCTTGCGGCCCAGATCGCAGATCTCTGTGCGTTGTTCTTCGCTCAGATAAGGCGCGGGGGCGCGTTCGACCACTTTTTGGTTGCGGCGCTGGACTGAGCAGTCGCGTTCAAACAGGTGATACATGCCGCCGTGTTTGTCGCCCAGGATCTGCACCTCGACGTGGCGGGCGCGCAGGATCATCTTCTCCAGAAAGCCCTCACCATTGCCAAAGGCGGCTTCGGCCTCGCGCCGACCCTCCAGAATTTTCTCTTCCAGCTCATCCTCGTTGTAGATCGGTCGCATGCCGCGACCGCCGCCACCCCAGGAGGCCTTGAGCATAAAGGGATAGCCGACTTCAGCCGCTTCCTTGCGGATAGCGTCCATGTCATCACCCAGCACCTCGGTGGCCGGGATCACCGGCACGCCCGCCTTGACGGCAACCCGGCGCGCACTGGCCTTGTCGCCCACCTGGCGCATGGTTTCGGCCTTGGGGCCGATAAAGGTGATACCGTTGCGGTCGCAGGCATCGACAAAGTCAGGGTTTTCCGACAGCAAGCCGTAACCGGGGTGAATGGCGTCGGCGCCGCATTCCTTGGCGACGCGGATCATCTCGTCGATGCTGAGGTAGGCGGCAACCGGGCCCATGCCCTCGCCAATCCTGTAAGCCTCATCCGCCTTGAACCGGTGCAGGCCCAGTTTGTCTTCTTCTGCATAGACCGCGACGGTGGCCTTGCCCATTTCGTTGGCGGCGCGCATCACCCGGATGGCGATCTCTCCACGGTTGGCAATCAGGATTTTCTTGAAGTCGGTCATATTACCCTCGTGGTCGTGTGATTTTGGAAAAACTGTTAGTCGCATCCTAGAGATAGGTTCAACCGTAGTTCTGGGTAGAAACGGCATTATTGCGCTATCCTGCGGCCCCTTGTTGTTGTTTTGCTATTCTAGGGGCAGGGATGATGCCTGGCTGAGCGGCATTGGGGTGGGCAACTCGCCCAGGTTGGCGGCGCCCAATTGTCCCATATTGGCCTGCAGGTCCTGTTTTAGAATATCAATAAGATGGGCTGGCCCGGCGGGACCAAGCGCTGCCAGCGCAAAATGAAAGGCGCGTCCCAGCATGATATAGTTGGCGCCCATGGCCAGTGCGCGCAGCATGTCCAGCCCGCCCTCAATACCGCTGTCAAAGATCAGCGGCAGCGATGTGGCCTGGCGGATTTCGGGCAGCACTTCGATTGATGCGGGGCTGGCGTCAAACTGGCGGCCGCCGTGATTCGACACCCAGAGCGCGTCGACCCCGATCTGTTGCAGGCGCTGCGCGTCCTTGGGATTCATTACACCCTTTATCACCATCGGCCCCTGCCAGTGATCGCGCAGCCATTGCACATAATCCCAGTCCGGTGAGGTGCGCAGCAGGTAGCCGATATGGGCGGTAGAGGACAGGCTGGCGGAATTGTCCGAGATATACTTGTCGAGGCTGCGCATATGCGGCATGCCACGCCGGGCCATGCCCAGGGCCCAGGCGGGATTTGCCACAGCCTGCGCAAACAGCCGTGGCGTCAGTCGTGGCGGTTGGGTCAGCCCCGAGCGCACCTGCCGTTCGCGGCGCGAGGCCACCGGGACATCCGTGGTCAGCACCAGCACTTTGAACCCTGCCGATTTGGCGCGCGACAGCATGTCCTTGCGGATGTCCGGGTCCTTGGGCGGGTACATCTGAAACCAGGCCTGTTCGCCCAGATGTGGCGCCAGATCCTCGGGCGATTGGCTGGCCACTGTGGACAGAGTATAAGGTATGCCGGCGCTGGCGGCACTGCGGGCCAGATGGCCCTCGGCATCGGGCCAGACCAGACCGGACATGCCCACCGGAGCCACCCCAAAGGGCAGCGGCAGTTTGTCGCCAAAAAGCGAGGTGCTCAGGTCGACCTCTAGCGGGCCATGCAGGATAGAGGGCAGAAAGCCGATCCGGTCCAGTGCCGCGCGGTTGCGCGCCTTGGTGGACTCGGTGCCGGTGCCACTGTCCAGAAACTCCCAGACAAAAGGCGGCAATCGCCGTTGGGCGCGGTGGGCCAGATCAGCGATGGCGGGGTAACGGCTGTGTAGATCCATGGCGGATTTGTGGGAAAGCTTGCGGAAAAAATCAAGTGCTGCGGTGCAGCAAAAGGTCAAATCGAAACATTTAGCAAGAAAACCGGTCGATTTCGGTCATTCTGTTCCGTTTTATACAGGTTGAGCGGTCAAAAGTTACAGGAGCGATTGTTGGGTGACGTGAAGTTTAGGGTCAGTGGTGCCGTAAGCCGGTTGATAGGGGAAATGAAAGAGCGTAAATAATTCCGGGAACATTGTGTGAACGTCCTCTTTCGCGCTGTCGTAAATCACGCTAGGATCACGGCCATGAGCAGTTTTGATGAAATGGACGCCTTTGAGGGCGCCTCGCTATCCTCGCGCGCAATGGCCGCGCGGCCGCAACCCTATCTGGACGGGTTGAACCCGGCCCAGCGGGAGGCAGTGGAATGCCTGCATGGCCCGGTGCTGATGCTGGCGGGGGCGGGCACCGGCAAGACCAAGGCGCTGACCGCGCGGATCGTGCACCTGCTCACCACCGGCGCGGCCCGCACCAACGAGATCCTGGCGGTGACCTTCACCAACAAGGCGGCGCGCGAAATGAAGGAGCGGGTCGGCACCATGCTGGGCCAACCGGCCGAGGGCATGCCCTGGCTGGGCACCTTCCACGCGATCTGCGTCAAACAGCTGCGCCGTCATGCTGAACTGGTGGGGCTGAAAAGCAATTTCACCATTCTGGACACCGACGACCAGCTGCGCCTGCTGAAGCAGTTGGTGCGCGCCGAGGGCATCGACGACAAGCGCTGGCCCGCAAGGCAGTTGGCCAATGTCATTGATGACTGGAAGAACCGCGCGCTGATTCCGACGAAGGTGTTGGTGGCGGATGCCTCGGCCTATAACGGCATGGGCGTTGATCTGTATGCGCAGTACCAGACCCGCCTGCGCGAGCTGAACGCGGTGGATTTTGGTGATCTGCTGCTGCACATGGTGACGATACTGCAGAACCACCCCGACATTCTGCAGCAATACCAGCGCTGGTTCCGCTATATTCTGGTGGACGAATACCAGGATACCAACGTCGCCCAGTATCTCTGGCTGCGGCTGCTGGCGGCGGGGCACAAAAACATCTGCTGTGTTGGCGATGATGACCAGTCGATCTATGGCTGGCGCGGCGCCGAGGTCGGCAACATCCTGCGCTTTGACAAGGATTTTCCCGGTGCCAAGGTGGTGCGGCTGGAGCAGAACTATCGCTCAACCGAGCATATTCTGGCGGCGGCCTCCGGGGTGATTGCCGGCAATGAAGGCCGCCTGGGCAAAGAGCTGTGGACCGCTGCCAAGGGTGGCGAAAAGGTCCGGCTGATCGGCCATTGGGACGGCGAGGAAGAGGCGCGCTGGATCGGCGAAGAGATCGAGGCGATGCAACGCGGCACCCGCGGGATGGATCCCTATGATCTGGACCAGATGGCTATTCTGGTGCGCGCCTCGCACCAGATGCGGGCGTTTGAGGATCGGTTCCTGACCATTGGTCTGCCCTACCGGGTGATTGGCGGGCCGCGATTCTATGAACGGCTGGAGATCCGCGATGCCATGGCCTATTTCCGCGTGGTCACCAGCCCGGATGACGATCTGGCCTTTGAACGCATCGTCAACACCCCGAAACGGGGTTTGGGTGACAAGGCGCAGCAGACCATCCAGATAACGGCGCGTGCCAACGGTGTCTCGCTGCTGGAAGGGGCGCGGCTGGCACTCGAAGAGGGGCTGATCAAGGGCAAGGGCGCCGGTAAGCTGCAGCAATTGGTCGAAGATACCGCGCGCTGGGGGCGTTTGGCCGGTGGTGGCGAGATGACCCATATGGAGCTGGCCGAGATCATTCTGGACGAATCTGGCTATACCGGGATGTGGCAGGCTGACAAAACCCCCGAGGCTCCGGGCCGTTTGGAGAACCTCAAGGAACTGGTCAAGGCGCTGGAGAACTTCGAGAACCTGCAAGGATTTTTGGAGCACGTCAGCCTGATCATGGACAATGCCTCCAGTGATTCCGGGCAGAAGGTGTCGATCATGACCCTGCATGGCTCCAAGGGGCTGGAGTTTCCGGCGGTGTTTCTGCCGGGCTGGGAAGACGGGCTGTTCCCCTCGCAACGCTCAATGGATGAAAGCGGCCTGAAGGGTCTCGAAGAGGAACGCCGTCTGGCCTATGTGGGAATCACCCGGGCCGAGACGGTCTGTACCATTTCCTTTGCCGGCAATCGGCGGGTGTTTGGCCAGTGGCAGTCACAGCTGCCGTCGCGGTTCATTGATGAGTTGCCCGAGCAACATGTGGAGGTGCTGACGCCTCCGGGCCTGTATGGCGGTGGTTACGGTGCCGCGGCCCCGGCCGAATCGCCGCCGCGCTCGACCATCGAGGAAAAGATGGCAGAGGCGGATGGCTATAACTCGCCAGGCTGGAAACGCATGCAATCGCGCGCCGGACAGCGCGGTATGGCGCAGCCCAAAGCCGCCAAGAATCAGGTGATCGATGCCACCGTGGTGTCGAGCTTTACGATGGGCGACCGGGTGTTCCACCAGAAGTTCGGCTATGGGATGATAGCCGGTATCGACGGCGACAAGCTGGAAATCGCTTTCGACAAGGCGGGGCTGAAAAAGGTTGTGGCGGCCTATGTCTCGGCTGGCGACGATATTCCATTCTAAAGCGGGTCTGGTTTGTTTACCAGCCTGAGGATTCGAACCGTTCGCGCGGCTCGGCCAGCGGTCAGTATTGTGAAATGGCAAAATTCAATAATCTAAAACGGGTTTCGGTCAGCTGCGAATCGTGACCTGCCCCCCGAAAATTCCCTCACTTTGAAGTAGAGTTTGCGCAACCTCTGAGAGGGGCAAACAGATGCGAAAGAGCCGTTTTATAGAGGCGCAGATTATTCAATGCCCCGAGAGGGGGATGATTAAGGAGCAGGAGGCTGGGATGCCAACGGCTGAGGTCTGCCGCAGACACGGCCTGAGCCCTGCGACATTCTACAAGCTGAAGTCCAAATGCGGTGGCATGGAGGTGTCAGATGCGGATCGGCTGAAGTCGCTGGAAGATGAGAACGCCAAGCTGAAGCGCCTCGTTGCTGAGGCCATGCTGGATAAAATTGTGCTGAAAGATCTATTGGCAAAGACCTGACGACGCCAAGGGAGCGCCGGGCGTGCAGGCTTGTCCCCTCTCGGTGATGCTTGCAGCGATGAGTATCCGTATTGGTCAAGTTCGCATTTCAGTCCATTTTCGACCGTCACGTAGCAACGCATTTGCCATGACTACAAGCTTGCGCATGACCGCTGTAATCGCAAGTTTCTTGCATTTCCCTTTGGCAATCAGCTCGTGAT
>JABSSD010000117.1 GCA_013214575.1 Paracoccaceae bacterium | reverse complement strand
TGACTCTCCGCGTTGCCAGCGATCCCAGATCTCTGACTTCTGTTTATCTGTAAAAAAATGTCTGCGGCGATAGGCCATGATTTACACTCCACCTTTCCAAGAAGACTAAAGTGTTGCGTCGATCCGTTGAAACCGCCGCAGATAGCTGACTTTGCAAAGTTGATGCCTCATGCGTCACGAGGGTGCTGAACGGCCCAAAGGAGGCATCCGACGCCCCCTTCGTGCTGAGGTGCCGCTTCGACGAACCGGACATTGGCGACAGAACACAGCATTTTTGAGTGGCTAGAATTTAGCTGTGCCGACCAAGTGGTTTTTGAAGGCGCTCATCCCTGAGATGCATAACGTCTAGCGCCTGTACGCCAGATTGGTTACTGTCATTTGAAAGAATCCAAGCATTTAGCTGGTATAAATTTAGAGGGCGCGATTTGGACGAAGAGCATATAGCAGAAGCGATGGCTGCAGTGGCCGCGATGAACACAGGTCAAACAACGTATCAGCAATTTTGGGAGAGCATGCCTACATCGCTTTACGAAATTCGAAGCGCAGGTCGCCGTGAAACCGTACTTAGCTTTTCTGCTCTGCAACTCGTGCCCGAACTTCAGTATCATTCTATCAGACTTCAAGTGCTTTCCATGTTGGCTTTTCTCTATTGCGAGGGGAACGGTAAGCTCAAGAAAGAAATGTATGGGAAGGCGTTCAAACTCGCAGGAAGTTCGCACGCTGCAACTTTGGAGGACCCACCTGAAGACGTTTTCTGCGCAAATGTTTGTTCTGATCGAGGCGAGTTTCTTGTGCTTGAGGCCACTGACGAAGGTGCAGGTTTCTTCACTCAACGTTTGGTAAATATTGTTTCCGGAATGCCCCGCAATGAAGATTTTGAGCGAAACATCAAGGGGCCAGTGTTTGCACTACTCGCGTTATCAAATGCTGCTTTGAAACGTGCGGGCCTGTATCGGTATCAGCAAGGCGCTAGCAAAAGCCAAGTGGAGATCTCTTCGAAGACGCTCGATCAAATCGATCCGCTTTCAAATGCCTTAAGTTTTTCAAATGCTGAACTTAAGAAGTTGGGGATTTCAAAAGACTATCTAAGTTACTTTGATTGCAGCGATGCACCCACAAAGAAAATCAAGGCCGAAACTTTCGGCAGCACGATGATGAATTTCCATCCTGTCAGCGTTCAGCCCTCAGGAGTGGACTTACTATTCCCTAGTTTGGTTTCGACTGCTATTCGCGGGTTCATCATCAGAACGTTACAAACAGTGTTTCCAACTTCCGTAGACCCAGCTTTGGCGACTGAATATGAACACCTAATTGCTATGTCGCCCTATGGTCCAAGCTATATTGGTCGAAGTGCAGGTTTCAGCAAAGTGAAGGGTGTTTGGGCACTAAACCTATCCCGAAAACTGGACACTGGCCGATACTTGCACATGTTCTATTTTCTTGACGACTTACAGGACTTCTGGCCTGAAAACTTTGGAGGCATTGGGGCGAACGTTGACCTATGCGAAGCTATTGAATCCTGCGTCGGTCATGCTGCAATGGACGCAGCAACAGACCCCGAATTCATCGAAGGACTGACAATCGTAGTTGGGTGCGGTGTTGGGCGATCTATCATGCAAGGTATTCCGCACTCGCCCAAAGGGTTAAATTGGAATATTGAAGCAATCCCTATCCATGATCTTGAAACTGCATATTGGCACCCTGATCACAGCGATAAGCTTTTCTGGCAAGCCCGTGAAAGTGAATATGCAGTAAGATCATTCGGTGTGGAGCTGTTCAATGCTAACGGCCTTCTCAATTTAGTAGCATGGCAGCGGAACCTCGGGGGGCATATGGTTCCACACGCAGATCTCCCTGATGATTACAAACCTGGTCTAGATGCTAAACTGTTATTGAGTATTCCGACCGACGAAATCCTGTCCTTTCGGAATGAAAGTTACCAAGCCCGCGATCAGTCAGTCGTCGTGGATTGGAATGGGAACAATCGAATGGTATTTATTTCGAATCAGTCACGATTTGGATCAAGAGCGGTCTACGGTGAGCTTGATTTACAAAATGCCTATCCCTTTGTTGTTGTACCCGATGAAAATTGCAACATCTGGGCCACAATAGATTGCCCAGAGGCGACGGAACGCCGCTTCGCGATTGAACGACTAAAAATGATCACAACATGGTTGCCACGCATCGCCAGGACACTTTCTGAGGCAGGTATCCTAGCGTGTTTACCTCGGGCGATCCTACTGAAGTTTGAATTTTCAACCACTGCTGGCTCTCTTGATCTGGATGCATCACCTGATGATGCAGAACGGTCTCTGGACTTTCTTACTGTTCGATCATCCTCAGAAGAGAAAATCACATTTGTTCTATCCTCAGCATTTGACGTCGCTCTTCACCATCCTGAGAACATTGCTGAGCGTGAGCTTGTTCGAAAGATTATCATGGCAATGTGCGGAAAGTATGGATTACGAGTAAACTTCGATAGTCTAATGTCGGACATCGTTAAAGACCATTTGGCTCGATACTCCCATGCGTTTCGAGCGACAACTTTCAGGCATCACTTCCAACATAGCTTTCCGCGGAATCCAATCCTTCCAAACGCTGTTGATGACGCAGCAAACAGTCTAATGCTGGGGTGGAAATTCGGCGGTGAGCTTGCAAAGCAAGAGACCCGAGGCATTCCAGAGTGTTGTGCTTTGCTGAACAAAATCATTGCCGGTTTGGAAGAGGCGCTCGTGGCAAAGGCACGAACCTTCGCACCTTCCGGTTTCTTGGCAAAGGTCCTCGAGCACCATGAAGGAGCCTGTGCAGTGCGGGATACTTGGAAGCGCACCACTGGTGCTATCCTTGGACTTGCAACAAACGAAGATGAAGCTCGAGCAGACATTATCAAACAGACAAGCAAGAACAGTAATGGCTTTATTGGATATCGGATTTTGATGGAAATCGGCCAAGTGGAATGCGGCAAGGATGACCAAAGAGCACTAGGTGATTTTGATCTTGCTGCTATGATGTCCATCGCGAGTGAGATCTTCAATTTGGGCAATGCTTCTGATGCCATCCGGTATGGAGCAATGGAACCTATTGTGCGCATAGCCCCTCTTGGCGATGTCCAAATGAATTGGGAGTTTCACGAAGGAACAGTGAACGAATACACCACACAGAACGTTCAGGACGGTATAACGGCTCAAAGGAATAAGTATGCTAAGTACTTTAACTATGGGTCTAGTCATGATGGTGTTGATGAGCCATCGAAGTCAGAATTTGGTCTGGCTTTCGAAAAGGAGGTTGGCTGCCGACTTGAAGTGCTTGCCGAATTTCTAGGTGTTATTCACGCCTACTTGATCAAAGCCGAAAAGTCCTTCTGGGATTGTACAAAAGATGAGTTGGAAGCCGCCTGCTTAGGGGAACAATTTCAATATTCGAATGAAATACCGAGAATTTTGAACGCTCTCTGTATGCCTGCGCGAACTAGCTGGCACGACGTACCCGATGGTTTTCTTGAAAAGGACAAACAGCCATGGCGTTTCAGAAGGATGCTAAGCGTCCTGCGCCGTCCAATCATCAGTTATGATCAATCTGGGATCACACGCCTCATAGTCAGTGGCGGTCTTCTTCAAGATGCGCTCTATTACATGTTAGATAGATATCTAGGGGGTGACTTTGATCAACACCAGCTAAACTCAAAGTTGATGAGAAGCTGGGCGGGTAAGGTCGCCAGTGAGAATCTAGATTTTAATAATTCTGTTGCAACAGCGCTCAAGGGACTCGGCTTTGAAGCCGCATCTGACAAAAACCTATCCGAATTGACCCGAGGTTCGGTCGATCTCATGGTGGATGGACAGAAAGCATCCGGTGATGTGGACGCACTGGCTTGGGATCGTGAGAATGGATTAGTCTTCGCGTTTGAGTGCAAACAGTTGCAGTTGAAAAAGACACCGGGGGAGTTGGCTGAGCAACTTTCAAAATATTCGGGGCAAGGTCAAAAAGATAAGTTGCGTAAGCACCTAGCCAGATTGGCTGTCTTGAGGCGTCATAAATCCGTTTTATCCAAGGTGCTTGGGTTCGAAGTGAAATTGGTTATAGGCGGATTAGTATTTAGTGACAGAGTACCAATGCACTTTGACCAGAGCGTGAATACTCTAAGCCCCGTTATCATGTTTAATGATCTTTCACGGGATCTCCTTCGACGTATATCGTCAAAATAAGGAAAAAGGGCTGCTTGCTGAATGTCGGCTTGCGAGTATCAGCTAAGCGGTTCGGCAATGGCAGCAAAAGTCTGCACCGTCCTTCGGTTCGGCTGCTGCACCCTGTGCCAAGGTCCTAATAGGGCTGGAAACTGCCGTTAGACGGGTTTGGCACGAAGGTCCGATTAAGGCCGTTCGCGACCGTGATGGGAGAGGGAAGTCGCCTGATTGCTGCACCCTGCACATTTAGGCACTAAGGTCGGACAACAGACCTTCGCTGCAGATTGAACCAACGGCAGCAATGCGCAGATAGCGGCCTTTGCAAAGTCCAGATCGCTTCTCAATAGCGGACATCGATGCAGCTCACGGCATGCGGCTGCTCCGAGCCCAAGTCCTCGTTTGCCGCACCGGTAGCAGTTTCCCACTTCCGCAGAACAAACTTGCGCAAAGAACTTAGTTTGGTGTTCTTGTTAATATCTGCCAGGAGGGGGGGCGTCTCAATGAGCATCAAACTCAAACGGGTAAGTTGTTAGAAAACAACAGCGATTTCACATCAAGGACCTGCATCCCATATTAGAATTTTTAGCCAGATCAACCCAATGCTGCGTGACATTCTTCCAAGATTGGCGCTACGTTGGAGTACATTAATGAAGAAGTAGGGTAACCGACAGAATGACAGCCAGAAATCGTTCGACAACTATTTTACACATCTCCGATATTCATGCCGGACCTGGAGAACTGAAGGACGAAGATGGCAAGTCATCAATCCCAAACGCCGAGCGACAACGTTTGTTGGACAGATTATCGAGGTATCTGAGATCTCTCGCAGCTAAACCAGATTTTGTAGTTATTTCCGGAGATATTACGATTCAAGGCCGGGTCGAGGGTTACCAAAGAGTGCGAGATTGGCTTATTGATCTTCAAAAAAAGGGCATTATTCCTGACCTGTGCCGAATTATCATCGTGCCCGGAAATCATGATGTGGAGCGACTTAAACGAAGAAGTGACGACGAGACAATTAGATTCCGAGATTTTTGGTCAAGTTTCGGGAAGCTGTTACCTCACGCATACATTCCAGGCCACGACCCCGAACCAGACCCAAATATTTTTGGAAACTTAATAAACAAAAATGGCCTATCTGGCGGGATACAACTCTGTGAAGAGCACGGTGAAACCTCTCTTAAATCGAGTTTGCCTTTCCTTATAGATATGGATAGAAAATTACTAATATATGCCTTCAATTCGGCGCATGGCTGCGGAGCTCCGCTTGCGCCAGATGATGAAATCATGAAATCAATTGCTCGACTAAAGGCCCGCGACGCAGATGTGAAAGGCATCGCTGAACAGTTGGAAGAAAGATACTTGGATTCGTTGATCGTGGATGCTGGAATGTTGACGGACAATCAATTGCAGATCTTCAATGACTGGATGGATTTTTTTCAGAAATTTGTTGGACCGGAATTTCAAAATTTCACAAAGATTGCAACGCTCCATCACCACATCGGCCATCTTTGGCGACAACAACTTGAGCTGAAATCATTTGAAGCAACTGTAGATGCGCCACAGTTCAAGCAGTACCTCATTGAAAGGGGATTTGATGTTGTGCTTCATGGTCACAAACACACCAATCACGTTGGAATCGACGCATCCGTAATTCCTCTATCTGAGGACGTAGACTATAATCCACTTATTTCCGTTTCAGGAGGAACTGTTGGTGGGCATCCGAGGCTTGGAGATGGTTTTTCGTTCAAGCTATTGGAATTAAATGATAATTTTTTTCCTAGACGTAATGCAATAATTCATGAGATACCGCTAGAAGATGCTGGAGATCCAAGACAGGTAATTGAAAAGCGTTCGAAACAATATTCAGTTGATTTGTACACGCGGATTGGTCATGTCCATCAGATCGAAGACATCAAATCTACCTTGGATGAGCACGTAGTCCAATTGGTAGCCCCTGAGATCGACGGAGAAAACTATACTACTTCTAGAAACGTAAGCTTAGCATCAAGTTTGAATGATAGATTTGACGCGATCAAATACAAATGCTTCGCGATAGCCTCATCCACTGACGACGAGTTACTATTTGATGTGATTCTAGCTACTGGGAGAGTCCAGTTTGAGACATTTGCGCGAGTTCGATGGTTCGTATCAGACGCTTTTTTGGGTGGCGGATCGGAGAAAAGGCGCAAAGTTGTTTTGCTTATTGGTGACCTTTCGGAAACGCATTTCAATATCCAGTATTCTGCGGGCGAGATCGCACAGAGCATAGAAAAACTGCGTAGTTTCTTGTCACCAGCCATCAAAGCTGAACTAGTAGAGTTGCGTATACACAAATTTAGTCAAGATGAAGCGATGGGCTTAGCACGAGGGGCACTCGTGGGCGAATGAAGGTGCATAAAGACCCATATAGGGACGTCTATATCCAGCCACGGAAAGATTTTCTTTTTACTATAGAAAGGGAGCTTCTGTATAGGTTGCGTGAAAAATGCTCAGATCAAAGTCGATTGAACATCTATACGCGACACCGCGTCAAAGATCAGTCCTCTGCTGTAAAAAAAAATTATGGATCACGAGACGTATTTCATGATTTGCTTGGTCTCAGAATTGTTTCACCTCACCCCGGGTTATTTGATTGCATTGAGGAAGCTATCATTCAGGTCGCTGCGGAGACTGGTTTTCTATTATCGGTGCGTGAAGATTTGTACACTAGTGGGAAACGGTTTGGGCACCGCGCAATTCATCACGATTACGTCCCGTCCGAAGAAGTCGGGTTGAGACTTCACCCGCAGGCTGGTTTGGAAGTCCAGATCACTTCCTATGCTTGGAGCATTGTCGGTGATGTTGCTCACCAGAAGGTCTATAAGCGGAGTGATACTACCGAAAAAGAAGTGGAACTAATTCGTCGGCTTGAGGTCGCAGCTATTGAAATGGATGAGGTGCTGTTGCAATTGTTTGAGGATTAGAACTGATCATTGATATGAGAAGTGATCGCTCTGGCACCCGTCGTGGTCGCTAATATTGCGAAATAGTATCGCAATTATCGTCCATATGTTGCAAGTAATTCCATATACCTTTTTGTAGAGAAGAAAGATAGGGAGGTAATTCTCAATTGCGCTGTCGGAAAGTTGGGTTTTCATTCGTGGATCAGACGATTCTCTAAAAATTTCTGAACATCCACTTTCGTGAATTCTCTGGCGTCGAGATAAGTCCGCTTTGGGCTGGGAGCTGCCGTTAGACGTGTTTGGCACCAATGACCGCAGTGGGCTGTTACACACCTTTCTCTCACAATGTTCTCGATCTGCTGTCCGCCCCGCCCCGGCCCGACATGCCGTGCATCCAGTTCCCGCATTTTGGCGGCCTGGTTCGCCTCAGTCACGTCGCGGAGTAAAACCCCGGCGCAGTTTTGCAGAAGATCATTGCCGACCACGGCTTTAAGTCGCCGTCAGAGTTCAAAAACGGGCCAGTGGGTGTGATTGCGGTCAGTGGCAGGGAAAAGTGCGTAGCGAATGCGGCTTAACGCGTCTGTAGGGGTGTCTCCGATGGTGTCGGCCACTTGCCGCCGAACCCATTGAACGTGCGAACTAGCTGAACGACCCTAAAGGGCGAATGCTGTAGACTGTATCGGCGAATTCTAGCGGGAATGGGTCGGCTTCACGAGCTCAGCAACTAGACTTCATCATCCAGATCTTCATTGAGATGGTCTTGCTTTGCCATCTTGCCGTCTTTGAATTGAGCTTTGCCTGTCCCATCATGGTAGTAGTAGCCGTATTGATCAGCCACATTTTCAAATACTGGGCGCACTAGATCAACCCTAGTAGCGACGTACCCGTCCGTAATCGAATAGCCAGATTTGTGGTTCAGGGAGCGTGCAAGCAGATTGTGATCTGCCCCAGCAATCGTGGCGTGAGTGGCAAAAGTTCTACGAAGGTCATGCAGGCTGAATTTGACACCTGTGTACTTCTGCAATCTTGCGATTTGCTTTCGTGGGTCAAGAAGGTGCCGCCCATCTTTCTTTGCTGGAAAGACAAACTTACCTTCACCAGAAACCTCTTTCATCTTTTCTAGCAGGTCAGTGACGAAACCGACCATAGGAACAATGTGATCAGTCTTGTTCTTTGTATCGCGTAGTACGAATACTTCATTCTTGAAATCTACGTCAGACCAGCGCAAGGAAAGCCCTTCATTCTTCCTGATCCCAGTATACAGCAATAACAAGACAAACGTGATGGTCGATTGGTTAACTGGTTTGTAGTCGGGGATGAAATCTCCAACATTTGGCGTTAGATGGAAATCCATAAGGTTACGGACATCGTGTTCGTCCAGGTAACCCTCACGTTTCTTTATGGTTCGGTCGAACTTCTTTTCCCTGATAACATCGCATGGGTTGCCACTCAGGAGATAAACGCCGTCTTCAACTTCATCGGCCATAGCATAGTTCATCACTGCGGACAGGTAACGTATAGCTTTTGCGGCTGTGGCTTTGCCGGAGCTGTCTTTAAGCTTGATGAATCTACGTTCTACATCCTTTCGAGTAATGTCCCGTATCGGCTTGTCCATCCAATCGGAAAAGTAGGCGTTAAAGGAGTTGGTTTGGTCTCTGATAGTACTCTTAGCCAATGATCGGGCCACTTGGTAGTCAGACAAGACAGACCGCAGACTGGTACCAAGGGCAGCGTCTCTGGCCTTCTGCTTTGCTTTCTCAGCCTTTGGGTCGATGCCGTCATACATTAGAACCAACATTGGACGTGCTTTTTCCCTCGCTTCCTTGACGGAAAGGGCAGGGTGTCTGCCAACCGTTCTGCGTTTGCTCTGTCCGTTGACCTTGGCTTCGACAATGAAAGTTACTGTGCCACCGGCTGACTGTTTTACTGCAAATCCTCGCAGGAGATCGTCCCGATGAAACACGTCTTTCTTTGTCGGCTTGAGGCTGTCCATAAAGCGTTGAGTGATGGTCATAGTCTACTCCAGTCACACTAGTAGACCCATAGTAGACGAAATAGTCCTTTACTTTCAACGCTAAATACGAGGACTATAGAAACAAGTCATATAAACAAGGGTGATAAGTTGTAGCGCAACTGATTTGTAATCAGTAGGTCCGCGGTTCGAGTCCGTGTGGGGGCACCATTTTTCAAGTTAATATCAGTAGCTTACCTCTGCATCCGTACGGATCATAGATTTTCGTTCCGCTGCCGGAAGCATACCGGAAGCAACAGAACCGACAGATTTACTGTTGCATCGTTGCACTACGCCATCAGGCCAAATCGACATCCGAATCTAGCTTGCCATGTTGACCCAGATTCTTGCGTGACTCATTTGTTCCAACACATGAACCGTTGTTCAACCGTTCAAACAACGAGATCCAACGGTTGAACAACGGTTATACTTATACTGGAGCACTTACTTATGAATATTCAAAAGGCAGGCATCGGAGCGGCGCTTCCACTTCTGCTCAACCCGGCAACACTCGGTTTTGTTGCACTCGGAGCGGTTGGTTGGGGAATTTATAACCTCTTGCGCGATGATGAAGACGACGGTTGCGATGTACCCTCAAACACCGTTCAAAAACTGCCCGCAAAAACACGGGTGGCCAAAGCCGGGGCCACTCAACCGTCGCAGGTTAGCGCCCAAGCGGCTGTTCAGTTGGAGGCCCCAGTCAAAGTCAGCGATGAGGCAGAAGCGCGCCTTAAATCTGATGAGACCGCCGATGACGCAGAGCGAAGCTTGATTATCCGTCAGGCGATGTCAGAGCTTGGAAAACGCAGCGCAGCCGCCCGCGCCAAACGGAAGGCCGCTGCTTCTGAAGGCGCAGTGGACGCAAATTGAGGTTTGGCAAATTGGCTGGTTGCTTAGGGGAAAGCACTAGCGGCTTAAAGCGGTCCTTCGTCCAACACGCGGCGAAGGACCGGTTTCAGCCCAAAGCAGACCCACCCACCTGACACGTAGGGCTGGAAGCTGGCATTCGCTGCGGACGCCAACTTGAGGGACGACTCCAGTGAAAGCAGACATTGGAGAAAGTAGTTGTTGTTCAAATGCAAGAGCTTATAACTATGTATCTGCTTAGCATTCCGAGAGGAGCCTGACCGAAGCCGGGATAAATGAAGCTTCTTATTTGCCTTGCACTCGCGTACTGATTGTTTTTATTCATTTCTAAGCAAAAGTTGAAATTATGTTCCCTCTCCCAACTATGCCAAAAACATTGGAAGATAACCAAAACACTGGTTCATTTGAGGATCTAAGAAAGCAATACAAGGGAACCTTTGCTACCCTTGAAGGTTCCGATCCATTAGCAACTGCAGTCTCATTTGCCGCGCTTTTGTTGAACGAAAACCTCCAGAGCTCGACTTATCGGATCGAAACGTTGGTCAATTTGGCTATGTCGCTTGGGCGCGGCGGGAAAAAGCTCAAACAGAGAGATTTTTGCAAGATATACGCGGACATGAAAAATGGCACCGTTGCAGTGCAAGAAGATCCAGCCGAAGATGTTTTCGTAAGCAACATCAGCACTATGCGTGGCAATTTCCTTGTTCTTGAGGGCCTAAGTGAAGGTGCTGGGTACTTCCTGCAAGTATTCATGCAGTTGGTCGACAGCCTCCCCAAAAACGAAAGCTACGATGTGATGAGGGAGCCGGTCTACGCACTGTTGGCATTGTCGGATGCCGCTTGCAAACGCGCCGGTCTGTCCAGAAATCAGCTCGGCAATGATATCCCCCAGGCAAAGTTGACGCGGCAAGATGCCGAACGAATTCCGGCGCTGAGAAAGTGCCTGAGATTCAGCTCTGCTGACCTCAAAGATTTGGGCGTAAAGCTCGACGATCTTTTCGAATTTGGATTTGATCCATCAACCAGAGCTAATCTGCTCGAACAAAGCCTTCTTCACAACAACCTCGAACGCTACCCCTTAGCCTATAGAGACGGTGAGGTTTTTCTACTGCTTCCTACCGCCGCCAGTGGCAGTATTCGTCGATTTGTCTTTGAGATGCTTGTCAAAGTCTATGGCCTAGATACGTTTTTGAATGCTTTGGCCTATGAATACTCGAAGCGGTTGAGCCTGATACCATTTCTCGGAGAGTTTGGCAGGGTTCGGCTAGAATTTACACCCGCCGGTGATACGCTCATGGCAAGTGTGTTTCGCTGGGCGGACGATGGGAGAGTGATCCACATTTTGTTCTTCATGGACAATCTGCTGGGCTTCGAAAAGTCAGGATTTGGCGGGTGGTACAAGGACGAACCTACTACATCAGACGCAATCCTAAAGCACATCAAGCTCGCTAAAGCTAAAGCCGAAGAAAATGATGACTTCAAATCTGGCATAACCCTAGTAGTAGGTTGCGGCGTAGGACGAGGCATCATGCATGATATCAGCCTCTTAGAACTTGGAGGCTGGGAAGTAGATTTCCTTCCAGTGCACGACTTTGAGGTTCTTTCGAACAAGAATAGTTTTGCGCCGATATCGCTATGGCGGCTAAAGGATGCAGAGCGCCAGCTTTCAGAAGCCGGAATTGAACTCGTCAATATCAATGGTCTTCTAAATTTGGTTGCGTGGCGAGAGCAACTTGGCGGTCATTTGGTCCCGCACAATCAAGTTCCGGATGCCTTTGGTGACGGCGGAGGCGCAATGATCATGGTCGATCAAAATGCTTTGCGCACCTTTCGGCATCAATCGCTGCAAGAAGCCGATGTACATTCTGCCTGCAGACTCGATGGCAGTTGGACAATAGTCAGGCGTACGTCCAGCTCGCTGAGCGAAGAAGATAAAGCCATTCCTCTCTATGCGGACATGCTCAGCACCGAGAGCCTTCCGGCATTGCTGTTCGAACACCAGGACACCGAATGGTGGACTGTAGTTAGTGGTGTTGAGGGTGGTCCGAGAGATGCGATTTTTGAACGTTGGAGGATGCTGTCTACCTGGTTACCTCGAATAGCCAAGGCATTTGGTGAACTTGAAGAACAGTTTAAACCGCCGAGACGATTACAGATCGATGCGAAATTTGATGGCGTGATGGCTGGCCTGGCAGAGCAGCCTAAACCATTCTCAGAGAATGAACTGCTAGAAACTCTCTCAGTAGGCGTTCAAGTCGACAAAGCGCTGTTAACTGTGAAAGCCAGTCGCCGGTTTGAGGATGCCTTCTTCAATAAAGACAATGTTGCCGAAAGAGCGTGGGTGAGGGCTGCTTGCCTTGGCGTGTCTGAACTCGCAGCTGAGCCGTTGCCTGCAAAGCAGTTTGAGGATTTGATAAACTCAATTGTTCCAAACAACCGCCTACGGCAAACGCATGCTTTCCCAGCGGTCAGTTTTCGCGATTTCGTTCGCCACAAACTCCCTCAAAAACCAGTATTCATAAACGATGATGACACCAGCACGCTCAAGCTTTTTCTTGGTTGGAAGGTCCGTGACCGCAAACTGGGCGCGACCGTACAAGGAAGAACAAAGTGCACTGCCTATCTGCGTCGACTAGTTGAATTTCTCGAAAACAAACTGATCGATTTCTTAAGTCAGTTCGAGAAGAAGTCTGTTTTGCAAAGGCTGATCATTAACCATGAAGCCGCAATTTGCGACCAAGAGACTTGGAAAAGAACTGCCGCTGCTGTCAGTGCGTTGCACGAGGATAAGGGGCGCGCATTGGAAGATATGCTCAAGCACCAGTCGAAGCTAAACGCAGTTTTTCAGTCGTCACGTGTTCTGGTCGAAGTTGCTAACTGCGTTTGTAGTCTCGGCGATGGCGATACGTTTGGCGAGTTTGACCTCGCAAAGGCCATGGCGATGATGATTGAGATTATGGAGTTTGGGGGATGGTCTGACGCAATTCACTATGGCGCGATGGAACCAACACTCAGGATTGCCGCGCTTGGAGATGTGCTCGCGAACCACGACTTTTTCGAGGAGGTTGTTGTTCCTTTCGGTCAGGCTGGAATGAAGTCAAGAGTTGAACGTAGCATCCAAGAATATGGAAATCACTTCTTGGCTCCTAAGGAGAAAACCAATGAACTTGATCAGAAGCTTGCGACTCAAAAAGATCAGTTTTCGAAGGCTTGGGAATGCGAACTTGGCTTTCCCATTGAAGCTCACGGCGCTTTTCTCGTTGCCTGTGAAGAGGTGGGGCTAGCCGAAGAAAAAGCGTGTTTTGTGGTGCGGAAGTCGGAGCTTATGCGCAAGATACTCGACCAAAAACCCGAACTGGAGTCACACTTAGGTCGGATCATTGAGGAGCTTTCTCTACTTCCCAGATCGGACTGGAGAGCCGCTCCCGACGGATTTACTGACCTGGATCGCCAGCCTTGGAAGTTCCGTCGTTTGTTGAGTGTCCTTCGACGGCCACTGATCCAACTTAACGACGCTGCGGATCCGGAAATCTATCTTTGGCCAGGGATGATCGGCGATGGCGGTGAGTATACCTTCGTTAGGTATTGGGAGGCCGAATTTCGCGAAGTACAAATTCGCACAAAGGAAATGCTGCGTTGGAATGGTGCGATGAAAGATAAAACTGACTTCAACAGCAAGGTTGCAGATAGACTACGTGAACTTGGGTGGTTCGCGAATTCGGATGTGGGTCTGACAAATATCTTGAAGAGATCTAACGATAAGGAATTCGGTAACATTAGACGATTTGGGGATGTGGACGTTCTGGCCTGGGACAACCAAAGCCGCCGCGTAATTGCTATTGAGTGTAAGGATCTTATGTACCGCAAGACCCCGGGTGAAATTGCCGAACAGTTGTCAAATTTCCGAGGCGAATTGGATGCTAAAGGCAAGCCAGACCTCCTGCTCAAACACCTGAACAGAGTGACACTTCTTCGGAAAAATCTGAGTGCCCTCGCCAAATTTACAGGGATTACCGACCCAGCTATGGAAGATTACCTGATCTTTAGCGGGCAAGTCCCGATGGGATATGCAAAGGAAGGTATTCGCAAGAAGGCAAACATGTTGCTATTCGATGAGATCAAGACTCTAAGTTTGAATGACGGATAGGCCGCAGAAATACTTCAGGATTGACCAAGGCCCGCTTTGGGGAAGCTGCAGCGCGGCGACGGGACGTTTGATCAAGGTCCAGTTTGGGCCGTTCCCTAAACTTTGCAAACTCCGCAATCTGCGCATAGCCGCCATCGGTGCTGACCGCAGCGAAAGCCCGCAACCGCCTTCTCTCCGATCTCACGTCAGCCGATACCTAGACCGTGCCTTACCAATCCGATCCCCGACCGGAACCGGATGCTCTTTTGCCAGCCGCATG
>JABSSD010000116.1 GCA_013214575.1 Paracoccaceae bacterium | reverse complement strand
GGAAAGGATCAAACGAAAGACGCTCCAAGCGCGACGCTTGCAACACAGCATGCGTGCCGCATAATGCAACCAACCAGATGAGCCGAGCTCTCTCCTAATTTAAGCCGCCATTGGTCCCAAAAACCCTGACGACGGACAGTTCATTTTGGGTTTGGAGCGCCCTCTGGCGCAACCTATAGCATAAAACATCTAACCAGTGCATCCTATAGCTATGTCGCATTGCCCTTCTATTGCAACACGTTCGTGACCAAACATGCCTCGTGTCGGGGTGACATAGCCATAGCTTGAGACCGTTCTAGCGCCTCGAGCTATGGCCACTAGAAGTCCATCTGAATGTCTGCTTCACTTGGCGCACAAACGGCCTTCACTCCTGCAGTGAATGTCCAGATAGTCTCGGCCGTTTGCGCCTGTTGAGTCGACGTAGTGAATGACAGAAAGTCCCTCATCTCGGTTATTCGTTCACAGCACCGTAAAAGACAACGCTCCGCCCTTCGCGTTGGTGTTGGCACTTGGGTCAAAGGGCGCAGTTGGGTTCTAGCAGTTAACGGACGAAAAATGTCGATGCACAGGCCTCGAACCCAAGGCCCGTCAAATCCGTAATGACTGGACAGCAGCCTGTGCTTCGTCTTCACGGGCAATGGCGTAGTGCCGGAGCAACACGCTTGCATCCGCATGGCCTGAGACCTGTTGAACAATGTGGACGGGAATACTTTCTGACAACAATCGTGAGATCAATGTCTTTCGCAAGAGGTGTGGATACACATGCTGAACCTGCAGTCGGGCCGACAATCGCTTACAGTAGTTGAGACCGTCTTGCCTGCCAAATCTTGGGAGCAGCTCCGCGGTAGGCGATATGCTTTCTCCAGTTCCCTTTCAGGATGCCAGTGGCTTCGTCAGCCAATTCGTTCCGATATACCCGATGATCCTTGCTGCCTCAGCTGCCTTTGCCGTCGACCCTGCTACCACCCTTCCTGTTCCCGGCGCCTGAGCGCGGCAGGGATGTTCCGCCATGCGGTAAGGTTCTGTTGCTCGTAACTGACTGAACAACGCTTTGCCTTTGGCTCGGCCATAAAGGCTTCAAAGACATCGCCTAGATCGTAGCGTCGATCCTCGATATGGTGTCGGCTCTGCTCCGCTTCCTGCTGCAGCTTGCGGACTGCTCGTCTGGCGTGCACCACGGAAAGCAAGCTGGCGTCGCCGATTTCGATCTTACGCATAGGTTTTGTTCGATGGGTCCAGAGTCTCGCAAAATACGTTCGGTTTCCCGATGCCAGTAGCCGTAAAGTCAGCCCTTTCTGGGTAAGGTCTGGGTACGTTACTTCCTGATTTTCGGGTGCCCCGGCAGAGCTACAAAATTTCGGTAAACTTGATCTTCAGCTTTAGTCCACTCATTCCAGCACCTTCGCGGCAAATTGCTTTCGGTGCGCTGTGGGTCAAAGCTGTCAGATCAGGTCAGAGGCAAAATACATCAGATTGGTTCCTCGATGATATGGTCTTCCCAGTCTTCTTCGGGAGTGTCGAATTCCGAGACCGTCCAGCCTCTGACCGAGACCCCGGCGGCGTGCACAGAGTCGGCTGAGCCGGTCAGCAAGGGGTGCCAGTCGGGCAGCGGCTTGCCCTCCCACAGCAGCCGGTAGGCGCAGGTCTGCGGCATCCAGTAGGCGTGACTGTCCAGGTTGCTTGGCTTCAGCACGATGCATTCGGGGACAAAGTTATGGCGGATGTCATATTGGGCGCAGAGACAGCTGGCATCGTCCAGCAGACGGCAGGCCACCCGGGTCAGCGCCACCTCGCCGGTGTCTTCGTCTTCCAGCTTGTTCAGGCAGCACTTGCCGCAGCCGTCACACAGCGCTTCCCATTCCTTGGAATTCATCTTGGTCAGCGGCTTTTTTTCCCAGAATCTCTTGGCAAGCCCGGTGCGGTCGATCAGGTCAGTCATGTCTTGGCCAATATCTCGCGGGCAGTGGCACAGTCCGCATTCATCTGCGTGATCAGTGCCTCCAGCCCGTCAAATTTCAATTCAGGTCGCAGGAATTCAACCAGCCCAACCGACAGGGTCGCGCCATACAGGTCGCCGGAGAAGTCAAAGATGAAGGTCTCCAGATTGGGATGATCGCCATCAAACATCGGCCGCACCCCCATCGAGGCAGCTCCGTGGTATGACCCCGCATGAGGACCATCCAGCACGTCAACCAGCACCGCATAGACGCCAAAGGCCGGCGGGTGCAGTCCGTCAATTGACATATTGGCGGTGGGAAAGCCCAGCTCGCGGCCGCGCTGTTCGCCGCCAATCACCTGACCTTCGATGCGGTGCCAATGGCTCAGCATCGCGGCGGCATCGCGCGGTCGCGCCTCGCTCAGCGCCTGTCGGATCGCGGTCGACGACACCGTGTGCTCGGAATATTCCATCAGTGGCGCGATGGTGACGCCAAAACCGAACTGCGCGCCAAAGCGTTGCAGATCCTGCGGCGTGCCACTGCGGCCCTTGCCAAAGCAGAAATCCGCACCAACCACCACATGCGCCAGCCCCAGACCCTCGGCGATCACATCCCGGGCGAACTGTTCAGGGGTCAGCCCGGACAGCGCCGCGTTGAAGTTCAGCTGATACAGCCGGTCCACCCCCAGCTTCGCCAGCCGCGAGGCGCGGGCCTCGGGCGACATCAGCCGGAACGGTGGCGCCTCGGGGGCGAAATACTCGCGCGGATGCGGCTCGAATGACATCACCCCCAGCGGCGCGTCAGGTGCCGCCTGTCGGGCCAGATCAATCACCGATTGATGGCCGCGATGGAGGCCGTCGAAATTGCCAATCGCAACGCTGGCGCCGCGGTCTTGGGGTTCTATAAACTGATAGTCTCGGATGGTGCGCATGGGGGCATCCGTACCCGCAGTGGCCGTACGGTTCAAGTCGCCTGTCAGGGAAAACAATGCTATGGGCCTGCATAAGCCCGGCAGGGGCATGGCCGGGCGGCTAGCGGCAGGGGGAAACCGGGCTGTTGGGGCACCGGCTCTGTCCTGATCGCCTGTTGACCGGGCGAACGCCCCCTTCACCGGACCCTCATTTCCAGCTGTCACTGTTGTCGCTGATCGATCCTTCGCCGGGCAGTTACGCGCCCGGCGTCGTACAGGCAGGAAACAGGGCCCGGTGGCACGGGCTCCGACCAACCGGTTTGGCCGGGCGGGGGTAACGCCTCGTTCCGATTTCCGCACAGGGCGGCGCCGCCATTTCATCCACCTGATAATAGAAAGGCCAGGCTGAGAAACGCAAAACCACCGCCCCGGAGATTTCCGAGGCGGCGGTTCACTGTGGCCATATTTTCACTGTGGCCATTTTTCGGGCGCAGATATTAGCGCGGTGGGTTAGCCTAGCTGTTTCTGATTGCAGGCGCGGGCCAGTTCGATGGCTTTGTAGGTTCCGGTCAGATCGACCGAGAAGCCATAGGCCTTCTCTGGGAACACATCCATGACATATTTACGGGCCAGATCGTCCACAAACTGCGGATCATCAGATAGGATATAGCCGCCCGAATAGCCCTTGGTGATATTGCCGCGCATGCCAGTTGCTTCGCCGACATACAGGTTGCCGTCCAGCGAGATCAGCACCGCCTGGGTGTCGCCCTTTTTGATATTGGTCTCCGCAGTGGTGAACACGCCGACATAGCCAATACCGCGGTCCTTGGTCAGTCCCATCTGCACCACATGGCCCATATCATCGGACTTTTCGATCAGGCAGGAGCTTTTCTCGGTGTCGATAATGACCACCCAGCCGTCAACCTCGCCATATTGTAAAAACGGCGCATCGCCAGCACTGGCGGTTGTGGCCAGGCCGGCCAGTGTTGCGCTGATAAAAAGTGTCTTTAGGTTAAACATGTCTAGTCCTCAAAATCCAATAACCGCCCCGGGGGGATCGGGGCCGGGCACAAGGAAGTGTAATGGAGAAAGGGGCTGGGGCAACCGGTATTGCAATACTCGGCAGCTAAACGCTGACCCGTCGAAGCTGTAGGGTGCGTGCTGGCACGCACCACCGCCACCGGGATCAGTCGACCCTGCGCGCGGGGGCCAGCACCGTGGCCTCGCCGATCAGAACCTTTTTGCCGTCGATGCTGCAATGGCAGTCCAGTTTGACCCGCCGCTTGGCGATATCAATGTCGATCACCTTGACCTCGGCATGGACCAGATCACCAGGGCGCACCGGCGCCAGGAACTTCAGCGTCTGGCCCAGATAGACGGTGCCATGCCCGGGCAGTTGCTCGCCAATCACCGCCGAGATCAACCCGGCGGTCAGCATGCCATGGGCGATCCGACCCTGAAAGATGGTGTCGCGGGCATAATCCTCATCCAGATGCACCGGATTATGGTCGGTGGAGATCTCGGCGAACATCTCGATGTCGCGATCGCTCACCACTTTTTGCAGCGAACGGGTCATGCCCAATTCGATGTCTTCGATGCAGATGGTTCCGCGTGCCCGGTTGTCCAGCATATCGTCTCCGATTCGGTGCTCTTGAAATTATCAAACGTCAGACCGTGACATTCAGCAACTTTATTACTTCGCAGCTGCAGAAAATCAAGAGCCAATTGGGCTAGCGCAGGCGCCCAATGGTATAGGTCGGGGCTGAGCCTTGCTGCTCCAGATAGGTCTTTAGCGCCTCTGGATCAGGCTGAGTGGTGGTTTTGGTCTCTTTTGCCGCCAGTCCGCCCGAGATGAACAGGGTATCGATGCCCTCGCCCATGCCGCCAGAGATATCGGTATGGGGACCATCGCCAATGGCCAGAATGTCGCCGTCGGGGATGTCATGGCCCAGTTCCAGCAACCGGCGGCGGGCCAGATCATAGATCGGCGGGTGCGGCTTGCCAAAATACAGGCTCTCTCCGCCCATTTCGGTGTAGAGTTTCGCCAAGGCCCCGGAACACCAGATGCGGGTCTCGCCCACGTCGACAATGATATCGGGATTGGCGCAGAGCAATTTCAGGCCCTTCTGCTTGGCATATAGGAAATCGGCGCGGTTGACCTCCGGATCTGCGGTGGGATCAAACGGACCGCAGCACACGATGCCCTCGGCCTCGGCCAGCGGAACCGAGGTGATGTCGCAGGGTTTTTCCAACAGATGCAGCGGCTCAAAAAAGCCGGCGTCCCGGTCCCATTCCCCCATGAAATAGACTTTCTCGCCAACCGCGCCGCAAAACATCGCCGAGCGCGCAGAATCGCCCGAGGTGGCAATGGTATCATAGGCATCCGTGGGCACGTTGAAATCAGCCAGTTGCTGGGTCACCCCGGCCCGCGGTCGCGGCGAGTTGGTGACCAGAACCACAATGCCACCGGCCGCGCGGTAAGCCTGCAACGCGGCAACCGCCTCGGGGTAGGCGGTGATGCCATTGTGAACACAGCCCCAAAGATCAACAAACAACGCCTTGTAACGATCAGAGACCTCGGGGAGGGCGGAGATGATCTGGGTCATGGGCTGGGCCTTCTTGATGCTGAGTTTGCCATGCTTATGCCTCAGCTCAATCGGGAAAGCAAAGCTTGGCCTTCTGGCAAAGTTCTTTTGCCGCCAGATCCTATTGCCCCTTCGCGTCTTGTAAAACCTGATACTCAGGTGATGCTTTTACCCGGTCATTGCTGGCCGCCAGGTCGAATGGGGTTTCGCCCATTTCATTTGTTGCCGAGGCGTCAGCTCCGGCCTTTAACAAAATCCGAATGACCTCGGGCGAGCCGAATTTGGCCACACCGTGCAGGGGCGTCCAGTCGTTTGCTGTTTTTGCATTCACATCCGCACCAACCGCAAGAAACAGAGTGACGGTTTCGGGCGCAGCCATAGCCGACACGAAATGAAACGGTGTGCGGTCCAGGCTGTCGGTGGCATTCACATCAGCGCCAGCGGCCAGCAAAGCCCGGATGGTGTCCGGAGTGGCCTGCGACACCCAATGCAAGGGGGTCTTGCCATCTTTGTCCCTTGCGTTGACGTCAGCCCCGGCGACGATCAGTTGCTGGACTGTATCGGCTGTTGCCGTTTGATAGAAAACGGCCTGGCACAGGTCTGTACAGTCGGCGGCGGCCAGCACCGGCGCGGTTGTCACCACTGCCGAAATGACAAAGTTCAAAAACAATCTACTCATGAAAGCACCTTTCAAAACTCAACACCCCAGCTTGCGCCGGGTGGGGGCAGGGTAGGCGCAGAGAATTTGGCGATGCAATCAATTTTTGGTCAGAATAGAAAAAGGCGCCCGAACAGGCGCCTTCCAGTCTTCGATGTGAACAGGTCTCAGACCTTCAGGTTGGGGATGATCTGCTTTTTGCGGCTCATCACGCCGGGCAGCACCACGGTGTCGCCGCTGACGGTGGCGCCAAAGCTTTTCTCGGCCAGGGTTTTGACCAGATCGTTGGGCACCAGCAGAGTGGCCTCTTCGTTCAGGATGTCGATGACAAACAGCAGAACCTGCGCAACACCGTCCTCGGAGGCGACGGTTGTCATGGTGTCCATCAGGCTGGCCTTGCGGTCCAGCAACACAGCCGGAGCGGTGGTTTCCAGCACGCTGACGCGGAACTTGGTGCCGTCTACGGCATATTCCTTGCTGTCCATCCGCAGCAGCTCCGCATCGGAGAACGACGAGACGTCGGATTTGGCGGCGAACATCTCAGCGGCGTAGGTCGGGATATCCAGATCCAGATCGGCGGCCAAAGTCTCGGCCACGGCGCGGTCGTGATCGGTGGTGGTGGGGCTGCGGAATTCCAGGGTGTCGGACAGGATGCAGGTCAGGGCGGCTGCCATGATCTCCTTTGGCATCTTGGTGGCGTCATCGCCGATCAGGTCCAGCATGATGGTTGCGGTGCAGGCCAGCGGACGGATGGTGATGTCGATCGGGCCTTTGGTCTCCAGCCCGCCAACCAGCTTGTGGTGGTCGATGATGGCCAGGATGTCGGCGCCGTTGATATTGGCGGGCAGCTCAGCCGGGTTGTTGGTGTCGACGATAATCACCGGTTGGTCGTCGGCAACATCCGCGATGATCTCCGGCTTGTCCAGGTTCCAGCGCTGCAGCATGAACAGGGCTTCGGTGTTGGGCTCGCCCAGCAGTTTGGCCTCGGCAGCAATGCCTTTGATCTCGTTCAGGTACCAGGCCCAGATGATGGGCGAGCCGGTGGAATCAGTATCGGGGGATTTATGTCCAAAAATCTGAATGGTCATCATGCGATCCTATCGTCAACGGAGAGTTTGCGCGCCTTATAACAGGGTGACCCCACTTGTCACCCCGCCGAGGCTGCCCTGCGGTCCACAGTTTGCAGCGCCGAGTTTATTGTGTCTCCCGTCGCCGCATGGAGGTAGGGTCGGCGGATGAATCGCGAAGATCAACTCTACCCGCCAATCAAGGCGCTGCTGGAACGTCAGGGCTATACCGTCAAGGGCGAGGTGGGTGCCGCCGATGTGGTGGCGCGGCGTGGCGATGACCCGGTGGTGGTGGTCGAGCTGAAGCTGCGGTTTTCGCTGTCGCTGTTCCATCAGGCAATCAGCCGGCTGGCGCTCAGTGATCTTGTCTATATCGCGGTGCCCAAACCCAAAGGCAAACAGGCGCGGCGGATGCTCAAGGACAATCTGGCGATGTGCCGCCGGCTGGGGCTGGGGCTGATCACCGTGCTGGGTGATGGCCGCGCCGAGGTACACTGTGATCCCGGCCCCTATGCGCCGCGCAAGTCCAAGAAGAAACAGGCGCGCCTGTTGCGCGAGTTCGACCGGCTTCAGGGCGACCCCAATGCTGGCGGTGCCACCCGGCATGGCATTGTCACCGGTTACCGGCAGGATGCCCTGCGCTGCGCCGCCTATCTGGCCGACAACAGCCCGGCGAGGGGGCGAGACGTGGCATCGGCCACCGGCGTTGCTGCGGCCACAGGTTTAATGCGCGATAACCATTATGGCTGGTTCGAGAAGGTCTCGATCGGCGTCTATGCGCTGGCCCCGCAGGGCTCGGACGGCTTGAAACACTGGGCTTACAGCTGGCAGCAGGCAAAGGTCTGAAAAAACTGCGCGGGTGATGTTGACACATGCCTATGCACTGCCTAGCTATCCCTCGTTAGCACTCACTTGATGTGAGTGATAATGGCCCCTGCCACGGCGTAGGGTGTCCTGGAATTATAACCTTTGATCCTTTAAAGGAGCTGCAAAGATGGCATTGAAACCGCTTCACGACCGCGTTCTGGTTCGTCGCACCGAAAGTGACGAAAAAACTTCTGGTGGACTGATCATTCCTGAATCCGCCAAGGAAAAGCCAAGCGAAGGCCAAGTCGTCGCAATCGGCGAAGGCGCTCGCAAGGACAGCGGTGAGCTGATCGACATGTCGGTAAAAGCAGGCGACACGATCCTGTTCGGCAAATGGTCCGGCACCGAAGTCACCGTCGACGGCGAAGAGCTGCTGATGATGAAAGAAAGCGACATCATGGGCATCATCGAGTAAGCCACCCGGCGTCTCTGATCCCACTATCGCTCACATATACAGATTTTCTCGAGGAGAATAAAACATGGCTGCTAAGGACGTCAAATTCGACACCGATGCCCGCAACCGTATGCTGGCCGGCGTCAACATTCTGGCTGACGCTGTCAAGGTAACTTTGGGCCCCAAAGGCCGTAACGTGATCTTGGACAAATCCTTTGGCGCACCGCGCATCACCAAAGATGGTGTGACCGTTGCCAAAGAGATCGAACTGGAAGACAAGTTCGAAAACATGGGCGCTCAGATGCTCAAAGAAGTTGCGTCGCGTACCAACGACGAAGCTGGCGACGGCACCACCACTGCCACCGTTCTGGCCCAGGCGATTGTTCGCGAAGGTCTGAAGCAGGTTGCTGCTGGCCTGAACCCAATGGATCTGAAGCGCGGTATCGATCTGGCAACCTCCAAGGTTGTTGCTTCGATCAAAGCGGCGTCACGTGAAGTTAAAGACACTGCTGAAGTTGCTCAGGTCGGCACCATCTCTGCCAACGGCGAAGCCGCCATTGGTCAGCAGATTGCTGATGCGATGCAGAAGGTTGGTAACGAAGGTGTTATCACTGTCGAAGAGAACAAGGGTCTGGAAACAGAAACCGAAGTTGTCGAAGGCATGCAGTTCGACCGCGGCTACCTGTCGCCTTACTTTGTCACCAACGCTGACAAGATGATTGCAGAGCTCGAAGACTGCATGATCCTGCTGCACGAAAAGAAACTGTCGTCGCTGCAGGCCATGGTGCCTCTGCTCGAGCAGGTGATCCAGAGCCAGAAGCCGCTGCTGATCATTGCCGAAGACATCGAAGGCGAAGCGCTGGCAACTTTGGTTGTCAACAAACTGCGCGGCGGCCTGAAGATTGCTGCTGTTAAGGCCCCTGGTTTCGGCGATCGCCGCAAAGCCATGCTGCAGGATATCGCCATTCTGACCGGTGGTCAGGTGATCTCCGAAGATCTGGGCATGAAGCTTGAGTCCGTTACTATGGACATGCTGGGTTCCGCCAAGAAGATCGAAATCACCAAAGACGCGACCACTATCATTGACGGTGCTGGCGAAAAAGCCGAAATCGAAGCTCGTGTTTCTCAGATCCGCACTCAGATCGAAGAAACCACCTCCGATTACGACAAAGAGAAGCTGCAAGAGCGCGTTGCCAAATTGGCCGGCGGTGTTGCTGTTATCCGCGTTGGTGGCATGACCGAAGTAGAAGTCAAAGAGCGTAAAGACCGCGTTGACGATGCCCTGAACGCAACCCGCGCTGCCGTCCAAGAAGGCGTCATCGTTGGTGGTGGTGTTGCTCTGGTTCAGGCTGGCAAAGGTCTTGTTGGCCTTGAAGGTGAAAACTCTGACCAGACTGCTGGTATCACCATCGTGCGTAAAGCTCTGGAAGCTCCACTGCGTCAGATCGCTGAAAACGCTGGTGTTGACGGTGCTGTTGTGGCTGGCAAAGTGCGCGAAAGCGACGATCCAACCTTTGGCTTCAACGCTCAGACCGAAGAATATGGCGACATGTTCGCATTCGGCGTGATCGATCCGGCCAAAGTGGTTCGCACCGCTCTGGAAGATGCGGCTTCGATTGCTGGTCTGCTGATCACCACCGAAGCAATGATCGCTGACAAGCCATCCAAAGAGGGCGCCGGTGGCGGCATGCCTGACATGGGCGGCATGGGCGGCATGGGCGGCATGATGTAATCACAGGTCCTTTGGACTTGTGAAGCCCGCCAGGCGGCCTTCCTTTTGGACGGCCTGCTGAGCGGGTAAATCACGCCATCCTACCGGATGAATTGGGGTCGCCTTCGGGCGGCCCCTTTTTTATTTGAGCCCCGCCAGGTCAGGCTGCCTTCGGCGAGAGTATTTTTACAAAGAAGAAATGGCAGGTCAGGGAATAGACACCAAAGCAATTGCCGCGGTGAATTTCTGGCCGCCCAGTGTCGCTGGCGCCTGTCGCGCATGGGCAACAGTTTATACCCCTTACGATTTTCCCTCTATGGTTGTGGCGGCTTTTCTGCTATCAGCGGCCTTGTGTTCAACCCATAGCCACAGGAGGCGTCTCATGATCCATACCGCAACATGTTCTCGTCTTCGCTCTGCTGGCCAATGGGTCATAACGCAGGCCCAGCGAACCTGCTGATCCTGCCTTGGCGGCAACACGTTTCTTCACATCTGAAGTCTGACCGGGCCTGAACCGGGCCTGAGCCGCGGCTATCTGCCGTCTGCTCTCTGCCCAACCAAATCTCAACTCAACCCAAGGAGCTCTGTGTTTATGCAGGGGCTAAACATCATGACACGACTTGAATCCAGATCGCCGTTTGCGGACCTGAATGCTGCGCTGCTGCAAATCACCGCCGACTTTGGCAAGTGGCGGGTGCTGAGCGCCTTGCTGCGGCACCTGATGGTGCGCAAGACACCGGTGGCAATGCTGTCTCCGCCACTGAGCGACCATATGCGCAAGGATATCGGTTTGCCGGTGATAAGCGACCAGCCCCTGCGCAGTTTGCCGCATTGGATTTGACAACTGGGGTCGCCTTGGGGCGGCCTCAGGTTCCCTAAACCGGTCACCGGCCAGAAAGGGTGGGGGCGGCAAGGATTGTGAGGATTGCTGTTGCCGCTGTGGCCAAGGTGATGGCAGGCTGGGACTTGAGAACAACCAGCCCCAACGGGGCCGACCAATGGCGAGGCTTGGGCATGCGGCTGATATTTCTGACAGGGGTGGTCATGCTGGCCTTTGCCGGCAATTCCATATTGAACCGTTTGGCGGTTGGATCGGGGGATATCAGCGCGCTGGGTTTTGCGCAGATCCGGCTGATTGCCGGGGTGGTGATGTTGCTGGGTCTGTGTCGCTGGCGGCGGCAAAGCCTGTCGCAATCACCCCGGATGAGCCTGTTTGGCGGCGGCGCGCTGGCGCTGTATATGATCGGCTTCTCGCTGGCCTATCGCAATCTGGACGCCGGGCTGGGGGCGCTGATCCTGTTTGGCGTTGTGCAGATCACCATGTTTGGCTGGGGCGCGCTGCGAGGGGCGGTGGTGGCGCCGGCGCAAGCTCTGGGGGCGCTGCTGGCCTTTGCGGGTCTGGCCTATGTGCTGTGGCCGACAGGATCGGTGCAGGTGCCCCTGACCGGCGCGGCCTATATGGGGACGGCGGGGCTGGGCTGGGCGATCTACAGTCTGCTGGGACGGCAGGTGCGTGCGCCGCTGGCCGCGACAACGCAGAATTTCATCTGGGCAAGTGTGATGCTGCTGCCGCTGACCTGGTGGCTGGCCGAGCCGATGGCGATATCTGTGGCCGGCGCAGGTCTGGCGATTGTCTCCGGTGCGGTGACCTCAGGGCTGGGATATGCGCTGTGGTACCGGGTGTTGCCGCAGCTGCAACCCGCGGTGGCGGCCACGGTGCAACTGAGCGTGCCGGTGATTGCCATTCTGGTCGGGGCGATCGGATTGGGAGAGAGCCTGTCGGTGCAATTGTTGATCGGGACGCTGGTGGTGCTGGGCGGCATCGCGCTGGTTATCACCCAGGCCCCCCCGGGGACCCCGGGCTGAACAAGGGGTATCACTGGGGTATCACTGGCGCCAGTTTGGGATTATCTTCACCGTATGAAAGACTTCAGATACGGCCTGCTGGCCATCACCTTGCTGCTGCCGCTGGCGCTGCTGCCGCTATCCTCACCGGCCAGTGCTGGTCCCAGTGCCGGTCCTGGGGGCTGTGTGATCCTGCTGCACGGGCTGGCGCGCAGCGAGGCCTCATTTGCGGTGATGGAGCAGGTGTTCAAGGCGCGCGGCTATAGGGTGGTGGTGCCCGGCTACCCCTCAACCGATCTGCCGATCTCGGCGCTGGCAGATCTGACCCTGCCGAAGGCGGTGGCCGACTGCGGTGATCGGCCGGTGCATTTTGTCACTCATTCCATGGGCGGCATCCTGCTGCGCTATTGGCTGCAAGACAACCACCCCAAAAACCTGGGCCGCGCCGTCATGCTGGGCCCGCCCAATCACGGCAGTGAACTGGTGGATGAGCTGGGCGACTGGGAGGTGTTTGGCCTGCTGAACGGCCCGGCGGGGATGCAGCTGGGCACCGGCCCGGATGGGCTGCCGGAACAGCTGCCCGCGGTGGATTTCCCTTTGGGGGTGATTGCCGGTGACAATTCAATCAACCCGGTGTTCTCCAAGCTGATTGAGGGGCCGGATGATGGCAAGGTTTCGGTCCGCTCTACTATGGTCGAGGGCATGACCGAGCATCTGACGCTTCCCGTCACCCATACCTTCATGATGAACAACTCCAAGGTCATCGTGCAGGTGCTGCATTTTATCGAATTTGGCCGTTTCGACGAAACGATGAGTTGGATCGACTCGGTGCTGGGCGTCATCGAGGAGGCCTGCAAGGGGCTGGGCTGCGGTCGCGGGGCCGCGATCGACGAGACCGACGCAACGGATTAATCTGTTTGGCCGAGAGCCCTCAGCCGATGCCCGCAACCCCCGCCGATTGGCGGCTGTTGCGGGCACCGGCTGAGGCGGTCAGCCCTTTTTGCGGATGATGCGGTTCACATGGCCCATCTTGCGGCCCGGTTTGGTCAGTGCCTTGCCGTAGAGGTGAAGGGCACAATCGGCTTCTTTCGCCAGATCGGGCAGCCGGTCCATATCGTCGCCGATCAGGTTTTCCATCACCACGTCACTGTGCCGTTGACCGTCGCCCAGAGGCCAGCCAACCACCGCACGGATGTGCTGTTCAAACTGATCGACGCTGCAACCGTTCTGGGTCCAGTGGCCTGAATTATGAACCCGCGGCGCGATTTCATTGACCACCAGACCGGCGGGCGTCACAAACAGCTCAACCCCCAGAACACCGACATAATCCAGCTCGTTCAGGATCCGTGCCGCCAGCAGAACCGCATCCATGCGCTGACGGCCACTCAGTTTGGCCGGCACGGTGGTGGTATCCAGAATGCCGTCGGTATGGACGTTCTCACCCGGGTCATAACAGGCGACATCGCCCTGCAAGCCACGCGCGGCAATCACCGACACCTCGTGGCTGAAGTCAATGAAGCCTTCAAGTAGCGCCGGGGCACCCGCCATATCCGCCAGCGCCTGTGGCGCATCGGCGAGCGTCTTGATCCGCGCCTGTCCCTTGCCGTCATAGCCAAAGCGGCGGGTTTTCAGGATCGCCGGGGCGCCGATCTCTGCCAGTGCGGCGTCCAGACTGGCCTGATCGGTGATATCGGCAAAAGGCGCCGTGATCAGCCCCAGACCCTGCAGGAAATTCTTCTCGGTCAGCCGGTCCTGACTGATCCGCAGCGCCTCGCGGCCGGGACGGATCGGGCATTGCCGTTCGAGAATGTCCAGCGCTTCGGTGGGGATGTTCTCAAACTCATAGGTGATCACATCCACCGAGGCGGCAAAGGCCGTGAGGGCCTCGACGTCGTCGTAGCCTGCGGTGGTGACACGATCGGCCACCTGACCGGCGGGTGGATTGGCACCGGGTTCATAGATATGGCAGACAAAGCCAAGCCGCGAGGCGGCAACCGACAGCATCCGGCCCAACTGGCCACCGCCTAAGATTCCAATGGTGGCACCGGGTTTCAGGGCATCAGTCATCCACTGGCTCCTCGGGGATAGAGGCCGACAGGGCGTCGCGCCAGGCGGTCAGGCGGACAGCTAGGTCAGCGTCCTGCAGGGCCAGGATAGCAGCCGCCATCAGGCCGGCATTGGCCGCCCCGGCCGCGCCGATGGCCATGGTGGCAACCGGGAAACCCTTGGGCATCTGCACGATGGAATAGAGCGAGTCGACGCCCGACAGCGCCCGGGTCTGCACCGGCACCCCAACCACGGGAATGCGGGTTTTTGAGGCCACCATGCCGGGCAGATGCGCGGCACCGCCAGCACCTGCGATGATCACCTGCAAACCACGGTCAGCGGCGGATTTGCCATAGCTCCACAGCCGGTCGGGGGTGCGGTGGGCCGAGACGATCTTGGCCTCATAGGCCACGCCCAGCTCGTCGAGAATATTGGCGGCTTCTTTCATGGTGGGCCAGTCCGACTGGCTGCCCATGATGATACCCACTTTGATGTCGGCCATTAGTGCCTCGTCCCTTGTCTTACTGCGGTGCGCGGGATGCCTCCGCCGGGGTGAAAGAGAAGCGGGCACTATAGGGTAAACCCGGGCCTGCGCAATGCGGCAATGGGGCGGTATATCAGCGCCGGCAAATTCAACCAGCGGGAGACTGGCCTGAAAAACCGGCGACATATAAAAAGGGAAGGCGGTTCATAACGACACGTCAACACTCTTGATTTATGAGATCGTCACGACCTAAAAAAGGGCTGCACTATTTATGCGGCAACTCGAAAGAGTTTTCCCGTAACACTCAGACGTTTCTAGGAATATTTTATATGAGCCTACCAAAACTATTCACAGCTGCCATTTTATCCGCCAGCTTGGCCCTGACCCTGGCCAGTGTTGCACCTGTTGCTGCTGGAACGGTAACCGTGCCGACATCAAGTGGCCCCAGCAACGGTGAAAAGGCGCTGATCAGCATCGCGCTTATTGGTTTGATTGCGTGGATTGCCACCGGCTCCACAGCGTCTTCTGGCGCGACGGTCACCCGCAACGGCAGCAGTACCTCGGGCAATTTCACCGTGCTCAAGTTCTGATCAATACCAAAAGACTATTGCGGGGTAGACCCGGATTTCCCAAAGCGGCGAAATTGGCTGCGGAACGGGTATAAAAGGGTGGCCACCAAACGGTGGTCGCCCATTTTTTGTGTTTCCACACCGCCCAGACCAAAACTCAGCTGCTCTTTGCGCCGGATCACAAACAGCGTCCCAAACATCCAGTCCCACAGGGCCAGGCTCTGACCAAAATTCTTGTTGAAATGCGCCGGCTGGTCACTGTGGTGAATCTGGTGCTGGGCCGGCGATATGATGATCCGCTCCAACAGCGGTCCAAAGCTGATCCAGATGTGAGAGTGGTGAAAGTTCGCCATCGCGACATTGGCCAGGACGAAAAAGGCATTCACCCCAGCAATTTGCGCAATTGCGGTCTCTGGCGCCAGCGGACCAATCAGCAAGCCCTGAGCGACCCCGATCAGAACGGAGTGGACGGGCACGATGATGAGATAGCCAAGCGGATGTTGTCTGTAGGCGGTGAACGGGGACATCACCTGGGCACTGTGGTGAACCGCATGCAGCGACCACAGAAGGCGCTGATTGTGGTGGAGCCGGTGAATCCAGTAGGTTGCGCAATCGGACAGGATCCAAAGCATCAGGGCCAATAAGATGGGGCTGGCAGAGACCGAGCCTAGCAGCCCACCGGAAAAGATCTGCGAGCTGCCATAGGCTGAGACGGTGAGCAGAGAGATCCGGCCAAAGAGCCCGCTGAAAGCCGCCAGCCGGCCCATCGCAAAGAGTTTCAGATCAAGCCAGTGAGACTCATGCGTATAGATCTCTTTTGGCAGCAGCCATGTCCAGAAGCCGTTTGTCTGCCTGCGCAAACGGTAGATGATCCAGGCGGCCAGTATTGACAGGAGCAGAAATTCCGGGGCCACGGCAACCGATGCGCCAAAGAAATTTATGTAGAGATCTGAAAGCGTTTCAATCATTTGATGCCGTTCTGACAAGGTCTGAAAATGGGACGACTATTCACTGGAAAATCAGTCAGTGATGTGGAACATTCTGGCCAATTCTTCGGCCAGCCCCTGTAAGCCCAGACCCGGTAGACCCAGACCCGGTAGACCCGGCGCCGGATGCCTCAGGCAATAATATCCGGCATCAGCCGGTCCTCGAGCATGGCGATGATATCCTTGAGCCACAGCTTTTGCTTTTTCAGGCGGCGGATGGTTAGCTGATCGCCGGTGCCCTTGTCCTGCAGCGCATGTATCGCCTCGTCCAGGTCGCGGTGCTGGCGGCGGAACACTTCGAGTTCAACCTTCAGCACGTCATCGGTTTTCATGGAAATATCGGTGGGGGCGTTCATTGGCGACTCGACTGAAGTGGAAAAGACCTTGGCGCAGGATAGGCGTTTACGATGTTTTCGCCTAGACCCTGTAGCTCTTGCTCTTGTTAAAATGATAGTTTCTTCCCATATTCACTGCGCAGGCTGCCGCCTTGGGGTCTGCTCTCACCGTCGCTTACGCTTTGAAGGACGAAATACGTGTCAAAACTCACTCTGGGCTCTTACCCACATATGCTGGGATTCGAGCAACTGGAACGGCTGCTGGAACGCTCGGCCAAGTCGGGCAACGAGGGCTATCCGCCTTATAACATCGAACAAACATCCGATTTTTCTTATCGTATTACCCTGGCCGTCGCCGGGTTTGCCGAGGACGATCTGACCATCACCATCGAGGACCGCCAATTGGTGATCCGTGGGCGCCAGAGCGAAGACAGCGACGGACGGGTGTTTTTGCACCGGGGGATTGCGGCGCGGCAATTCCAGCGCATGTTTGTGCTGGCCGATGGCGTCGAAGTTGGCGATGCCATCATGGAGAACGGCCTGCTGCATGTGGACCTGACCCGCTCACGTCCGGAAACCGTGGTACAGACCATCAACATCAGAAAGAGTGAATGATGCAGCGAACACGTGAACACAGCGAGTCTCAATCGCGCGCGGCCTATGTGAAAACCGTCGATGTCGCCGATCTGCCCGAAGAGATGCAGAAGGGCGGCAAGGGGCGCACCCATCTTTATGCGTTGCACGACGCCGAGGGCAAGCAACTGGCGGTGGTTGCCGAGCGCCACATGGCCTTTGTGCTGGCGCGTCAGAACGATTATGTGCCGGTGCCGGTCCACTGACCAATTGGGTCAGGTCGGATTGGTTCAGGCCGGATTTTCCCTGTTTGTGGCTGTCCCTAGCGACCCAATGCGCGGCGGTGCAAGGCAAAATCGCGGGCATAAAACCGGCGAATGAGCCAGGCAGTCATGGCTGAGGTGGGGATTTCGCCGACGCCCCGTTTTGAGGTGTTTCGGCGGCTGTTCGGATCGAAATGAAGCTGTTCTCCAAGCTGCGCCGACAGGCCCGAAATAGTGTGCTCCAGACCATTTTCCAAGGCGGTAATCTGCGCCCCGGGCAAGATGAACTGGCGCTGCGGGCGGATGTGATTGTCCAGCACAAAGCGGTTCCTGTAATAGGCGCGAAACATCCGGGTGACCCAGGCGTTGAACTCCATCTGCGGCCCGGATCCATGTTCCATACGCCAGCGATATTCGCTCTGCAGCCGGGATATGGGATCGCGAAGAATGGTAAACACCGCATCGAAACTGTTTGGATTGATCATTTGTGTCAGCAGGGTCGCGTGGAAATGCTGAAAGGAGCATTTCAGATGGCGCAGGATTGTATCGGCGCGGCCGCCACCATCCTGAAAGGTAACCTGCCAGCCGTTGGACAGGAATACGTGATCAACAGTTGTCCCCGCAGATTTGGGGATATGAACGAAGAGAACAGCCTTGCCGTTCTTTTTGTAAATGGGCATTCACAGTCCTCTACCTGAGGTCAGGGGAGCTGTTTCCTATCGTAATGTATTTTCGATCATCCGCCAAGATTTCCCAATTGCGTTTTAACACTGGGAGATGGCGAATGTTGCAGCCGCCCGCCCGTACCCCTGCGATGTTTCGATAACGAGGGACATTGCAGGGCGCCGCTGTTTTCAGCACCGAGTTGGTGGAAAACAGCGGCAGACCCCAGCTGTCAGGTCGCGATTTCGGCGTCTTCCTTTGCCTCTGCGAAGGGAACATTATGCATTGGCCCGAACAGCACCCCGAGCGAATTGATTGTCTTTTGCTTGTCGTCGCCGCTTCCGTATTTACCAGTGAAGCCAACAATTTCCTGCCCGGTGGGGGCCTGAAACTGAAAACTCTTTGTTACGGACGAAAATCCACCGCTGCCACCGCCGGCAGTGCCTTGTTGTTTAAGATCAGATTTCTGTCCGGTGGGTTCTGAATTTCCCTGAGTATATCCAAAAAACTGCAAAGTAATAATACCATCCTTTGCCTGTTCACAACGATAGCTGGTAGATTGTTGCCCGTGGCGCCCTTTCAGTTCCTTGAGGAAATGCGCCGGACCAAGATCCCAGGTTTCACTTTTTCCATAAGGTCCCCCCGATTCGTCGGTATTGCCGAACTTGTTTACAATTTGTCTAACGCCGTCAGGACTCTCGTAATGGACAAAGATATCTTCGATGGCCCAATAGGCAACGATATCTATCCGATCGATCCGCCATCCGGGCTTAGGTGGAAAAATTGCAAAGGGGATGCCCCCGTCTTTTTCTCCGCCCACCGGGCCTTCACTGAAATATCCGGCTGGAATTTCCATTTACACTCTCCACTGTAATTAAAGGTATCTACAATTGGGTAATTAGACTCTGTTTGCAAATGGTCTGTCAAGCTTGTGCCCCTGGTCCCCGAGCTTATTTGTGATGTCCTGCCGCGTTGGATTTCCAAAGGGGTATTTCCGGTGCTGTCGTCTCAATTTCGGGGTGGCCACAGGGCCCAGGCTGCCTCTCTGTGGCGGCCCATTGACCAAGACGGCATATCTGGTAGTAATCTGAAAAAATTGACTGAATTCTTCTAGTGCCGATAAAGAGGGCTTGCGCCGATGCCGATTTCCCTAAGCAAAAACTTTTTGTTTGTGCATATCCCAAAAACCGCCGGCAGCACTGTACACGCAGCTTTGCGCCCCTATTGTGTGAGCCAGAACAGAACCTTGCTGCGGCGCGCGGTTTCGTGGCTTCCGGTGAAAGAGAACCCCGAGAAAGCCTATATTCGTGGACATTCCACATCGGCGACAATCAGATCCAAACTGGATACTGCACTGTTTCAGAGGCTTCACAAATTTGCCATCGTGCGCAATCCCTATGATCATGCGGTGTCCAGCTATGTGTTCACGCAGGCCAATCTTCATAGCCGTCGCCACAAGGACGCGCAGAGCTGGAGCTTTTCGGATTTCCTGTCATATCTGGAAAGAAAAGACAGGATTATGCCGCGTAATCAAACCGCATGGCTGGTGAACCGCGCGGGCGATCTGCTGGTTGACCGTCTTCTTTTTCAAGAAGAGCTGGACCATGGATTTGCGCAGCTTTGCGGATTTCTAGATATTCCACATGAGGGCACCCTGCCTCGGGTCAATGTGACGAAACGTAAGGATTACCGGACCTATTACTCGGCGGATTCAAAGCGGCGCGTCGAGGCTCTCTATGCGCGCGATTTTGATTTGTTTGGCTATGATTTTGAGGTTGGAAAACCGGTCCGAAACCCGCTGGCGTGACGGCGGCGTTAGGCTCAGGGTCGCGTTCTGAAAACCGGCATCATCGGGCGCAATCAGCAGCGGTTTGCGCTGCTTGGCCTCGCACTGGGGAATTTTTTCGATCATGGCCTCAACGAACCGAAGTCGTTTGCGGTGGTACTCGGTATGTACCTTGGTCGAGGTCACAATCGAGATCTTGTCCGATTTTTTTGGCGGTTCAAGTGCCGAAAACCAATCATGATCGCGACTGGCAGGCTGACTTGGTGGGGTCGAAAAATCACGACCGGCATACCAGTGCCAGCAGGTGGCTCGCTGCCACTTGTTGGTATTCAATTCTATTGATGTGGTCGACAGAACCAGTCCGAACTGGTTGAGAAATCTGCAGCTGTAGGGATGTATGACATCTGGTTCGGCCGCGAGAAAGACGGTCCGCCCCCTGGGGAGGGACGTTTCGATTGTGTAGGATGCACGGTTATAGACAATTAGCACATCGGCGTCTTCGTCTATATCAAGGCCAAAAGTGAAGGAAATAGAACCAGCACTAGGTTTTTGCCCCGGCGATTGTTTGAGAAACAATACGTCTTGCATGTCGGTGAAAACATGGACTTTAATTGGAGTTCTCATTGCCATCTGTGCGGTCGTCATAATGTGCCACTTTTGCCAAGAAACATATCAATTATACTGGAGCGTTGAAGCTTTAAATACAAAAGCGGCAGGAAAACCCGCCGCTTTATTAAGTTGTGTGTCTGCAAATCAGCCTGAGATCAGACCCATGCTTTCCAGTTTCAGCAGCACCTGATGGGCGCAGTTGTCGACCTCGACGTTTTCGGTTTCCACCGACAGCTCCGGCTTGGTTGGCACCTCATAGGGGTCGGAAATACCGGTGAACTCTTTGATCTTGCCAGCCCGGGCCAGCGCATAGAGACCCTTGCGGTCGCGACGTTCGCATTCTTCCAATGTGGTGGCCACATGCACTTCGACAAAGGCGCCAAAGGCCTCGATCTCTTCGCGGACCTGCCGCCGGGTGGCGGTATAAGGCGCGATCGGTGCGCAGATGGCGATGCCGCCGTTCTTGGTGATCTCGGAGGCAACATAGCCGATGCGGCGGATGTTCAGGTCGCGGTGCGCTTTGCTGAACCCCAGCTCCGAGGACAGGTTTTTACGCACGACGTCGCCATCAAGCAGCGTCACCGGACGACCGCCCATCTCCATCAGCTTGACCATCAGCGCGTTGGCGATGGTGGATTTGCCAGAGCCGGACAGGCCGGTGAAGAACACGGTGAACCCCTGCTTGGAGCGGGCGGGCCGGGTGCGGCGCAGCTCTGTGACCACCTCAGGGAACGAGAACCACTCGGGGATCTCAAGCCCTTCGGCCAGACGGCGGCGCAGTTCGGTGCCCGAGATGTTCAGGATGGTGACGTTGTCACGATCTTCGATGGTGTCGTTGGGCTCGTACTGGGCGCGTTCCTGCACATAGACCATATGTTTGAAATCAACCATTTCACAGCCGATTTCGCTTTGGAATTCGCGGTACAGATCCTGGGCGTCATAGGCGCCATAGAAGTCGTCACCGGCTGAGTTCTTGCCGGGGCCGGCGTGGTCGCGGCCAACGATAAAGTGGGTGCAGCCGTGATTGGCGCGGATCAACCCGTGCCAGACCGCCTCACGCGGGCCAGCCATCCGCATCGCCAGGTTCAGCAGGCTCATGGTGGTGGTGGCTGACGGATATTTGTCCAGCACCGCCTCGTAGCAGCGCACCCGGGTAAAGTGATCGACGTCACCGGGTTTGGTCATGCCGACAATGGGGTGGATCAGCAGGTTGGCCTGGGCCTCGCGGGCGGCGCGGAAGGTCAGTTCCTGGTGGGCGCGGTGCAGCGGGTTGCGGGTCTGGAACGCCACGATCTTGCGCCAGCCCAGCTTGCGGAAATAGGCGCGCAGCTCGTTTGGGGTGTCACGGCGGGCGCGGAAGTCATAATGCATCGGCTGCTGGATGCCGATGATCGGGCCACCAAGGTAGATCTTGCCAGCCTGATTGTGCAGGTAGTTGACCGCCGGGTGGGCATCGTCGTCAGCGCCAAACACCTTCTCGGCCTCATGCGCCTTGTTTGGCAGCCAGTTGTCGGTGACGGTCATGGTCGCCAGTATGACGCCTTCCTGATCGCGCAGGGCAATGTCTTCGCCGTCTTCCAGCGATGCGGCGAAGTCTTCGGAGACGTCCAGAGTGATCGGCATCGGCCAGAGTTGACCATCGGCCAGCCGCATATTGTCGACAACGCCGTTGTAATCGGCCTGGGTGAGGAAGCCCTTCAGGGGGTTGAAGCCACCATTCATCAGCAATTCCAGATCGCAGATCTGGCGCGGAGTCAGGTCGTGGCTTTTGAGATTGCCCGCTTCGGACTTCAATTTCTGGGCCGAGTCGTAAGAAACATAAAGCTCTGGAATGGGGGCCAGATTACTATTCATTTTCATGTGAAATCTCTCATCACTTGCACAGGGGGCTGCCCTGGATTTGGCTTGATCGCGGTGGTTTTCTGGGGCGAAATACCCCGGAGAGGTGACTAAAGTCTAGCGTACGGGTTGAATAAGGATGGAATGTGCCGAATTGGTGTCAGACGGGAATGTTTCCGGTCTGATCTGGCTGGCGAAGGAAAACATCCCATGGCTTTTACACCGGTTCAGACAGAATTGTAACCGTGTCCTCTGGCTCTGGCGGCGCCGACAGCAGCATCACCAGCGTCGAGGCCCGTGGCACCGGCAGCGCGTTGAGCGGTTGCTCGACTCCGCGCAGCTCGAAGGTCTGGAATTTTGCCTTCGCAGCCCAGAGGCCCGCGATCTGCACCACCTGTTCGGAGATCAGCAGTTCGACGCCAAGATCCTTGGTCTTGGCCTCAAGGCGGCTGGCGGTGTTGACGGTGGCACCGATGAGGGTGCGCGGGGCATGGCTGGTGGTGCCGATTTCGCCCAGCACAACGGTGCCGGTGTGCAGGCCCATGCCGATCCGCACTGGTTCATCCCCCTCTGAGGCCAACAACCGGTTAAAGCGCGCCAGGGCGACGCCGATGTCGCTGACGGCATCTATGGCGGCCTTGGACGAGGCGGCGGCGCTGTCCATCTCGAACAGGGCCAGCAGCCCGTCGCCCATGTATTTGTCCACCGTGCCGCCGGCGCGGGTGATCTCGGGCACCACGGCGTCGAAGAACCGGTTCAGCAGAAAGACCACATCATAGGGCAGCAGATCAGCAGAGCGGGCGGTGAAGCCGCGGATGTCGAGGAACAGCACCGCGATGGTCTTTTCCTCGCCCTGCGCCGAATGGACCCGGCGCCGCCCCTTAGGCCGATAGACCCGTTTCACCGTCAGCGCCGCGGTCGGGTAGATCTGGCAGGCCAGGCGGACATCAGGTGGCGCCTTCACCGCCAGCAGCGAACGCGCCTCGGCTGGGCTGGCGGCGGGCAGGCTGTCGCCGCCTTTGATGACCGCGACCCGACAAGTGGTGCATCGCCCCTTGCCGCCGCACAGCGAGGTGTGGGGAACGCCGTTGAGCTGCGAGATTTCCAGCAGCGTCAAGCCGCGCTCGACGGTTATGTCGGGGCCGTTTTCATAGTGGATCCTGACCGATTGCCGCTTGCGGGCAAACCGGCGGATATAGAAGGCGCTGATGGCAGTCGCCAACAGGGCGAAGAACACCCAGAGGCTTACCTCGGCTACCCTGGTCAGATGCGCGAATTCAGTCAGGTCGGGCCAGTTGAAATCTTCCCGGATGGCCTCGGCATTGCCGGGAACGATATAGATTGACCACATCCTGCGGCCTTCGGTGATCAGCCCGGCCAGCGCCAATGTGGGCACCAGTACCGCAACGCCGATCAGATAGGGGGCAATCGAGCGCCACCACCAGGTGATCCGCAACCACATGTGCATACCGATGCAGCCATGCACCCAGACCAGCAGCAGCAGCAGGTACTGTTGCCAGATCTCCGGCGAGTTCCACAGCAACAGGATGACCGAAGACATATGATCTTCGACCTCAAAGACCCGGTCGGCGTAGTTGGTAAAGACGACATGCTGGATCAGCTGCAGCGGGATCGCCAGGCCAAAGAACAGCTGCACCGCCTGGGCCACCGTCATCCGCAGGGTGCGGCGGCTGGCGACCTGCCAAAGGGCCAGACCACCATGCAGGAACAGCGCGCCAAACAGCAGGATCTGACCGGGAAGGTGGCCAGTGGCCAGTGCGCGTGCATGCTGCACCTGAATCATGAAGTCAGGAGAGACAAGACCGGCCGCGATGTTCAGGAAGTGGAAGAATGCATAGATCAGCAGGAAAATCCCACTGACGGTTCGGCTGCGCTGAACCAGATTGCCCTGCCAGATTGCCTGCGCCAATGGACCTGTCTTTCCGGTTGATCCGGTCAGGGTGCTGGATGTTGCGGTTCAGGTCAAGATTTTTCCCCAAGACCACACCAGAGCCGTCTTGTCAGTTTCAGCCGACCGGCACGGGCTCCGGTCGGCTAGGCCCCTTGTTCTGCGGGGCAGGGGGCAATCAGTCGTCCTGTTCAGCCAGGAACCGTTCCGCGTCCAGCGCCGCCATGCAGCCCATACCGGCCGAGGTCACTGCCTGGCGATAGATGTGGTCGGTCAGATCACCGGCGGCAAACACGCCGGGAATGCTGGTTTCGGTGCTGCCCGGTTTGGTCACCACATAGCCGCCCGCATGGGTCTCCAGAGCATCGCTGACCAGTTCGCTGGCCGGAGCGTGGCCGATGGCGACAAAGACGCCCTTGCAGGGGATCTCGGTGATCTCGCCGGTCTTGACGTTTTTGACAACGACCCCTTCGACCCCCAGTGGGTCCTCGGTGCCGACAACCTCGACCAGAGTGTTGAACCACAGCGGTACGATCTTGTCGTTTTTCATCAGCCGGTCGATCAGGATCTTTTCGGCGCGCAGCTCGTCGCGGCGGTGGATCAGAGTGACCTTAGAGGCGAACTTGGTCAGGAACAGCGCTTCCTCGACCGCGGTGTTGCCGCCGCCGATGACCACGATCTCCTGACCCCGGTAAAAGAACCCGTCACAGGTGGCGCAGGCCGAGACGCCAAAGCCCTTGAACTTCTCTTCGCTGTCCAGCCCCAGCCATTTGGCGCGCGCACCTGTGGCCAGAATGACGGCATCAGCCGTATAGATGGTGCCGCTGTCGCCCTTGGCGGTGAAGGGGCGTTTGCTGGTGTCCAGTTCAGTGATGATGTCACCGATGATCTCGCAGCCCATTGCCTGCGCGTGCTCCTGCATCTTGACCATCAGGTCCGGGCCCTGCACCTCGGTGAAGCCGGGATAGTTCTCGACCTCGGTGGTGGTGGTCAACTGGCCGCCGGGCTCGATGCCCTGAACCAGGATCGGTTCCAGCATAGCGCGGCTGGCATAGACGCCGGCGGTGTATCCCGCAGGTCCCGAGCCAATGATCAGAACCTTGGTGTGGCGCGTGTCAGTCATCGATGTATCCCCAAATTTGGTGGCAAAGCGGCCAAGCCGCCGGTTGGCAATTCATATAGCGGCCCCGGGTTATCTCTTAAACCCCCGGAAGGGTGCGGATTGGTCAAACTGCGGTGACGCCGGTGAGATTGTGTCATCAGACAAATATAATTGCGCTAACACGAAATATAATTGCGCGGCTTGCCAGCGGTGCTATAAGAAACCCTCATTTTACGGAGAGCTGAACATGGTCACGACACGCCTGGACCCGATTGATCGCAAGATACTTTCGGAGCTGCAAGCCGATGGGCGCATGACCAATGTGGAGCTGGCCAAACGTGTTGGCATCTCGGCACCGCCCTGTCTGCGCCGGGTGCGCACCTTGGAGGAGGCTGGCTTTATCCGCGGCTACCATGCCGAGGTGAACGCCCGCGAGCTGGGATTCGAGGTGCAGGTGTTTGCCATGGTGGGGCTGGAAAGCCAGGCCGAGGTGGAGCTGAGTGCCTTTGAAGCAAAATGCCGCAGCTGGCCGCTGGTGCGGGAGTGCCACATGCTGAACGGCGAGGTCGATTTCATCCTGAAATGCGTGGCGCCGGATCTGAGCACCTTTCAGAACTTTCTCACCGGAGGGTTGCTGACCACACCCAATGTGGCCTCGGTCAAGACCTCACTGGTGATCCGCGGCGCCAAGGATGAGCCCGGAGTGCCGTTTGAGGTGCTGGAACAACGTCTGGCCAAAAAGGCCTAAGCCGCCATTTTCGGCAGGTTTTAGTCTGGGTGTGACGCTTTGGCCTCTGGGCCTGTCAGTCGCGCAAGCTATAGGCGCGGGCCGCATTGCCACCCAGAATGGCATCGCGGTCCCTGGCGCAGAGGCCTGACAGCAAGGTCTCGGTGGTTTCTACCCAAGCGTGATAGTTGCTGGCCAGCAGACAGACCGGCCAGTCGCTGCCCCAGATCAGCCGATCAGGACCAAAACAGCTCAGCAAGTGATCCACATAGGGTTTCAGATCCTCGGTGGTCCAACCGGAATTTGCCTCGGTGACCAGCCCCGAGAGCTTGCAATAGGCCCGGGTGTCGCGTGCTAAAACAGCCATGTTTTCCGCCCAAGGCTGCATCAGCCCATCACGGATCAGCGGTTTGGAGCCATGATTGATCACCACCCGCATGTCCGGGTGGCGCTGCAGCAGCTGGATCAGATTGGGCAGATGTGGCGGCAGGGTCAGCGCATCAAAAGTCAGATCCTCGGCGATCAGCGCCAAAAAAGCGGGCGTCAGCGCCGGTCGCAGCATCCAGTCCGGGTCGGCAATATCCTGTATCATCGGCCGCAGACCCACCAGGGCGGCATGGGTGGCCAGCTCGGCGATTTGCTGCGCCGCATCGGGGCGCTCAAAATCAACCCAGCCCACCACGCCTTTGATAAAGCTGTGATCGTCGGCCAGCGACAGCATGAACCGGGTTTCGGCCACACTGGGCGCGGCCTGCACCAGAACCGTGGCGGCGATCTGATGGCGCTCCAGCTCCGGGGTAAGATCCGCCGGCAGGAAATCGCGATAGAGCGGTTTTAGTTCAGGGGTGAGCCATCCATAGTCGTCGCGGGCCACAGACCAGAAATGTTGGTGCGCATCAATACGGCTCATGGGTTCGGGTCTTTCTTGTGGCTGTCGGGGCGGTTAGTCGAAGGTCGCCAGGCCGGAGCGTTGCACCGGGTCACTGCCGGAGGAACTGCGGCTGGCCATGCGTTCCAGATTGACGATGGTGGAGAGCATCAGCCGGTCCTGGCTCCAGTCGCTGGGCCGCTGCATCAGCAGCGTGGTGGCCAGCACGGCGCCGACCAGCAGGCCCGACAGCAGCGCCCAGCTGAGCCTATGGTCAGACTGGGAGGCCTTGGCCGTCACCGCCAGAATGCGCTGCTCCAGGGTGGCGCTGCGCCGGGTCTCGCGGCGGTCAACCAGGGCCACGGCGGGACTGCGGCGGCGAAACAACACCCGGTCCTGTGCCGCCATGGCGCAGGCGCGGATCAGGCATTCGCAATAGGCGCGGGGCTCAAACTGGGGCCGCGCCATCAGCGCCTGATCACAGGCATATTCCCGCAGGATGCGGACTTCGCTGCGCCACAGGAAATAGGCCGGGTTCCAGAACAGCAGCGGCCGCAGCATTTCCAGCAGAAACTCGCATTCGATGTCGCGCTGGCGGAAATGCTGCAACTCATGGGCGATGGTCAGCCGCAGATCGCGGGGGTCATGCAGCAGCGCCGAGGGCAGTACCACATAGAGGCTGAACAGCCCGCGGGTGGAATAGGCGACCGAGGTGCTATCGCTGATCAGCAGCTCTACCCGGCCGATTTTCTTCCACAGAAAGGCGCTGCGCAGGCAGTTGCGCAGGCGCAGCACAGAGGTGATTACATGCAGGCTGCAAAACGCGGCGCCAAGGGTGAACAGCAGCACCAGCGACCGGGCCCAGACTGCCTGTTGCGTCAACAGGTTGCGCACCAGATCCTCGCGCAGGCCGATGAGGGTCTCAAAACGGGTGGCGCTAAGGCTGACGTGGCCCTGCAGGAATTGCGACACCAGCATATCCGAGATATTGGGTGGGTGCGGAATGACCCAGGTGGTGAACCCCAGCGCCAGCAGCGGCGCCGCAACCAGCAAGACGGTCAGCCGGTTGAGCAGCCTCAGTTGTGGCAAGAAGGCGTTGCCAAGCCCATGTCGGGTCAGCAATCGTCGCAACCCGATCCAGATGCCGGCGCCAACCAGCAGCAGCAGATTCAGGTCGATATAGGCATTCAGTAGAGCATCAGCTTGCATTATCCCCCAGCCTTTCAGTCAACAGCGCCCGCATTTCCACGAGCATTTCGTTGGTCACCTCTTCGTCCTCGACCAGCCGCGCCACCAGGGCTGCGGGGGTATCGTTGAAGAGTTTGCTCGAAAGGTTTTTGAGAGTGGTTTTTTGATACTCTGCCTTGGGCACAGCAGGGCGATAGACCAGTGAACGATCCAACCGTTCGCTGGACAGAAAGCCCTTTTGTTCCATGATCTTGAGCACGGTTGCAACCGAGGTATAGGCCCGTTCCTGCAGCTTGTTCAGCTCGGCCAAAAGGTCACGCACAGTGCCGCCACCGGTTGCCCAAACCACGGTCATGAATTCGAGTTCAACCTCGGTCAGAAGCGTGTTGTCCTGCTTTTTTCGCATTGGGTCTGGTGTCCGGTCCGTTTATTATCGTTTCGCCATCTTAGGCAAAGGCTATGATTTTGAAAACTAATTTCTTAGAGGATGCGCCAGCCGCGGCGCGTGTTGCCAAAATATGCGCGCGACCCGCGTCAGGGGTGACCCGGATCGCGCCCGCGGTCAGACCTTGCGAAAGCAGAACACGGCCCAGCCAATCGCTATTGGCAGCGGTATCCACAGCGGGGTGCCAAACAATCCCAGCCAGGCCAGAAATATATAGCTGGAGCCCAACAGGCTGATGAACAGCCGGTCGCCGCGTGTGGTCACCAGCCCCAGCACGCCTTTGCGTTCATCACCGCCGGGGTGGCGGATTTCGATCACGATCAGCGTGCCGATCGCCGAGAAGATACCGATAAAGACCAATGCTGTGGGCCAGGTCCAGGCCATCCATGAAAGCATTACACCCTCCCCATCGCGAAACCCTTCGCGATATAGTTGCGGACAAAATAGATCACGATTGCGCCCGGTATGATTGTCAGAGTGCCCGCCGCGGCCAGCAGCCCCAGCTCATATCCCGCGCTTGAGGCGGTTTTGGTCATGATGGCGGCAATGGGTTTGGCGGCCACCGCGGTCAGGGTCTTGGCCAGCAGTAGCTCCACCCAGGAGAACATGAAGCAGAAGAAGGCAGCGACGCCGACCCCGGCCTTGATCGAGGGCAGGAAGATGGTGACAAAGAACCGCGGGAAGGAATAGCCATCCACATAGGCGGTCTCGTCCAGTTCCTTGGGCACGCTGGCCATGAAGCCTTCGAGGATCCAGACCGACAGCGGCACGTTGAACAGGCAATGGGCCAGTGCCACCGCCAGATAGGTGTCAAACAACCCCACGGCTGAGTAAAGCTGGAAGAACGGCAGCGCAAACACCGCCGCCGGTGCCATCCGGTTGGTCAGCAGCCAGAAGAACAGCTGCTTGTCGCCCAGGAACCGGTAGCGGCTAAAGGCATAGGCGGCCGGCAGCGCCACCGCGATCGAGATCACCATGTTCAGGGTCACATAAGAGATCGAGTTGATATAGCCCCAGTACCAGGTCGGATCGGTAAAGATCACCCGGTAGTTTTCCAGCGTGAAGGTCTGCGGGAACAGCGAGAAGCCGCCGAGGATCTCGTTGGTGGTCTTGAAGCTCATGGTGACCAGCCAGTAGATCGGCAGCAGCAGGAACAGGATGTAAATGATTGGGACGATGGATCGTTTTTGCATTTCCATGGTCTCCTTTAGTTCAGGTCATCTTTGGTCATCAGCGTATAGAACAGCCAGCTGACCAAGAGAGTGATTGCAAAGTAGATCAGCGACATCGCAGCGGCGGGGCCGAGGTCAAACTGCCCGAGGGCGCGTTTCACCAGATCAATGGAGAGGAGGGTGGTAGAGTTGCCGGGGCCGCCTCCGGTCAACACAAAGGGTTCCGTGTAGATGTTGAAACTGTCCATGAAGCGCAACAGGATGGCGATGGTCAGCACCGGTTTCATCTTGGGCAGCTGGATAAAGCGGAACACCGACCAGTTGGAGGCGCCGTCGATCTTGGCGGCCTGATAATAGGCATCCGGTATCGACACCAGCCCGGCATAGGCCAGCAGCACCACCAGCGAGGTCCAGTGCCAGACATCCATGGTGATGATGGTGACCCAGGCGGCAATCGGGTCCTGGGTCATGTCATAGTTGATACCCAGAACATTGTTCAGGAAATAGCCCAGCAAGCCGATGTCGGGCAGAGTGAAGATGTTCCACATCGCCCCCACCACGTTCCACGGGATCAGCATCGGCAGCGCCATCAGGATCAGGCAGACCGGCACCCAGATACCCTGGCGTGGCATTGACAGGGCAATGGCAATGCCCAGCGGCACCTCGATCACCAAGATCAGCCCGGTGAACATGAACTGACGCCCCAGCGCCTTGTAAAACCGCTCTTCGGTCAGCAATTGCTGGAACCAGGTCAGGCCCTCCCACAGGAACAGATTGTTGCCAAAGGTCTCCTGCACCGAATAATTGACCACGGTCATCATCGGGATCAGCGCGTTAAAGGCGACCAGCAGCAGCACCGGCAGCACAAAGAACCAGCCTTTCTGGTTTACGGTTTTCATGACTGTGCCTCCTGGGCATGGGTGGCAATCCAGCCATCGACATAAAGCCGGGTCTGGTTTTGTTGGAAGTTGAGAAACACGGGCGCGCCTTTTTCCGGGCCGGCCCCGCTGATGATGGCGCGGATTTTGCTGCCGCCAGCGTCACATTCCACCACTGTGTGGCGGCCAACGTCCGAGACTTTGCTTACCGTTGCCGACAAGCCGCTTTTGGCGAGGGTCACAAATTCGGGGCGGATGCCAATCTCGGTGCGGCCTTTGGGGCTGCCTGAAATCGCCCCTTCCAGCGCCACCGGATGGTCGGTGAAATAGGCCTGACCGTCGATCAGGCTGCAGGGCAACACATTCATCCCCGGAGAGCCGATGAAATGGCCGACAAAGGTATGGGCGGGGCGCTCAAACAGTTCCACCGGGGTGCCGATCTGCACCACTTCGCCGTCCTGCATCACCACCACCTGATCGGCAAAGGTCAGCGCCTCGGTCTGGTCGTGGGTGACATAGATCATCGTCGCCTTGATGCGCTGGTGCAGTTCTTTCAGTTTTGAGCGCAGCTTCCATTTGAGGTGCGGGTCGATCACCGTCAGCGGCTCATCGAACATCACCACGTTGACATCCTCGCGCACCAATCCGCGCCCCATCGAGATCTTCTGCTTGTTGTCCGGGCTCAGGCCTGCCGCCTTCTGGCTCAGCATATCGGTCAGCTCCAGCATCTCGGCGATGGCGGTGACCCGGGTTTTGACGGTCACTTCGTCGCGGCCACGATTGCGCAGCGGGAAGGCCAGATTGTCATAGACCGTCATGGTGTCGTAGATCACCGGGAACTGGAACACCTGGGCAATGTTGCGCCGGTCTGGCGGCAGGTCGGTGACATCCTTGTCGTCGAACAGAATGCGGCCCTCAGACGGGACTAACAGGCCGGAAATGATGTTCAGCAGGGTGGATTTACCACAGCCCGACGGCCCCAGCAGCGCATAGGCACCGCCATCGTTCCAGTCGAGGTCGATTTCCTTGAGCGCATAGTCTGACGGCTCGGAAGGATTCGGATAATAGCTGTGACGCAGATTTGAGAGAGTTATTTTAGCCATTGTTGCGCCTCACGCCACGCGGGAGCCGTCGGGGGCAAAGAGATATGCCGCCGAGGGGTCCATATAAAAATCATGGGTTTCGCCCACATTGTAGGGATGAACGCCAGCTGCCAGAGAGACCCAGCTGCCGTTTCCCATGTCAAAATGGGCACTGCTTTCCGAGCCGGACAGCTCGGTCACCTGCACCTTGCCTGACAGGCGCACGGTGTTTGCCTCGGTGGCCAGCGGCAGCACATGGTGCGGCCGAATGGCGATGGTATAGGGGCCGTCGGTCAGCCCTGCGGCATTGCCGGGAAGATCCCAGCTGACGCCTGATCCCAGCGTTGCGGTGCTTCCCTGCTTGGTGATCTCGGCAGTGTTGATCGGCGGGTTGGAGAACACTGCCGCTGCCGCCACATTGGCCGGGTTGCGGTAGATATCGGCGGTGACGCCAAACTGGGTCACATGGCCATCCTCCATCAGCGCGGTCTGGCCGCCCAGCAACAGGGCCTCCTCGGGTTCCGAGGTGGCATAGACCACCACCGCGCCGCGACCGGCAAACAGCTCGGGCAGCTGATCGCGCAGCTCTTCGCGCAGTTTGTAGTCGAGGTTGGCCAGCGGCTCATCCAGGAACACTGCCTTGCTTTCCTTGGCAATGGCACGGGCCAATGCGGTGCGCTGCTGCTGGCCACCGGATAGCTCGTGCGGCATCCGCTTTAGCATCGGCCGCAGCTGCAGAATATCGGCGGCCTCTTCGACGCGGCCCTGAATTTCAGACTTGGCCATGCCGGCAACTTTCAGCGGCGAGGCGATGTTTTCATAGACGGTCATATGCGGGTAGTTGATGAAAAACTGGTGCACCAAACTGATATTGCGTTTCTGGGTGCTGAGCTTGGATATGTTCTGACCATCCATCCAGATCTCGCCACTGGCCAGCGGGTCCAGCCCGGCCATCAGTTTGATCAGAGAGGTCTTACCAGATCCGGTTGCGCCCAACAGGACATTGAAGTGACCGGTGTGCAGGGTCAGGGAGGTTTCCTTGATGTGCAGATTGGCGCCGACGCGCTTGGTCACAGATTTTAGTTCGAGTGCCATCGTGGTGAGGCTTTCCGGCAAGCAGCCAGTTGCACGCGATGCTGCGCGGTCTTGGGGGAAAACGCCCCGGAGATCGAGAGGATCACCGGGGCTTAGGAGGGCTGAACAATTTGCTGGGTTCAGCCCATCAGGAAAGAGCCTGATTATTCAGCAGCCCAGCGGGCGACCAGAGCGTCATAGTTGACGGTCATGCCCTGTGGCTTCTCGTTGTCCAACATTGGCTTGGCGCCACCGTTGGCCATCCACCAGGCCGCGTCTTTTTCTTCGTTCAGACGTGGGCCACAACCACCGTAGACATTGGCAGCCTCATCGGCGCGCTGCATGCGGCCCATGGTGATGTCCATTTCTTCGGCCAGACGATCCATCGCCTCTTGTGGGGTGAAGGCACCCGAGTTGACGTCACCAATTTGCTGCCACCAGATTTGGGCCAGCTTTGGATAGTCAGGCACGTTGATGCCGGTTGGCGACCAGGCCACACGATCAGGCGAGCGGTAGAACTCGACCAGACCACCCAGTTTGTCAGCCCGCTCCGAGAAGCTCTCGTGGTTGATCGAGCTGTCGCGGATGAAGGTCAGGCCAACATGGCTTTTCTTCACGTCCACAGTCTTGGACACCGCGAACTGTGCATAGAGCCAGGCGGCCTTGGCACGGTCCAGTGGGGTCGACTTGAGGATGGTCCAGGAGCCAACGTCCTGATAGCCGATCTTCTGGCCTTCTTCCCAATAGGGACCATGCGGGCTGGGCGCCATCCGCCACAGCGGCATGCCGTCACCATCGACGGTATTGTTGCCTTCGGACTGTGGCTTCACCATGTCGGCGGTAAACGCAGTGTACCAGAAGATCTGCTGGGCCACATTGCCCTGGCTTAGCGCTGGCAGTGACTGGTAGAAGTCAAAGCTGGCGGCACCTGGAGGCGCATAGGCGCGCAGCCATTCGTCCCATTTGCGGATCGCATAGACCGCAGCCGGACCGTTTGCAGCCCCACCCCGGGTGACGCTGGCACCGGCCGGGTTACAGGAACCGGCTTCCATGCGGATGCCCCATTCGTCGATCGGCACCCCGTTTGGCTCACCTTTGGAACCGGCACCGGCCATCGACAGCCAGGCATCGGTCATCCGCCAGCCAAGATCCGGCGCCCGCTTGCCATAGTCCATGTGACCATAGATCGTGGTGCCGTCGATTTCCTTGACGTCATCAGAGAAGAACTCGGCGATGTCCTCATAGGCCGACCAGTTGACCGGAACCCCCAGATCATAGCCGTATTTGGCTTTGAAGGCCTCTTGCAGATCAGCGCGGTCGAACCAGTCCTTGCGGAACCAGTACAGATTGGCGAACTGCTGATCGGGCAGCTGGTACAGATCTCCATCCGGGCCAGTGGTGAACTGGATGCCCATGAAGTCGTCCAGATCGAGACCGGGGTTGGTCACGTCGGCGCCTTCGCCTGCCATAAAGTCGGTCAGGTTATAGGCCAGTTGCAACCGCGAGTGGGTGCCGATTAGGTCCGAGTCATTGACATAAGCGTCATAGAGGTTCCGCTGGGTCTGCATTTGGGTCTGAACCGCCTGCACAACTTCGCCTTCGCCCAGAATCTGGTGGTTGACCTTGATGCCGGTGATTTCTTCAAAGGCTTTGGTCAGCACTTCGCTCTCGTAGCTGTGGGTCGGAATGCCCTCGGACAGCACGTTGATCTCCATGCCGGCAAATGGCGCAGCCGCTTCGATGAACCACTGCATTTCCGCCAGCTGTTCGTCCTTGGTCAGAACAGAGGGCTGGAATTCCTCGTTAATCCATTTTTTGGCAGCGGCCTCATCGGCATGCCCTGTTGATCCCGCAATTACAGCAGTCGCCGCAACAGCGGAGAGAAGATACTTGCGCATCTTGTCACCTCCCTAAGGTATATTATGTCAGAAGTGCTCTGCGGCACCTGACTGTCTCTTAGATTTCCTTTGATTTTCGTTTTTGTCAAACTAATTCTTTAGTATCTGATACGCCATTGTTTTTAATTGTTAAATTTCGCAAGTTTGCGAAGGTGAGAATAGGGGTCGCCGCGGTGAGCGGCTGGAGTCTCTGGGATGACGCCGGGGCAGGGCTTTGCAAAAAAGCGGTCGCTGCCCTGCGGCTTTAGGTCTATGTAGCGGCCATGATGACAGAGACAGAATTCGACATTTTCCTCGTTGCGGCTCCGGGAACGGAGCTGGCACTACGGGATGAAGCCCGCGAAAAGGGCTTTAAATCGCCCTCTATCCTGCCCGGAGGTGTGACCATTCGGGGCACTTGGGAGGAGGTCTGGCGGGCCAATCTGCAGCTGCGCGGCGCGGCGCGGGTATTGGCGCGCATCGGTGAGATACGGGCCTTTCACCTGGCCCAACTGGACAAACGCGCCCGCAAGTTTCCCTGGGGCGATGTGCTGCGCCCGGATGTGCCGGTCAAGGTCGAAGTGGTCACCAACAAGAAGTCCAAAATCTATCACGCAGGCGCCGCTGTCCAGCGGTTTGAGAAGGCCATCACCGAAGAACTGGGCGCACCAATCTCGGCCGAGGCCGAGGTGCGCATCAAGGTGCGCATTGATGACAACCTCTGTATCATCAGCGTCGATACCTCGGGCGAGGCGCTGCACAAACGCGGCCATAAACCCTCGGTGGGCAAGGCGCCGATGCGCGAAAACCTGGCGGCGATATTCCTGCGCCAATGTGGCTATGATGGGAATGAGCCGGTGGTTGATCCCATGTGTGGCTCTGGCACCTTTGTGATCGAAGCGGCCGAGATCGCCATGGGGCTGATCCCGGGCCGCAGCCGCAGCTTTGCCTTTGAACAGCTGGCCAGTTTTGACGGTGCGGCCTGGCAGCAGATGCGCGGCGTTGGGCAGGGGGCAGCGACCGCGCTGCGGTTTTACGGCTCGGACCGCGATGCCGGTGTGGTCGCGGCCGCCACCACCAATGCCGAGCGCGCCGGGGTTGAGGGCTGCACGCTGTTCACCCATCAGGCGGTCAGTGACCTGATGCCGCCAGAGGGCCCTCCGGGATTGGTGATCGTCAACCCACCTTATGGCGGCCGGATCGGCAATAAAAAGCTGCTCTATGCGCTGTATGGTGCGCTGGGCAAAACCCTGAAGGCCCGGTTTTCCGGCTGGCGGGTGGGCATTGTCACCAGCGAGGCCGGACTGGCCAAGGCCACCGACCTGCCGTTCCTGCCGACGGGGGCAGCCGTGGCGCATGGCGGCATCAAGATCCGTTTGTTCCAGACCGCGCCGCTGCGCTAAAGAGGTAAACCGTTGCGACACCTCGCCAAAGGCTCCCGCGCCCGCGCGGTGCATCTGCTGTCGCAGATCCCCCTTGCGGTCTTGGGCCCGGCGCCGCGCAAGCGCGGCGCCGGGCCCAACGGGAGCCGGACATCGCTGGATGTCTGGCGACGGGCGGGAGACTTTGAGGCGGGCCGCGACCGAGATCGGCTCAGAAAAGAGGCACTGCCCGGCAGTAAAAGCGCCAGCCGGAGCGGGAAACGGGCCAAAATGGTATCCTGACCGGCGACGTCAACCCATTGCCGCCGCCGTGGCTCTGTCCTCGGCCTGTTGGTTGTTTCTCCGACACCGACACCGACACCGGCACCGTTGCCGGTTCAGGACCAACGGAGCCGAGATGGCTGGCGGCGCAGGCATGGGGCGACAGATGATTTATGGAAAGAGAGTATCAATATGGCAGATGTCGGCCAGCAGCATACCGCAGTGTTTGCCAAAATGGTGGCGCGCAGTCTGATTGAGCAAGGCTACGGCCCGGAGGCTGTGTTTCGCGGATCGGCGTTTGACGGCTCTTTGTTGCAACAGGAGGCTCCGGTTGCCGCGGCATCAGATGTGATGAGCTTTTTTGAACAGGGCGCCCTGCTGACCCAGGATGATCTGTTTGGGTTTCATCTGGCGCAGGGCCAGGACAGTCGCCGCATCGGGCTGGTGTGTTATGTCGGGCTGGCGGCGGCCAACGTGGCGGCCTTTCTGGCCAATTATACACGCTATTCGCGGATCTACAGTGACGTGCTGGAGCTGGACTATTCCCATCAGCAGGGCAACGGGTTGGTTGGCTGGCAGTTCCGCATTTCCCCCAGCGTGCCGCGGCGCCAGTATGTGGAATACACCAGCACGGTTTTCCTGAATACCCTGCGCCATTTTTCCGGTTCTGAGATACGGCCGCTAAAGGTCAGTTTTGAGCACCACCGGCGCAGTAACAGCGACAAACTGGAGGCCTTTTTTGGCTGCGACATATCTTTTGGGGCTGCGCGAAACAGTTTTGAATTTGATGCAAGCGATCTGGAGCGGCCATTGATTTCTGCTGACCACCAGTTGCTGAAGGTCTTGCAGAGCTATGCCGATCGGGTGCTGGCGGAAAAAAGCCGCGCCTTGCCGGGGCTGGTCTGTGAGGTCGAGCGCGTTACCGCCGATATGCTGCCCCGTGGGACGGCAACGCTGGATCATATTGCCACCGCGATGGGGATCAGCCCCCGTACACTGTCGCGCAGGCTGGCCGCCGAAGGAACCAGCTTTTTCCGGGTGCTGGAAGACCTGCGTAAATCGCTGTCCAAAAGCTATCTGCGGGACAGCGACCTTACGCTTGCCGAGACCGCCTTTTTGCTTGGTTATTCTGGGCTTGGCAGTTTTAATGACGCGTTCAAGCGGTGGACTGGTTGCAGCCCCGGACAGTATCGCGCCGAGTGAGGCCGCCAGTGAGGCCGCCAGTGAGGCTGGGCGGGCAAGGGCGTGGCTGGGAATAGACCTCGACAGTCGCCCGACAGTGGCCCCCGACAGGCCGCGTCCGGTTGCGGGTATTGAGGGCGGCGCCGATCAACCCTTGATTTTCTTCCGTTAAATGAGTCTCCTTCTAGGCGTCAGATCTGAAATTGACCTCTGCAGGATTTGTCGACCGGCTGGCCGATAAACATGTTGACCTGCCTGAAAGCTTATTTATAGGCCCTGTCCAGAGTGCTGATCTTTTGTCTCGCTAGGTGAATGCCAGTGCCTTGAAATCCCTGGGTCAGGTGAACACTTAGGTCAGGCTATGCATTTGAAAATCACCAGGCGACTGAACGGCTGATTTTTTAAGGAGACGATCTAAGATGGCAGGCGCCGCCGGACAGCACTCTGCAGTTTTTGCCAGTATGCTGGCCAATCAACTGATACAGCGTGGCTATGCCGTGGAGGATATTTTTCACGGCACCGCTTTTGACGCCAGCTTGCTGGCCGAAGAGGCTCCGACCTATCCGCTGGTTGAAACCGTCAAGTTTTTTGAGCGGGCGGCTGTGCTGACCAAGAACGAAAATCTGGGCTTTCAGCTGGGCAAGGAGCAGGACATGCGACGCGCCGGGCTGATTTGCTATGTTGGATTGGCGGCGCCAACGGCCGGAGGCTTTCTGGCCAATTTTGCCCGCTATTCACGGGTGGCCAGCCCGGCGCTGGAGGTTGATAAGTCGCACCTGCAGCAGGGCGGGGTGATCAGTTGGGACTATGCGATTTCCCCCAGTCTGAAACGCCGCCAATATGTCGAGTTTTCCACTGCAAGCCTGTTGCATACGCTGCGCCGGTTTACCGTTGGCCCAATCTCACCCCGGGTGGTTCGGTTTCAGCACAATCGGCGCAGTCAGATTGATGAATTCGAGGCTTATTTTTGCTGCAAGGTGGAGTTTGGCGCCGCCACCAACGGCTTTACATTTGACCCGAAAGATCTGGATCTTCCGCTGACCTCGGCCGACGAGCAATTGTTGAGCGTGTTGCAGAAATATGGCGACCAGGTGCTGGCGGAAATCGCGCGCCAAAGTCCGGGGCTGGTGATCGCGGTGGAACGGGCAATCGCCGAACAGCTGGGGGCCGGAACCGTGACCTTGGAAAGTGTTGCCAGCGGCATGGGGATGAGCCCGCGCACCCTGTCGCGCAAGCTGGCAGCCGAGGGGACCAGCTTTTTTCGGCTGTTGGAAAACCTGCGCAAATCTCTCGCGAAGAGCTATCTGCGCGATACCAATCTGGTGCTGGCGGAAATTGCCTTCCTGCTGGGCTATTCGGGGTTGGGCAGCTTTAATGAGGCGTTCAAGCGCTGGACCGGCCATAGCCCCGGACAGTTTCGCACAGAATGACCCCGCCAGTGTGATCCCGGCAGTATAACGCCACCTGCAGCGGCTTTCCGGTTTGGTTATTTTGCGTCGACCAGCGCATCCCACCGTGGGTTGTCGTCGTCCAGGCTTCGCAATGCCCCCCAGCTACCCCATTTGGCCGGCGTGGCGACATCCACATAGGCGGTGAACATCTGCCCGCCCAGAGCCTGCCACCCGGCCAAAAGCTCGGCGTAGAGGGCGCCCATTTCAGGGCTGTAATTGAGATGAGTGAAGAAACCGGTCAGGATGTCATCCTCGACCATGGGACCGATGCCAACCACGTGGCTGCCGCCTTCATACATGATCAGCTCCAACCCCTGCGCGGTGGCAATCTCTGCGTGGTAGGGCAACACCCGTTCCAGCAGGTCTGTCACGGTACCGGCGGCATCGCCCGAGATCAGCCCGTCGCGCAGTTCAACAGCCGCCTGGGCACTGGCAATGTCATACCGATGGGCTTTGATGAATGCCCGCCGCGCCGCCCCCTTCAGGCCTCTGCGGCGGGCCTCGTCAACCGCCCGTTCGGTGCTGTCGGCGATCCAGGCCCGCACCACATTCGCCTGCTCCTTGTAGCCCAGCAGGCCGCCAAAATAGCCGGTCACCGCATAGGCATCAAAAGAGCTGACGGGCGGTGCGCGCTCGGGGTTGTCGGTGACCCATAGTGGTGCCTGCAGGATCTGTTGTTCCAGCCCCAGCCATCCGGTCTGGGTGGCCACGACCCGCACCAGCTGATCGGCGGCGCGATCACCAAAGACCTGGCTCCAGATCTGCGCCATCTCGGCGGCGCGACCGCCGTAGAATTGCATCGACAGCTCGGCGTCCCCCCAGCGGGCGAGGGCCTGATCGCCGGCCCATTGAGCCTGCGGCAACTGGCCATTCCAGACCTCGTTTGAATATTCCACATAGACCTTTTGGCCCGGCTGCAGCTGCGCGGCCACCAATTCGGCAAACTGCTGGAAATAGCCGTTGTCAGCGGCATGGGGCAGGGTGAACCAGGGATTGGTGCCCAGTTGGGAGACCAGCGCCAGCATCACCTCGGCGGGCACGCCAGTGCGGCCCCAGGTGTAATCGGTGATCTGCGGCCGGTCCTGCCAGCTGACCTGAGTGGAGCCATTGGTTGCCATCCAATCCATCAACCGCAGCGCGGAAAACCCCTGCAACCGGCGCAGCCACTGCGGGTTGAACAGGGCGCCCTGGGCATAGGCCTCAAGATGCTGTTGTTTGACCACGGTGATATTGCGCACATAGTCATTGCTATGGGCGCGGTCGGTGCGCTGGATGCGGATGTCAACGGAGCCGGGGCCGGGGCTATAGTCAAACCAGATCTCGCCCTCCCGGTAGCGCGTGTTGCGAGCCCGGCCAGACACCTCGACAATGCCATCACCGTCAAAGCGCAGCAGATAACGACCCGCCAGCGAGCGGGCGGTGACCGGCAGATCGGTCAGGATCAGGGTGCCAATGGAGCCCAGCTCGGGCGGCATGGCGGTGGGCCATCCGTCAGGATCGAGATAGCCCGCCGCGGCCATATCCAAATGTCCGGCGCCGCCCCACTGACCTGCAAGATGGCCAATCCAGGGGCGGGCGGTCTTGAAGTGGTCCAGAAACGGCGCCTGCGGGCTCCAGTCGGCAATCGCGGCCAGATTGATGGCGACGGGTTGCGGTGACAGCAGCGGGGCTGCGGCGGGCTGGACGGATGCCGGGCTGTTGAGCCGCGTCATCTGCGGATCCTCCGGCAACGGCGCCGGCTCAGGCGGCAGTAGATCATTGAGGGTCTGCACCTCGACCGTCACCGGAGTAACGCTGTTGGCCTGCACCAGCTGGTCCAGCATCTGCGGGGGCTGCAGACCAAACAGGCTGTGCCCGATCATGACAACCGAGCCAACACTTGTGATCCAACTCATCCCGGTGTCTCCTTAGCGGCGCAGTTCAGCCAGGGTGACAATCACCCCGGCACCAATGGCAAACCGCCCGTTAATCACGTCGCCCCGCACGAAAGGCAATTGGTCGGCGGTAAAGCGGGCTTGAAAACCACCCTGCGCCAAATCCAGCTCCAACTCCAGACCGTCAAAGCCAAAGTAGCTCTGGCTTACGCTGTACTGGCATTTGTAAGCGGCCTCTTTTGCTGAAAATATCAGCTTGGCCAGCTGGCCGGGATTGGCCTGAGCCGTGAGCCACTCCTGCTCAGCATCCGAGCAGATCGCCGACAGTAATTTATCCGCCAGCGGTCTGTCTTCCTCGACGTCGATGCCAAGCGCCAGCACATCGTGGCTGCGGGCGACAATGGCGATGGCGCAGCTGCGGCTATGGGTGATGGACCCGGTCAGCCCCTCGGGCCAGAGGGGGGCGCGGTTTTTACCGATCACAATGGCCTGTGGCCTGTGGCCCAGATCCGCCATTGCGGCATGGGCGGCGGCGCGGCCAGCGGCAAACTCGCGCTGTCGCTTGTCCACCGCATTGGCGGACAGGCAGGCCAGCTCGGCTGCAAAAGGCGTCGGCTGCCTGGCCTGCGGGTCGGTCACCGCCACTGCCACATCCGGTTGCAACAAGGGGCGGATCAGGGCCAGCCGGTCAGCTGTCAGCCGGTGCTCTGTCTGTGTCGTCCTGCTGTTGCTCATCCGGTCCTTGCTTTGCGGCTTGCGCGCATGGCGCGGTGTTTGACGTGCTGTCGATAGGGTGGTCTTCGGCCATTGTCCCCTCGGCAGTCAACCCCTTTGGCTGTCCGGACGGCGCGCGGTTGCTGTGCTGATCTGGGTCATCGCCGTGGCCGGGGGTTGTTGACTAGTGACGCCAAATTGGGCAATGGCCCTGTGAGCGCAAACATTAATCCCTTGAGTATTTGCAATTGGGACCGTTTTACAGCACCATTTGCGCGCAAACAGAATGAATGAGGGCTCAGCTGAATGAACACGGATGTCACGGTACTGGTCGGCGATGTTGGCGGCAGCAATACTCGGCTGGCATTGGCTGGAGCAGAAATCGGCGTCACCGGGTTGCGCAGCTTTGACAACGACAGCTTTACCAGCCTTGAGGATGTGCTGACCGCCTATCGCGCCCAGCCCGACCTGCCGACGTTTCAGGGCGCCTGTATCGCGGTTGCCGGACCTGTTTCCGGGGATCAATATCGTTTGACCAACCGGGCCTGGCAAGGGGATGCCAGCAGCCTGGCGGCGCGGCTGCAATTGCCGGACGGCGCGCGGATGGATCTGATCAATGATCTGGCGGCCTTGGGCTATGCGCTGCCGGTGTTAAGCCCCGGTCAGCTGTCGTCGCTGCGGGCGGGGGTGCAGCTGGGCGATCAGTCGCTGGTGGTGGGCCTTGGCACCGGGTTCAACGTGTCGCTGGTGGCCGGGACACATACCGCCGGGGCGGAAATGGGTCATGCGGATCTGCCGGTCTCGGTCTACAAAAGATTGCAGGCCGCACTGGGTGGCGACCCAACGGGATTCAACAGCAACGAAGACCTGTTCTCGGGGCATGGGCTGGTGCGCTTTCATCAGGCAATGAGCGGCGTCGCGATTGCGGGCGGGGCCCAGCTGATGGAAGACTATCTGGCCGATCCAGACAGCGCTGCCGGCCGCACGGTTGAGACCTGGGCCGAAATGCTGGGGCTGCTCTCGTGTAATCTGGTGCCGACCTATATGCCCGGCCAGGGTCTGTTCTTTGCAGGCAGCGTGGCGCGGGCCGTGCTGGGCTCGCCGGCCCAGGCGCAGTTCCTTGAGGGGTTCTCGCAGGGGGGGGGGG
>JABSSD010000115.1 GCA_013214575.1 Paracoccaceae bacterium | reverse complement strand
TGACTCTCCGCGTTGCCAGCGATCCCAGATCTCTGACTTCTGTTTATCTGTAAAAAAATGTCTGCGGCGATAGGCCATGATTTACACTCCACCTTTCCAAGAAGACTAAAGTGTTGCGTCGATCCGTTGAAACCGCCGCAGGAAGCCGACTTTGCAAAGTAGCTCTACCTAGGAGACATGATCCTTGGCGAACGGCCCCTACTGGCCATTCATCGCGTCAATCTCTCCCGCAGCGCAGCTTTCGCATTGCTGACGTTACTGCACTGCACAGAAACTCGAGCTCAAAAATTGGAGCAACGTGGGCAAGAGGGATATTGAGCGGTCAGTCGAAATCAGAACAGGTTCGACCATTCACCGCAAGAATAGAACGTCGGCTATTGACTACCCGTCAAAGTTGCTACTCTATATTTTGACGCTATTCGTGACAGCTTTCAACTCGCCTTTTCCTTGAGACGCCTATGCCACTTTTTTCATCGTTAGAGGACAAGAAAGAGAACGAAAGACGTTTTGCGTTCAGTGACCTCGCGCCTGTAGATGACGCAATCGCCGATGACGGATACTATTACGCCCTAAAGTTCGCGCTCAATAACGAAAAAGTTCAGAACATCGCTTTGAGTGGGCCCTACGGTTCAGGGAAAAGCAGTATCTTGGCTTCGTACCAAGCGCGAACTGGTGAGGATTTCATAATTGTCTCACTGGCAACTTTCGGGGAAAGTGAAGTAAAGGACACTGACACTGGCCTCATTGAAAAGAGCATTCTTCAACAGTTGCTCTACAGTGTTGATGCAAAGGCGGTTCCCTATTCTAGGCTTAGTCGGATCACACCGGTGCGCTGGGTCGAGGGTAAAGCACTGTTCATCGTTGTATGGCTGTCTCTCGCCTATCTGTATCGGCAACAGGACTGGAATGCCCTCCTGCGAAATTTCCAAAAAAACTTGGGGTTTGATTGGTTATTGCTCGAATTGCTTTCTGTCATATTCCTGTTTGGCGGGTTCGTTTTCTTCGTTGCATGGGCACTCAAGGCTTCCGCTGGACTGGCAAAAATGAAGTTCACACTTCCTGGATTTGAAGTCGAATCGAATAACGAAAAGCCGGAATCAATTCTCAGTGAGAATTTGGATGAGATCCTCTATTTTTTTGAGGCGACGAACAAGCGAGTAGTTGTGTTCGAAGACCTTGATAGATTTGAACAACCAGAGATTTTTCATAAGCTTCGAGAAATCAACAAGCTATTGAATGATAGCCGATCTGGCTCTGATAAGGTTAAGTTTATTTACGCTATTCGCGACGACATCTTTCTGCAAAGCGACCGAACGAAGTTCTTCGATTTCATTGTTCCGGTTGTGCCAATCGTGAATTCGTCGAACTCTATTGAAAAATTTCGCCAGCTATTGGCAGGCTGCTCAGCATTGGAAACGATCGATAGCCAACTACTAAGAGACGTGTGTTACCACCTCATTGACCTCCGTCTTATCAAGAATATTGTCAATGAGTTTGAGATTTACCGAGACAAACTACCGCCGAATGCTTTGGACCAGACCAAGCTATTGGCGATGATGGTGTACAAAAACGTGTACGCGCATGACTTCGAAGCATTGCACTACAGCAAGGGAAAGTACCACGCCTTATGTGCCAAGCGTCAAGAGTTAGAAGAAATTTCGACAAGCGTGTTGAGGGAGCGTAAAGCTAGAATTCAACAAATGATTGAAAGCTCTAGAAAGGAAACTGCAAAGAACATTGAGGAGCTGATTGCGCCGTACGTTCTGAATATCGTCGAAAGAGGCCAGGCTCCGGGAAATGGAACGGTTCATAGCGTTCGTTTAACAAACGAAAACATTCTTTTTTCCAAGCTGGGTGACCTCGAAAATTTTGAAAGGCTTTCCGAGGCCGGAACATTCGGTATAATGAGTAACCACAATCAATTTTCAGTACAAAACGTTAAGTTTCAAGAAATTGAAAACTCGGTTGACCCAGATCGGAACTTTTCTCAGAGGAAGAGGGATATTGAGAATAGCTCTACTCAGATGCGTTCACAATTTGAGCAAGAAGCTCGCGAGATTGCCGAAAAAATTTCCGAAGTCAAACAAGAGCCTTTGCGCGAACTTCTGAGAGGCAACTTACCAGTTCTCAAAGGCGTTTTAGACCGCTCGCCGGAAGAGGGCGACCTAGGGGACTACGGCTTGTTACGTACGCTGTTGTTGAATGGTTACTTGGACGAGCACTACAGTGACTTTATATCGAATTTCCACGAGGGCCGTCTCGGATTGAATGAATTAGAGTTCATGAGGTCAATTCGTTCTAGCCTTCCAAGTGACCCACAACTCGAACTGAGCAATCCAGCTGAGGTTTGTGCCGACATGGCCAGCCAAAATTTCTCAAGCGAGTACGTCTTCAATGTAAGTCTCTTGGACCATTTACTCGCGCCGGAAAGTCAGTTTGCGAAGGAGGCTTCTCTGGCGGTTGGGTACATTGCCGACAATTTCGGCCGGGCCGACGCATTCTTGGAAATTTACTACCAGAACGGAAATCGCGTTGGTGAACTGATTGTCCCGCTCGCAAAACATTGGGAACTGATATCATCGGCCGTCTACGCGTCCTCATTAAGCTTGTCCCATATCGCTAAATTTATCCGTTTCTGCGAGACAGACGAAGTAATTTATTCAATGAACGCTGATGGTGAGCTCTCGAAATTTATCTCCGATTTCTCTGGATGGCTGGAAAAACTGTTGCCGCAGAATGAGGCGCACTATGCCTTATACAGGTACCTTGAAATCTGTGTGCCGGACCTTCAGAGCATTGACCAACATAAAGACTTGGTTGGCTATGTAATCAGCAATAGGCTGTACCGGCTCACTTCGAATAATATTTTGTTGGTTATGTCAAAGTCGGGAAGTGACAACGTTGACTTGGAGAAAGCGCTACATACCTCAAATTACACGACGATTCTCACGCACGGCGACGAAACCCTAAAGAAGCATCTTGACAACAATATCGAGACCTACGTTCAAGATGTGTTGCCAAGCTTACCCAATAACCTTGAGGAGTCATCCGACACAATAGTTAGAATTCTCAATGACGAACGTCTTTCAGTTGAGGTTCGAAAGAGTTTTGTTGTGGAGCAGAATCATACATTCGACAGTTTTAATGGCATACCTGGCAAATTCTGGTATGCGACGCTCAAAGTAGGCCGTGTACGTGCCAATTGGTCGAACTTCGCCGACTTTGTTGATGCCGATGGCTTTGAACAGGAAGCCTTCACCGGCGTGCTGAACCAACCTGATGTCCTCTCAGCACTTCAGGCCGAAAAAATTGGCGATGCGGGCCTTGAACACGAACTGGAAAGCAAGCTTAGTTGGAATATCCTGTCTAACAAGAATTTGGACTTTGCGATCTACCAAGGGCTTAGTCGATGTCTCCGGCTTAGGTATCAGGGTTTTCCGAGCGATATGTCCAGAGAGTTTTACGGTGCATTGCTGGACGCAGATAAAATTGAATTAACAGTGGGTTCTCTTAAAGCCGTTAGCGATGATACAGAGTTGGCCGTGAAGCTGATCCACAACAATCAAGTTAAGTTCCGAGAGGACATCGACGAATTCTCCATTTCAGATGATGTGAAGATTGGGTTGCTTTCTGGTCGATCCGAGCTTTCGACGAAATTGACCGTAATCAATACGGTCCCGATCGAGAATCCTCAATCCAACAACTCTTTGGCCAAGGCACTTTCGTCAGTAATACGCGACCAGGACACTGATCTGACAAACATTGATATTGCTCTGATAGAACCTTCGTTTCAAGACTGCGAAAGCACCGAGGAAGCCGTGGTTTTTGCCACTCGCGTTGCCACCTCTAAATCAAAAGCAGATTTGATGCGGCTTGTTGCTAAAATGGATGAGCCGTTCTGTGACATCGCCGAGCCAGCCAAGCGACCAAAAATCGACAACACAAAAGCAAATTATGAGTTGGCTAACGCACTTAAGCAAGCAGAGGCTATTTCATCCTATGCAATCGACGGCGACATTATTAAAATCAATACCTTTCGAGGGTGACAACGAGCAGCACCATGATCGAGCGGAAAGCGTTTGTAGCAGTTCCCTATTAGAAAATTAGGTATCTTCTTGCATCTGAATTTACGCTGTTGACCTGACTAATGGCGGCTTTGCACGCCGATTGTGAAGATGATTGCACTTGCAGCGAATGACTGGATTCCGCCCATCCTGTATGCTGGCCCTTGGCTGCAGTTCAGCAGGCAGAAGGTCTGCTACGGGCTGGACATTGCCGTTAGGCGGGTTAGGCGTGAATGGCGGTTTTAGGGCAGTTACATGCCTCTTACCGGCACTGTCAGAGGAAAAATTATTACTTGCCCAAACGCAATTTTGGCATTTTGCCACCATTGATTTCTCTCGGTCTTCTTCGTGTCTGACCACGCGAATCCACACCGCTCCAAGTATTCATAGTTTTCCTCTGACAGTGCCATATCCTGGCAGACAACAAAAAGGGCCACCCGAAGGCAGCCCCAAATCATCCGGCAGGATGGCGTGATTTACATCATGCCGCCCATGCCACCCATGCCGCCCATGTCGGGCATGCCGCCGCCGCCTGCGCCTTCTTTGGAAGGCTTGTCAGCGATCATTGCTTCGGTGGTGATCAGCAGACCAGCAATCGAAGCCGCATCTTCCAGAGCAGTCCGAACCACTTTGGCAGGGTCGATCACGCCGAATGCGAACATGTCACCATATTCTTCGGTCTGAGCGTCGAAGCCAAAGGTTGGATCGTCGCTTTCGCGCACTTTGCCAGCAACAACCGCACCGTCAACACCAGCGTTTTCAGCGATCTGACGCAGCGGCGCTTCCAGAGCCTTGCGGACGATGGTGATACCGGCGTTCTGATCGGTATTGGCGCCTTCCAGATCAAGTAGACCTTTGCTCGCCTGAACCAGAGCAACACCACCCCCAACAATGACGCCTTCTTGCACAGCAGCGCGGGTTGCGTTCAGTGCATCGTCAACGCGGTCTTTACGCTCTTTGACTTCCACTTCGGTCATGCCGCCAACGCGGATAACAGCAACACCGCCGGCCAATTTGGCAACGCGCTCTTGCAGCTTCTCTTTGTCGTAATCGGAAGTGGTTTCTTCGATCTGAGTGCGGATCTGAGAAACACGGGCTTCGATCTCGGCTTTTTCGCCAGCACCGTCGATGATAGTGGTCTCATCTTTGGTGATTTCGATCTTCTTGGCGGAACCCAGCATGTCCATAGTGACGGACTCAAGCTTCATGCCCAGATCTTCGGAGATCACCTGACCACCGGTCAGAATGGCGATGTCCTGCAGCATGGCTTTGCGACGGTCGCCGAAACCAGGAGCTTTGACAGCCGCGATTTTCAGGCCGCCGCGCAGCTTGTTGACAACCAGAGTTGCCAGCGCTTCGCCTTCGATGTCTTCGGCAATGATCAGCAGCGGCTTCTGGCTCTGGATCACCTGCTCGAGCAGAGGCACCATGGCCTGCAGCGACGACAGTTTCTTTTCGTGCAGCAGAACCATGCAGTCTTCGAGCTCTGCAATCATCTTGTCGGCGTTGGTGACAAAGTAAGGCGACAGGTAGCCGCGGTCGAACTGCATGCCTTCGACAACTTCGGTCTCGGTTTCCAGACCTTTGTTCTCTTCAACAGTGATGACGCCTTCGTTGCCAACCTTCTGCATTGCGTCGGCAATCTGCTGACCAATGGCGGCTTCGCCGTTGGCAGCAATGGTACCAACTTGAGCAACTTCGGCCGAGTCTTTGACTTCACGCGACGCAGCTTTGATCGCAGCAACAACGTGGGATGTTGCCAGATCGATACCGCGCTTCAGGTCCATTGGGTTCAGACCAGCAGCAACCTGCTTCAGGCCTTCTTTGACGATGGCTTGAGCCAGTACAGTGGCGGTAGTGGTGCCGTCGCCCGCTTCGTCATTGGTGCGCGATGCAACTTCTTTGAGCATCTGCGCGCCCATGTTCTCGAACTTGTCTTCCAGTTCGATCTCTTTGGCAACGGTCACACCATCTTTGGTGATGCGCGGTGCGCCAAAGGATTTGTCCAAGATGACGTTGCGGCCTTTGGGGCCCAGGGTCACTTTGACAGCATCAGCCAGAATGTTGACACCGGCCAACATGCGATTGCGGGCATCGGTGTCGAATTTGACGTCCTTAGCAGCCATGATATTTCTCCTCGAGAAAGTCTGTATTGTTCAGCGATTATTGGGATCAGAGAAGCCGGGTGGCTTACTCGATGATGCCCATGATGTCGCTTTCTTTCATCATCAGCAGCTCTTCACCATCGAGGGTGACTTCGGTGCCGGACCATTTTCCAAACAGGATAGTATCGCCTGCTTTAACAGCCATTTCGATCAGCTCGCCGCTGTCTTTGCGGGCGCCTTCGCCGCAAGAGACAACAAGGCCCTCGCTGGGCTTTTCCTTGGCGCTTTCGGGGATGATCAATCCACCAGAAGTTTTCTCGTCGCTTTCCATGCGGCGAACCAACACGCGGTCGTGAAGCGGTTTCAGTGCCATCTTTGCGGCTCCTTAAAAGACTCAAAGGTTAAATTCATGTAGATCCTGGCACGCTGGCCAGGGTTGTTATCACTCACACAGGGTGAGTGCCAACGATGGATAGCTAGGCAGTGCATAGGCATGAGTCAATATCGCCAGGGATGTTTTCTGTCTTGCAGCTGTAGCCCCAGTTTTTCAGCCCCTATCGCCCGCTGTGGCCAGCGCATATTCGCCGATTGAGACATTCTCGAACCAGCCATATTGGTTGCTGCGCCTCAAAGACATGGCCCCTGCCACTCTTCATGTGGACCAGGCTGAACCAGAGCGATGCCCGCCATCATCCGAGCCGATACCTATTGCCGAAAGGACGGCCGCATCACGAACCACACCGCCGATGCGCACCTTTTCGTAACGGGCTTCAAAGAAGAGATACCCCATTTCCCCCTACGGGCAGATACACGAAGTCGCCGTAGATGCGCTTTGCACCTCTTGGTGGGCGTCCGACTGGACGCTTTAGAAGAACACGATTGGCCCGGAGACGTATTCGAAGAAAAAACTGTCTTGCCAATTAAGCCAATAAGGAAAGCACCACTACAAAAGCGGCAATAACCACGATGAGCCACATGCTTGCCACTGGGTCTTGATGCAAGTTGGGCATTCAATGGTCACGGATAGCTGTCCTTTTGCACGAATATTGGGTCGGGTTCGGGGCAGGGATCCCCTGTTTGGTGCAGAGTGGTTAAAACCTATTTTTCAAAATTTTGGTAGGAATTGCAACGGCATAGTCACTCCACCAGCCTGTCACCGACCCATAAAAAGGGTAGTGTGGGTTAAGGAGTTAGGCCAACGGGCCAGCCCCTAGGGTCCGCCTCGCAGGGGGGGGGCGCCGAACATGCCCAAGTTGCGCGAACCGGTTGGATACCGGGGTGACGGGGCAGGTGTGTCTGATACCCAACCGGTTCAAATTTTGAACCTCAACCAACGGAAAGAGAAGAGAAAATGGAAAGCTTGAATATCGAGACAGTATTGGCAACCGGCGCTCAAGAGACGGCAACGGGTTCGCGGTTAGCTCTTCGCGGTATGATCTGGTTTGCCTATGGGTTCCATATGGAATGCAACATGGGCGACACCAAGCCAGCGGCCTACAATCGCAAGGTGAAGGGTGAACCTGAAGATTTCGACATCGTCGAGGTCGATAACACCAACTTCGAACTGCAAGAAGACTAACCCACTCATATCCGCTGGAGGATACCATGGACGACATTCAAATTGCCCCGGAAACGTGGGCGCAGAGCCTTCCACAACTGTTGGCGACCTACCAACACTCCGATACTGCCGCCGGTCAGGTCTTTGCTCTTGCCGAGATGGAAAAGATGGCTTTCCTGGCCGACAAGTTCGGCAAACCTCTCTGCATCGAAGTCTTCGCGATGGCTGAGCGTGACACGAATGACTACGGCATCGCCGAGCGTGGCGAAGAGATCCATTCCTACGACATCCTGGTCCGCTGCGATGGTGAAGACCCCATCGAAGAGCACGAGAGCATCGCGAAATTCAGTGAGGTTCTGAAAATCGTAGAGGGTCTCCAGAAGAAATTTCCTGGCGCCAGCCTCGATGAGATTGGGGGCTAACATGAAACGATTTAGTGTGACCCTGACCCGTGACGTGACCGAAAGCGTCACTGTCGATCTGTTCGCCAAGGACGAAGACGACGCCGAGGCGCGAGCGTTGGAAAACATCCCCGACACTGGCTGGGAAACTGAACAAGGAACACCTGACATGAGGAACATGCATCTGGGCTCCTTCCACGACGTCGTGGGGGTGTCGCTGGGGGAATACTGCCTCTCGATCCTGACCAAGGAGGGGGTCGAACAGCTGATCCGGGTCAAGCCGCGGTTCAATTACAAAACCGCTGGATTTGATCCGATCCACACCACTGGTGAATTCGGAGACTTCACCAATGTGAAGAGCGGCCATCGGTTGGAGGGCATTGAGCCGGAGAACATCATTGAGATCGATGTTGTGGTCAATTTCACTGACGATGACTTTCACACCCGGTTGCTCAGCCTGAAAGACTCGATGGGATCGAGCCTAACCTGGGAGCTGTTCTGCAATGGCAATATTTGAAACCCAGGTCGATTTCGAAACACCTCATGGCCCCCTCATGGGGGTGCCAGCGGTTTTCGATCTCGAGGTGGAGAAATTCCCTGCCGAGGACTTCGCCCTGGCCGAAACGTCAGTACAGGCCAAGATCAACAACATCCACCTGGCCGGAACCACTCTCCGCGGAAACGAACTCGAGGCCTGGATCGGCCGCGATGAAATCGCCCGTCTCGAAACCTTTATTGAGGACACCTACGAATGTTCCTGATCGTCACGGCCCGCTGCCCGAAGTGCGACGAGGAGATTGAGTTCCAATCGAAGGCAGGAGACTGCCTCGTGGAAACCTACGACGCTGAGCTTGGGGTGCCGCCGGAGATTGCGGTCGATCTGCAGTTCGACTTTGAGACCTGCTACCACAACGGTTGCAACGCGACCATAGAGCTGATCCCCACGATCCCGATCCCGATCCCGATCCCGATCACGAACATCGCGATGCGGGTCGTCATCAAGCGCTAACCCTCTGAAATTCTGAAGCCAATAACCGACCCGATCTCCGGGTCGGACCAATACTCATTCCGTCATCCGTTGGAGGATCATATGGACATTTACGAAAACGCTCGGCGTGAAGCCGAAGCACGTTTTGCTGCGGGCTGGCGCCCCTCGAACCTGTTGGGCAAGGAAAATCCCAAAATCAAGAAAGCAGAGAAGATGAACTGGAAGGGTCTGGGCCTGTCCCTGGCACCCGCCGACATCTCTGGCTTTGAGGTCTGCGCGTCACGCTCCCCTGAGTGTACGAAGCACTGCATCTTCACCTCCGGCCGTGGTGCCGCGAATTTCACCCGCAAAGATGGGTCACACCCAGTCTGGTGGGGCCGGATCTTCCGTACCATCTGGTGGTTCCGTGCTCGGGACGAATTCAAGGCGCAGCTCCACAAGGAAATTTCTCGGAACCAGGGCGCTGCCATCCGGCTGAACGTCTACAGCGACATCCAATGGGAGCGTCAATTTCCCGAAATCGCCAGTGACTTTCCGGACACCCAATTCTACGACTACACGAAGCACTTCAATAGGATGTTTCGTGAGCGCCCCGACAATTATCATCTCACATTTTCCCTGCATGAGAATAACCAATCTCAGACCAGGGATGTGCTCCAAGCAGGCATGAATGTTGCTGCCGTCACCGACAAAATCGGTGGAACTCTGTTTGGCTACAACGTGATCGACGGCGACGATCATGACCTTCGGTTCCTGGATCCATCACCTTGCGTGGTGGGGCTGCGAGCGAAGGGATCTCTGAAAAAGGACCGGAATAAGGACATGGTCTACGAAACAGGAACAGGAACAGAAACAGTGGAACTGGTCCCCGAAGCGGCATGAACGGCTCGGAATACCACTATTCCAATGTCCCCAAGGAGCTGTTCGACCAGGTGCATAAATGTACGTCAGTCGGTCGCACCTTCAATACGTTGATAAAATACAAGCTAGCTTACTGTCCCCACCGCCAAGTCGCCTAAAGTTTTAGTTGAGGCGACTTTCATCCGATAGAGGATCACAGGAATGATGACGTCCAAAGAAGTGGGGGAGCGCCTTAGGGTGACCCCTCGAACTGTCCACCGGTGGGCAATAGCCGGGGTGATCCCCGGTCACCGTTTCGGTCGAAGTTACAAATTCGACCCCCAAGACATCGAAGAATATATCGTCCGACAAAAAGTGAGGACCACATGGAACCGAGAAATATCCCCGGCGCACGGGTCTATAAACGTGAGCGTTCAACCGTCTGGCAAATCACCTACAAAAACAAAGATGGCGTCACTGTACGCAAGTCTTCTGGCCACACCGACGAAGCAGAAGCCTGGCAAGAGCTCAAGCGTCTGTATCAGCTGACCACAGAGCTGTCCTTCCAGGAGGTGGTGGGCAACTTCTTTGCCACTCGCCGAGATCTGACAAATAGTACCCTCCATGGGTATCGGAACTCATTGAGGGTTCTCGATCCCCATTTCCGTCACGCGGTCATGTCCAACATCACGTTGAATGACCTGAAGCGGTTCGTCGCCAAGCGGCGGATGACTGTCACCGATGCCTCCGTCAAACGCGATCTGGCATTCATGTCGTCGCTCTTCACCCACGCCCAGCGCTCAATGGCCGATGCGCCGGAAGTGAACATCGTACGCATGATGGACAAGAAGCACTTGAAGGAGACGTCGCGAGACGTGTGGCTGACCCGTGCTGAATTCAATCGGCTGGAGAAAGCGTGTATCGAAGAATCCCACCGGATGCTGGTGACCTTCGCGGTCTACACTGGGCTACGACACAAAGAGATGCGTCTGCTGCTGAAGAAACACGTCAATCTCCCGAACCGAGTTATACAACTTCCGGGAGAAATCACCAAGAACGGAAAGCCGCGGACTGTGCCGATCCTGCCTGAGTTCTTTGACCAGTTCGCGGAATTTTGCTCACGCACACCGGGGGACAGTGTGTTCAGCCATTGGTGCAACACGAAAAGGGCCCATATTCCCTTCACCTCATTCCAGGGTTTCTTCAGACTGGCTCGGTCTCGGGCAGGCATGCCACACCTAACGGTACATGACCTTCGGCACACTTTCGCATCTTGGTGGGTGCAGTCCGGTGGCGACATGTATGTGCTCAAAGACATCCTCGGTCACTCCTCCATGCAGATGGTGGAGCGGTATGGTCACCTCGACGCAGAGGCCACACACCGTGAAGCAATGAAAATTTCCATACACACTTTCGGCACACTAGGCCAAAAGCGCCAACACACTCAGGAAGGAAGCTCAAAAAACTGAACAAACTCAAGAGGTTATTGGCTCCGGCGGTAGGGATCGAACCTACGACCAATTGATTAACAGTCAACTGCTCTACCGCTGAGCTACGCCGGATCACAAGGCACCGTATAGCCATGGAATTTGGCGAGGTCCAGAGGGGAAAATGGTTTTTGTGAAAATTACCCCATTGCGGTGGAAGTTCAGGAAAATTGATTACTAATCAATTGGTTAGCTTGGGTATCACGGCTCTGGCCCACGCGCGGTGCATGATCAGCGACCGAGAAGGGCCGCGCCGCCAATTGCTGCTGGGGCTGCCGGGCTTTCAGCTGGGCTGATGCCAGTCCCACATCCAGTCCCACATCCGGTGTCACAAACCGAGGGCTGCGCGAGGACGCAGACGCGGGTACCTGCTTGGTTTTCACGGCGGGTGGCGGGGCTTCGGCCCGCAATGACATCCCGGCTGAAACCCAACAGTGTCCCTTCAAAATCTCCAGCTGTGAGTCTCGGGGATGCGCCATGCGCAAAGTAGCCAATCACCGGCTGCATGGTTATGTGACCTAGATCACATAAAGTCTTGTCATCAAGCAAAAAACATGCGAGAGAAACCCTTCGTGAGCAGATTTTCGCCACTCCTATTCACCCTGAATACGGATCTGGTTTTTCAAGTCTCGGCAGCAAATAAAACCCGTGTTAGCCGCTTGTCACAAGTCGGATCCCTTATGGATGGAACGAGGGTACTCCTGACTGTGATGAGGAACTAGGAGCACCTACTCATGAACAAACGTTTTGCATATAACGCAAGTGCCGCTGCACTTGCCACCGCCATCGCATCTCCGGCTTTTGCCGGGCCTACCTATGAAAACGACACCGGTGGCAGTTTTACCTGGTATGGTCAGCTTAACCCGTCGTTCCAATCTTATGACGATGGCACTGAGACCTACAATCGTCTGGTCGACAACGCCGGCTCCAACTCGCGGATCGGTTTCCGCCTGAAGCAGGCTTTCGGCGAGAACACTATGCTGTTCAAGTTTGAAACCGCCCTTGGTTTCCGCGCATCTGATGGTGTCAGCCAGACTTCAAAAGGTGACAGCCTCAGCTGGGACCGCACCAATATCCGCCACGTAGATCTGCAGTTTGATACCGCCAGTTACGGTACGTTCTCGGCAGGTCAGGGCTCCATGGCCTCAGACGGTATCGCAGGCAGTGACCGGTCCGGTACCGGTGTTGTTGCCGGTGTTGCAACGGCTGACTCTGCTGGTGGATACGCCTTCCGGACCTCGGCTGGTGCGCTGAGTGGTGTCGATGTGAGTGATGCTTTCACCGACTATGACGGAGGACGTCTTGGTCGTGTGCGTTACGACACCGAAAACTATAACGGGTTCGTGTTCTCGGCATCTTACGGTACCGACATTCTGAAAATCAGCAATGACCGCGAAACCTATGACATCGCTGTTAGCTATAACAACGAAAACATGGGTGACTTTGCTCTTGATGCGGCCCTGGGCGCAGCTTGGACCGAAGAAACCGGTACCGCCGACAAGCGCGACATCGTCGGCTCGGTCGCAGTGGAGCATAAGCCAACCGGGTTGTCGCTGGCCGTTGTAGCAGGCGAACGCGATATCGCTGGCAGCTATGCTTACGCAAAGCTGGGCTATACCGCCAACTGGACCTCTTTGGGTTCGACGTCTTTCTCAGTCGATTACTATGACGGTTCCGACATGGTCTCGGCCGGTGACTCGGCTCAGTCCTGGGGCGTTGCTGCGGTTCAGAAAATCGACAACTACAATGTTGAGGCCTACCTGGCCTACCGCGAGTATGACTATGACGACGTCACCACCACCTACAGCGACAGTAGCGTGATCATGGCTGGCGCCCGCTGGAAGTTCTAAGCGGCCCTGACCAAGTCCCAAACACCATCAACACGCCCTTCGGGGCGTGTTTTTTTATGCCCAAGGGTAAAATTCGGGGCTTTCCCGCTCAACTAACCCTGTCAGACAGCAATGCCTCTTGCGCGACGCGCGTAGGAGAAATACAAGGCGTCAAATTTATCTGGGGGATGTCACTGTGCATGCCCCGAATCTCTATGGGGAATGACATGCAGGTCACTGAGACGTTGAACGAAGGTCTGAAACGCGGCTATGCGATTACCGTGAGTGCTGCCGAACTGGACGCCAAGGTAAACGAAAAGCTGGTCGAAGCTCAGCCGGGCATCGAAATGAAGGGTTTCCGCAAGGGTAAGGTGCCGATGGCGCTGCTGAAAAAGCAGTACGGCGAACGCCTGATGGGCGAAGCGATGCAGGAAAGCATCGACGGCGCCATGAACCAGCATTTTGAAGACAGCGGCGATCGTCCTGCCATGCAGCCCGATGTCAAGATGTCCAGCGAAGACTGGAAACCGGGCGACGACGTCAATGTCAACATGTCCTACGAAGCGCTGCCAGAAATTCCCGAAGTTGATCTGAAATCGGTGACCCTGGAAAAGCTGATTGTCAAAGCCGGTGAAGGTGACGTTGACGAAGCGCTGGCCAACCTGGCTGAAACCGCTCAGGACTTCCAGGCTCGCGACGAAGATGCTGCCTCCGAGGACGGTGATCAGGTTGTCATCGACTTCCTGGGTAAAATCGACGGCGTAGCCTTTGATGGCGGTGCTGGAGAAGATTTCCCGCTGGTTCTGGGATCCAACTCTTTCATCCCCGGCTTTGAGCCGCAGCTGGTTGGTGTTAAAACCGGTGAAGAAAAAGACGTCACCGTGTCTTTCCCCGATGAGTACCAAGCCGAAAATCTGGCCGGTAAAGAAGCTGTCTTTAGCTGCACGGTAAAAGAAGTCAAAGCACCGGTTGCGGCTGAGCTGAACGACGAGCTGGCCAAGAAATTTGGCGCCGAAGATCTGGCCGCTCTGAAGTCTCAGATCTCCGAGCGTCTGGAAGCTGAATACGCCGGCGCCTCGCGCGCGGTGATGAAACGCGCGGTATTGGACGCCCTGGACAAGCTGGTCTCGTTTGACCTGCCGCCGTCGCTGCTCGACGCCGAAGCAAGCCAGATCGCGCATCAGCTGTGGCACGAAGACAACCCCGAAGTTGAAGGCCATGATCACCCCGAGATCGAAACCACCGACGAGCACACCTCGCTGGCTGAACGTCGGGTCCGTCTGGGTCTGCTGCTGGCCGAGCTGGGTCAGAAAGCCGAAGTTGAAGTGACCGACGCTGAAATGACCCAGGCCATCATGGGTCAGGCACGTCAGTATCCGGGCAAGGAACGTGAGTTCTTTGAATTCGTTCAGAAAAACGCTCAGATGCAGCAGCAGTTGCGGGCGCCGATCTTTGAAGACAAAGTCATCGACTATGTGTTTGAACTGGCCACCGTCTCCGAGAAGGAAGTCTCCAAGGACGAGCTTCAAAAAGCTGTTGAGGCGCTGGAAGAAGAGTAAATCTTCTTTTACACCAATTCAGAAAAGGCCGCCCATTGGGCGGCCTTTTTCTTTTGCGGTAAAGACCTGCTTCTTTTGCGGCAGGGCCTGCCGGGCGATCTGATCTTGGGCTGCAAATAGAAAATAGCCGCTCCAGTCTATTGGATGCGGCTATTGTCTTTAGGCTATGATCCGAGGCGCCAAGGGCGCCCCGGAGGATTGGTTTAGCGGAACAATGTCATCAGCGAGGACGGGGCGCTGTTGGCGATGGACAGCGACTGCACGGCCAGCTGCTGCTGGGTCTGCAGGGCCTTCAGGCGGGCCGAGGCCTCTTCCATGTTGGTGTCGGTCATCGAACTGACGCCCATCTTCATGGCGTCGGTCAGTTTCGCGACAAACTCTCCCTGGTCGGACAGGCGGGCAGAATCTGAACCCAGCTGAGCGGCGCCGGTAATGGCAGTGGCCAGGAAGGCCTCGATGTCAACCAAGGCGATGGCTGCTTCGGCAGAGTCTGCGATCGTCTGCATGCCGCTCAGATCCAAATCGGTTGTGAAATCAAGAGCATCGATGGTAATCTCAGTTCCCGCTGGTGTGCCGGTTGGGCCAACCCGGTCAAGCGAGGCAAGAACGCCCAGTTGGGTTTCTGTGCCGTCAACGGTATCCAGCAGCAGATTGACGCCGTTGAACTGAGCCGAAGCCATAATCGCAGCAACCTGTTCGGATTTCTTCAAGATGTCGAGCTGGATTTTGCCGTGATCGACGTTCTCAGATTGGGCCGATACGATCAATTCTTTGATTTCGATCAGTTTATCTACGATCTGTTCGGCACCGGCAGAGGCCACGGCGACAGTCGCTTCGCCCACGGCCAGGCTTTCCGAAATCGCGTTGAAGCCTGCAATGTCAGATTCCATGGTTTTGGAAATGGCCCAGACTGCAGCGTTGTCACCGGCGGTCCCAACCCTTTTACCAGTTGAGATTTCGTTCTGCGCGGTGGTCAGATCGTTGTTCACCGAAGACAGAGTTTGCAGAGCAACCATTGCGCCGGTGTTTGTCAGAATGCTGGTCATAATAATAATCCTTACGGAACGTGAGATTCCTCACGCTGTGTCGCCCCTAAAGGCAATTGAAGGTCATTCTGATCTTGCTAATAGTTGTTCGATTATCACTCAACTTATCGGCGCCACCCCACCCAGGATGCAGGTCCCAATCTGAGCTTTAAAACTTAACAGGTCCCTAATTGCGGCTGGGCAGATAATTAAACATGTGTGAAAAATTGAATATAAGCTGCGGTTTCTGTCGTCTCCGCGATGACAGGGAGCAGTGCACCGCCGCCCAATGATTGCTGCACGTCAGTAAATAACTGCATTAAAATAATGTGTTACCGCGCTATTTTTCGATTGTGTGACGGGGTGGTTCGGATGGGCGCAGGCCCGGATCTGACCGGTAGAATCGGATTGGGTCGCTGTTGGAAACGATCCTTGCGGCCAAAATTAATGCCTGGGCGCAGGTGGCGCAGTGGAGATCACCCTACCAGAACGGGATTTGCGGATACTGGGCAGCCATTTCACTGGCTTTGCTGGCGGCCAGATGCGGGAATCGCCCTGGGCCATCAGAGGCGCGTCAGGCTGATCTGGGCGGGAAATGAATAACGTCGGTCGACTCGGCCCATTGTGGATATTTTCTCATGATACCGGCAAACCTTTCTGAGGCCAGAAACCGCTCCAGCCAGGCCTGCAATTGCGGCCAGGGCTGGGCGTCAAACCAGGCTTTGTCGACAAAGGCAAACTGGCGCACAAACGGCAGCATGGCGTAATCGGCCAGACTTGGCTGCGCAAACACCCACTGGTCAATCTGCTGATCCAGATCCGCCAGAAACTCTGCCGCCAGGGCGCGCTGCTCACTGGCCTCCATATCCGGGTAGCGGCTGGCGTATTTGGTGTGGTCCAGTGCTGCCTTGAACGGCCCATCAGCGCGGGCAATCCAGTCCCATCCCGCATCCGGCATCTGCAGCCAGCCCTCGGGGTCTGACCGGCGCAGCGCCCAGATCATGATATCGAGGCTTTCGTCGATGACACCCTCCGCTGTGACCAAACAAGGCACTGTGGCACTGGGCGAGGCCGCAAGAAAGGCGGCCGGTTTGTCGCGCAGCACCACCTCGCGCAGCGCGACCTGCTGGGTGGATGAGACCAGCGCCAGACGTGCCCGCATGGCATAGGGGCAGCGGCGGAAGGAATAGAAGATAGGGAGCATGGGGGATCCGGATCATGGAAGTTGGCTGAATTTAGATCCCCCCAGACAACAGGCAAGGCCGCAGCCTGCTGTCTGGGGAAATGAAGCTGCGCGGTTCAGGCGCGCGCCGCTTCGATTGGCTTACAGCTCGATCTTGAACCGGGCAAAGCCGTCGGGGCCATCGCCGGCCGGGGCGATCTTCACGCCCTCGACACTGTCCACATAGTCGACCGCCTTGGGGCCGGTATCAAACAGTACCGAGGTGCCGGGCAGGGGGGCAAACGACCAGTTGGCATCGGCGCGGGGGCTGATGGTGCCCTTCTCGACGATATACCGCACGATCACGTCGCGGTTGGTGTCGGGGCCTTCAAACACAATGGTGTCGCCCATGGCTCCGGGGAACTTGCCGCCACCGCTGGCGCGGTAGTTGTTGGTGGCAATGATGAACTGCGCCTCGGGGTCAATCGGCTTGCCGTCAAACATCAGGTTGACGATGCGGCTGGCGCTGGCATCGCCCGGCTCGCCCTTGGGGCCGAATTTTGACGGCTGGCTCAGGTCGATCTGATAGGTCACCCCGTCGATTACATCATAGTTGTAGCTGGGGAAGGAGGGGTTCAGCAGCAGCTGATCCTGCTTGCCGACCTCAACCTGATTGAACATGCCAGCCGAGCGCTCCAGCCAGTCCTTGACCTGCGCCCCCGTCACCAGCACCGCGCGCGCCGTGTTGGGATAGAGATACAGGTCAGCGACATGTTTGATCGCCACATCGCCCTTGGGCACATCGGTGTAATACTCTGGGCCGCCACGACCGCCAGCCTTGAACGGTGCTGCGGCTGACAGGATCGGCAGGCTCGCGTACTCGGTGCCCTTCAGCATCTCGCTGATATACCATTGCTGGGCAATGGAGACGATCTGCACCGAGGGATCATCCGCCACCAGCGCAAAGTAACTGTGCAGCGGCGCGTCGGTCTTGCCGACGGCGCGGCGGATATAGGCCAGGGTTTCATCGTGCTCGGTCGCCACCGCAGCCAGCACCGCGGCATCGTCGCCAACCAGCGCAGTATAGCTGCGGTCCTCGTTGCGTTTGGATATGGGCCGCGCCTCAGATGCGTGACCAACCACGCGCCAGCCGCCTGCATCGCGCTCCAGCATCAGATCAATCAGCCCCAGATGGCTGCCCCAGAACCCGCCCATGGTGGCAGGCTTGCCGTGGATGGTGCCCTTGTCGGCGTCCACAGCGGCGAAGTCGGCGTATTTGGAGGAGGGGAACACCAGGTGGCTGTGACCGGTCATGATGGCGTCAATGCCTTCAACGGCGGCCAATGGCACCGAGGCGTTCTCCATACCGTCACTTTCCTGTGCCGAGCCAATGCCCGAGTGTGACAGCGCGATGATGATATCGGCGCCTTTCTCCTTCATCTCGGGCACATAGGCGCGGGCCGCTTGCAGAATGTCGCGCGCCTGCACATTGCCCTCTAGGTGGCGGCGATCCCAGTTCATCACCTGCGGCGGCACAAAGCCGATCAAGCCGATCTTAATGGGGTGGCTGTTGCCAGCCCCGTCGGTCAATTCGCGTTCGATCATCACATAGGGTGGCAGCAGGGTTTTGTCGTCACGCGGAGAGGCGCCGATCTTGGTGGCGATATTGGCGCAGACCACCGGATAATTGGCGCCGGCCAGTGATTTCATCAGGAAATCGAGACCATAGTTGAATTCGTGATTGCCCAGCGTCGAGGCCTCAAACCCCAGCGTGTTCATTGCGGCGATCACCGGGTGCATGTCGCCCTCCTTCATGCCGCGCTCATAGGCGATGTAATCGCCCATTGGGTTGCCCTGCAGAAAGTCACCATTGTCCAGCAGCAACGAGTTGCTGGCCTCGGCGCGGATGTCTTTGATGAGAGAGGCGGTGCGGGCCAGACCCACCGTGTCGCGCGGTTTGTCGGCGTAATAATCATAGGGGAACACATGCACATGCAGATCGGTGGTCTCCATCAACCGGAGATGCACCTGATTGGTGGCGGCCTGAACTGAAAACGGATGCAGCGCGACAAGGCCGGCACTGCCGGCCAGAAAGGAACGGCGGTCGATCTGAATAGGCATGGTCAACTCCCAAGGATTTTGTTGTTATTCAGACAGGATAACACGGTGCCGCGACATTCAGATGACATTCTTTATCGCCGCGCTGCGGCTGCCAGTCTGTTTAGCTGCGCTCCGCTGTGTGGGCGTTCGCCTTGCCTATTTGACCAGCCCGGTCTCTTTCAGCATCCCACGCCGTTTGGCCTCGGGGTAAAAGCCGCGCGAATAGTGTTTCACCGCCATGTCGTGACTGCCGTCCGACAGGAGCCAGGCGCCCCGCAGATATTTGACCGCAAATTCCAGATTGGTATCCGCATCCAGCAGATTTTTGGACGGGCCACTGAACCCCATGGAGCGGGCGGTGGCGGGGAGGATCTGCAACAGCCCATAATACGGAGAGTTCATCGCCCAGGGCCGGTGGGTGCTTTCGCGGATCGCCAGCCGGTGCACCAGGGCGCGCGGCACCTCATAGTGATCGGCCCAGTGATTGATCTGGCCGCGCAGCTCAGGCGTTTCATTGGGATAGAGCGGCGGATCAAAATCATCCCCCGCCTGCTCGGCAAAACTGCCAGTGCAAGCCGAGAGAGAAACCGCAGTTGTCACGATCAGCCCCAGTATAGTTCTACGATGCATGGTGATCTCCCGGTGCCAGTTTTGATGCTAAATTAGCGGAACGACCGCCAAGGGCAACCGGATGGGTGCAAAACCGCCGATGAGATCAGGGGGCACCGACAAGGCCCACCCGCAGGGCAGATCAGCCGACCACCGGATGTCCCGCCTGCTGCATGCAGCTCACAAGATAGTCCCGTTGCGCCTGTTTGACCTGCGCATCAGCGATCGCTGCACCGGCAACCGCTCCCAACAGAGCTCCGACGGCCGCCTTGTCGCGGCTTTCGGTGGCCCCGACCAGCGCCCCTCCGACCCCACCAAGGGCGGCGCTTTGCTGGATGTAACCCTGGCCAACCTGCCGCGCCAGCGACCGGCACTGGGCCTCGTCGGCCGCAAAATGCGCAGCTGTAGGCCCATTCAATTGCAACGGCGCATTCACCGGGACGGTTTCGTCGCATGCCGCCAGCAGCAGGATCGATGCGGTGAGTGTCAGAAATTTACCGGTCATTGCCAGTTTCCTTTGCATAAATGTTCGATCAATGGGCCAAGGATAGGACGTAGGCGGCGATTGGACCAGCGGTGCCATAGAAAAAGGCCACCCACTAGGGGCGGCCTTTTCCAAAGTCTTAGCTAAGAAGCGAAGCGCTTAAGCTTCTTCTTCCGAGGCAGGAGCACCGTCATCATCTGATGCGGCGCTGCCGATATCGTCGAACAGTTCAGAAATTTCGAACTCGGCTGCGGCTTCTTCTTCCGCGGCCCTTTCCTGGATCGACTTGCCCGTTGCCTGCAGTTCGGCTTCTTCAACCGAGCGGGCTACGTTCATTTCGATCTCAACCGAAACTTCTGGGTGCAGGTTCACGGCGACAGCGTGCAGGCCGAGGTCTTTGATCGGGTGGATCAAAGAGATCTGCTTTTTGTCGATCGAGAAGCCTTCGGCTGTGGCGGCGTCTGCGGCGTCACGTGGAGTGACCGACCCGTACAGAGCGCCGGCATCCGATGCCGAACGAATCACGACGAACTGCTGGCCAGCCAGCTTTGCGCCCAGGGCTTCTGCTTCTGCTTTGGTTTCCAGATTGCGGGCTTCAAGCTGCGCTTTCTGGGTTTCAAAGTTGGCAATGTTGGCTGCCGAAGCAGTCAAGCCTTTGCCCTGAGGCAGCAGGAAGTTACGTGCGTAACCCGCTTTGACGTCAACAACGTCGCCCATCTGGCCCAATTTCGCTACGCGCTCAAGAAGGATAACTTTCATGTCAGTTTCTCCTTACTTAACAGCATAGGGCAGCAGGGCGAGAAAACGTGCGCGTTTGATGGCACGGGCCAATTCACGCTGTTTTTTCGCCGAGACGGCGGTGATCCGCGAGGGAACAATTTTGCCGCGCTCAGAGATGTAGCGTTGCAGCAGGCGGGTGTCTTTGTAATCAATCGCCGGAGCATTGTCACCCGAGAACGGGCAGACTTTGCGGCGACGGAAAAATGGTTTTGCGGCCATGGTTTAGCGTCCTTTTCCTAAGCAGCGATCAACGGCGTTCGCGACGGGAGTCGCGTTCGTCACGTTTCTGCATCTGGACCGAAGGGCCCTCTTTGTGCTCGTCCATCTTGATGGTCAGAACGCGCATCACGTCGTCATGCAGTCGCATCAGGCGCTCCATTTCCTGGATCGCCGGTGCCGGGGCATCGGTGCGCAGGAAGGCATAGTGGCCCTTGCGGTTTTTGTTGATCTTATAGGCCATCGTTTTGACGCCCCAGTACTCACTGTCGACCAGCGTACCGCCGTTGTCGGACAGAATAGCACCGAAATGTTCGATGAGACCTTCTGCTTGCGTGTTGGACAAGTCCTGACGCGCAATCATAACATGCTCATATAGCGGCATGTGTGCTCCTGTTATGTTCAAGGCGCATTTCAAAGGCGGGGCGTTTGAACCTTCCGCTGCCCCGCCACGAGAGTCTGCGCGGATCGAAATAGATACGGAAGGTTGCCCCCATATACAGGCTATGGCCGAAAGGGCAAGACGGCAGTGCAGCGGCACTGCGCAAATCGTGCAAATCCTGCAGCGGCGCCAGTGCCCGCTCTTTTCCCTGTTGCGGCCCTATTGCCGTCGCATTGTTCGGCTTGATTGGGATTAACAAATGATTAACAGCCCCCAAGGGGCGCGGGTAATGAGGACGGGCAGAGGTTATGGCAGTAACGGAAAACATCCCGATGAACGGGGCAGGCACAGTGTCACCGCGTGGGTTATATGCAATGGCAGAGGCGCTGCCACTGGTGCTCAGCTTTCGCCCCAACTATCAACTGCGCTCCATCGTGCTGCGGGTCGTCGGCGCGGCGATGGTGCTCAGCTCAACCGGGATCTGGCTGATGCCGGGGGTGGCCTATGACCCCGAAATGGGGCTGATCAAGATCGGGATTTCGGTGTTCTTCCTGTTTGCCGGCATCGCCCTGATGATGGTCAATGACCCCGACAATCACCCCGATGCCTATTTCGACCCGATCCGCCGCGAGCTGCGGGTGCTGCAACGCTCTGGCCAGGGCCGCCCCCGCACCGTGCTGCGGCGTGGCTATGACAGTCTGGGCTCGGTGCGGTTCAAGGATCGCTCGGTTGAGCTGTTCGAGATCGACGGCTCGCTGCTGATCCGGCTGCCGCTCAGCCTCGGCTCCACACGGAAATTGCTGCGCGAACAGCTCAGCGGGCTGGTGCCGATCCTCAGCTGATCCACATCACATTTGCGCGAGAATGAGCCCGGCCCCGCACGGCCGGGTTTTCCGTTCGCTGGTTCACAGGGTATGTTGGTTTTTGCTGACTTCCCATTTGGGGCGTCAGTTGCCATTTCTATCATCCTATCAAATGTTCAATCGGAGCGCCTCCCCATGAAAAAGACCCTGCTTGCTGCCGCCCTGGCGACTGTCGCCGCCACCGCTGCTGTTGCCACCCCAGAAAAATATGTTCTGGATTCCAGCCACAGCCAGATCCTGTTCAGCTATAACCACCTTGGGTTCTCAACCACCTGGGGGCTGTTCTCGGGTTTTGAGGGCGACGTGATGTTCGACCAGGAAAATCCAGCAGCTTCCAGCGTGACTGTGTCGATGCCAACCAAATCAATGTTCACCGGCTGGGAAGAGCGCTTTGGCCACTTCATGTCGCAGGACTTCTTTGGCGCCAAGGACGGTGACCTGATCAGCTTTACCTCCACCGGCATCGAAGTGACCGGTGACGGCACCGCGCAGATCACCGGCGATCTGACCATCAACGGCACCACCAAACCAGTGGTGCTGGATGCGATTTTGAACCAGTCCGGCGATCACCCGATGGCGGGCAAGCCCTGGGCCGGTTTTGATGCCAGCGCCACCGTGCTGCGCTCGGATTTCAACCTAGGCAAATTTGCCCCCTTCGTCAGCGATGAGGTCCAGATCAAGATCTCGATCGAAGCAATGAAGGCTGAATAAGCCAGCCGAGGCGTCTCGGGTCAAAGGTCGCTAGTTCACGCGGTCCGCGTTGAGGTTGATTTCAACCTCAACCGCAAATCCCAAAGACGCCTCATCCGGCAGGCTCTGGCCGATGTCGAAATCCAACCGGTCCAGGGTCACGGTGCCGCTCATCACCGCACGGTCGCCGTGCAGCTCCAGCGTAAAGGGCAGGGTGAGGGGCACCACCTGGTCGCGGACCGTCAGCGTCCCGACGGCCTGATACTCCACCTCCAGCTTCTCCAGCTGCGCCTTGAATACTGCCGTTGGGTAGCTGGCATTGTCAAAATAATCCGGGCCCATCGCCTGCGCAGTGACGCTGCCAAGGCCAAAGGATCCAATGGCAATACTCACCTCGACATCCCCGACCGGGCCAATCGGGGCGGCGGCGTCAAAATTGATGGCGGCGGTCCAGTCGGTGAAACTGCCCGATACCTGACTTCCCATCTGGGTAATGCTGATACCCAACGTGCCGTTTTGAACCGTCCAGCCGGACGCCACCTGTTGCAGCGGCGCGGATTGTACCGGAGCGGCCTGGGTGACCGTTTGATCCCCCGGGGCGAACCTCCCCAACAGAACACCTGCACCAAGCACCGCGGCCCAAACCGCCAGCGCAGTGGCCAACGGCAGGTGATTGCTACTGTGGTCCGCCACTGGCGGCAGCTCCACCTTGCCCGGCAGCATCCGACGCAGGGTGGCATCGCGGTCAATCACATGGTGTTTCAGCGCCCCGGCAATATGCAGCAGCAGCGATACAATCAGCACCCAGACAAAGGTAACATGCAGCGACGCAAAGAGATGAGCAACGCTCTCGGATTTGGCCACCAGCGGCAGATCTTGGCCAAAGGGCCACCAGATCGGTGCAAAGCCACTGGTTGCGGCATGTTCGATCCAGCCGCACAGCGGCACCAGAACCAAGGATCCGTACAACAGCCAATGCACGGTCTCTGCGGCCCAGGATTCGATCTTGCGATCCGGGTGAAGCAGCCCCGGCTTGGGCTGGCTGATGGCCCAGAGGATGCGCAGAAGGGCGGTGAAAAATATTGCGATGCCAATGGTTTTATGCAGTGAAAACAGTAAAAAAGCCCGTGAAATCATGTCCAGAGAGCCATCAAAAGCAGGGCTGCGGATCTGCTGCGCCAGATCATTGGCGATCAGCCCCAGTGGAATCGCCGTGAGGATCAGCAAGGCCATCACCCAGTGAAAACCCTTGGCAACGCTGCCGTATCTCGTGGGACTGTTGACTCTGGACACGGGGGTATTCCTTTTGGACTGTCAGGTTGCGTCAACCTAACAATCATGTGGCGGGTTGCAACGGCAGGGGATCTCTCTGTACGCACAGGATTGGTGCGCAGAGCTGCAGCTCTCTTGTGTGAACCGCTCCAGACCGCTAAACCGGCCAAAATCGCTTAATATTCAGACTAGATGAGGTGTTGGATGACAACCGCATTCGTTTTCCCCGGACAGGGCGCGCAGACAATTGGAATGGGCAAGGCACTGGCCGATGCATACCCGGCAGCCAGGGCTGTGTTTGATGAGGTCGACGCGGCGCTCGGCGAGAGCCTGAGCAGCCTGATCTGGGAGGGTGACATTGAAGCCCTGACCCTGACCCAGAACGCCCAGCCGGCGCTGATGGCCACCTCCATCGCGGCGCTCAGGGCGCTGGAAAGCGAAGGGATCACCATCGGCAAGGCGTCTTTTGTGGCCGGCCATTCGCTGGGCGAATATTCCGCGCTGGCCGCGACCGGTGCCATCTCGGTTGCCGACACCGCCCGGCTGCTGCGCACCCGTGGACAAGCGATGCAAAGTGCCGTTCCGGTTGGGGTTGGGGCCATGGCGGCGCTGCTGGGACTGGATTTTGACACCGTCAAGGACATTGCCGCCGAAGCTGCTGTTGACGGGGAAGTCGTGCAGGCGGCCAACGATAACGATCCGACGCAGGTGGTGATCTCGGGCCATAAGGCCGCGGTTGAGCGCGCCGCCGAGATTGCCAAGAGCCGCGGCGCCCGCCGGGTGGTGATGCTGCCCGTCAGCGCGCCGTTCCACTGTGCCCTGATGCAGCCCGCCGCCGAAGTCATGGCTGAGGCGCTGGCTGCTGTTGCGGTGACCTCGCCAAATGTTGAGCTGATCGCCAACGTCCGTGCGGATGTGGTGAGCGACCCGGCCGAAATTCGGGCGCTGCTGGTCGAGCAGGTCACTGGCTCGGTGCGCTGGCGTGAAAGCGTTCAGTTGATGGCCGCCAAAGGCGTCACCGAGTTCTGGGAGATTGGCGCCGGCAAGGCGCTGTCCGGCATGATCCGCAAAATTGACCGCAGCCTGCTGTGCCGTCAGATCGGCACCCCGGACGACGTCAAAGCAACGGTTGCCAGCTAAGCCGGAATTTTCAAAAATTCCGGTCCGTTTTCTGCGCAGAAAACGGTGATCGCGGACCGGTTTCGCCAAAAAGGAAAAGATATGTTTGATTTATCTGGGAAAAATGCCCTCATCACTGGCGCCTCCGGTGGTATTGGCGGCGATATCGCCCGCGCGCTACACGCCGCCGGGGCCACTGTGGTGCTGTCCGGCACCCGCGAGGAACCGCTGCAGGCGCTGGCGGCTGAACTGGGCGAACGGGCCCATGTCCTGACCTGCAACCTGTCCGAAAAGGACTCGGTCGAGGCGCTGCCCAAGGCGGCCATCGCTGCCATGGGCTCGGTTGATATTCTGGTCAACAACGCCGGCATCACCCGCGACAACCTGTTCATGCGGATGAAAGACGACGAATGGGATAGCGTGATCAACGTCAACCTGACCTCCACCATGCGCCTGTGCCGGGGGGTGCTGCGCGGCATGATGAAGGCGCGCTGGGGCCGCATCATCAATATCTCCTCCATCGTGGGTGCCACCGGCAATCCGGGCCAGGCCAATTACGCCGCCTCCAAGGCGGGTATGGTCGCGATGTCCAAATCGCTGGCTTACGAGGTTGCCAGCCGTGGCATCACCGTCAATGCCGTCGCTCCCGGATTTATTGCCACCGCAATGACGGACAAGCTGAACGAGACTCAGAAAGACGCGATTCTGACCCAGATTCCGGCAGGCCGCATGGGCGATGCCAAGGAAATTGCCGCCGCAGTGCTCTATCTTGCCAGCGCCGAGTCCGCCTATGTCACCGGCACCACCCTGCATGTCAACGGCGGTATGGCGATGCTCTAAACCGCAGGGCGCCCGGGATACTCCATATAAAACATTGGATTGTCTGATAAGTTCAATGCCGTTCTTGTAACCTGCCTTTGCGCGTCCCATTTGCGTTGCTTGACGCCTGAAATGGGTCGGCACAGCAAGCAAGTGACCAAGCGAAATTGTTTGCCTCTGCTGTTAGCTGTGCTATAGGCGGCGCATATTTGCTGCAGTGGTTTCCTTGGCGGAACCATTCGGCAGCCCCGCTTGTCGGGGATCGAACCGCCCGGATCGGGTAAAACATGTCCCCCCGAGTGGGCAAGGGCAGAAACGGGCAGATAGAGCCCCGAATAACGAGGAAATGACATGAGCGACGTCGCAGACCGCGTAAAAAAGATCGTTGTAGAGCACCTGGGTGTTGAAGAAGACAAAGTAACCGAGAACGCTTCGTTCATCGACGATCTGGGCGCTGACAGCCTGGACACAGTTGAGCTGGTTATGGCCTTTGAGGAAGAATTCGGCATTGAAATCCCTGACGACGCTGCGGAGACCATCCAGTCTTTCGGCGATGCAGTGAAGTTCATCACCGAAGCTTCCTAAAGCTTTCCAATCGCATTATTGTGATTGCCTAAACGGCGCTTTCCAATGGGAAGGCGCCGTTTTTGTTTGGCGCGGCTGGCGGAAATTGGCCCAGTCTTAGGAAACCGGGCAGGATGTGCTATCATGCCCTTAGTGTTAGTTACTGGAGGCTATTCACCATGATGATTTACCCCACGATGGAGCTGCAAAACGGGCTTTGCGTGACCCTGGACAAGGGTCGGCTAAGCGATCCGATGCTCTGGCATGTGGATCCGGTCGAAACCGCCTGTGGATTTGCCGCCTCTGGCGCTGAGTGGATGCATCTGACCGATTTTAACGCGATCGAAGGAAACGGGGACAATGCGGAGTTGATCGAACAGATCATCCGCAGCGTCGGTATCCCGGTGCAACTGGGCGGTGGCATGCGCAGTCGCGAACATATCGAACATTGGCTGGACAAGGGGGCAGGCCGCATTGTGGTGGGCACCCTGGCGGCGCTGGATCCGACATTGGTCGTGGACCTGGCCCGGCAGCACCCGGATCAGATCGTGCTGGCGGTTGATATCTGGCAGGGGCAGGTGATGACGGATGGTTGGCGCCAGTCCGGGGCCTTTACCCCGGAGGCCTTTATTGCCGCCTTTGGCGACGCACCTTTTGCCGGCATTATTATCACCGACATTGACAGTGATATGTCCAACGTCGAGGCGCAGCTGGGGCTTATTGCCGGTTTGGCTAGCAGCGCCCGGGCGCCGGTTATTGCCAGCGGCGTGGTGCGCACCTGTGATGATATCTCACGTCTGAAATACATCGGCACCATTGCCGGCGCATTGGTGGGGCGGGCCTTGTTCCGCAAAACACTGACCGTCGAGGAGGCCCTGCAGACGGCAATGCCCGAACCCGAGATCGTAGCGGATTTTCTCTGACGTCGCCCCAGTGTCGCCCCAGTGTCGCCCGTGTCACCCCGGTGTTGGACGCGCCTGGGGGCGCTTGGGGGCGGAGAATGCGCACAATAAGTTGATGCAGACCGGAAGGCGTGGCTCACGATCGCGGCCTGCATCTAACCTGGCCCCAAAGGACATATTGGGGTCAGGAATCGTATACTCGTTCGCTATTCAACATCATCACACCACGAGTTTGACGGCGATGGGTTAATCAGAGCCTGCCACCGTCGTTAGTTCCCCGTTAAATCAGCAGACACTTGGGCCACTTGCACTTTTGGGGCAATCCAAGCTATTTGAGAATGAATTGCCGAGGCAAAGGAGAGCTAAGAATGCGTCGAGTTGTTGTTACCGGACTGGGAATGGTCACACCGCTGGCTTGTGGCGTCGAGGAAACCTGGTCTCGGTTGCTGGACGGAAAGTCCGGCGCGGGGCCAATCACCCGGTTTGATGCAGTCGAAAGTGGTGTCGCCACCACCTATGCCTGCGAAGTGCCGCGCGGTGACGGATCCGATGGCAGCTTTAACCCCGATGACTGGCTGGCCAAGAAAGAGCAGCGCAAGGTCGATGATTTCATTCTGTATGGAATCGCTGCTGCCAACATGGCGGTGCGTGACTCTGGCTGGACGGCTGAAACGGAAGACGACCAGTTTCGCACCGGGGTGATGATTGGCTCGGGTATTGGTGGTCTCAGTTCCATCGCCGACACTGCAATCATGATGAAAGAACGCGGCCCCCGCCGGGTGTCGCCTTTCTTTATCCCCGGCGCGCTGATCAATCTGATCTCGGGTCAGGTGTCGATCCAGCACGGCTTCAAAGGCCCCAACCATTCGGTTGTGACCGCCTGTTCGACCGGTGCCCACGCCATTGGCGACGCCAGCCGTCTGATCAAATGCGGCGACGCGGATGTGATGATCGCCGGCGGCGCCGAGGCGGCAATCTGCGAGATTGGCATTGCCGGTTTCAACGCCTGCAAGGCGCTGTCGACCAAAATGGCCGATGATCCCACCAAGGCCAGCCGCCCCTATGACACTGACCGCGATGGTTTTGTGATGGGCGAGGGGGCCGGCGTGGTGGTGCTGGAAGAATACGAGCACGCGGTGGCGCGCGGCGCCAAGATCTATGCCGAGGTGCTGGGCTATGGCATGTCCGGCGATGCCTATCACATCACCGCCCCGTCCGAGAGCGGCGAAGGCGCCGAACGCTCAATGCGCGCTGCATTGAAAAATGCCGGGCTGCAGCCTTCGGATATCGACTATATCAACGCCCATGGCACCTCGACCATGGCGGATACCATTGAATTGGGCGCGGTTGAACGGATGCTGGGCGATCATGCCGCCTCGGTGACCATGTCCTCGACCAAATCCTCCACCGGCCACCTGCTGGGCGCGGCTGGCGCCATCGAGGCGATCTTCTCGATTCTGGCGATCCGTGATCAGGTGGCACCGCCGACCATCAACCTTGACAATCCGGCGGTGGATTCGGTTGTCGACCTGGCCCCCAATGTCAAACGGGAACGTAAGATCGACGTGGTTCTGTCCAACTCCTTTGGCTTTGGTGGCACCAACGCCAGCGTGATCTTCGGAAAGCTCAACTGATGTGGCGTAGCCTTGCTTCGAATATGCTGACGATGCTGGTGGTGGGCCTGTTCCTGCTGGGCGGTCTCATTCTCTGGGGGAAAACCCAGTATACCGCCGAGGGGCCGCTGGAAACGGCGATCTGTCTGCGGGTCAAGCAGGGCTCGAACATGACCAAGGTCAGTCATGATCTGGAGGCCCAGGGCGCGGTGATCAATGGTACCATGTTCCGGCTTGGCGCCAAATACAGCGAGAAAACCGGCCTGCTCAAGGCCGGTAGCTTTCTGGTGAATGCCGGGTCCTCAATGGAACAGATCGTCGAGCAGGTGACCACCTCGGGGGCCAGTTCCTGCGGTACTGAGATCGTCTACCGGGTTGGCATCACCCGCATCACGGCGCAGGTGCGTGAGCTGGATCCGGCCAGCAATAAATTTGTCAAACGCGCCGATTTCCAGCTGGCCAGTGCCGAGATCCCGGCCATCTACACTGAAAAACGTGGCGAAAATGACACCCGCTACCGCATCGCCCTGGCCGAAGGCGTGACCAGCTGGCAGGTGGTTGAGGCGCTGAAGATGATTGATGTGCTCGAGGGTGATCCTGGCATCCGTCCACCCGAGGGCATGTTGGCCCCCGACAGCTACGAGGTGGTGCCCGGCGCCAAACGGGTTGATCTTCTGGCCGAGATGCAGAGCCGCCAAGAGCTGCGCATCAACGCCGCATGGGAGGCCCGCACCGATGGTCTGCCACTGGCAAATGCTGAGGAGATGCTGATCCTTGCCTCGATCATCGAGAAAGAAACCGGTGTCCCGAGTGAACGCCGTCAGGTCGCCAGCGTCTTCACCAACCGCCTGAACCGCGGCATGCGGCTGCAAACCGACCCCACGGTGATCTATGGCGTCACCAAGGGTCAGGGAATCTTAGGCCGGGGCTTGCGCCAAAGCGAACTGCGCAAGCTGACCCCCTGGAACACCTATGTGATCGAGGGCCTGCCACCGACCCCCATCGCCAACCCCGGCATGGCCAGTCTTGAGGCGGCGGTGAACCCGGACAGCACCAAATATGTGTTCTTTGTGGCTGATGGCAGCGGCGGTCACGCCTTTGCCGAAACCCTGAACGAGCACAACCGCAACGTCAAAAAATGGCGCGCGATCGAGGCGGACCGGTCGAAGAATTAAGATTGGCCACAGGCCGAGGGAAGAGGGCGCTGCGGCGCCCTTTTTTATTTCTGTTTCACTAGCCCGGCACCGCCGGGTCGCGCCTGACCAAGGTCAGGCGCGACCCTTGTATTTTGAAAGAATGTCCGGTTGAAGAGGAACAAAAACATGCTATCAGGCGTCTGTATCGGCACCAATGACATCACTGCCGCCACCCAGTTCTACGACACCGTACTAGCGACTATCGGCATGCGCCGTGTCCTGACCGAACCGCGCGAGTTGGGCTATGCGGGCGTTTCATTCAATGGCGCTGGAGAACGGCGGCACAGACGAAGGCCAGCCCGGTCCGCGCAGCTATCACCCGGATTACTACGGGGCCTATGTACGGGATCTGGACGGCAATAAACTGAACGTATCCGTCAGCCTTGAAGCCAACTCTGGAACATGACGCCGTGACGGTGTGTTGCCCACCCAGCGTAAGCTCCGCGTCACCCAAACCTTGACTTTCACGTAAATTCCCCGTGTAGTTTGAGCCGCAGTTGGAAGACATCAGGGCGGCCTTGGGTTGACTCCCATTGGCTGTGTTTCTTGTCTCTCATGCGGATCGCATCGCATGAGGAAACCCAGGTCATGGTGCAAAACTCCCTGACTTCGCAAATTGAAAAAACTGCCGACCTGCTCCGGCCGCTACAGGATTCCATCCTGCGGCTGTGCCACACGCTGAGGCCCTGCGCGAGCAGCTGGAGGCCGAACAAAAGCTGGCCTCCGGGCGCATTGTCAACCGGGGATAATCAGAGCTCTGTGCCAGTGGGATGATGACCGGTTCCACCAGTTGATTGATCCGCCGGTCGACAGTCGATGCGCTGCATCGATAAGAGGGCCTAGCCATCAAAAGGGCGGCCCAGAGGGCGCAGTTCAGCCTTCTCCTCAGCAAAAACAGCATCAATTGTCTGGTCCTGCTGCTCTGTATTGGGACGTGAGCCACGGGCTTCACATTGCAGATACAGCCCGGCATTCAGGCTTTCCATCTCCTTAAATGTCAGTTTGGGCGTGCCCAACCGGCCGCGCAAAAACGGCCCCTGGTTCTCAACCTGCCCTTTCTCCCAGTCTGACGCGGGCGTGCAGGCAATCGGTTCCATGACATAGTGGTTCATCCATCGGCTGACAGGTGAATGCGAAGCAATCACCGATAAGCAAGGCCAGAAAGTGTCGATGGACTATCCGGTCATTTGAGCGCCACAGGTAGGTCACCATGGTCTTAGGATTGTCGATGATCACCCGGCGCGGCACCGCGCCATAAAACGCCAACGCTCGCACAAACGCATCCAGCACCATCCTTTGCCCGACAGGGCATTGCGCCGCAATGTCCCGATAGGGGCCTGAGGTTCCCCCGGATAGGCCACCACAAACGGTTTGCGGCTGTGGCACAAACGGAAGTGGGCGGCCTTCACCGATCGGGCAATACCCCCAGACCAACATGCTCCTTTGTCGGAAAAAGGATCCACTGGATCCTTTTCTACCCCTCCTTACCCCCCAGTCAAACCGGAGGCCGTCACCAGCCTGCAACCACAGCGGGCTTCTCGGTGATTGCTGCGCATTCACCTGTCAGCCGAGGGATAAACGCATCACCTGGCCCCAACCCGGCCCGCTTCAGGCCCCGGATAAAGCGCTGAACTGAGGAATAAGATCCCGTATGTCAGTACCGAATGAATACTCCCCAAAAGAGCCTCTTGAAAATCCCCCAGTTTTGAGCGCCGGGGAGCCACGACTTATAAAGACAGGGCCTGAGCGTCAGCGCGATGGCGCGTAAGCTGGGGGCCGACAGACAGACAATGCGCGAGGATTTGTAGCCCGGGCTTGAGGCACCGGCTTATGGTCCACGCGCCGCACAGTCTCAGGTGGTTGATCCGTTTTGCGAGAGATCCGCGCTATGGGGTATGAGGGCGGCTAGTCCTCGGTGACGGATTATCTGCGCGACATGCGCCCAGCGGAGTCCCCCGGTTTCCAGCGCCGTTTTGAAACCCCACCGGGCTGCCAGGCCATGGATGAACCTGGTGTCCTTCTCGGGGTTTGGCTGTTTTTATGGTATTGGCTCATAGCCGCCTCTCATTGATCGCTGTGCGATCAACTGTTGGGCAAGGGTCAAAACAATTGAAAGCTTTGACGTCTCGTTCCAGCCGTCTTTGGACAAAATCCGTATCATAGCTTTGCCGAATGGGACGAGGTTTTTGGCGACCCTGTCGTGGCAACTGCGCTGCTGGGCTGGCTATTGCATCATGCCGTTGTCGTTCAAATTGAAGGCGCCAGCTATTGGCTACGACAGCACACCGATCTGATCCCGAAACAGGTCCTTGCCAACGCAGCAATCTCACCACCGCCGCCAAAACGGCGCGGGCTCCCTGCAAAAAAAAACGAGACCAGGCTCAAACCATACGGCTGATCACCAAACCAGGAAACTGGGGGATTTTGCTTCGGCACGTCTGGGGGAAATTGCATTGGCGTTGTCACCGTCCGCCGTTGCGGCCAATTTTTGGGCTGATGATCCACGCAATGGAGCGAAATGAGCGGTTGGCTGCGAGACCTGCGGAAATCTCCTCGCGTTCAAGCAGGGTCAGTGCAAAACGAGGACCTCGTGCGCGCCGGTGGCCGGATGCCTCCAGTCACTGCAAGTTGCGGAAAAACCGGTGAGGATGCACGATCAAGTCGACGTCCAATCGAACTCATCGACTCGCCACGCTGCCATCGATCCCAGATCTCTGACTTCTGCTTATCAGTGTAAAAGCTTCGCTGACGATTTTTCATGTTTAACACTCCATCGTTCCAAACAGACTAAAGTGTTGCAGCCGCCCTTTGAACTCACTGCGCCAAGCTGTCGTTGGAGACGACCGCAGCGGTGGTCCGCTACCCGCCCTTCTTGACGGGCTTCTGTGTCGGCTGCATTGGGCAGCATACTTGTCCGGAATACGTCGTCGATACATCCGGAAGGCCGCACCGCGCTTTAGTAAGCCCGCCGATGCCCATATTCAGGCGGTGATTGCTGTATGTCGATGGCCATTGTGTTGGGTGGTTTTAGACCTCTTCAATTGTGTGAAAGATGTGTTTTGCCAGCCATTTGTTGCGCACAGTCGGTTGTCGCGCTCTACATAAGCGTTCTGCAGGCCTGTGGCTGGTACCGTGGAGTGCGCTACATGGTTGATCCGGGGGCTGTGGTTTGGCGGTTCTGCTGCTTTGGTGCTGGGATAATGGGGCAGGGGGGTGG
>JABSSD010000114.1 GCA_013214575.1 Paracoccaceae bacterium | reverse complement strand
GGGAACCAGACGTACACCATCACCGCAAGGCGGATGATGTCGGGACTGGTCTCGAAATACCGAAATGGGCTGTGTTTAGTCATGCCGAGAAGCTAAATCGCCACCCTGCCCTTCACAACCGAGTTTCCTCTGACAAGACCCGCGTTAGAAGTGTCTGCGGTCAGCTGAACAGGATCATCAGGTCGGCAATCAAGGTATTGACGGCCAGGCCCAATCTCTAGCCGGCGTAGCCAAACAGTCGGGGTAGCCATAGGACAAGACTAGGGAACAGTACCAATGCCAGCAATGCCAAGAGCAAAGCGATCAAGAACGGCCAAATTTCTTTGATGATTTCTGACAAAGGAATTTGCGTTACTGCGTTCAACACGAACAGCAAGATACCATAGGGCGGCGTGATCAAGCCGATCATACAATTCACAACTGCGACAACGCCAAAATGCACCAAATCAATTCCTAGTTCACGACATGTTGGTAAAAAGAGTGGGATGATCACCAAGATGATCGTTGTGGCGTCCAGAACGCACCCCAAAAGCAAAAGCAAAAGGTTAACGCCGAGTAGGAAAGCGAGAGGTTCGACATCAAGCCCAACCAAATGCTCGGCTAAGATGCTGGGAATGTTTTCCGATGCGACCACGTAATTCAGGATCAAAGCGCCGCCAATTACCAGGCCGACGGCCGCAGAGGATCGCGCACTTTCAACCAGTAATCCATAGAGTGCGCGGAAGCTAAGGGCGCGATAGAAAAGTCCGGCAAGCAAAAGCGCATAAAACGCGGCCACTGCCGCAGCTTCGGTCGGTGTCGTCACACCACCGTAGATTCCGTACAGCAAGATTGCGGGCATCAATAATGCGGGAAAGGCGTTGAGTGTACGGCCGGGCAGCTCAGACAAGGGAACAGGCTCTTCAATGGCAAAGCCACGGCGATGGGACAGCACTGTGTTCATTCCCATCAGGACCGCACCCATCATTAAGCCAGGTATAATGCCCCCCAAAAAGAGGTATCCAATGGATGTATTTGATACCAAAGCATACAGCACCATCGGAATTGAGGGCGGGATGATTGGGCCGATTGTGGCCGATGCCGCTGTAATTGCAGCGGCGTATCCCCGTGTATAATGACCGCTTTTCGTCATCATTTGAATGATGATTTTGCCGATACCTGCTGCATCCGCGATGGCAGATCCGGACATGCCCGAAAAGATAAGTGAGGCCACGACATTAACGTGACCAAGACCGCCCCGAAAGCGTCCGACAAGGGCGACGCAAAATCCAAGCAACCTGTCGCTGATTGTGCCTGCATTCATGATATTGGCGGCAACAATAAACAGCGGTACGGCCAACAAGATAAAGCTTTGATACAGCCCATCCATCAGAACCTTGCCCAAGATGCCGATGCCGTTGCCGCCGGTGAAAAGATAGGCCATGGACGCGATGATGATCGCGTAAGCGATAGGCATTCCAATACCCGCCAGGAAGAAAAGCGAAATAATGCAAACGAGGAACTCGGTGCTCATAGCGTGGTCTCCTCAACTGCATCATGTTTGGGCTCTTCAACTCCAAACCGAAACGCGCGATAGGCCGCCCATGCATATCTAAGGGCTACGGCGATGAGGAAGACTATGTAGATCGAATAGATGTCGCGCATTCGTATCCAGTCGCCAAAAACGGTGGATAGGGTTGCGGTTTTCTTAAGCCTTAGAATGTAAAACTTGGACAAAGTTGGCTCGACGGAAAGGAGAAATCCGACGCAGATCGCAATACCAGAAATGATGATGAACCAACGGCGCACGGCAGGGCGTACAGCGTAAAACAGAATATCAAAGGTGACATGGTCACGTTCCCGGACCACAAACGCGTTGCCCCAAAACACAAGCCAAACCCAAAGCATCAAACAAAATTCCAACGTCCAACCATACCCTGTTGGGTCGAGAAGTGGAAAACGTTCAGGCAACCAGGCCAGCCGGGCTGTATATCGCACAACGATTTGTAAAATAAATGTCAGAAACATCAAAGCCATCATCGTTGCCGCAACGGCTTCGGCGAAGTGACGTAACCCGGTCTGAATTTTTTGCATTGAGCATTCCAGTAAACAATGCCCAACATCACGCAGGCCGTAGAGAGAACAAAATAGGAGGACGGCCTAGACCGTCCTCCTGATGCCGTGGACCTGTCTAATTAGTTTCCTAAACCGTTGATCTTGTCCAACACACCCTCGGGCCAGCTGGCTGCAAGTTTTGACCCTGCATATTCTCCCTGAACATGTGCCCGGAATGCAGCAAGGTCTGGTGTGTAAATTTCCAGGCCCTTTTCGGTCAAGAATGAAACCAGGCTTTCTTCTTTTTCAAGCTGCTTTACGCGCCCGCTTTCTGCTGCGGCCTCTGCAGCCGCTTGAACGGTTGCTTGTTGTTCTTCGCTCAACTCATCCCAAACAGCCTTGGAAAACGCTATGTAGTTCAGGTCAACCAAGTGCGCGGTCAATGCAATTTGTTTTGTCACTTCATAGAATTTTGAATCGACAACAGTTGGAAGCGGGTTGTCCTGCCCATCAACCGACCCGGTCTGAAGCGCCGTGTAGACTTCGGTGAACGCCATTGGCGTTGGGTTTGCGCCAAGCGCTTTCCCCAAGAACTGCCATGCGTCTGTACCCGGCATCCGCAGATTAACACCAGCCAGGTCTGCCGGTGTGCTCACTGTCAGCTCTTCTTTGGATTGGCGTAGGTTTACGTGGCGTTGGCCAAGATACATAACCGCGAGCAGCTTCACACCCAGTTCATCTTCGACCGTCTGCTTGAATGCATCCATAAGTGGGTCGTTGAAAACAGCAACCTGATGTGCGGCGTCTTGGTGAACATAGCCGGTGGCGAAGATTGAAAATTCGGGGAAGAATTGCGCCAATTCCTGTGCAGATGTGATCGACATCTCCAAGTCACCGGATGCAATGGATTCCAGCTCGGACCCTTGTGCAATCAACGAGCCATTATAGTGGGGCTCATACGTTGCAAACGCAGCGACGGCTGGTGCAAAAACATCGACCAATGCAACGGACCGCTGATCGGTTTCGGATGCAGGTGTCGACAAACGCAAAGTTACCATATCGACGGCGTAAACGGGAGCTGCGATTGCAACGGCAGTCAGAGCCAACAAGGCGCGTCTGGTAAATTTAGTAATCATTTAAGGATCCTCCGGTTGGAATGCGGTTTTTGTACCGCTTGTGTTTTCCGTGGGTAAATACACCACGAAAATGGTTCTACATGCCTAAAGCCCGTCGTTTGGCGCTGTTGATATGTGAATGGATTGCCTTCACGGCGCCGGCGCTATCGCGCTTTGCCAAGGCGGCAAGGACAGCAAGATGCTCCGTCAAAACTGGCACAACCAGCTCGGGCAACATCCTTGTTTCACTGTTTCGGATTAACCTTATTTTTATCGCGTTAACCCTATGTACGTCTGAGATAATCGAATTCTCCATCGCATCGATGATCCGGTCATGAAAGGCCCAGTCGATTTGTTGGGCCGTCCGAAGAACCTCTGGCGAAACGGCTGCGTTGGCAGCCTCGCGAATTTCTTCATGCTCCGCTGTCAATCGTTCGATTTCTTCTGTGGTGGCGGATTTACAGAATTCGGAAGTTGCCTCGGCTTCAATGATATGACGCAGCTGAAAGGCGTTGCGGACCAAGTCGAGATCAATGGAAAGAACTTGAAGCCCACGTTTGGGGACGGTTTTGATCAATCCGTCCGCTTCCAGTCGTGGGATCATTTCGCGAATGGCACCAAGTGGCATGCCGGTCAGGTCGACCAATTCCCGTTGTGACACAATTTGCCCAGGGCGTATGTCGCGCGCCAACAGCTTTTCCGTAAAGTTGGAATAAGCATGGTCACGCATACGAAGACCTGTGGTGTCAGTCACGTAGCTTCCCCCCTGGAAACTGTGCTGCAATCGCCGCGCTTGCCTTGCCAGATAAGGGTTGCAGAGGCGCACGAAGATTGCCCCAGCTTGCGTCACCGGTCATCGCAACCATCACCTGTTTCAACGCGGGGATTACAGGAACCGACACAATCGTGTCCACATCCGCTGACAGGTCAACATCTTCTGCATGGGTGTCAAACAGGGTGCGCACGCGTTGGGGATAGAGGTTGGCCATCCCACAGATCGACCCGGCGGCCCCCATCGCAGCAGCTTTATGCAAAAGGCGCTCGTCGCCAACCAAAACGGGGATATCTCCAGTCTCAAGAAGAGCTTTGGTGTTGCCCCATTTTCCAGCGCTGTCTTTGATAGCGATAACGCGCTCGGGGAAGACCTTGCGAAGTTGCATAACGAGCTTCAGCGATAGAGGCACCTGCGTGATTTGCGGGATATGATAGAGGATAAACGTGGCGCGAGGATCTGCCTGTTCAAATAACTTGGAATGCCATTCAAACAAGCCAGCATCGTCTAGGCCGTTGAAGTAGAATGGCGGCAACAGCAGAAAGCGGGTAACCCCGAATGCTACGCTTTGGTCGATTTGCTCTAGGACATCTGTAATCGCAGATGCGCACAACCCAAGCGTCATCACATCAGGGGATACCCCGCTTTTAATCATCTCTGAGACGGCATCAGACCGTTCGCTAAGGCCAATGGAAGCGCCTTCGCCAGTGGTGCCGAACAGTGTAACGCCATTGACGCCATTTTTTAGCATTGCATTGGCATGGGTGTAAAAAGCTGGGATATTTAGACTGCCATCGCCGTGAAACGGCGTGAGCAAAGCTGTAGAGATACCGAAGTGCGCGATGGTGGCCCCCATTGGTTCGTCGTTCGGCAACATGCCGGATTCGCCTCGTATATTACTGGCAACACGTTGACTGTCAACGTAACATGTTACATGTTGTTCAGCGTGAAATATCAATATCGAGATGGGAATTGCACGGGATGCCAAAGATCATTTGCGCAGGTTTGATCACGGTTGATGTTGTATTCGACGTTACGGATTTCCCCATCAAGGGCAGTAAAAACAGAGCGGGCGGGTCAAGTCTGATCCCCGGTGGTGGCGCATTAAATGCCGCGTCGGCCATCGCAAGTCTCGGCGGCCAGGCAAGCCTTGTTGGTGCCGTAGGCGATGACCTGTTTGGGGCTTTCGTGCGCCAAAAAATGGCGGATCGCGGGGTGGATGACCAATATCTCGCGACAATTTCAGGGGCAACAACGTCCCGATCCGCAATCATGATTTCGCCAGATGGGGATCGTACGATTGTAAACCACCGCGACGCTGCGTTGACCCCAAAAGATTTCACCTTGCAGGGGGATTTTCCCTTTGATGCCGCCCTGGTCGACACCAGATGGCCTGATGGGGCCCTACAGATCGTAAAAGCCGCGCGACGTGCCGGAAAACCGACTGTGATTGATGCCGAAGCCCCGGTCGCCGTCGCGGAAGGGGCGCTTGCACATGCAAGCCACATCATTTTTTCTCAGCAAGGTCTTGCTGACTATACCGGGGGTGACGAGACCTCGGCATTGGAAAAAGTTGCAAGGCAGTTTGGCACATGGTGCGCCGTCACCCGAGGCGAATTGCCCGTGCTTTGTCATGACGGGAAAACTTTAACAGAAGTCCCTGTATTTCCAACGGACGCCGTAAATACACTTGGGGCCGGAGATGTCTGGCACGGAGCTTTCACCTTGGCGTTGGTTCAAGGGCATTCTGTCCTTGATGCAGTGCGGTGGGCCAATGCCGCATCATCGCTGAAGGTGCGTCACCGAGTCGGAGTTGAGACTTTGCCAAGTGCTAAAGACATCACGATGATTTTGGAGGCTTGTGGCATTACCTGACGTCAGCACCTGTGGGCGGCTTTGTTGCATAAATCGATTGAGGGGATTCATGTTGTGAATCCAGCGTGATAGCTGGCGGTGATGAGCAACTGGACACCAACGACTTACAAGACTAAGAACTGGTCGGACTACAATCGAGCCCTGAAGCAGCGTGGTT
>JABSSD010000113.1 GCA_013214575.1 Paracoccaceae bacterium | reverse complement strand
CCCTGCTTCACCCGGCGTCGCAATGCGCCATAGTGCAGTTGTCACAAACTGCTATGAGAGGAGCCACCCAATGATAGTTAAAACAGTTGGCCTGGATTTGGCCAAGGACGTCTTTCAGGTGCACGGTATATCTGAGACCGGCCGCAAGGTTTTCAACAAGAAAATCAAACGCGTGAAGCTGTTGCAGTTCTTTGAATCACTTCCACGATGTTTGGTCGGCATGGAGGCTTGCGGGTCTGCCCATCACTGGGGCCGCGAATTGCGCAAATTGGGCCATGACGTCCGACTGATGCCTGCCACTTACGTCAAACCCTATGTGAAACGTGGCAAGACAGATGCTGCCGATGCCGAAGCGATATGCGAGGCAGTTCGGCGGCCTTCAATGCGGTTTGTCGAGATAAAGTCGACGGACCAACAGGCATTCCTTGCAGTGCATCGTTCCCGCGACCTCGTGGTTCGACAGAGAACCCAGGTTGTAAACATGATCCGCAGCATTCTGCGTGAATTTGGGCATGTTCTGCCGACCGGCGTCGAAGCCGTGAACCAATTTTCCAAGCGCCAGATGGACGGGGATCAATTTGAGATGCCCGAACTGGCCACCGGAATATTGGGCACGCTGTGCTATCAACTTTTGGGGCTCAATGCGCGGATCGAAGGATACACGCGGCTCATCAAGCAACATGCTTTGCTGGATGCAAACTGCCGACGTCTCACAAAAATACCGGGTATCGGTCCAATCACGGCCTCAGCGATGGTGGCGACAATTGGAGACGGGAGCCAGTTCAGAACCGGTCGTGATCTCGCCGCATGGCTGGGTTTGACCCCGCTCAACAAATCCAGTGGTGGCAAAGAGAGGCTCGGAAAGATCACGAAAATGGGCGACAGATACCTTCGAAAACTACTGGTTATCGGGATGACATCGCGCGCGCTGCAAGCAAGGAACCATCCTGAGCGCGCAGACCGTTGGACTGCGAACATCCTTGCTCAAAAGCCGTTTCGGCTTGCGACGATTGCTATGGCCAACAAGTCAGCGCGAGTGATCTGGGCAGTTTTATCGAAAGGACAGCAATACAGGCAGCCAGTCGCATAGCGCGATAAGGCGGCCACAAGATGCAAGACGAATGAAGTGATGACGCGGCACAAGTCAACCAAGAGCCAGGACACTCCGGGAAGGTCACCGGCCCTATGAGGTCGTTAAGCCGTTTGGAACCTCGCTCGCGGAAACCATCAGGGCCAGCAGTATTTTGAAAGTGCTGCATAAACAGGCCGGACACACGACTGTACTGACAAACGCTGCAAAATCGCTAAAAACTCTTGCAATGCAGGGGTCATCCACACATGCCCTTCGTGCCAAACCCGTCTAACGGCAGTTTCCAGCCCACACCGGTCATCGGGTCATGCAGCGATAATGGCAGAAGCGGGCGTTCGTCCTGTCGGTTGTCGGTGACCGCTGTGCGGGCGAACCTGTCCCAAAAATACTTGTGCCAACTACCGCTTTCAAGCTAGGCACTATTTTTCTCTCTGCGATCGTCTTGAGACAATTTTCTACCTGAAGGTGAGATTTACAAAACCATGTCGAATTCAATTAATCAATATTGGCCTATCTACCGAAGGCTTGAAAAAAGTGTCGATGATTTGACGCACAGCATCCATATCTGTGATGATCAGTTGGATGTGTACTCGTCTGAAATAGCCGATTTGATCATCCGCATCGGGGCCGAAGTGGAAGCAATTTCGAAGTCCATTTACCGCAGAGATTTCGACACTGACATGCAAGCGGACGCAAAGTTCGATGATGTTGCGATCAAGCGTTTTGTAAGAGAGTGGAAACTTAATCAGAAGATTGCAATCTTATCTCATCCGAATTGTTTTTGCAGCGATCGAGAGTTCCTTCCTTTTGTCAAAGATACGAACAGAACCGGAAAGCAAAATAAAACATTCTCTTGGAACAATGCATATCAAAACCTAAAGCATAATCGGGAGAAAGCGTTTAGCTTTGCCAGTGTACGCTATCTGTTATCTGGAATGGCCGCACTGTACATTCTCAATCTCTACTACCGGGATGAAGTGATCGATCTTTAGGAAGATCCAAGCGCAATAAGGATTGATCCCGGACGGGGTTCTGAACTTTTTTCGGTTCAATTTTCAGCAGCAGCCTGCTGGGATGGGAACTTCGTAAGGCAACCAAAGGAAGACTTTTCTCAGTCTGTTTATTTCATTGATCAAGAGCCAGAGTATGCAGGGAAGTTGAATGCAGCGCTCGGAAAGTTCAACGAAGCCTATAACAAAGAGATTTGGTCTTCGCAGGAGGCTCAGGATGCCTTTAAAAACATCACTCCAGAGATCGCCATCAACCCAAATTGGCTGAGAGAGGCCATTTCAGGCGAGACCTACGCCGCGTGTGCTCAACGGGCTAGCCGCATTGCCCCAATGCCTAAGTTGACCGCCAAATATCAAGCACATGTCAATCGCCATCAGGTTGTCGATACACCAAATAATGGCTGATGCGTTCGAACGAACATTTGCTCAGTTCAGCACAGACCCTCAATGGGTGGCCTCATGCCCCGGAATACTCACGCAGCCCGAAAGTTACCGGGTAATTTTCGATTGCGGATTGGGAACTGATCTCTCGATTGGCCGCGTAGGGGGTCAGAAATGCCCCCTCAGGCCACCTGAGGGCTGGCGAGGTGCAACCACCCGCATTGCAAAATTGGCCATTCTGGTGGCATCTGAGAGGCTCACCGTTTCAATTCTGGAAAGAGCGGACAAAACCGAATCCAGAAGTGCCCCAATAACGAAGGGGTTGGCTTAGGGTCGTTGGCGACCGTGATGGAAAGGGGGAGGCGGTCTGATTTCTGCACCATGCACATTTCGACTAGAAGGGCGGATACCGGCCCTTCGCTGCGCTCAACTCCAACGGCAGCAATGCGCGGCGGTTTCAACGGGTCGACGCAACACATGCATTGAAACGCTCGGCTGGTGTCTCATATCCTAGCGTTTTTCGAGGTCGTTCATTGAGCTGTCTCGCGACAGCACTCAGCTTTGCTT
>JABSSD010000112.1 GCA_013214575.1 Paracoccaceae bacterium | reverse complement strand
GCGGCGCGCCAAAGGTCAGCCCCAGTTTGGCATAACGGTCCAGGGTGGATTGCTTGCGCGGAGCAAAAGGCGTGCCGTCGGGTTGCTCGCCGTCGCGCATGCGGTCCTGGGCCGAGACCAGCTGCAACTCGCCAATAGCGTCCATCACCGGGGTCATATCGCTCACAGCCGCCGCAACCGCAGCCAGGGCAGGGTCCAGAGTGTCGGTGTTGTATTTGATGCTGGCCATGTCAATTCTACCTTTGCTGTTGATGCTGGCATCTGGTCGCCAAGCTCTTTGGCTGAAGCAGCTGGTTCAGCCCATTGGTAACCGATACGACTATCACCGCAAATGAGTAACGAGCGGGTGGATCGCAGCCAGTCGCTGCGATGATCACAATTGGCTCGTTTGCGGACAATGTCATCGCCAATTGTCATTGGTCTACAGGAGCGAATGGTCCAGACCGGTCATTGGTGCCAAACACGTCTAACGGCGGTTCTCAGCCTATTGTGACCAATGCTGCGGTCGCAAAAATTCGTCACGAAGGGCGGATTCTGACCTTCGCTGCGGGGGCGAGACGCTAGTGCCTCGGCAATAGAAGCCGACATTCAGTCGGCCTCGAAACGGTTATATTCTGCGCCGCAGTGTGACTGCAAAAGCCCTTCTATTTCCAATAGCGGCATAGCATTGAATGACAGCTAATACAGTTTGATCATCCTCGCAGCCATTCTTCAAATTCGCGCACTTCCGGTTCGTACATGAGGACGACAAGGGCAAAATCTGAGGGAACGCGGCTCGACACATCTGTTCAAACGGGGGGCGATAAGGCGAAAAATTGGTTCAACCCCGCCAGCCAGAAAACTTGCTCTCAACTCAAGCCGTTAGTATATAAATCTTATTTGACGACGGACACAGCTCGCGAAAAGTGGCGGGGCAACGTAAACGACAGGTGGAGCTTTCAATTCCTCACAAACCGATGGTGTATTGTGATTTAGATACCCGCGAAGAATCGGGCGAGGTTTAAACTGCACTCAGACATTAGTGCCTTTATTCCCGACGTGAATATCCTGCGGTGCGCCGCCTTTCTGCCGACGCTGCCAGACCTGTCGATACCCCTCTTCGAGATGCGCGGTGTAGGCAGCGGTGTCAAAAAGAGGTGTCGTCGTCAAATTGGCACTCAGGCGCGTTTTGACTGCTGCCAGGGCCGGCTTGTCACCCGCAAGTCTTGTGATCAGGTCCTCGTATTGCTGGGTATTTTTCGTAACCAAATCCGGCATTCCCACAGCGTTCAACAGGCTGGCAGCGACACGGGCAGCAAACTGAGATCCGACCTTGGTGACGACAGGAAGGCCCGCCCAAAGCGCGTCACTTGCTGTTGTATGTGCGTTAACATTGAAGGTATCGACAAAAATGTCGGCAAGCCGATGGCGTGCAAGATGTGTCTCCTGAACGAGTTTTTCACCAAATATCAACCGTTTATCGTCTACACCGCGTTTCCGCGCTGCCTGCCTAAGGTTTTCGTTTGCCCAAGCATTACAATCTAACAGCCAAAGTACGGTATCTGGAACCGACAACAACACACGCATCCAAATATCGAATTCCTGGGGGGTAATTTTGTAGCTGCTATTGAAGCAACACATCACCACAGCATCCTCGGGCAATCCGCAGGACGCCCTTGAAAGCGGGGCCTGTGCGATGGTCCTTTGATCGTCGTTCGGCTGATAGCTGCCCGGAAGGTAGATGAGATGTTCCGAATAATGTTTGCGCTGTTCTGGCGGCACCACGGTCTCGTCCGCGATCAAATAGTCCATGCAGGGTGTTGCCATTGTGCCGGGATAGCCCAGGTAGTTGATCTGGATCGGCGCCAGACCCGCGAAAAAAAGACCTGAGCGCGCGCCTTGCGTATAACCCTTCAGGTCTATGGCGATATCCAGCCCGTCCCGCCGTGCCAGCGCTACAATGTCGTCATCCGATGCCCGATGGACGTCCACAAAATGCTCTGTATTGCGAACAAGCCTGTCAAACTCCGGGCTTTGTTTTGGCTCATTCAAGCCATACACGAAAATTTCAAAATCAGACTTGTTGTGATGTTCAAGAACGCCGTTCAACAGGAATAGTGTCGCGTGTTCGCTTAGGTCACTTGAAAAATAACCAACACGGATACGGGGCCTGTCCGCCGTCCTGTTCCAATCCGGTCGCTTGCACTGCCATTGGGTCGCAAAGCGCCCCGAGCGGAGCCTTTGATGCGCGGGATTATCTTCGTACCCCAGTATTGACCACGGCGGGACAGCCTCACCGTTAATTCCAAGATCACCGGCCACGACCTCAAACTCCTCCAAGGCATGCCAATCACACATCTTGGCCTGAAAATGCAGCTTTTGCGCCTGCGCGGCGTGCAGGTTACCGTTCAGACCGACCGCTGTCGCATAGGACTCAACAGCAAGGTCGAGCTGGCCTAGCTGCTGTTGGACATTGGCAAGATTCTGGTAGGCACTCGCATGGTCCGGTTTCAGCGCAATCGCTGACTTGCAGCTTTCATGGGCCGCATCATACATCCGTGCTGACAGTTGTGCTGAGCCCAGATTGTTGCGGGCCGCGACGCTACTGGGATCGAGTGCAACAGCGCGGTCCAAATGCACCAGCGCCCCCTCAATGTCCCCTGTTTCAAGATAAGCGGTACCGAGGCTGACCAAGGCCGTCACAAATTCAGGGGCCAGTAGCAACGCAGAATTGAGAAGGCTGATCGCGGCGCCGGTGTCGTGGTTCTGCAAATTGGATTCGGCAGCACTCACCAACAAATTTGGATTATTCGGATCTAGACGGATGGCAGTTTCATAAGCCTGTGTAGCGTATTCAGACTGGCCTGTTTCTTGCAATGCCAGACCCAGATTGTTGAAGTTTTCGGCACTCCGAGGGTTCAGTTTTGTGCAAACTGTTAGATCCAAAATCGCTGCCTTTAAATCGCCGACGCGTCGATGTGCATTCCCGCGGGAGCGATAATATCCAGCCTGGTTGGGCGAAAGCTCTATAGCCTCGGAAAAATGCCTAATTGTTTCAACGTGTTTGTCTTGCCTTTCAAGGGCGGCACCCAGATTGGCATAGGCGCTGGCCAGCTTTGGTTTTAGTTTCACGGACTGGCTGAAGGCAGATTCAGCAATGCTGAAATGGCCAAGGGCTACGGCTGCCGCCCCCCGCAATGTCCATAGTTTCTCTGACTGCGGAAACTGATCTAGCAACTGTTCGGTTCTTGCCAGTGTGAGGTCTAGCTTACCCTGGGTATAGGCCTGGGAAACATCCCGAATGTCCGATTGGGAGGGCTCGTTGATACCAATTTCAAGGCGGAAAATCGCTTTCTTTGCCCGCGGGTTTGCCGGAAATTGATGGGCTATATCCTCGTAAAGACGAAGCGCCTGAATCACGTCACCTTTTCGCTCTAACGACTTGGCTTCGCGAATTTTACGCTCAACATTCAGTCTCATGCAAAACTCCTCCCTTTAAACCATGTTGTGGTTTGATTTGCCGTTAAAACGACCAAAGAATGCGTTTTTATCCCTGCGTCAAACACGATGCCTCGCTCGATTTTGCCCCTATTGTCTCCACTTATTTTTTATCCGTTTTTTGGTTAATATTTTACTTTTGAGGACGCAATCAAAAGGGCATTAAATGAAGCTCGAGGTTTGCGACGCTGATCTGGGTAAGGTGGATCACAGACAGTAGATCGAGATAAAATCGAGCTTGTGATCCCGCAACTGGGCAAGGATTTCATCCTTGTATGCAGGATTTGATATCGCCAAAACATCACCGGGTTTGGCGTCTTGAAAAAACAGGTCCGGGCCTGCAATAGGTACCAGCGATCCCGGCAGCCATCTGCCTTGTTTGCCGGGATTGATGTCAATGGCGTATGGAACACAATCTACAAGCCGCCCCAGGCGATATGCATGCCACAGGAACATACAGCCTTTTGTCGCGGCCCCCCAGAAGTAGCAGGTGCCATTGGGACCAACGAGGCCGTCAAGCTCCTCAATCTGGCATTCAAGCTGGGGAAACATCTCTTCAATAGAGACCATCTGCCAGGCATCTGACGCATAACTCCGGTTAAACGTATCATCAAGACAACCAAGATCTGCGATCACATACTGATATTGGTCATCAAAACAGAGCTGAGATTTTTTCACTCGTTGACCAAACAGGTCTGCCAGGGCCTTTTGTGAGAAATAGTTGACGTGCTCATAGGTGATATCAAAGAACGTATTATTCTTTAGAATCCAGTCGAGATTAGGAACCTCAATGTAGATATCAGCCTCCCCGAATATGCTTTTGAGCATCTTGAGGAAATTTTGAGGCTGCGGAATATGCTCCAGAACATGGCGCAGAACTACGATATCGCACTCAATCTTGTCGCCTACTACAAGATATCTTTTTTCGATCTTGGGGTTACTGCCGCTATAGGTTTCGTCATACCCGATGCAGTCAAAGTGACTTGTTGCCTCGGCCAGTTCCAAAAAATCGCCTTTGCCGCAACCAACTTCGACCAGCCTGCTGCCCTGCGAATACGTTCCCACCAACAGGTCAAGCACCTTTTGCATATGGGATTTGAACTGCGCTGAATGCGCCTGGCTATTTTCATAATCGGAATCATAATAGGTGGCGGTCTCATCAAACCTATGGTTTTCCATAAATGAGAGATCTTTGTTGAACCGCAACTCCATCGGCCCAACTTTTTGGAAGGCCTGCGGGTTGAGGAGCGGGTTGTTCGGAGTTGTGGGCAAGTGCAAAACGGTCATGGCGATTTCTTCAACAGGGTGTGTAAGACTGGTTCTGGCGGCGATGGGCTGCCAATTACTTTCGAACGTTTTGATCAATATATGGTTTATTTCCCACCAAAATATTGGTCTTCGGTGGCCCTACCAGACCCTAATTTCAGCGCACCCGGCGTAGGAAACCGTCCTTTGCAACCGTGATCAGAAGCCGCTGGTGGACTGAATTGTCGATCTCAAACCCCGTATCCTCTTGGATGAATGCCTGCACCGCAGTATGTGGGTTGTCCCCCTTGCCCCAGGGGCGGTTTGGATATGCATCATCTTCCATGTCCTCGATAAGGGTATCAAAAACCACGCAATAACTGCCGACCGAGGTCAGGTGCGCATAGGCTTTCAACTCCTCCAGCACATGATCATGCGTGTGGTTGCTGTCCAGGCAGACAAGGATTTTCTTATAGCCAGCCGCAAATGTTTGCACCTGCTGGATTATCTCATCGCCAATGGAGGAGCCTTCGATCATTTCGATTCGCGACCTCATGGGATGGGCATCTATCGCAGCTCGGTTGTGCGCGCGGATGTCTATGTCGATCCCAAGCACCTTGCGGCGTGACTGTGACGGATCAAGGGTCTTTCCGGCTTCGATAGCCTCGTTCACGTCGAGCATAGCCAGCATTGAGGCCGAAAATATCAGCGAGCCGCCATGGGCAATGCCGGTTTCAATAATCAGATCGGGTTTCACCTCCCAGATAAGTTCCTGCATCGCAACAATGTCCTGCGGATACTGGATGATGGGTCGCCCCATCCAGTGAAAGTTATAGGAATACTCAGCGCCAGCCGAGGCGCGCAAAAAGCTCAAAGCAGAGTCCTGCAGATCCGTGTTCGCATGCATCTGCGAGATGCGGAGAGGGATGTCGGATTGAAATTGGGTCATGGGTTTGTCTCGCGTTAAAGGGAGGGCGGTTTCATATCAAATGACGGGCTGTCATGCGGGCCAATCCCCTAGGCAAATTGGAATGGATCGGGGCAATGTCATGTGGACCCTGCGATATCTCGCAGTCCGATCACCACTGGTGGATCATCAGAACTTCCGGACCGCGCGCCAAAATTCAACAGGTCGCGACGGCCATACTTATCGGCGATACGTTCGGCCAGTGCCCGCACGGTGATGCCCGAGCCGCTGGCGATATTGGAGATACCAACGCGTTCGGACACTGCATCCGCAACCAGCAGCCGCGCTGCATCACCTACGTCCATGAAATCCCGAATTTGTGAACCCTCCGAAAGATCAGCCTGTGCGCCCGCGGCAAGCTGTCGATGCAAATAAGCAGTGAGACGTCTGTCGTCCTCTTCCGCGCCATAGAGATAGAACAGTCGCGCCCAGAGAAAACTGATCCCGGCCTGCGGTAGCATCTGGCCAAGTGAAATGGCGCAGGCCGCCTTGGCCGCGGCATAAGGTGATTGTGGATCCAGTGCCGTGTCCGGACGCACATGACCCGCTGAAAGATCATACTCCAGACAGGTGCCGACACCTACAAGACGTGGCACCCCAGCCTGCATAGCCCCCTGGGACAACCGGACTGTTCCAGCCAGGCAATCGAGGTTCTTCTCAGAAAGCTGATACTGGCCGGGTTCAGCATACCAGGCGAGATGCAGAATTATGTCGCTCCCTGCCACGGTGTCGGCCCACCAGGATGCTGACCGGGCAAACAGATCCTCGGTTTCAACAACCTCATCCTCAGGGCCCAGAGAATGGATACGATCCTTGGTGCCCCTACGGATCACATGGCGGATCACATGACCCGAAGCCAAAAACTCGGCGGTCACGGCGCGCCCGACAAACCCTGTCGAGCCAGTGAGAAGGATGCGTGGCATTGCCATTTTTGTCTCTCTCTTAGGCGAATTTTTGCATCAGTTCGGCCTCAGTCAGGACGACCAGCGCGCGATCAACCGCGGCCGCATGGAGCGGGACCTCGTTACTGCCAAGATTGAATACGATGTCACTCTGGGTAATCTCTTCGGCTTTGGACACCATGCGGATCGGAACGCTGGCAATGTTGCTGAGGGCCCCAAATGTAGCGTCGGGGCAGTTTCCCATTATGGCAACGCCCTGGGCGCCCAACATGTCAGGCAGGGTCACGCAGATGTATTTGATCGCCGCAGCAAGCCGGATCTGTTCCATCGGGATCGGCAGGGCTTTGGTCAGGCCCAAACCACGAAGACGGGCCGCCAGCGCATAGGTTTCGACTGGGTCGCTCCCTTGCGAGATACGTAGGTGCAGAGCAACCAGCATGCGTTCCAGCACGATGCCGTGAATCTGAAGTTCGGGACTTGCAACACTATCCAGACCGCCGTGCTTGCGTGCCAGCCCCAGCATGTATTCTAATCCGCCACGATACTTGTCCCAGGCGCTTTGGACTTCCATTGCGCCAAGCTGCGCGCGGTTGTCGCCATTGAAATGACGGGTGATTGAAATGTAAAAGGGATCTGCGGCATAGATGACATCCCCGCCCCCCAGATACTCGCAAGGCACAGTAAAGGCCCAGAATGCGAGATCATTCGCCATCGGGTTCAAGCGTTTCAGGATCTCGCTCCGGACAATGGAAATCTCTGAAAAAATTTTGTGATCAAGCACATGCATCAATAGTTGTGCATAGTTTCCCTGTGGGATGGTCACGTTTTCCGGCTGTTGGTAGAACTGTGATCCTTCGCGATCCAAATGCAGATCATGCATCTTCCAGGGAGCATATAGCGCAGATGCGTTCGGATTTGCATCAAGAAGGGCAATGGCCGAGATGATCCCATCTACCTGCAAACGATCATCATCGGCCAGGTAGACCGCATAGGTTCCTTTTGCTGCGCGCATCACGCCTTGAATATTGCGAAGCGCGCCGATGTTCTCGGACTGCCGCATATATGTCACCGGCAGTCGGCTTTCAGCCGCCGTGACCACACCATGGGTTTCGTCACTCGAGGCATTGTCAGACACAATTACCTCGCAGCGAAACGGGAGCCTCGCCAGGTTTTTTTCAAGAGCCTCAAGCAGAGTGGTCAAGTATTGTGCCCGATTAAAGGTTGGGACACAGATGCTGAGTTTGATATCTGACATGCTTATTCCGTCTTATTTTCTGGGGCGTCGAGGTCATCAGATTAGGGCTGGCCAGGCGGCAATACCTGCTCGGGCCGGGGCATGACGGTCCACAATGTTGTGTCGTGAGCCGCGCAGATCCAAGCCAGATCGGCCGCAATTTCGTCCCTTAGATTCCAAGGCAAGATCAGCAGGTGGTCTGGTGGTGCGTCTTGCAACTGCTTGGGTGACACCACCGGGATATGGCACCCAGGCAGGTATCTGCCTTGTTTGAACGGCGCTGCATCCGCCACATAGCGCAGCAAACGGTGGTCAATCCGGGCATAGTTCAACAGAGTGGTGCCCTTGGCTGCGGCGCCATAGGCTGCAACCGTTTCGCCCTTGCTGCGACAGCGCACCAAGAACGCGACCAACGCATCAGCGGCCTGGTTCGCCTGCTGCTGCAACTTGGTGTAAAAATCAACCTGATCGATGCCAGCCCGATGTTCCTCGCTGGAAACGTCATCCACCGAAGGTTCCAGATGGTGCGAGGCATCCGCAAGACATCCCCAGACCCGCAGGCTCCCGCCGTGGGTTGGCAGGCTGTCCACATCGAACACCCGCAACCCGGCAGATTTGAAAATCCGCATCACAGTTGTCAGCGACAGGTAAGAGAAATGCTCGTGATACACAGTGTCGAACTGACCGTGTTTGACCAGCTCCTGAAGGTGAGGGAACTCAAGTGAAATCACCCCCTCTGGCGCCAGAAGATGTGCCATGCCGCGGGTGAAATCATTGATATCGGGTACGTGGGCGTAGACATTGTTGCCGACAATAAGATCCGCACCCTGATCGGCGCGCTCTGCTCGCAGGGACTTGGCCTGCGTCTCAGAGAAAAACTCAAGCCGCGTGTCCACATCTTTGGCGCGGGCGACATTTGCGGTGCTTGTGGTGGGTTCAAACCCAAGGCAGGGAATATCTGCAGCCACAAAATTTTGCAGTAGATAGCCATCGTTGGAAGCGATTTCGACCACAAAGCTTGAATTGCTCAGATCAAAGCGGGACATCGCGTTATTTGAGAACCGTTTGGCATGCTCGACCCAGCTGCGCGAGGTCGACGAGAAATACACATAGTCGGGATCAAAAAGATCACCGGCGGTGCGGAAATCTTCAGTCTGCACCAGATAGCAGTCGGAACAAAAGAACAGCCGCAACGGGTAATGCGTCTCGGGCTGAGACAGCTGATCGGTGCTGAGATAGGCGTTGGATGGCGGCGCGTGGTCAAGGTCGAGAACCTTGATCGACAGTGCGGTTGAACAATGTCGGCAGTTCATCACAACACCTCCTTAAGGTCGTGCAAGAAGGGCAGTTTGCTGTCCCGCTCGGATAGGTTTTCTACCGGCAGAGGCCAGTCAATTCCAACTGCAGGGTCGGCAAAAATGACACCGCTCTGATGGGCCGGGCTATAGGGGCGGGAATGGCTGTAGTGGAGCACGACATCATCGCTGAGCGTCTGAAATCCATGCGCGATCCCGGCTGGAATATAGACCGCGTCACCCTGACTGCCATCGAGTTCGATTGAGATCCATAATCCAAATGTCGCGGATGCTTTGCGCAGATCCAAAAGGACATCGAAAATGCACCCGGCCAGGCAGACTAAGAGCTTTGTTTCGACAAAGGGTGGCGTCTGAAAGTGCATGCCGCGAATAGTTCCGCGGGTAGATGTCCGTGACAGATTGGTCTGAACCCAGTTGCTCTCCAGACCGGTATCTGCAAATTTATCGGCGCAAAACAGGCGGCCAAAACTTCCACGTCCGTCCTGCACTGCATCTAGAGAGCAGCTATAGGCACCTTCAAGAGCAAGCGGAGTGAGCCTCATATCGTCGTCTCAAATGCCGCGATCTGATCCAAAGTCACAGTCCTGGCTGCCTCACCCATCTGGACCCTGTGATACCACTCCATGGTGCGGGCAACGCTTTCTTCAAATCCCCAACGCGGTGACCAGCCAAGGGTTTGCCCGGCAAGCTCTATAGACAGGCTTAATCGGTCTGTTTCCGGCCAGGTTCCGCTGTTTGCGGTGTCAGTCGTCACCGTCAAATCCGCGTCCCCATAGGCGAGGCGCGCTGTTTCCACCAACTCGACCACGCTTTTATCTGTCTCAGGATCCGGGCCAAAATTCACTGCGGGCGGCAGGCAGGCATCGTGCGCCCTGTCCAATTTTTCCGCCAAGAGCATATAACCAGCAAGCGGATCCAGCACATGCTGCCAGGGCCGTACGGCATCGGGATAGCGCAGATGCAGGGGTGCACTGCCAGAAATAGCGCGCAAGATATCAGGGATGATGCGGTTCTGGGCCCAATCGCCACCACCGATCACATTGCCGGCCCGGGCGGTAACCACTTTGATGCCAAGCTGCTCCAGAAACGATTTGCGATGAGAGCTCACCAGAATTTCCACCGCCGCTTTGCTGGCGCTATAGGGATCATGGCCGCCCAGCGGATCGGTTTCGCAAAATGCTATCGGAGTATGTGAGGGCGCATAGACCTTGTCCGTGGTGATAACAACAACGGTCATTGGGCCGCCGATGCCCCGCAGCAGTTCAAGCAGGTTAAGCGTTCCGGTTAAGTTGGTGCCCCAGGTCTCAACCGGATCTGCATAAGATTGCCGGACCAGCGGCTGCGCCGCGAGATGGAACACGATGTCTGGATGAAAATCCCCGATGACCTGTGCCATCGCGCTGCGATCACGCAGATCACCGAGGCCACCCGGAATAAGATCCGCCAGATCTGCAGCAAGGAACAGGCCATTCGGTTCCGGCGCCAGAGAGAGCCCGCGAAGGTTTGCCCCTTGCCCCGCCAGCATAAGGCTAAGCCAGGCTCCCTTGAAGCCGGTATGCCCGGTTACAAGGACATTCTTGCCGGACCAAAATCCACTCAAGACCAGACCTTCCATGGTGCATCACCGGATTGCCACATGTCTTCGAGGAGACGCTTGTCCCGCTGGGTATCCATGGCAGCCCAAAATCCATCATGCTTGTAAACCGAAAGCTGGCGGTCCTGTGCCAGTCGCTCAATCGGCTCTTTTTCCCAGACGGTGTTCGGACCACCGATGTAGTCCAGAGCCGAGGGCTCACAAACAAAAAAGCCGCCGCTGACCCAGTTATTGTCTCCCGCGGGCTTTTCCACAAACCGGGTTGCCGTCGTGCCATCCATCTCGATACTGCCAAAACGGCCAGAGGGTTGGACAGCTGTTACAGTGGCCTTTGTGCCTTGGGTACGGTGGAAATCAATCAAGGCGCTGATGTCTACATTTGCGACGCCGTCGCCATAGGTCATACAGAAGGTTTCGTTCAGATGCTCTTTGACCATTGCCAGACGCCCACCTGTTTGGGTCATCTCACCGGTGTCCAACATGGTCACCCGCCAAGGTTCGCAATTCTTTCGCAGAATTTCGAGCTGCCCCGTTTGCATGTCAACGCTGATGTCAGCGTTGTGGAGCATGTAGTTGGTGAAATATTCCTTGATCATATAGCCTTTGTAGCCACAGCAGATTACAAAATCCGTCAGATCATGGGCGCTGAATAGTTTCATGATATGCCAGAGTATAGGCTTGTTGCCGATCTCAATCATGGGTTTCGGCCTGAAATGTGATTCTTCACTGATCCGTGTGCCCAAGCCACCGGCAAGAATAACGACTTTCATGCGTCCCTCATAGATTTGCAGTTTCACCACGTAGCATTGGGTACACGCATGGTGGTTAACTTCCGGTGAATGTGCTCGAAGCACCAAGAATAATTCGGATGGCATTATCAGATTGGTATGTGTTGGATCGAGACCGCTGCCTAGATGGACTGTCGCGCCCCACAGGATGGTGAAAGCGTTTCCCCTTCAGTGGGTTGGCCCAATAACAATGGCTGCAAAAACGAAAGCCTAGTCCACTATAATCTAGCAACCAACTGGTTGAAACTGTGGCGCCACTTTTTCATTTGCCAAGTGAAGTCTGCAATATTTCTGAGATCAGATGCGGCAGGAGCTGTCCTTTGACTGATCGCATTGGATAGCGGTTTCGTCCGCTAAGCTGGCATTCGCTTACCATAAATGCTGCGCCGGATACGAATGGCTGGTTTGACGGGCTGCCTTGCATGATCATGAGGGCGGGTCGAAGGTATGGTCAGGACCGTTCTTGTCAGCGACAGGCGAGTGAAGTGGTCCGATTGCTGCATCTTGCACATATCGGCGCTAAGGACGGAGAGCCTGCTCAAGAGGCACACTGTAAGTGGCTGGACCAGCAAACCTCCAGCCTTGTGCAGGGGTCAGACAGCCACCAGAGATGTTGCCATTGGGGGATTGGAAACGGGCAAAGAGTACGAAGAAGTCCGATAGCTGGGTGCGTTTTTAGACCGTAATTTTAACATTCCCTGGACGCAGTTAGAGCTTGGACCGGAGAGGACCTAAACCCGAGTTTTTCTAGAGAAACCCTGCGGTGACCAGTTCGCGCTTGGCGCGCTCAACTGTCCGAACATGACAGCCTAGGGATTGAGCGATTTTCCGATGGGGTTGGCGTTTGAGAAACGCGGCCCGAAATGCGGCCATTTTCCGGGCTCTGCTTGAATGTGGCCCAAGCGGAATTTGGATCCGCCCCGGACCATAAGTTTTGAACAGCCAACGGGTGATCTGATCCCCAAGTTGCTCAGTTTTGACCGAACGCGCCAACCTGTGTTGATGAGGGATGGTGGTTTCGGTGTCGCCAAAGAGACCCATCAGTTTCCAGACGGCGTCTGGGCCAAGGCTGTCCTCCAGCTCTTCCATGATCTCAGGAACGATCATTCCGAGATCGATCATTTCGCCGCAGGTCAGAAGGCTCGGAGGGGGGGCTGGCATAGGCACTTGATGCCGACACATGTTGGCCCGTAACGCCCCGTCAAGTGTCGGGTCAACGCCTGACACGCGCCGATGAAGATTTTGGGGAGGTATGTGCGGCGCGATATGCGGGCCGCGTTTGGTTTCGCGGTAGCTTTCAGGCGGCGGACATTATCTGGCGCCATCACTGTTGGGTCGATCAGGATTTAGAGGAAAAGATCGGGCAGGCGTTGATCTTTCGGGCAGCGCAGTTCTGCGGACATGCGCTCCACAGTCCGGATGTGGACGTCAACTTCTGCGGCAATGAACGAATGGCTCAAGCCCTGATCCAGCAGCATGGCGATCCGCTGGCGACGCCCGGTTTGGCCGCTGATGTTTCCGGCGGGCACCAACATCTTGCCGCTGCCCAGCAACTTGTAGAGCTTTTGTGCATTGGCTTGCCCGACGATTTCCGCCAGGGCGCAGCCTGGGGCAGGGTCCTTGGCGATTTAGACCTCGCGGCCGCCGCGCTGTTTGGCCAGGCGCACCGCAAGGTCGACGCTGATTTCGTCAGCGATCAGCGCCTGGACGCCGGGTAGATATGGCTTGACGCCATTCTTCATGCGCGATGCTCCGACCAGTCGAAGTCGATGTCAGCTCGGTCATCCCAGGCTTTCAGCGCCTGAATGACGGCATTGATCTGGGACCATTGGCGCAACATGTCGACGTCAGCCGGGACTGAGCCCCAGACATTGCCGAACCGGGCTTGAATAAAGCGGTTCAGCCCGGCGCGGCTGGGATCTCGCAATTCGCCTGCTTCGCCGAGCTTGCCCCAGAGTACATGCACCAGGCGCAGATCTGGGCGGGTGGCGGCTTTGTTCTTTTTGGTGGTGCCCTTTGAAGAGGTCTTAAAGCCGTCCTTTTTGAGCTGTTTAATCACCTTCAAAAGATCGGCACCGTCCATATCCTTCATCGAGGCCTTGCCGGTCTCGACAAGCTGCAGCGCACGACGCGCGTCACCGTCCAGGCCAAGCTGGCGACAGCCGACGTGGATCTCTTGTTGCAGGGCGCGGGTCATCAGGCTTTGGCCAGATCAATAGTGATGTGCTGCCAGCGCGCATCCGGGGCAGGGCGCTGGTAGCAGCGCACATAGGTGGCCTGGCCAATCACGCGGATGGCGTCGCGAATGGCCCTCATGGCGCGTTGCCAGCGTTCGTCCTCTATGTCCAGACGCAGCAGTTTGAAGATTTCAGCGCGGTTGATCTGACCTTCTTTGTCGGTGTTGAAGGCGTTGGTGATTATGGCTTGCAACTCTGGCGGGCCATCGGCGGACCATTCATTCATGCACTCATCCAGAATGCCCTTGGCGACTTGCAGTTCCGGGCCAAAATCAAACCGGTCGGCAACCGCCACCTGGATCTTGAACAAGCCGTCAAAGCTCAACAGCGTCTTGTTGCCCTTGGCATCGGTCATGTAGGTGTTGCCGTTTGCCATAACGCGACCGTCGGGGATTGGCGTGGGCTCGAACTGGCTTTAGGGTTGATTGGTCAATGCATGAGCTCCGGTTTTGGGGTTCGGGTGATGTCGGGCAAGATGGCGACGGGGTCAGGTTGCAGATCTGGAAACCCAGCTTCCTGGGCCAACATTTGGAATTCTCCAGGGCTAATGGCCCCGGCGCATTGCGCCAGGACGCAACGGGCAGTGTAGGTTTTTGGGAAGGCGCGAACGGCCATCAAGGACAACGGCATGTCACCAGCGCAGTCGAAACGACCGGCCTG
>JABSSD010000111.1 GCA_013214575.1 Paracoccaceae bacterium | reverse complement strand
GGCAGGTTGCGGAGATCCAAATTCGCGCCGCAATTCTCAACGAATTCACAGCTCTTGGCATACCTGAAACTGTTACCGTAGGATAAGTCCGTCAGGGGTAAGGGGGAGCCCGACCTCAGGCCGATTTGTGCAACAAAGCCGAACGACGGGCCCAAACTGGGCATTATCTACCAGTAAAATTTGAACTGACGATTTTCCCAAAACTGACTTTCGTGCGCAGTGCAGCATTCCTTAGATTCTGATTAAGCGATACCGGATGGAAGGCAAAACCACTGGCCTCGGAACTGTCGGAGCAGGTCGGCGTGGCAACCATTGGCGGGTCAGACTTTGGCATATTTTGAGAGGGCTAAATTCGCATCAGCTATGCCTATAGTGAAGAAAACACTCGCCGCGCGCTGGGACGGATGCATGCGTTTCTTGAACAGGTCGAAGAGCAGAAATACAGCGTGAGGCCGGTTGGCCTCACGCTGTTCAGACCAGGACATGCTTAGTCCGAAATGGGGCTGCGCATTTTCTTTCAAATGCCTACTTTCCTAGTTGTAATTGACGTACTAGAGTTCTTTCACCACGTCTGCGCTTTGTTGATTTTCGGGACCTCAAATCCAGTTAACTGACAAAGACTGTTCGGGCATAGGGGTGTCTTCTGGACCCGCCCGGCGCTGCTAAGTGCTGAAATCCCCACAAAACGGCTCGTCAGGGCCTTATAGTCAATCATCCGGCGTGGCCGGAGAATGTAGGATGGAAACATGAAAACTGCAGGTGTAATCGGATTGGGCGATATGGGCAGCGGGCTGGCCAAGAACCTGATCAAGAATGGCATTGTGACGACAGGGCTGGACCTGTCTTCGGATCGAATGGCGGCGTTCACCGAAATGGGTGGTGCAGCAGCGGCGACGGTGGCTGAGGTTGGCAAGGCCGCGGATGCTGTTTTTGTCATGGTGATGAATGGTGATCAGGCCAAAACGGTGATCTTGGGTGAGGGTGGGTTGGTTGCGCATATGGCCCGTGGATCCGCGGTGATCATGTCTGCGACTATCAAACCGGCCGAGGTGGTTGAGATTGGCAAAGCCATGGCCGATAGCGGCGTGCACTTGATCGATAGCCCTGTATCGGGTGGATTTTCAGGTGCGCAGGGCGGCACACTGACCATGATGGCCGCAGCTCCGGATGCCGTGCTGGATGAATTCGCACCTGTGATGGAAGCGGTGTCAGTCAATATCCACCGTGTTGGTGACAAGCCGGGGGATGGGCAGGTGGTGAAGTCCTGTTTGCAAACGCTGATCGGCTCGATCTTCTCGGCTACGTTTGAAGCCTCGGTTCTGGCCGCAAAGGCTGGCGTCAGCGGAGAAGTGCTGCACAAAGTCTTTTCGACCTCAAGCGCGGCGTGCGGTGTCACCAATTCGGCTCTGGAGAACATCATTGACCGCAAGTTCGAAGGCACCGGTAGCCATATCGCCACAATGCACAAGGATCTGACGATCTCTTTGGATTTGGCGCAGCAACTGGGGGTTCCGATGCATACGGCGTCAACCGCGATGCAACTGTTCCATGCCGGGAAAGCTAAATACCCGAATGGTGACAACTGGGTGGTGACCCGAGTCATTGAGGAAATTGTCGGCGCCGAGCTGCACCGCTGATTGGAGGGTGATGATATGAAACTAGGAGTTATTTGCGACGGCATCAGTCGCGATTTGGCGCATGCCTTGACGGTTATGGATGAGTTCGGGCTGGAATATGCCGAGCTGCAGTTTGTTGGCGACACCGAGGTGGGAGATCACACAAGGCAGGAAATTGCCGAGATTAAGACCCTTCTGGACCGCCACGGAAAGCCGGTGTCCTGTCTGTCGCGGCATATCTTTGCCGGGATGACCACGGCCAACCGGCCCGGCGATGATCTGCATGTGCAACATATGGATGCTCTGAAACGGGTGATTGATATGGCGCACCAGTTGGGATCGCCGTTGGTCCGGATCATGAGTTCGAAAAAGGAACAGATCCTGTGGGGGCGCAATGGTGCGGAACAGTGGAATGTGGCCGAAGGGGCATGGGATACGCTGCCGCCGTTGATCGCACCCGCGGTTGAGCTGGCACGGGCCGAAGGGCTGACACTGGTGATTGAGACTGGCAATGGCACCATGGTTAATTCCAACTACACCGCGCGCAGACTGATTCATGATCTGGACGCCAAGGATACTCTGAGAGTTCTTTGGGATCCGGCCAACAATTGCTGGTGCCATGAGACCGCTTACCCGGATGGCTATGAAGAGCTGCAGGGTGGGTACCTTGGTCATGTCCACATCAAGGATGTGCAGGTCGACACACCCCGGGCTTTGCTTGAGGTACGTGAAATGGGCAAGGGCCAGCTGGCAAATCAGTTCCAGCCCATGGCGACTGCGATGAGGGCGGATGGCTACGACGGAGTGATCTCGTTCGAAAGCGTCTATCACCCGGGCGACGGAGATTTCGAAGCTGGGTTCCGTCAGAGTATCGAGCTGTTCAAGGCGCTATTCGGGGACTGACGGCAAAGGCCTCCAAGGATTTGCCGTTGGAGGTTGATCAGGATTTGATCAGACCGGTTTAAAAAATTCGGGTCGCTCGGATTCGAGCGGTTCGATATATTTGAACTTCTGGCGCACATGATTGCCCCAGAAGTTCAGTTGCTTTGTTTTCCCTTGCTTGAAAAGTGAACTGTCTAGGATCATCCGGGTAGCCGAAACTAGGAGGTTTCTCGACGACCTCTTCCTCAATCAAGTCGACGATATGGGCCATTATTCTGTGGTGAGCCAAAAGCCCGCCGAATATGGCTCTCAAAAGTTGCGGTGCGCCATTCATAGGCGCGACAGCTAATAACCGAGCCGGAACACTCGAGAGATTTGACTGTTCGAAGGATACTTAAGAAAGCCTTGGGAGTTCTTCGGAAAGGTCCTCATCTAAGCCGTCGATCACCAAAATCTGTCCTTCAAAATTAGGGCTTTCGGCAAAGAGTTCCGGCACGACATCTTCGGCATGTACTCCTTTGCCATTTAGGGTTCGTGTAATCCACGAACGTCTGCAATGAGAAAGCTGAGGTCCTGTGTTTGATAAGGTGATGGAGGTCGACAACGGGCCGTTCGTGACGGTGATGGGGGAGGGAACCGGCCCGAATGCCGCACCAGGCACATTTCGACTAGAAGGGCTGACTGCTGCCGTTAGACGTGCTTAGCACGAACGACCGCAGTGGGCCTTCGCGCAAGTGGGTCACCAAAACCGAAAGCCCGCGCAGAAGACCTTTGACGCGTGTCCTAGGTGAAGGGGCGCAACCATGACGTGGGAGCGACGGTTGCTGCGTTTGGCGGCCGTAACAATCGGTCGAAGTGATACAGCACTCTCTTACGGACTGCGAACGGACGTGCTTGCCGCCATGAGCGTCTGCTTACATCGCCCGAGTGCCTGGTGTTTCATTGGATATTCAGTTTGACTTTTTGTTTTAAAAAACATAAAACCAAACAAGGCAAAAATGGATGGTGAAATTATGGCGTCAATATCCGAACTGAACGAGGTGGTCTCAGGGGCGTTGAATGAAGACTACTCGACAGTTGCGCAGTATAGCAGAAGGCTGATTGATGCCGGGTTTCTTCCCAAGAGCAAGGGGAGGGCAATCGCTGACGCGCGTGTTGGTGATGTCATAAAGCTCTTAGTTGCAGTGGGGGCACGGCCAAAGTTAGCAGATACGGCACGTTTTGTTGAGGAATACCTTAGCCTGACAGGGGATGGCGTTCCTGAAACGGCACCAGAGAAATTAAGAGAAACAACTTTTGAACGCATGCTTTATACGTTGCTGATGGTGATTGCCCCGCATGGAAAGCTGAAACCAGAATTCGAAAATCACCGCAAGCGTGAGCGCAAGCTTACTTATGAGATAAATCTGACATGGCCAGAAATCTTAGTTTACGAAAACGGACACATTGTCGAAGCATTCAAGAACGAAGGTTTGCCCGGTCATTGGAATGGTGATCACAAGCGAACATTTTCGTTTTCGGCCAATTTATTTGACAAGTTCGATGACTTTAATTTTCAGATTGAGGAGCATTTTTGGGAGACGTTTCCAGATGAGCCAGACTTGAGTCTGATCAAATAACACAACCAAAGTGGCTGTTGAGATTAGAGCTCCACCGTGTGGTGGAGTGATCTCAGCGACGTCTCCAACCGGCCAGCGCGGGAATGAGTTTGGCGACCTAACCGCGCTGGCCTTCCACCTCAACTCCTGATGAAAGGAACTAAGATGCTTCCTAATAACCTGCGAGACCTAAAAGAGTCACGCGGCAAGAATTTTGCCGAAATGAATACCATCCATGGCAAGTCCGATGGGGATAGTCGCGGCCTGTCGGGCGATGAACGTGTTTTTCTCCCCTCAATATGACCGTGTCGGACCAGCAGGTGGGCAGTAAAAATGGCTAACTCTAGCCCTCAGACTATGGCCAGAAATACCGTGATCGCTCTCCTTCGGGAGGCGCGCGAAGCTGGTTGGGTCCGGGCGAAATTCGAAATCAAGCCTGACGGCAGCGTGACTGTCGATGCAGGTATGACGACCCTAGAGGGTGGTGACGATTTTCTGGCGAGTGATTTGAGGATGGGTAAATGACCAAAAAAGGCTTTCCCAAGTACGTCTACGCTGATCGGGGCTATGTCCGGTTTATCCGCCGGTCGCGTGGGCAGTCCGTGATGATAAAAGAGGAATTTGGCACTGTCGAATTCTGGGACCATTACAACCGACTGTTGAAAGGCCGCGAGCCAATATCGTCCAAGCGCAACTTTGAAGCGCTGGCGCTGAGCTACTTTGAGAGTGACGCGTACAAAAAGCTCAAGCCGCGCACCAAATCTGACTACCGGAAATACATTGAACACATCCGCAAAATTTGGGGCAAAAAAGACCCCCAGAAGGTCGAAACGCAACATATCTATGAGCTGCACCGTGCGAATGCTGACCACTGGCGGCAGGCGAACTATCTGGTTCAAGTCATGGTGATCCTGATGAACCACGCCCGCTTGATCGGCTTTCTCAAAAAAGAACATGGAAACCCGGCCAAGGGGATTCCACTTTTCAAACAGAAAAGTGAGGGCTGGGAGCCTTGGCCTGATGATGTGCGGCAAGAGTTCGAGGCGGTGGCGTCGCCCCGCGCACGGCTGGTCTACGAGTTGTGCATCGGCACAGGACAGCGGATTGGCGACGTGGTGGCTATCCGTTGGGATCACATAAAAGACGGCGCCTATGACTTCACTCAGGGCAAAACTGACAAGTCCATGCGGATTCCGCTTACCGACCGGCTCAAGGCCTATTTGGGCACCGTCTCCAAAGAGGGCCTGACGATCATTACTGGCAAACATGGCTGGGGCAGAACATCTTTGAAACGATAGAGGAGGCTCAGGAACAGGCCACTGAATGGCTATGGACATACAACAACGACCGACCCAACATGGGCATCGGCGGGATCACTCCTGCCATGAAACTGAAAATGGCCGCGT
>JABSSD010000110.1 GCA_013214575.1 Paracoccaceae bacterium | reverse complement strand
TCCAGCAGTACGGCGAGGTTGTTCAAGCGGATGGCATAATCAGGATGATCCATGCCCGGTGTCTTGCGGGTAATCGCCAGCGCCTCGCGGAACATCGGTTCGGCCTCATCAATCCGGCCCGTGGTCTTCAGCAATCCGGCAAGATTGCTCAGGTGGATGGCATAGTCGGGATGCTCCGTGCCCAGCACCTTGCGGTCAATCTCCAGCGCCTGGCGACACAGCGGTTCAGCCTCGCCGTACCGCCCCAACTCATTATAACTCATGGCCAAATTGTTCAGTGCAATTGCGGATTTCGCATCTTTGGCGCCAAATTCTGCCTTAGCTATTTTGACCAGTTGTTCCTCCTGCCAGATAGCCTCCGTATGCCGCCCGGCGCGCCAGAAAAACTCCCCTGCTTTGAGCAACGTCTCATAACTCGGATCCAACCGCGCGGCGCGGCTGTAGTGTTCAGCAGCATCGAGCCAGCGCACTTGCTCCTCGGCGATCTCTCCCCGGCCATAGGCGGCGCGGGCGGCTTCTTTGGCTTCCAACTCGCGGCGGTCCTCGATCTCGGCAAAAACCTCGTCCGCGATGGAGAAATCACCGCGCTCCAGCGCCGCGCGCGCCTTGGCAAGACGATCACCGCCGATGTTATTGCCTGATCGCTCCAGCCGAGCCTCTAGATCCGCAATCCGCCTTTGCGCCTCGGCCAGTGCCGACTCCGGATCGGCGATCTGCTTTTCCAGTTCCGCAATCCGCGCGCGGAGTTGCTCTTTTTCGGGTTGATCTGCTGTGGCCAGTTCGGCCTCAAGGTCGGCTTTCATTTCACGCCGGATACGGATGAGTTCTGGCACAGTCAGCTTTGGGCCGTCTTTTGATTGCTCTGCGGAGAGAGCCTTTATTGTTTCCTTAACGACCGTGAGTGTGTCTGGTTCCTTTTTGCCTGATATCAGAGAAAGGACCGGCTTAAATGCGAAGGTGGCGATGGCGACCAGAGCGGCAACGCTACCCAATTCAACGCCATAGGTTTTCAGGAACAGTAAAGCAGCTTCAAACAAGTCTCTTCCAAACGCTTATTTAACTCAATTGCGCATCATTCTATCAGATCGCGGGAAAGTTGAAAGCTCGGGGATACCACTTAGGGCAACGCCTGACCCTGGGTGGGTGCGTAAGCGCCCTCCCGTGGGGAGGGTCGGGCGCGGCCCGGCCTGTCGGCCGGGCTAAACAGATTAGTTTTCTTAGCGCACCTTCAGGGTCGCCAGGCCGATCATCGCCAGGATCAGCGAGATGATCCAGAAGCGGATCACGATTGTCGGCTCGGACCAGCCCTTTTTCTCGTAGTGGTGGTGGATCGGTGCCATCAGGAACACCCGCTTGCCGGTGCGTTTGTAATAGAGCACCTGAATAATCACGCTCAGCGCCTCAACCACAAACAAGCCACCGACAATCGCCAGCACCAGTTCGTGCTTGATCACCAGCGCGATGGCGCCCAATGCGCCGCCCAGAGCCAGTGATCCGGTGTCACCCATGAACACCGCCGCCGGTGGGGCATTGTACCACAGAAAGCCCAGACCGCCGCCAAACAGCGCCATGGTAAAGATCAGGATCTCGCCGGTGCCGGGCACATAATGCACGTCGAGGTATTCAGTGAAATCCACCCGCCCCACCGCATAGGCAATGATGCCCAGAGTGGTGGCGGCAATCATCACCGGCATGATCGCCAGCCCGTCCAGCCCGTCGGTCAGATTCACCGCATTGGCGGTGCCCACCACCACGCAGATGGAAAACGGCACGTAGAAATAGCCCAGATTGATCAGGGTGTCCTTGAACACCGGCAGCGCCAGTTGGTTCTGCAGCGCCTCGGGGTGATAGGCCGAGGCCCAGAGCGCGGCGATGGTTGCAATGACAATGCCCAGCGCCAGCCGCAGCTTGCCCGACACCCCATCGGTGTTTTGCTTGGAGACCTTGGCATAATCATCGGCAAACCCGATCATCGCAAAGGCGACGGTGACGAAAAGCACCAGCCAGACAAAGGGGTTATCCCAGCGCGCCCAGAGCAATGTGGAAAACAACAGCGCTCCGACGATCAACAGCCCGCCCATGGTTGGGGTGCCGGCCTTGACGAAATGCCCCTCGGGGCCGTCCTCGCGGATCGGCTGGCCCTTGCCCTGCTTTTTGCGCAGCACGTTGATCAGCGGCTTGCCAAAGACAAAGCCAAAGATCAATGCGGTCAGAAACGCGCCGCCGGCGCGGAAGGTGATATAGCGGAACAGGTTAAAGAAATCGCCGCCGTCCGATAGCTCGGTAAGCCAATAGAGCATGTAAGGGGGTCCTGTTCGCTATTTTGAAATGTCAGAAGGGCCGCCATGGCCCAAATTACGGATGCCGTCAACGATCTTGGCCAATGCAATGCTGAGAGAGCCCTTGGCCAGCACGATATCGCCGCCTTGGATCTGCCTGGCCAGATCCGGCAGCGCCTCGGCACTGGTTTGATAGAAGGCACCGCGTTTGGCATCGGGCAAGGCGGCGTGCAGGTGCTGCATCAGCGGACCGATACAATGGATCTGGTCGATCGAGCCGATCGCCGGATGCTGTGCCAACTCGATGTGCAGCGCGACTTCCTCTGGTCCCAGCTCTTTCATGTCACCCAGATAGGCGATCTTGCGGCCCCTGCCCGGCGTTGCCGCCAGGACCTCAAGCGCCGCCGCCATCGAGGTGGGATTGGCGTTATAGCTGTCATCCAGCAACAGAATTTTGCCACTGCCTAAATGGATCACTTCGCGGGCACCGCGCCCCTTGACCGGAGACCACAGCGCCAGACTGCGCAGACCCCTGTCCAAATCCGCACCCAGCGCCGACAGGCAGGCCAGAGCCCCCAGAGCATTCATCGCAAAATGCGCCCCAAGCGATTGAATATGCATCTCTATTTCGCGACCCATAGCAGTGGCATGGGCCAGCGTTTCTTCGCCCTGAACAACCGTCGAGAGCAGCCTGTAGTCACTGGCATTGCGCCCAAACCACAGGGGTCTCACGCCCAGATCTCTTGCCGCATCGCCTAGAACATCCACCTCGGCGGTATCGCTGTTCAGCACTGCAACGCCACCGGGTTCCAGCCCGTGCAGCACTGCAGATTTTTCACGGGCGATGCTGGCCACGTCGTCAAAGGCCTCAAGGTGCACGGCGGCCACATTGGTGATCATCGCCACATGTGGGCGGGCCTGCAGCGCCAGCGGAGCGATCTCACCGGGGTGGTTCATGCCGATCTCAATCACTGCGTATTCACTGTCGCGGGGCATCCGCGCCAGGGTCAGCGGCACTCCCCAGTGATTGTTGTAACTGGCCACCGCCGCATGGGTGCGGCCCTGATCCGACAGCATCCGCGCCAGCATTTCCTTGGTCGAGGTCTTGCCCACCGATCCGGTCACCGCGACAACGCGCGCAGCGCAGCGCGCGCGGGCGGCCTGTCCCAGCGCCTCAAGCCCCTGCAAAACATCCTCAACAATCAACAGTGGCGCCTCCGCGTCCAGCCCTTCGGGGATATGCGACACCAGCGCCGCCCCGGCCCCGGCGGCCAAAGCCTGCGCCACAAAATCATGGCCATCACGGGCCGCCTTCAGCGCCACAAACAGATCACCGGGTGCCAGGGTGCGGCTATCAATAGAGATCCCGTCCAGGCTCCAGTTGCCCTGCGCCCGCCCACCGGTTGCGGCAAGCGCCTCTTGCATCGTCCACAGGCTCATGCCAGCCCCCCATCCAGTGCCGCCACTGCCATGCTGGCCTGCTCCACATCGTCAAAGGGCAGAATGTCATCGCCGACGATCTGACCGCTCTCATGGCCCTTGCCACAGATCATCAGCGCATCTCCCGGCTCCAGCGCATCAACGCCGCGCAGGATGGCCTCGGCACGATCGCCAACCACGCGGGCATCCGGGGCGCCACCCTTGACGGCAGCGCGGATCGCGGCGGGGTCTTCGCTGCGCGGGTTGTCGTCGGTGATGATCACCAGATCGGCATTTTCCACCGCCGCCTGCCCCATCAGGGGGCGTTTGCTGGCATCGCGATCACCGCCAGCGCCGACAATGGCAACCAATCGGCCCAGAACATGCGGCCGCAGCGCCTTTAGCGCGGTGGCAATGGCGGCGGGGGTATGGGCAAAATCGACAAACACTGCGGCGCCATTGCGGCGTGTTGCCGCCAATTGCATCCTTCCGCGCACTGTTGTCAGATGCGGCAGGGTTTCAAACACCCTCTCGGGCGCCTCGCCCGATGCGATCACCAGACCACAGGCCAACAGGATGTTTTCCGCCTGAAAGCCACCGATCAGGTTCAACCGGGTCTGAAACGGCTTGTTATGCCAGCTGAACCGCATGTCCTGCCCGGAGGCATCAAAGCGTTGGTTCATCAGGCACAGATCACCCATTCCACGGCCCACGGTGATGACCTCTTGGCCGCGGGCCGCGGCCAGAGCGCGCATTTCCGCGCCGCGTTTATCGTCGATGTTGATCACCGCAACGCCCTCATCCGGCAGCACCCGGCGGAACAGTCCCGCCTTGGCGGCAAAATAGGCCTCAAACGTGTGGTGATAATCCAGGTGATCCTGGCTGAAATTGGTAAAGCCCGCAGCCGCCAGACGCACGCCGTCCAGGCGGCGTTGATCCAAGCCGTGGCTGGAGGCCTCCATCGCCACATGGGTGACGCCGTTTTCAACGGCTTTCGCCAGCGCCCTGTGCAGGGTGATCGGGTCCGGGGTGGTATGGGTCAGCGGATAGCTCCAGGCGCCTTCGACGCCAGTGGTGCCAAGGTTGACAGCCGCATGACCCAAGAGTTCCCAGATCTGGCGGACAAAGCTTGCCACAGATGTCTTGCCATTGGTGCCGGTGATGGCCACCGCCGTCTGCGGCTGGGCGCCGAACCACAGGGCGGCGGCATAGGCCAGTGCCTGACGTGGATCTTCGACCACCACCAAGGCGACCTGAGCATTGGCCAAATCCGCCGCTGCCAGCCTGGCACCCTCAGCATCGGTCAGAATGGCCGCAGCCCCCAGATCCAACGCCGCCGCAATGAAGCTGGCGCCATGCACCACAGAGCCGGGGAGGGCTGCAAACAGAAACCCATCGCGCACCGCACGACTGTCGACGGTCACCCCGTTGATCACCGGATTTGCTCCGCCGCGCGCCGTCAGGCCCAGCTGGCCTAGGGTATTCTCGGATGTATTGCTCATAGCGACCCCGGCTGTCAGTTTGAGGTGAGGACTATACCAGTCACCGTGGCAGGTTCAACTTGTGGACGCAGCCCCAGCAAAGGTGCGATCCGACCGATCATTTCGGCAGCCACCGGAACAGCCGTCCAGCCCGCCGTCCGACGCTCTTCGCCGTAGGCAATGATCGAGGGCTCATCCAGCGTCACCACCAGCACATATTTCGGGTCATGCGCCGGGAACATCGAGGCAAATGTGGCGATCACCTTTTCATCGTAATAGCCGCCGGTTGGTTTTGGCTTATCCGCCGTACCGGTCTTGCCACCCACCTGATAGCCGGGCACCTCGCCAAAGCTGGCGGTGCCCTCGGTCACCACCAGGCGCAGCATATTGCGCGCCGCTGCAGCCGCCTCGGCGGACATCACCCGGGGGCCCAGTTGCGGCCCGGTCTGTTTCAGGATGGTCGGGCTGACATAGTTGCCACCATTGGCAATGGCGGCATAGCCCGCCGCCAGATGCATCGGACTGGTCGACAAGCCGTGACCATACGAGATGGTCATCGCCGACAATTCGGACCAGTTTGGCGGCAACAAAGGCCGGCCGGCAGCGGCCTCGGAGATCTCAAACGGGGTTGGCTCCAGCATGCCCAGACGCGACAGGAAATCGCGCTGACGCTCGGCGCCGATCTGTTGGGCCAGCCGCGCGGTGCCAATGTTCGACGACTTCACGATGATCCGCTCAACCGACAGGCTATTGCCGTAGTTGTGAAAATCCCGGATCGAGAAGCGACCCCAGCGCAGCGGCCCCCGGATATCAACCATACTGTCGGCCGTGACCAACCCCAGATCCATCGCCTGCACTGCGGCAAAGATCTTGAAAGTGGAGCCCAGTTCATACACGCCCTGCACCGCCCGGTTGAACAGCGGGCTGTCCGAAGGATCCCCGGCGACCGGAGGCCGGGGCCGCTGGTTGGGGTCGAAATCGGGCAGCGACACCACCGAGATCACCTCGCCGGTGTGCACATCCATCAGGATCGAGGTGGCGCCTTTGGCATTCATCAGCCGCATACCGCCCGACAGCACCCGCTCGGCGGCGGCCTGAATGGTCAGGTCCAGCGACAGTTGCAGCGGCTCGGCGCCGTTGGCCGGATCGCGCAGGTAGCTGTCGAACTGACGCTCAACCCCGGCAACCCCGATCACCTCGGCGGCATCCACGTCTTCCTTGCCAAACCCAGCGCCGCCCAGAACATGGGCGGCCAGACGGCCATTGGGATACAGCCGCATTTCACGCGGACCAAACAGCAGACCGGGATCACCGATGTCAAACACCGCCTGTTTTTGCTCGGGGCTGATCTTTTTCTTGATCCAGACAAACTTGCGCTTGCCGGTCAAACTCTTCAGCAACCGTTCGGAATCCAGATCCGGGAAGATCCCGACCAGCGCCGCAGCCGAGGCCGCCGCATCGATCAGTTTCTGCGGATGGGCATAGAGCGAATGGGTCTCAAAATTGGTGGCAAGAATGCGGCCTTCGCGGTCGACAATATCGGCGCGCTGCGCGGCAATGGCACTGCCGGATGCGCTGGTTGTCGGCTCGGTCGGCTCTGAGGTCGCCATCATCCCCATGCGAAGCCCGATCACCGCATAGGCGCAGAGGAAAAACACCCCCAGCACCAGCAGTCGACCCTCAGAACGCTGCTGAGACTGGCCCTGAATTTCAAAATGGCGCTGGCGCAGGTTCTCTTTTTCAATAGCGTCCGGATTTTCGCCTTTTGCGCGGGCGGTCAGGATGCGGGCCAGGGGGCGAAGCGGAATACGGATCATCGGTTCGCCCCGCCAGCTGCCATGGTCGACACATCGACACCATTGGTGATGGGCAGCAGTGGCTCCTGTGGATAGGCAACCTCGTCCACCCGGCCAAACTGGTTGGGGCGAAGAGGCAAAAGGCCGAGGCTGTTAAAGTTCAGCTCGGCCAGTTCACGCAAACGGTCAGGGCGGTTCAGATAGGCCCACTCGGCCCGCAAAACCCCAAGTCGCACTTGGGCTGAGCCAATCTGCCGTTGCAGGGTTCGGGTTTCCTTTAACACCTGTTGCGTCGAATAGTTTTCGCGATAGGCCCAAAATGCCAGACCAAACACTGCCAGCGCCGACAAGACATAAGCCAGTGCTTTCATCGACGCGGCTCTTTCAGTTGCGGCATGCCGATATCACGGGCCTCAATCGGCGTCGCCGGGGCCTCGCTGCGTCGCCCAACCCGCAACCGAGCCGACCGCGACCTTGGGTTTTGCTCCAGTTCCTGATCATCCGGGCCAACAGCCTTGCCGGTGATCAGTGAGAACTGGGTCGGGATTTCCTCAATCTCTGGCGCATATCGATTGGCGCGCCCGGTTTTGCCGGCTCGGTGCTGAAAGAACCGTTTGACCATACGGTCTTCGATGGAATGAAAGGTGACAACGGCCAGTAGCCCGCCGGGCTTGAGCGCCCGTTCAGCCGCCAGCAACCCCTGGAACAGCTCTTCGTACTCGGCATTCACTGCAATGCGCAGCCCCTGAAAACTGCGGGTGGCCGGATGTGATCTGCCTGGCTTGGAGCGCGGCAGGCAGCTTTCGACGATTTTGGTCAATTGCAAGGTGGTGGTGATCGGCTCCAGCGCGCGGGCCCTGACGATGGCCTTGGCAATGCGGCGACTGGCGCGCTCTTCGCCAAAATGAAACAGGATATCCGCCAGTTGAACCTCGGACAGCTCAGCCACAAGATCCGCCGCCGAGGGCCCCTCCTGCGACATCCGCATATCCAGCGGCCCGTCCCTCATGAACGAGAACCCGCGCTCGGCCAGATCCAGCTGCATTGACGACACGCCTAAGTCCAACACAACGCCATCCAAATCGCTGGCATATTCATCCATGCGCGAAAACACGCCCTGCTGCATCACCAGCCGGTCGCCATAGTCGCCAGCCCAGCTTTGCGCCAGCTCGAACGCCAAGGGGTCACGATCGACGCCAATGACCTGCGAGGCCCCGGCCTCAAGCAATCCACGGGTATAACCGCCAGCCCCAAATGTGCCATCCAGCCAGCGGCCTGAAACCGGCGCGACGGCCGCCAACAGGGGGCGCAGCAAAACGGGAATATGGGGGGCAGAATCGCCATTCTGGTCGGTCGTCATCACTCAGCCTCTCCAGTTCCATCAAGGAACTGCATTATATCATAGCCCTTGGGCAATTCTTCCAACCATTTATCGGTTTGGGCAGATTCTTCCTGCTCATAGGTTTCCGGCTTCCAGATCTGAAAGGTATCCCCCGCAGCAATAAAGAACGCCTCACCTTTGAGGCCGATCTTGTTGCGCAGCTTGGCCGGCAGCACCAGACGACCGGTCTCATCGACGGTGGTCGGAAAGGACCGCCCGTGGAACAACCGCTGCAAGGCTTTTCGCGGATCCGAGCCGCGCGGCAATGCATCGATCTTGGCATCGACTTCGTCGATCGCCTCCATGGTATAACATTCCAGAAAATTACGATCGTCATCGCCGTAAACGATGACCAGCTCGGGATTGCTGCCGGATTGCCAGTTGGTATCACCAGATTCAAGCACACGCCGAAACGAGGCCGGGATAGACACCCTGCCCTTTGTATCGACCTTGTGTTGGCTTTCGCCTCTGAACCTGCGGCCCAAGCTAACGTCCCTTCTGCTACGTCCCTCGCGTTTTATTTTGTGCCCCAGTAAGCAAAATGGCGAGTTGATCAGCTGCCACGGATCAACTCGCCATCTTTGTCCCGCTGTGCGGGAGTGTCCGACTGCGCGCGCCACCTGGGGGGATGTCTGCTCGCTCGCGCGCCGGATCTCTCAGTATCTGATGAAAGCGAAGGCCTGTATGATACCTGCTCTTAGTTTTTTGTGTTTGGGGTCTTTGTAGTGCCCCGTGCTCTTCGTCTCATTCGATGTATACCGGGATACTATGGGACTTCATGGTCTGGCAACGGTTTTTTCCGAACGCCCGCCTCAAATTCCCTAACAAGGCCTAAATTTAATTAAATTTACTGTCTACTAATTGATCACACTACGCCATGGGTAGATAATCTTGACAAAGAACACACAACATACGGTGCTTAAGCAATCGTGAAAATAATTCCCTCAATTTCCCAAAAAACCTCACCCGAATCCGCTTTTCAATTCACGTTCACTTAATGTTCCAGAGTTATCCCCAAGCAATCCACAGGCGTATTGAGTTTCGCAGCCTCGAATCAATTTTGATTCGAGGGAATTCTGGAATTTCACCCCAAACGATCGGTTCTACGCCCATGATTTCCCAAAGCGCCCATAATTTCCCAGCCACCCCATGATGTCCCAAAGAATACGCCAAGGCCCGCCGATCCCAACCCACCTCCGCCCTCCGGACATACAAAGGCCCACCTGAACAGGTGGGCCCGGTCGAAAGTTACAAATCAGCTGAGTGGGAGCTCCGTCAGGCCATGCCCCCCCGGACCAGCCCCTCGGCGATGCGCGCATAGGCCTGCGCCATCACCCCGTCGCCCGCCGCCACCGGCGTGCCACTGTCACCGCAGAGGCGGGTCTCAAGATCAATCGGCAAGACCCCCAGCATCGGCAAACCCAGCGCCTCGGCTTCGGCGGTGACGCCGCCATGGCCAAAGATATGATGCTCACTGCCGCAATCCGGGCAGGTAAACAACGACATGTTCTCGATCAGGCCCAGCACCGGCGTCTTCAGGGTCTTGAACATATCCAGCGCCTTGCGCGCATCCAGCAACGCCACGTCCTGCGGCGTCGACACCACAATGGCGCCGGTCAGCTCGGTCTTGGTGCAGAGCGTCAGCTGCACATCCCCGGTCCCCGGCGGCAAATCAACGATCAGCACATCCAACTGCCCCCAATTGACCTGCCCCAGCATCTGCTGCAACGCGCCCATCAGCATGGGGCCGCGCCAGATCACCGCCTTGCCCTCCTCCAGCATGAAGCCGATCGACATCAAGGTGACACCATGGGCCTGCAGCGGTTCAATGGTCTTGCCATCCGGGCTGGCCGGGCGGCCGCTGGCCCCCATCATGCGCGGCAGGCTGGGGCCGTAGATATCCGCATCCAGCAATCCCACCTTGCGCCCCTGCCGGGCCAGCGCCACAGCCAGGTTTGAGGCAACAGTTGATTTCCCCACGCCTCCCTTGCCAGAGCCCACCGCCAGAATGCGCTGCACGCCAGAGGGCTTCATCGGCCCGGCCTGCGGCTTGGCGTGGCCGCCGAACTTAAGGCTTGGCGCCGCCGCGGCCGACCCATGTGCCGTCAAGGCAACCGAAACCGCCTGCACCCCCTCCAAGCGCTGTACCACATCCTCGGCGGCGCGGCGCAATGGCTCCATCAGCTTGGCAATTTCCGGGCTGGGGGCTTCGATTACAAAACTAACCTTGCCCGCCTCTATCCGCAACGCCCGCAGCATGTCGCGCGACACCAAATTGCCCCCGTCTGGCAACTCCAGCCGCTCCAATGCCTTATATATCTCTATCTGCGTCACTGCCATTTCGGCCTCCTGATCCTTGCTCTGCCATATATAGGCAGCGGCGCAGCCAACCAAAACCCCAGATGCTCTGCCGGTCCAACACCGAAGCCCAGATATTTTGCGCCTAAGGTTCAGGCATCGTCAGCCCGAAGAGACAAAGAAACAGGCAATGGAAGATTTCAACCCCCGACCCATGCAAATGCTGCATAGCAGAAATGTCCAAGTTGGGGATTGTGCGTCTGCAGCAAATTCCTATTTTGGCCTCAAGCAACGCCACTTAGGCAACGCACCGAAATACACCAAGGACCAAGACAATGGCTGCAATCGATCACATCAGCACTTCAAAACTATCGCTGTTATGCGCCCCTGTCACCTTGGCCGAGGCCGCCTGGGCGCGCTTCACTCAATACCGTCAGTATCGCCAGACCTTGAACGAGCTCTCAACATTGAGCCGCCGCGAACTGGCGGATCTGGGTCTCAACCGCTCGATGTTGCACACCGTCGCACACGAGGCAGCATACGGCGTCCACTGACAGAGATCAGGTCTTTTTCCCCTCCCTTAAAAGACCTGTCCTACGCGGTAGCATCCTCCTCCTCCCTGATGCTGCCGCACCTTATACCGGTTCAAAACCGGGTCTGAATACACCGGGACTTCCTCCTCCCTGAAAATCTCGGTGTTGCAAAGAACGACGGTGCTTTTCCTCCTCCCTGGCACCGTCGTTTTTCTTTGCCCCATCCAATTCTTGTAGTGATCGAGATCGAGGCCAGCTGCGCCGCTGATCTGGCTCTTACAGGTTGGCGAAAATCCACAGCCAGCCCAGCCACCCGGTCCAGCCACCCAGCCTTGCTCTGCCGTGCCAGTCTGGTCCTGTCACGCTTGCGTTCCGGTCTCTCAACTCATTTAGGCGACCTTTCGTTCGAAAGCCAAGGGGCTTTTACCACCCAGCGATGAGTGCCGCCGTCGTGGATTATAGAACCCATTGATATACTGGAATATCGCCCC
>JABSSD010000011.1 GCA_013214575.1 Paracoccaceae bacterium | reverse complement strand
TAACTTTTCAACGAACAGTGCAGCAAGCCCGCAAGTCTAGAACGAAAATGAGAGTTGGAACGCGGTGTTGTTTGAGGTGATCTGTTCAAACGGCTTGCTCAACTCGACTTCTGCTCGCAGCACAACTAAGGCCGCTGCACGAGCGTCTTCGCCTGCATCGTGGTGCTGAAATTCCAGGCTTAGGTGTCGTTTAAGATTGGCCAGTCCATGGCCTCCATTCCCTTTCAGCCCAGGCCAAGCAGTTCTGGCGATGGTCACACTATTGCTCCAACTCAATCGAGGTTGATACAGACCATGTGCTTTGCATGCCGCGTTGATGGCGTGTTCGTCAAAGCGGCTGTGTTGAACGATTGCGTGCCTAGTCAGCAGCACCTGAAGTTTGGGCCAAATCTCCGCGAAAGTCGGCGCGTTTTCAACGGTCTTGGCGCTGATCCCATGCAGCTCGACGTTAAAAGGCGCAAAAGGCATCAAAGGGTCGACGAATGCCGACCAAGTTTGAATGCTACGATCTAATCCAACGCAAGCCAGACCGATTTGGCAAATACTGGCGCTGTCACCGCAGGACGTTTCTACATCCAAAGCTATGAAGCGGAAATCACCATGGGGAAGAGCGTCTGTCAAATTATCATGGCCTTTGCAGGTGGAGTTTGCGGTATTTTTTCGTAAGCTAATGGGGGCATTTGATCAGGAATGGTATCATGAACATCATACATTTCATCCAAGCCGGTGGAACCATCGACAAGGATTTGAGCAGCCCCACTTGGGTGGTCCAATTTGAAAGTTAGTGCATGGTTGGCCTTTGGTCCATCGGTACGATGGCCTCAGGCGCCGGTGGGCGGTAGCTCAGGGCATTTTGGGTCGTTTGGTGTTGTAGTGTTTCCTCCAGCTTTCGATGATGATTTGGGCTTCGCGTAGGGAATAGAATATCTCGCCGTTGAGCAACTCGTCTCGCATTCGCCCGTTGAAACTTTCGCAGTATCCGTTCTCCCAAGGAGACCCTGGCTCGATGTAGCGGTCTTGGCCCCGACAGCTTTGATCCAATCTCTGACCGCCTCCGCTATGAACTCAGGGCCAGTGTCTGACCGAATGTACGCAGGCACGCCGCGAAGGATATCCGAAGCGCTGTGTATGACCATCAGCCCATACCGCTGAAACGGGTCATCTGTTGAACCGTTCCGGGTAAAGAATAGCGAACTGATTGCGGGCAGCAGCCCACTCCCTGACGCACTGTCCCGTCTTTTGGAAATTGCGGATGGCCAAGTAAATCAGCGTGGTCGCCGCGTCATCTGTTGGAAAGCTGCCGCGGGTTTTTGTGGTTTTTCGGATCACCCTGTTCAAGTTCTCGATAGCATTCGTCGTATAGATGATCTTGCGCACGGCTGGCGCGAAGGCAAAGAACGGGTGAAAACGCCGGTGGAATACTGCACCACGTAGCGGCTGGATTGTCCGGCTGCAGATAGGCTGATTTGCCTGTCCTGCTAGGCTCTTCGTTTTGACGGGGGGCGGGATTGAAGCACGTGGAATTATATGGGCGCGTTCGTCACGCCGTTCTCGTTGATGGCATGAGCCGTCGGGAAGCGGCGCGTATTTTTGGGATCAATCGTCGCACTGTTGAGAAGATGTTGAAGTTTTCGATCCCGCCAGGTTATCGGCGCGACAAAGAGATCAAGCGTCCGAAGCTGGATGCGTATACGGGGAGTATCGATCAGATCCTTGAGGCAGATAAGCTGGTTCCAAAGAAACAGCGGCATACCTCAAAGCGTATTTTCGAGCGGCTTCGCGATGAGCATGGTTTTATGGGCGGCATCACAATTGCGAAGGACTACATCTTCGCGGCCAGGCAGCGTCAGCGAGAGGTTTTTGTACCGCTGACGCACCCGCCGGGGCATGCTCAGGCGGACTTTGGTGAAGCGCTTGCCGTCATCGGCGGTATTGAGCGGAAGATCCACTTTTTGGTGATGGACCTGCCGCATTCGGATGCGTGCTTTTTGAAGGCGTATCCGGCGGAGACGACGGAAGCATTCTGTGATGCGCATGTCGCGGCATTCGCGTTCTTCGGCGGTGTGCCTGTGTCGATCCTCTATGACAATACGCGGATCGCCGTTGCCCGCATTCTGGGGGATGGAACGCGCAAACGAACCCGTGTGTTCTCTGAATTGGTATCCCATTATCTGTTTGAAGATCGCTTTGGCCGCCCCGGAAAGGGGAATGACAAAGGCAAAGTTGAGGGGATGGTTGGCTACACCCGGCGCAACTTCATGGTTCCCAAGCCCCACTTTGCCAGTTTCGATGATCTCAACGCGCACTTGGCCGAACAACCG
>JABSSD010000109.1 GCA_013214575.1 Paracoccaceae bacterium | reverse complement strand
AGTATCGCACGGATCTCAGGACGCCCCAGTTTCCGGAACGGTGGAATATGACCCAACAGGCTTTCATCCAGTTTTCTCAATATCCCAACCCCAAGTTTGCTGAAGAACAAAGACCAACAATTCCCCATACCCTAATATCAAAGCAAGACAAGCACTTCCAATATTCTGCCAAAAGGCCCGATACAAAATGATGCCTCGAAAAGAATACACCGGACCTACTCTGCTAAGCTACGGGTTCCGACCATTTTTTCTGCTGGCGCTTGGTTTTGCCAGCATCGCCATCCTGATGTGGATGTTGATCTATCAAGGTGAGCTGAGCCTGTCCGGCCCGTTTCAACCGCTCGATTGGCACATTCACGAGATGCTGTTTGGCTATACCTCGGCTGTCATCACCGGGTTCCTGTTTACAGCCATTCCAAACTGGACTGGCCGGATGCCGGTTCGAGGCTGGCCACTGGCGGCCTTGTCACTGTTATGGATTGCCGGCCGACTGGCCGTGGCCGGCCTCATCCCGCTTTCTTTCACCGCAACCATGCTCCTTGACTGCGGCTATCTGACGGCGATCCTTGTCATTGTATTGCGGGAAATCATTGCCGGCAAAAACTGGCGCAACCTGATGGTCATCGGCCCCATTGGGGTGTTTTTGGGCGCAAATATTCTGTTCTACATCGAAGTTCTGCAAACTGGAGAGTCTGACTACGCACGGCGATTAGCCTTTGCAGTGGTGATTTTCCTGATCACCCTGATTGGCGGTCGCATCATCCCAAGTTTCACCCGGAACTGGCTGGTCAAAAACAATCCGGGACCACTGCCCGCTGCGATGAACCGGTTTGACAGGCTCTGCCTTCTGGCGGCTGCAATTGGCCTGTCGCTTTGGGTGGCAGCCCCTGATTGGGGGATCTCGCAAGGCGCCTTGATTGGCGCGGCGATCCTTCATGGTGCCCGGCTGCTGCGCTGGCGGGGGGATCGGGTGCGCAGCACCATGCTGTTGTTAATGCTCCATATCTCCTATGCGTTCATTCCGCTTGGAATGCTGCTGCTCGGCTTGGGCCTGAGTGTCAGCGGGTTGCATATTTTTGGTATCGGCGCCATTGGCGGTATGACATTGGCGGTGATGATACGCGCCACCATGGGCCACACCGGACGCAATCTGGCGACCAGCTGGGATCTTGCATTCGCCTTTCTGCTCCTGGTTCTGGCCGCAGTGGTGCGCAGTGGCCTGGTCGATATTTCAGCAGACCCGATGATGGCTCTCTGGACTGCGGCAACTCTGTGGACGGTCGCTTTTGCAATGGTTCTCATTCGTATCGGCCCCTGGTTCTGCAGAGCAAACCCGGCGCGGCGCAAGCCAAGCTGACCAGCAAGGGAGCACCGGTTTCATGGCGTGCGACACAATCACCGAGAGATCCGCGCCAGAAACCACTCTCCAAACGCCACAGCCGCCGCAGAGCTCTTGTTGACCGACAGATAGAACCCTTCCTTGCCGGCAATCGAGGCCTCATGGGCCGACACCAATAGTCCAGACTGGATGCCGTGCTCTGCCAATAGCGCGCTGACAAGGGCCACACCATTGCCGTGCATCGCCATGTGAAGCGCCATGCCATAGGAATCGGCAAAAATCTTCGGTTTGAGGTCACCACCAATATTCTGGTTCCAGGCTTTCCAGCCATCCGAGGTGCCGACCGTCTCGATCAATGGCAGATCTGCCAGCGGCCCGGTCAGGCGCGGCGATTTCAGCGCAATCAACCGGTTGGGGGTCAATGCTATCGCATTGCTGCCAACTTGTTTTTCCGAGCCAAAGCGGATCTCTACATTGGCGCGGGCAGAATGAAAATCATCGGGCCAGACAGCGCTGAGAAACCGCAGCCGAATATCTGGATACCGTTGGGTAAAATCCGTCAGATGTGGCGCGATTATCCACTGGGCGACGCTGCCCGAAGTCGCAATCGTCAACAGGTTTTCCGATGGCGCGGCATCAAAGCTGTCCGTCGCAGCCGCAAGGGTTTCCAAGGCGGCGCCCACCTGGGGCAGCAATTTTCGCCCCTCATCGGTCAGCGACAACCCCCGTGCATGGCGGCTGAACAATGCCACACCAAGTCGCATTTCCAGTGACTTCACCTGCTGGCTGACCGCCGATTGCGTCAATCCAATTTCAGTTGCGGCAGCGGTAAAGCTCAGCTGGCGCGCCGCCGCCTCAAAGGCCCGGAACCAGGTCAGAGGAGGAAGAGATTTTGCCATTGATCAACCAAGCCATTAGTCTTTCTAATACCTATGCGCATAATTCATTCGTTTGTCAAAAAAGATGACTGGCAGGATAACCTTTAGGCGACGAACAGGAGAATGCAGATGCAACCGGAAATCCGAAAAATAGTGACCTACGACGAAGAGATTTTGATCGAAGGCTTTCGCAAGGCAGACAGACCCTGGCGGATGTTTGCAGTGGCTGCTGTCGTCCGCAACCCCTGGGCCGGGCGCTATGTCGAAGACCTGAAACCCGAAATTCAGGCCTATGGCCCGGTGCTTGGTGAAATGATGACAGACCGCATGATCCGACTGGCCGGCAGTGGCGATGCCATCGAGGCCTATGGAAAAGCCGCAGTGGTCGGCCTGAACGGTGAAATCGAGCATGCCTCGGGGCTGATCCACACGTTGCGCTTTGGCAACCACTATCGCAACGCGGTTGACGCCAAATCCTACCTCGCCTTCACCAACACCCGTGGCCCTGCAAATGCGCCGATTATGGTGCCGCTGATGGACAAGAACGATGCAGGCCGCAGGTCGCACTACCTGACCCTGCAGTTTTCAATTCCCGACGCGCCGCGCGATGACGAAATCGTCGTTGTGCTTGGAGCGGCAACCGGAGGCCGACCCCACCACCGCATTGGAGACCGCTATCAGGACTTAAAGGATTTGGGCCATGCCCTGGACAACCCTGCCGCGGTCTAAACAGGGGGATCTGTCCACAATCGTCTCAGGCGATGGGCCACCGCTGCTGCTGATCCACGGGGTTGGTCTGCGCGGCGAGGCCTGGTGTGGGCAGATCGACAGCCTGTCGACCAATTTCAAAATCACCGCCGTTGATATGCCGGGGCATGGTGCCAGTGTTTTGCCAGACGGCGACATGACCCTGACCCGCTATGGCGACTGTATAGCGGCCAGCCTCACGGCACCAAGTGTGGTCATCGGTCACTCAATGGGGGCCATGATTGCCCTGGACATCGCCATTCGGTTTCCCGGTCTGGTGCGCGGCGTTGTGGCTCTGAATGCCATCTACCAACGCGATACCGCAGCCCACAAGGCGGTGAGGGCGCGGGCTGCAAGTCTTGATGGCCTGTCGCCCCCGGACCCATCGGCAGCGCTTGAACGCTGGTTCGGTGCCGGTGCATCGCCAGCAAGAGAGGCCTGCCGGGACTGGCTAAGCGGAGTTGATCCCAAGGGATATGCCGCAGCCTATCAGGTGTTTGCCCATGAGAACGGCCCCGCAGCGGACGACCTCACCACCCTGCCCTGCCCGGCGCTGTTCATGACGGGAAGCCAGGAGCCAAACTCCACCCCCGCCATGTCACGTGCAATGGCCGCGCTGGCGCCGCGTGGCCGGGCCAGCATCATTGAGGGCGCCGCTCACATGATGCCAATGACCCATGCCGAGCAGGTCAATACCGCCTTACGCGAGTTTGCACAGGAGTGTTTTCGATGAGCAAAATGGACCCAAGCGCCCTGCGCAATGCGTTTGGCAGCTTCATGTCTGGTGTCACCGTTGTCACCACACTTGACCCCGATGGCCAGCCGGTGGGCTTTACCGCCAACTCGTTCTCGTCGGTATCGCTGGAGCCGCCGCTGCTGTTGGTCTGCCCTGGTAAATTCCTGTCGAGCTATAAGGTCTTTGCCAATTGCAGCCATTTCGCCATCAATGTGCTCGCCGAGGGGCAGGAAGAGATCTCCAACACCTTTGCCAGTTTCAAAGGGGACCGTTTTGCAAAGGTCGAGCATCTGCCAGATTTACATGGCGTGCCATTGATCAGAGGCGCTGTTGCACAGTTTTCCTGCACGACTCACAAAACCCTGGAGGCCGGGGACCACAGTATCCTGATCGGACATGTCGAGGGCTACAGCCATGATGCCGTTCCCGGTTTGGGCTATGTCGGCGGCCAGTATTTCAGCCTTGGTCTGGAACGCGCCGCGCTTGAGAGCCCGAGGGGCACGGTGGTCTGCGGCGCCATCATCCAACAGGCGGACCACATTTTTCTGGAACGGACATCGCATGGGTTCCGGCCGCCGCAGATCACCTGCACCGACCGCGGGCAATTGCGCCATACCCTGTGCCAGAACCTGACCATGCGCGGCGTCCCTGCGCAACTTGGCCAGGCATATTCCGTCTTTGACGACCCCCAAAGCAGCCTGCACTACGCGTATTTCCTGGCATCCGTCACCGGTGTCTCGCAACAGGACCCCTTGCAGGCGGTGCCAGTCTGCGACCTCGCCACATTGACCTACACCACCCCTGCCATCGCGCAGATGATGACGCGTTACGCCATTGAGGCCCGCAGTCGCAGCTTTTCCCTCTATCTTGGTGACGCGCTGCACGGCGATGTTCACGCCCTCCCTGAAAGGACTTGAGTCATGGATTTTTCACTTTTTGCCCATATGGAGCGGCTGGCCCCGGATCAGCCCCATAGTGTCCTTCACCAGGAATTCATCGCGCTGTGCAAGATGGCCGATGAAGGTGGGATGCGGGCGATCTGGACCGGGGAGCACCACGGGATGGAATTCACCATCGCGCCCAACCCTTTGCTGACATTGGTAGATCTGGCCCATCACACCAAGAACGTGCGTCTGGGCACCGGCACCGTGATCGCACCGTTCTGGCATCCCATAAAACTGGCGGGAGAGGTGGCGGCGGCCGACCTGATGACCGGTGGACGGATCGAACTGGGGGTCGCGCGCGGCGCTTATTCGTATGAGTATGAGCGCATGATGCCGGGTATGGACGCCTGGGAGGCCGGCCAAAGGATGCGCGAGATCATTCCCCTGTTGCCCAAACTCTGGGCCGGTGATTGTGCCCATAAGGGCGAATTTTATGACTTCCCCTCGACCACCTCGGCACCGAAACCCCTGCAGGAAAACGGCCCGCCCATCTGGCTTGCGGCGCGCGATGCCAATAGCCACGAATTTGGCGTTCAGAACGGCTGCAACATTCAGGTCACCCCCCTATGGCAAGGGATAGAAGAAATCGAAAGCCTGATGCAGCGGTTCAATGCCGCCTGCGACGGGTTTTCCGGCCCGCGGCCAAAAATCATGCTGCTGCATCACACCTACGTGGGTGCAGATGAAGCGGATATCACCCAGGCCGCACAGGATCTGTCACGGTACTATTGTTATTTCGGCGCCTGGTTCCAGAATAAACGGCCGGTAAATCAGGGGCTGATCGAGCCCTTGTCAGACCAAGACATCGCCGCCAACAAGATGATGGCACCCGAAAACCTAATCCGGGATCTGACCATGGGAACGGCCCAGCAGGTGATTGACCAGATCCGCCGCTACGAGGACCTTGGCTATGATGAATACGCCTTTTGGATCGACAGCGGCATGAGCTTTGAACGCAAAAGAGACTCGCTTTCCCGGTTTATCAACGACGTCATGCCAGCATTCAGATGAGGGACAAAATGGATCAGAAACCGCATTATCAACTGTTCATTGACGGCGAATGGACGGAAGGCAGCAACGGTCAGGTGATGACCTCGCTGAACCCGGCGACCGGCAAAGGCTGGGCGACATTTGCCTGCGCCGCCCCTCAGGATGTGGATCGTGCCATCGCCGCCGCACGGCGGGTGCTGGAGCAGCCGTCCTGGCGCGACATGACGCAAACCCAGCGCGGCAAACTGCTGTATCGACTGGCAGATCTGATCGAAGAAAATGCCGATCAGCTTGGCCATGTGGAAACCACCGACAGCGGCAAACTACTGGCCGAAACAACCAGTCAGACCAGATATGTCGCCGAATATTACCGGTACTACGGCGGCTTGGCTGACAAGATCGAAGGCGCTGTGCTGCCGATCGACAAGCCGGACATGCATGTCTTTACCCGCCGCGAACCGATCGGGGTGGTGGTGGCGATTGTGCCGTGGAACGCACAGATGTTCCTCACTGCGACCAAGCTGGGACCGGCCCTGGCGGCCGGCTGTTCTGTTGTTCTGAAAGCCTCTGAGATGGCGCCAGCGCCAATGCTTGAATTCGCCCGACTGTTTGAACAAGCCGGGTTCCCACCCGGCGTTGTGTCAGTTCTGACCGGGGATGCTGAAAACTGCGCAATTCCGCTGACACGGCACCCGGACATTGACCGGATCGCCTTTACCGGCGGGCCAGACACCGCGCGTCATGTGGTGCGGAACTCTGCCGAGAGTTTCGCCGTCACCTCGTTGGAACTTGGGGGGAAATCGCCAATCCTGGTGTTTGAGGATGCGGATCTGGACGGCGCGGCAAACGGCTTGATTGCCGGCAATTTCGGGGCCTCGGGGCAAAGCTGTGTCGCCGGATCACGCGGGTTGATCCAGCGCTCAATTTTTGACGAACTCCTGCACCGGATAGAAGCAAAGGCAGCCTCGATCATCGTCGGTGACCCTATGGATGCCGCGACCCATATTGGTCCGCTGTGCACCGCGGCTCAGGTCAAACGGATCGAGGAAACACTGGCAGTGGCAACCTCGCAAGGTGCCGCGATCCGCTTTGGCGGCAGCCGATTGGATTGTCCGGGAAATTACATAATGCCAACGCTGGTCGAATGCCAGGATCTGAACACCGAAACGCTGAAGGTCGAAATGTTCGGGCCGGTCATGTCGCTGCTGCCTTTCGACACCGAAGACGAGGCCATAGCCATCGCAAATGGCACAGAGTTTGCCTTGGGCTCTGGTGTGTTCACCCAAAACCTGGCCCGCGCCCACCGGGTTTCCGCCCGATTGAAAGCTGGCATTTGCTGGATCAACACCTATCGGGCGGTCTCTCCGATTGCTCCCTTTGGTGGCTATGGCCAATCCGGATATGGCCGCGAAGGTGGCATGGAAGCGATCCAGGATTATACCCGAACCAAGACCACCTGGATCAGCACATCCTTGGCTCCGATGGCCAACCCGTTTGTGATGCGATAGCCAAGACACCCGTTAAACACAGGTGCTGGGCGGCGCAGAATGCCGCCCCTATCACTACCGCCACAGGTTTCGACTGGCTGGTTTTCCCGAGGGTCTTTTGGTGCAGGATCTGGGCGCGACATCAAACGGTTGCCAGTGTTTCATGTGCAGAAATCCGGCAAGTTCCACGGGCCAGCCAACTGGCGCCGAGAGCATCAAGAATGACAAAGTGATCGCGGCCAGAAACCGTCTTGTCGGCAAGCCGAAGCTGGGCCTGGCGGCGCATCTGGGCCGACCGCTGCAGGCCCCAGCCAATGGTATCCACCCGGCCCGTTTCAAAGACCTGAGCAATCGCCTGAGCGGTCAGATCAGCATCGTCACTGTTCAACGCGACAGTCAGCGCCGCCTGCCGCACCCCTGCGGCCGGATCAGCAATGAAATCGAGCACCCGTTGTCCGCTCAGGTGCCGCACCGCATCTGCGCGGACCAGCGCATCGCTGTCCTCAATCGCCTGCAGCACAAATTTGTCGACCTGATCACTTGCAACAAGCACCGCAAATGCATTGCGGCGCACCTCGGGCACCGCGTCAGCCAAGGCCGGTGGCGCCGCCAGAACCACCTCGAGGCAGGTTGTGAAATCCGTCCTCAGAAGCCGCCATGCTGCGATCCGCATCATGTCTTGGGTGGCAGTGATCCGGTTCAAAGCCACCGCGGCGATTCCGACCGCGTTCAGCCCCGTCGCCGCCGCCATAGCCGCGCAGCTCAGATCATCAGCCACCGCATCCGGGCCTTCGACGGCCACCCTACGGCTCTTTTTTGTGGCGCTGTGGCTGACAGCGGGCGCATCTGTCGCCAAAGGCGTGGCCAAAGACGCGGCCTGCAATGACGCCAATGTGGACCCTGAAGCATCCGGCTCTTCATTTCCGCCCTCCAGAATCTCACCGTCTTCGCTGATACGGATATTCCTTGATCCTTCGTCCTGTTGCATTCCAACATCTGCCGCTGCCCCAAGATCAAGCGGTTGCACCGCATCGTCTTCGGCCAGCAGAGTACCATCAATGGCCTGCACCAGATAGCTCAGCGCCTGCCGGTCTCCGCTCGAAGCCCGCGATCTGATCACCTGCAAGGCCACCAGCCTCAGCTGTTGGCTTCGGTCCGCAAGCAACAGCTGCAGTATGTCCAGTACCGCCGGGTCGCAAAGCCCGCCCAGACTGCGGGTTGCGGCTATTCTGGCCTCGATCACGCGGCTGGGGTCGGCAACAAACGCGCTCAGCACTGCCACCGCACGGTTGGCGGCAAATTTCGGTAACATCCTGGCGGCGGCCAAGGATAGAACATCATCCCCCGTCTGCAACCAGGCCTGCATGTTATCCACCAGCATATCACATAGGTCGTCTGGCACCGGCAGCACCAATAGCTCCAGCGCGGTGGACTGAACGGTGGCAGATGGGTCCGCCAAAGCCGCAATCACCCACTCTGGACGGGCCCCGGCAAACCGGCGCAAGGCAACACAACGCAGCTGTTCGGAAGGATCCGCAAATGCCATGGCCTCGGCTTGCGCCATATCCACCGAGAGCAAATCAAGCCCCAGCAGGCGCAAGCCAACCTCCTCAGCCTGAAGCAGTTGATCCAAATGAGCCCGCAGCAATTCCGGGTCCACCTCAGCCAGCGCATCAGCGGCGCGTTTGCGTGATAATCCCTTGCCGCCCTCGACACTGGCCAGCAGCCAGACCAGCCCCGGCTTGCCCAGTTGCGCCAGGGCGCGAAACACCGGGATGTCCAGCGTCTGGCCCATCTCATCTTTCAGCGCCACCAGCAGATCATCAATGCTGTCTATCACCCCCAGGGTGCCAAGGGCATCAATGGCAGCGATCTGAACGTCGAGCCAATCGTCCCAATCGGCAATCTCATCTTCCCAGGCAATAGCGTCTTCACATTTGCTCTTTGCCAGCGCCCGCAATTGCGGGAAGCAGCTTTGATCCTGCAAGCCGCCCAGAATTTGGATCGCAGCCAGTTTGACCTCGCGCACCGGATCGCCTTGCAGCGACTGCAGGATCACCGCAGCATCCTGGCGGCGCACCAGCGGCGCCAGCGCTTCGATCGCATCACTGCGCACATCGGGATCAGGGTCGCGCAGCAGGCCCAGAAGCACCTCGCGGCTGCGTGGGTCTGCGGTCCCGTAGCAGCCCAGCGCGCGGACGGCAGCGCATCGGATCACTTCGTTTTCGCTTTGGATATGGCCCAGAATTGCGGTTGTGATGTCTTCGCAGCGGATCGGATCAGCCACCATGGCATGCCTCGTATTTCGTCATCAATCAACGATCACCGGCGACTGGATGCCGCCGACAACCCTAGGCTTAGGCGATGTCTCGCCGGGCAAACGACATCGAGCGGAACTGGTGTTTATAGGGGCTTTCACCCATTTTGCGCAGCTTGCCGACCCCCATTTTGAAATTGTAGTTGCCGCTGATCCAGTCAACCACGCGGCCAGACAGCGCGTTGGCCGGCTGAGCTGGGTGCAAGAAGTCCATGTAGCCCAGGTTCTCTTTGACCGCCGAGGTGACAATCGCCACTGCGGTGATCGACCCTTTGGTCAGCTCAATATGGCCATTCTTAAGCAGCGAGGAAAATTCAAAATCATCACCGTTGACGCCAACGATCGTTTCGGTCTGAACCGGGATCCGGTCCGAGTAAACTTGAACGTAATCGCCATTTTCGATGCCACGTGCCGCTGCCACCTTTGGATGGATCTCGATCCAGTTTTCCGGCCAGCGCTGCACGATATAGGGGCGGCGTCGGTCGTCGTAGCCGGACTGCCAGCGCTCGTTGATCCGCCCCGAGCTGATCCAGATTTCATCCTCGCGGGGTTTCATCCATTCCCAATAGGAGCTGAACAGAGACCAGGGGGCTTTCTGGATGTTGCACTTGCCCGTCTGAGTGTTGAAATGGGTCAGTTTCTTGTTGAAGACATTGCCCCCCACCGGACCCTCAACCGGCAGCGTCCGGTTGATGTCATGCAGCCGTTTGGTGCCCTCCAGCGTGCCATCGGCCCGCATCAGCACCGGGCCCTGGATACCATTGGTGCCAAACTCGCCCAGTTTCTGATGCAGGGTCTTGCCTTCGCGGTGCGCCGCAACCTTGACCATGTAGAAATCCTTGCGCGACCCGCGCGAGAACCGCGCCCCCTCTTCCAGAACGTCGTTGGAGTTTTGCCAGTCAAAGCCCTCAAAGCCCATTTTCCGGGACAGCTGGGCGATGATCCACCAATCCGGCTTTGCCTCCCCCGGGGCATCGTAGAACTTGGGATACAGACGGATGCGCCGTTCGCCGTTGGCGCGGGTGAAATCCTCTTCGCCCCACCCCGACGCAGGCAACACGATGTCCGCATAGCGGGCCCCTATCGGATCGACCAGATAGATATCCTGATTGACCACCACCGTGCCACCACTGTCTGCGCGCATGATCAGCGTGTCGATGATATCCTGCTTTTCAAAACTGGACACCTGATGTGGGTTGCGGGTGGTCTGCTCGTCGAATTTGGTTTGCAAGGATTGGGTGCCGCACATCGCCTGCACCCAGGTGGTGCCGATGACATGGGCAAACCGGGTGTGACCGCCCATGAAATAACGGTCGGTGTCCATCGCCCGACGGCGACGGCCCGGCAGTTTCTCCGGCGATTTGTTGCGGGGGTATCCGCCACCGCGCAGGCCCCCCCGCTGGTGGCCCCCCGCCCGACCAATCACCTGGCCCGGACGACCGCCACAACCACAGGCAATGCCAAGCGCCGAGATCGCCTGAGTGTTGCCAGTGTTGTTGGACCAATAAAAGCCCTTTTCGATCATGATCGAGGTCTTGGGGCGGCTGCCATCGGCTTTGGGTTTGGCCATCCATTCGGCGGCAGTATAGATTTTCTGCACGTCGATCTGGGCAATCTCGGCAGCCTTTTCCGGCACCGAGTAGTCCTGTGCCAGCAGCCAGTCTTTCCAGTCGTCAAAGCCATCGGTCTGGAACTTGCCCCAGGTGGTGCGCCACTGCCAGGGCGTGTTCCGCGTCCCCTGACCAAACCCCGAGGAGCTTTCCCATTTGTTGTTGACCCAGTCCTTGATCCAGTCGTCATCCTGCCAGTTGTTTTCGACAATGATGCGGGCAATGGCCAGCACCACCGGCAGATCGGTGCCGGGCTGAATGTCCAGCAACAGGCCGCCGTTCTTCACGGCAAAGGCCACACCGGCGGTACTGCGTGGCAACATAAAGATCGCCTTTTGCCCCCCCAGGATGGCCGGCATGATAAAGTCGGTAAACAGGATGGTTTTTGTCTCGTAGGGGTCGGTGCCACACATCAGCAAGGTGTCCGCCTCGGCCCAATCGTCATAGCTGGGTGCAAAATTGTCAAACCCCGCATCCCGGAAGCCAGGAGTTGACGACACATCCGACGGCGTGTCATGGAAGGTGAAATTGGCGGTTCGAATATTGCCCAGCGCGTATTTGGTAATCGCGTAGGTGTTCTCCATGTAGCCGTAAGAGAAGGTCTTGACGCAATAGGCATTGGTGCCGTGCTTTTTCAACACATCGTTGCCAACGGCAGCGACGATATCCAGGGCAAAATCCCAGGTCACCGGCATCAGCACTCCGAACATCCGCACCATCGGTGATTTCAGCCGGTCGCGGGTTGGGGTCTGCGGATTGTAAACTTTTTGCGCCAGAGCGCCGCCCCGGATCGACGAGTTACCAGAGTAGTTGACGAATTCGGCATCCTTGTCGGGGATGATCACCACATGGTGCGGCTCGCCATTGTGCAACACGATATTGTGCTGGTTCGGAGCAACCCAAGGACCCAGTGGCGACACCGGGAAATCTTCGCCAAATGCGTTCTGATCGGCCAAGGCCCCGCCCCGGTTGCCACCGCGCACCGGCCAGCGATACACCTTGTAACCACAGGCAACGACGCAGTAATCACAGGCCGTTGCAATCACCTCGGCATCGGGTGGGGGCAGCGGAACGGATTCTTCGGGGACATAATACGGAGTGGACATCAGTGGTACTCCTCAGGCCTGTAGATTGTCAAAGCGGCCGTAGATCAGGCCAAACATGCCGACGGCGTAAATGTCGTCACCATCCAGTTCGAGCAGCACCTGTGGCAGCGACTGATAGGCCTGACCCGAGATGAAAATCCCGTGCCGGGTCAGATCAAAGGTGGTCAGGTGCAATGGGCACGGGCCCAGCGCCTTGTCAGCGGCCTGATAGGTGCCCTGCAGCGGCCCGCCCTGATGGGTGCAGGTGTAGTTAAAGGCCACCACGTCCTTGTCCGGGCCAATGCCGCCACCAGATTGCTGGCCCAGCTTGACCAGAATAGACTCCGCGTATTCCCCTTCGTCGGGGTACTCAAAGTCAAACGGTTCGTCGATCTTGAGCGCGCTCAACTTGCCGATCAGCTTGCGTGGATAGGTCGAGATCACCGCCGGGGTCTGCGCCTCAGGCGCTCCGGGGATCCCCACCATCACCAGAGTTGTGGCAATGCCACCACTCAGCAGCACCTGACGACGGTTGATCAGGCATTTGCGGGTTCCGGCCTGCGCCGCCTCGTTGTTTTCGCCGTTGATTGCGGCAGCAATTTTGGGATCGAGTACAGTCACCTCAGATCTCCTTTCAGTTGGACGCCGCAGGAAGCGGCTGCATCTCGGGGATGTCAGGAAATTCCGGCAGGATTTCATCCCCTGACAGGCTCTCAATGAAGGCCACAAGATCATCCATTTCGGCCTCCGACAGGCCCAGCGGCTGGATCAATTCGGACTTGGTCTTGGAGAACTCGTTGGTCCCGCCACCGTTGTTGTAGAACTCGACAACATCCCGCAGCGTTTCCAGCATGCCATTGTGCATGTAGGGATAGGTATATTGTGTATAGCGCAGCGACGGCACCCGGAACTTGCCCTTGTCGGCACCCTCTTTGGTGCGGAAATACAGCCCCGGATCATCTTTGGTGCTGCGGTACATCACTTCGGTTGAGCCCTTGGCGTAGAGCTCAAAGCGATAGGTGATCTGGGCGATCGGATCATCCTCCCAACCGTCATAGGGCGGCACGCCAAGATTATAATAGGCCTCGTTGCTCAGCAGCGGGCCGTTATGGCAGGTGACGCAGTTGCCCCTGCCGGTGAAGATATCCAGACCGCGCTGTTGCTGATCGGTCAGGGCGCTATCATCCCCCCGCATGTAATCGTCAAACGGAGTGTCGGTCTGCACCAATGTCCGCTCATAAGCGGCGATGGCCATATAGGCATGACGGATATTGGGCCAGTCGTCGCCAAACACCTCGGCAAAGGCGGCGCGGTATTCGGGCACAAAGGCCAGTCGCGCCTCCATCATGTCGTCTTCACCATTGCCGGCCACACCGCCGCGCGCCGCCGACCGGGCCTGCGATTCAAGCGACTTGGCGGAGCCTGCCAGGAACAGTTTGCCGTAATAGGCCGAGTTGATGATGGTCTGACTGTTGCGCCAATGGGTGGTGCCGGGATAGCCAAAGCTGATCTTCTCCTGCACCGCCCAGCCTGAATCAGGCATGTGGCAAGCGACGCAGGGCATCGCAAAATTGCCCGACAGGATCGGATCAAAGAACAGCATTTCACCCAATGCGATCTTTGCGGGGGTCTGCGGGTTATCCGCAGGGATCGGTGGCGGGCCAAGCGGCGCCAATTGGGTCGGCCGTTCGCCCCCTGCCAGAGCGGTTGTTGCCCCGATGACAGCAAGGCCTGCCATAAGCGTCTGAATGCGTTTCATGTCCCGGCCTCCTTCAATTGTTCACGTTGCGCCAGTCTTCGATCACCTGGTAGCCAAAGTCCGCATCCGGCCAGACATAGGCTTCGGTGTCAAAACTGTCGCCGCTGAGCGCCTGCAGGAAGGCCACCAGATCATCCTTTTCACCCGAGATCAGGCCCAGCGGCTGCAGAATGCGGTCTTTGTTGACGTCCTCGCCACCGCCGCCATCGTAGAACTCCACCACATCTTGCAGCGTCGCAATCATCCCATTGTGCATGTAAGGCGCGGTATAGGTCAGCTCGCGCAGGCTGGGTGTCAGAAAGCTTCGCTTGGTGTCTTCCTGGTGGGTCCGCACATAGGCGCCCAGATCTTCGCGGATGTTCATGTAGTTCTCGACCCCCATGAACTTGGCATAAGTGACAAACACCGAATGGCGCATGGGGTCGGACCAGATCTCCGGATTGTTCGGCACGCCAATGTTATGTGGCCTATCATCAGTGAACCGTTCACCGCTGTGGCAGGTCGCGCATTGCCCCTTGCCTTGGAACAAGACCTGACCGCGCAGCGCCGACTCTGACATCTCGCCAGTATCCACAGGCGCATTGCGCGATATGATGGTTTTCATAAATTCCTGCAGGGCATTGCGGGCACCGCCATTGGATGGCTCGCCATAATCGGCCGCCGCGAACATATCGACATAGACCGGATCCTGTTTGAACCGCTCCTGCATGATGCGCATATCCATGTTCATCAGGAAGGTCTCGGTGATCATCTCCCGCGCCACATCGTTCAGATTGGTGCCCAGCTTGCCGTCATGCAGCCAAGCAGCCCGGTAGCCGACATTGGCCAGGCCCGGTGAATTGCGGAAATGGGCGCCGCCGCTATAGGCCTGCGACAGTGCCTCGCCGTCGGCAAAGGCCTTATCAGCCAGGTGGCAACTGGAACATGACAGGCTGGTATCCCCAGACAGGCGCGCGTCGTAAAACAATCGCTTGCCCAACTCAGCCCGCGCCGGATTCACCTCAAAGGGCGGCAATGGCGTCACAGCCTCTTGCGCCCATACCTGTGGTGCCCATACAGAGCTGCCAGTAATCAACGCGCCCGCAACCAAGGTTCTAAACAGCATCGGCATCGCCTTTCCCGTATCGACCTTGCAAAGGGGGCGATCCCGACCGAAGGTCTCTGTTGATCAGCGGGGCCCTTGCCGGGTCCGGCGTCTAAACCAACCGGGGCCCACCGGCCCACAGAAACAGGAGTGGCTCTCCGGCTGCTCGCCGTGAAACTAACCGATTCCCACCCTCAAGATGTTGTGCGCGAGGTGACGAAATGTTCTGAGATGTGACGGAATGTGACGACCCCAGATCACTGGTCGGATCACTGGTCGGATCACTGGACGTTAAGGGCCCACATCATCCAGAAGTTGGCGCAGGAAATGCGCCAGATGTGCGGGATCGACCGGCTTGTCCAACACCTGTGGCAGCACGCCCGGAACCGAAATCTCATCCAGCTTATAGCTTGAGCAAAACAGGATCGGAATGTCAGGCCGAAGCCCACGGATTGAGGTCGCCAGCGCCTCTCCACTCAACTCGGGCATCATCAGGTCCGACAGAATGATATCGAACCGCTCTGGCTTCTGCTTGAAACGCTCCAGTGCGACAACCGGCGATGAAAATGCCTCGACCCGGTAGCCCAACCGCAACAACACCCGCCGAAACGTTCCGGAGATCTCGATATCATCGTCCACCAGCATGATGGTTTCACTGCCACGCGGCAGATCCCCGCGTGCCTTCGCTTCGGACAGGGCCTGTTCCGAGCTGCCGGGCAACAGGATCGAAAAACAGCTTCCGTCTCCCCGCTGACTGTCGACCGAGATCTGCCCGCCCATGTCCTGGACCAGCCCGTAGACCACCGCCAGACCAAGCCCCGAGCCTTTGCCCAGTGGCTTGGTGGTGAAAAACGGCTCAAACAGATGCGACCGGGTCTGCTCACTCATCCCCGAGCCGTTATCCTGCACTTGCAGCTGCACCCAACCGCCGTCGCGTTGAGGCAGGCCAACCGGGGTGTCAACAGTGGCAAAGGAAACTGTAATCAAACCGTCGTCTGCACCGATGGCCTCTAGGGCGTTCCGGCACAGGTTCATCACAATCTGATGCAAGTGGGTCGGGTCGCCCAGCACCACCACAGGCGCTGATCTGGCGCAGCTGAGCTTAATTGTCGGCGGCATAGAGGCCCGCATCAACCGCGTCACCTCGCGGGCAATCTCACTCAGGTCGACGGCTTTCAGCTGGCCGGGCTCGCGCCGCGCAAAAGTCAGCAACTCGCGCACCAGATTCTGCGCCCGGCGCGCCGCAATATCGATCTGTTCGATCTCGCCGGCCAGATCACTGCCCTCGTCGGCATCCAAGCCAGCCAGATGAGCGGAGCCAATGATTGTCGTCAGAATATTGTTGAAATCATGCGCAATACCACCCGACAACTGCCCCACCGCCTCCAGCTTTTGCGCCCGGACCACCTGATCCCTTGCATGGCGTTGCTCGGTGACATCTTCGCCGGTGGCGATAAAGCTCTGAATGGTGCCATCCGCCGCTATCAGCGGTAATATTGTGGTATCAATCCAATACTCCAAGCCATTCTTCTTTCGGTTCAGAAACACTCCGGACCAGCTGTCTCCGGCCAACAATCGCTGCCGCAGGTCGGCATAGGTCCCGTTGGAGGTTCTGCCCGACTGCAAAAAGGCAGGGGTCTCGCCCAGCACCTCGTCCCGGTTCCAGCCGGACAGGGTTTCAAACTTCCGGTTCACATATTGAATGCGCGCATCGGTGTCGGTGATCACAATTGTTGCAGGGCTTTGTTCAACCGCAGTGGCCAACTGGCTCTCAGAGCGCTGCAACCGGCGGCGTTCACCCAGTTCCAGCGCCAGCAGCGACAGCGCGCTCTGTAGATTTCGCACCCGAAAATATATCATTCCGGCAATAATCATCGAGGCCAGTGACAGCGCCAGAATCGAGACAAAGCCAATCTGGATCAATTGCTGCCCCTGCAGCACAGCCGCTTCGATACGGCTGCGCGACGCAAGTTGGGTATCCTCCCAGTTGGCCTCCAATGTGGCCAGCGCCCCAATGGCCGCCCGATCATCAACGCGGACCAAAGTATCTATCTGCGCCGCGCTCCAACCTTTGCCGGCGGCATGGGTCGCAACATCCAGTCGCGCCTCGTACACCCGTATAGTGCCTAGAACTGCAGCCAGCGCCGCCTTATCCTCAGCCTCAAGTTCCAGTTGCTTGAACTCTTCGACCACCGCGTAAAACTGGCCAATCTGGGACCGCGCCTCGACCAGAAAAACCCGGTCCTGACGCAAGACATAGTTCTTGAAATTGTGGATGATACCACCAAAACCCAGATGCGCGCGCAATGCGCTAATCAGGGTCCCCTTGCGCGCGGCAGCGCCGGAATAGGTGTCCCAACTTGATTGGATCTCGACAAACTTCTGGCGGCTTTGCAGCCCCAGCACCCCGCCCAAAACAACAGTTACCAGGATCAGAACCACGGCGGCGCCGGCGATCATACGGGGCCAGATCTGCCGAGAGAGATATATCTCTGTATCCATGTTATAGTTTTGGATGTCATTGTCACTCACTACAAGGCCCGTTATCATCTCTGTCGTAATCAGGAGCCGCGCATGACCGAGCACGTTCTCGTTGTCGATGACGACAGCCAGCTGACCGCATTTCTAGAACGTTTCTTCAGAAAGCACGGCTATCGCGCAACCATCGCCAATACTGCCAAGCGCGTTTTTGCTGAACTTCAAAAACATCGATTTGATCTGATTATTCTGGATCTGAACCTGCCGGACGATGACGGGCTGGATGTCACCCGCGAGATCCGCAAGAGCTCGGCGGTGCCAATCATCATGCTGACGGCGCGGGACGAGGTGTTTGACAAGATCATCGGCTTGGAAATCGGCGCCGACGATTACATGACCAAACCCTATGAGCCGCGCGAACTGCTGGCCCGGGTGCGCTCTGTGCTGCGGCGCCGGGTCGGTCTGGCGGCAAGCCCGGCCAGGGATACCGCCGCGGCACGCTGGCTTCGGTTTGAGAACATCGAGCTGGACATTCTGAAGTCCAAAGCCAAGCGGATATCGGATGGCTTGGACCTGGGGCTGACCAGCACCGAATTTGCGCTGGCCAAGGCGCTGGCGGACGCCGCAGGCGACGTCTTGACGCGCGACCGGATCATGGACCTGATCTATGGCAACTCACTCACCGCCACCGACCGCGCCATTGACGCCCATATCGCACGGCTGCGGCGCAAATTGATGTCCGGGGATGAGACCTCCAGCGTCATTTTGACGGTGCATGGATCCGGCTACAAACTGGCCGCCACCACAACTAAAATTGCCTGACGCAGACAATACTTCAGGTTTCAGTCCCCTATCTATCACCACCACGATGGTGAACGGCCCAAATCAGCATGGCTCTGACATGGGCCGTTGCGCGGTTAGCCGAGCACTTCGCGGACGGCCTCTTTGCAGACGGATACCACCTGATCCACTTCTGCCGGGGTAATGCATAGCGGCGGGGCAAATCCGATGATGTCGCCCTGGGGCATCGCGCGGGCGATCACATTGCGTTTGGCCATCGCCGCCGAAATGGCATAGCCGACCTTTTTGGCCGGATCAAAGAACCCCAGAGGCGACTTGGTCTCGGCAAATTCGACCGCACACATCAGACCTTCGCCCCGCACCTGCGCCACATTTGGATGATCGCCAAAGGCCGAGGTCAGCTGATCCAGCAGATAGGCCCCGGTGGTGGCTGAATTCTCCACCAGCCCCATTTCATCAACCAGCTTCAGGTTGGCAACACCCGCCGCCGCTCCGATTGGGTGGGCAGAATAGGTCCAGCCATGACCAATGGGGCCATTTTCATCGGTGCCCTGCTCCAGCACTTTCCACATTTTGTCAGAGACAATAGAGCCGGACAGCGGCGCATAAGCCGAGGTCAGACCCTTGGCAATGGTGATCAGATCAGCTTCGATGCCGTAGTGCGTTGCGCCAAACATCGAGCCAAGGCGGCCAAAACCAGACACCACTTCATCGGCGATCAACAGGATGTCATACTTCTTTAGAATCGCCTGAATAGCCGCCCAATAGCCTGCCGGAGGCGGCACGATACCACCGGTCCCCAGCACCGGTTCACCAATAAACGCCGCAACGGTATCTGGCCCCTCGTCAAGGATCATCTCTTCCAGCTTAGCCGCACACTCGGCCGAGAACTCCTCCTCGGACATGCCCGGCTTGGCACCGCGCAGGTAATACGGCGCTTCGGTGTGAACCACCTGAGACAGCGGCAGGTCGAATTTGTTGTGAAACAGCTCCAGCCCGGTCAGGGATCCGGTCATCAGGCCCGAGCCATGATAGCCACGCCAGCGCGAAATGATTTTCTTCTTCTTTGGCCGACCCAGAATGTTGTTATAGTACCAGACCAGCTTAATGTTGGTTTCATTGGCATCCGAGCCGCTTTGACCAAAATAAACCTTGGACATATTGTCCGGCGCGCGGTCCAAAATCATCTTTGACAGGGTGATAGAGGCCTCGGTGCCGTGACCCACATAAGAATGATAATAGGCCAACTCATGCGCCTGCTTTGAGATCGCCTCGGCGATTTCAGTGCGGCCGTAGCCCACATTGACGCAATAGAGCCCGGCAAATGCATCCAGCATTTTGCGATCATCCCGATCGACGATATAGACGCCCTCGCCGCTTTTGATCACCCGTGTCGGGGTCTCTCCGCGGGCATGTTGGGCAAGGTGAGTGGAGGAATGAAAGAAGTTTTCACGATCCCATTGGGCAAGTTGATCATTGGTCAGCAAGTTTATTTTCCTTTTTGTCTTCCTGTGCCAGAACCGCCAGGCAATCGCCGGGCTGGATCAGGCCATAAGTGTGCCGGACCGCCAGCAGACCATCCATTTTTGAGTGAATGTCCAAGGGCGCCACCCCGGTACGGCTGGTGTCCCAAATTCGCGCCAGCACATCGCCCTTTGCGACCGGGTCACCCAGCATAGTGGTGTATTCGATCATTCCGCCAATCGGCGAAAAGTGAAAACAGTTCTCATCGTCCTGAACCAGGTGCCTGCTGGGAGAAATCTGCATTTCACCCTGCAAAATGCCGGTGTGGATCAACAGGTTGCGCAGGCCCTTACGGGCGATAGCAACAGTTTCAGGCGTGCTGGTCCCGGCCCCGCCCAGTTCTGTGGTGACAAAGGTCTTGCCCAGGGATTCAACCGCACCGTCATACATTCCGCCGCTGTCTATCTCCAGCATGAGCATCGAGTACGGAGCATTGAACGCATCCCGCGCGGCGCGACAGCGCGCCTGCTGCGCCTTGTCCGGCAATACATGTGACGCCGCAAACGGCAGAAAGTTCAGGGTTTTTCCGCCGGAATGAAAATCCAGCACAACATCGGCCAGCGGCAACAGATAGCGCTGGAAATAATCCGCGATCTTTTCCGTCACCGTGCCATCTGGCCGCCCGGGAAACACCCGGTTCATATTGCCGGCATCAATCGGCGAGGTGCGCGTACCGGCCGCAAAAGCGGGCATGTTCATGAACGGCACAATGATGACGCGCCCGGTCAACTCAGCCACGTCAATGGTCGAGGCCAACGTGGTCAGCGCCAGCGGCCCTTCATACTCATCGCCGTGATTGGCCCCGGTCAACAAGGCTGTGGGGCCGTCGCCATTTTTTGCCACGGTAATGGGGATCATCACCGACCCCCAGGCGCTGTCGTCGCGGCTATAGGGCAAACGCATGAACCCATGCGAAACACCATCCGCATTCAAATCAACCGTTAAGGATATAGACGAATCGCGCATGGCTTAGCCTTTCACCATCAACCCGGCCGGGGTTGAGCACAGGTTTTCCGCCCCGGTTTCAGTGATCAAAACCGGCTCGGTTATCTCAATGCCGCCATCATCCAGCCAAAGCGCTGGCATGAAGTGAAAACTCATCCCCGGCTCAAGAACCGTCTTGTCATCGCGGCGCAGCGAAAAAGTGTGCTCGCCCCAGTCCGGCGGATAAGACAGGCCAATGGGATAGCCACAGCGACTGTCTTTCTCAAAGCCCAGCTTGTTCAGCGTAGCGTTAAACGCATTGGAAATATCTTCGGCAAAATTCCCCGGTTTTGCCTGTTCCATTCCAGCCGCCACCGCCTCCATCACCGCCGCCTCGGCGGCGCGGTATTTCGCCGGTGGCTCGCAAAAGAACAGGGTGCGCGATTGCGGCGCGTGATAGCGCCGGTATACGCCAGCGATTTCAAAAAACGTCGCCTCGCCAGCCTGCAATTCACTGTCATCCCAGGTCAGATGCGGCGCCGTGGCGTCCTTGCCCGAGGGGGCCAGCGGCACAATCGAAGGATAATCCCCCCAATGCCCGTCCACACCGGTTATCGCCGCGTGATAAATATCCGCGATCAGTTGGTTCTTCTTCATGCCGGGTTCTGCACGGTCCAGAATCGTGGCGTGCATATTTTCGACGATTCTGGCCGCACGCCGCATATAGCTGATCTCAGTCGGGCTTTTGACCGCCCGCTGCCAGTTCACCAGCACATTGGCATTCACCCATTTGGCCTCGGGCAGCCCCTGCACCAGCGACATGTAGGCGGCGGCGGTGAAATAGTAATTATCCATCTCCAGCCCGATGCGGGCACCGGCCCAGCCCTGCGCCGCCAACAGCCGCGCCAGATCTTCCATCGGATGCTTGTCCGGGTTCTGGACATAGCTGTCTTCATAGCCAAAGACCGCCTCAGACGGCATATAAACCGTCCGTAACGCCCCCAGAGCATCCATCGCGCGACCCCACCAGAGCGGCGGGCCGGAGGGGCCAACAATGACCGCTTGATGCACATAAAACGACCAACCATCATAGCCCGTCAACCAGGCCATATTGGCCGGGTCAGTCACCACCAGGACATCGCAGCCGGCTTGTTCCATCGCGGCACGGACCTTGGCCAATCGGGCGTCATATTCCTCAAGCCCGAAGGGAAGATTAGAAGTGGTCATCAGGCGACCTCCAAGTCGTTGTTTTCACATTTAACACTGCAACGTTCAGGCCGTTGTGCAAATGAAATCAGTCCCGCATCCTACCGATACGGCTTGCAAAAATAACGCAAACGCTCGAAAGACGTGGGTAAAATATGCAAAAAACAACGAGCCATGAAGATTATGTTCAAGTTGGACGATTTCGATCGAAAGATTCTCCATGAAGTGCAGCTCAACAATCAGCTGACATCCGCCCAACTCTCCGAGAAAATCGGCCTCTCGCCCACCTCGACACAGCGGCGGCTAAACCGGCTGCGCAGCGAAAAGGTGATCGAGGCTGAGGTCGCAATCGTTTCCGGTGCCGCGGTTGGCCGCTCCCTGACGATGATGATCGCCGTCACATTAGAGCGCGAACGCTCTGACATCATAGATCATTTCAAGAAATCTGTCCGCCGCGAACCCGTCGTGATGAGCGCCTATTACGTGACCGGCGACAATGATTTTATCCTCATCGTCAGTGTCAAAGACATGGAAGAATACGAGGAGTTTACCCGTAGTTTTCTATACGAGAATCCAGATATCAAGGGCTTCAAAACCACTGTGGTGATGGATCGGATAAAAGCCTCGTTCTATATTTCACCTTGGGAAACGACATAAGGCAGCCAAATCCGGGCCGACCAGCCTACCTGCGCTATGCTGAATGGTCCGCCAGGCCCCCCCTAGCTCTGCATCAGCCGGTGGATATGGGCGGCGAAGGCGTAGGTTATGGGCAGGCCGAGCAGCAGGCCGATGGCGATTGACGTCAGTGGGGTCAGAACCGGCCAGCCGAGCCAGGAGGTGATCAGCGCCGCAAAGAACACGTTCACCGCCGCCGCGCCGGCCCCCAGCGGATAGAGCACCAGAGTCAGCTTGGCTTTGCTCCAGCCTTGGGTCTCGTCTTGTGGAGCTGCGGGGCCT
>JABSSD010000108.1 GCA_013214575.1 Paracoccaceae bacterium | reverse complement strand
TAAACTAACAGCTATAATGGAGCCTACCAGTTTGTGTTTCATCAGGGATAAAATAGCACTGCATAGGAAGTGACTGTGAACTGACGGGCGGGAGAGCACCGCCGCCAGAGCGCTAGATGAAACGGTCCACCGGACCGTTTCCAAGTCGTCTGCTTAGCCCACCACGTTGAACTCAGGCCCATAGGGGTACTTGGTGACGTTCTCATTGTCGTCTTGGTGGATCACCAGGATATCATGCTCGCGGTAGCCACCGGCACCGGGTTGGCCTTCGGCAATGGTCAGCATCGGCTCCATCGAGATCACCATACCGGGCTCCAGCACCGTGTCGATATCCTCGCGCAGTTCCAGCCCCGCCTCGCGACCATAGTAATGCGACAGCACCCCAAACGAGTGGCCGTAGCCAAACGTACGGTACTGCAACATGTCGCGCTCTTCAAAGAAGGCGTTGATCTTATGGGTGATGTCAGAACAGCTGGCGCCGGGTTTGAGCAGCGAGATACCATATTCATGGGCCGCCACATTGGCCTCCCAGATCTTCAGACTGGCGGCGTCCACCTCGCCGACAAACAGGGTCCGTTCCAGCGCGGTGTAATAGCCTGAGATCATCGGGAAGGTGTTCAGCGACAGGATATCGCCGCGCTGCAGCTTGCGCGCGGTGACCGGGTTATGGGCGCCGTCGGTGTTGATGCCCGACTGGAACCAGACCCAGCTGTCACGGTATTCGGCATCGGGAAACCGCTTGGCAATCTCCAGCTCCATCGCGTCACGACCGGCCATCGCCACGTCGATCTCGCGCACGCCCTCGCGGATCGCATCGCGAATGGCAAAACCGCCGACATCAGCCACCGCAGCCCCCTGGCGGATCATCTCGATCTCGGCCTCGGACTTGGCCATCCGCTGCACCATGGTGGCCTCATAGAGATCGACCATGGATTTTGGTTTCAGGTATGTATCCAGCTTGGCCTTTTGCAGCAGGCTCAGGTGGTCGCTCTCATAGCCGACAACCGCATCTGCACCACAGACCGACAGAATCGCCCGCCAGTAATTGTCGCGCTGCCAATCGGTATAGGTGATGTTGTCGCCAAAACACCGACGCCAGGGCTGGCCCGCGTCGATGCCGGCCGAAATCGTCACACAGTCCTCGGCGGTGACCACCAACCCGTAAGGGCGGCCAAAGGCGCAATAGGTAAAGCCCGAGTAGTACGAAATATTGTGCATTGAGGTGAAAACAGCGGCGGTCACGCCTTTGTCCACCATGATTTTGCGCAGGCCTGCTACGCGGCCGGCATATTCACCTTGGGCAAATTGCAGAGGCGCTTTTTCACCATTGTGAAAACGATACATTTCAGGACGTGAAGTCATGTTTGACCCTTCCTTCTGACAAGAAAGGTCCCGGCGTTCAGGACGGTTTTTATGATATCAGGGCGGCATGGAGATCCATGCGGCGACGCCATCGCCGGGCCCTCGGCTGGAAACTGCGGCGGATTGCTCCGCCGCGCAAGTGTTATTTTGTGACCACTGCCACCATTTTGCTATTCGCGTCGCAAAGCGCATCAATGACGTCGAAATGATGCTTGTCGGGATCAATCACATGAGCACAACCCCAGGCCTCGGCCAGCCAGCGGGCCTGATCCAGAAAGGCCGGGCGCTCATCGCTGCCCACCCAGGCCGTCACCGCCGCCTCATGGCGGTCGCTCATCAACACCGGGCTTTCAGCCTCGGCTGAGGCCTGATCCAGTTTGAAATCTTCGTTCATTGAGGTCTGCAACAAGGGGCGAAGATCCGACACCGGCGAGATCGACAGCACGTTGCGCAGCCGCGCCGCCACCTCCGAGCCCAGCAGGGCCTTGTCCAGCATCCGAGCCACCAGATGGCCGCCAGCCGAATGCCCCGCCAGTGAAACCGGCCCCTCGACCTCGGAAGCACTGCGGGTGACCGCGGCGGCGATCTGACGCGAGATTTCGGCAATCGATACCTGCGGGCACAGGTCATAAGACGGCATTGCAACGGCCCAGCCCCGCGCCAGCGGTCCAGCCGCCAGATGCGACCAAAAGCTCTTATCAAAAGCTCGCCAATAGCCGCCATGCACAAACACCAGCAGCCCTTTGGGTTTTTCTTGCGGCAGAAACAGATCAAGCCTGTTCCGCTCAGATGGGCCATAGGCAATATCCAGCGTGGCCCGCGCCCCCAGATTGCTGCGAAAGCTCTCAGCCTGGGCGCTCCAGCGCGGTGGGAAATCGTCGGCCCCCTTGATAAAGGCCCCGTTGGTATATGCCTCGGTCAGATCCATGCGGGCTTCCTTAATGTGTTACCTGTTCAATCTGGACTTACCGGTCCTGCTGGACAAGTCTAATGCTAAATGCTTTGCATCGGCGAAAGAAATTTCCGGAGGCCTCCATGCTCGACACCATCACCGATCTTCCCACCCTGCTGAGAGATCCCAGCTTGCTGGAAACCCGCGCCTATATCGGCGGCCAGTTTGTCGAGGGCGACACCACATTCGAGGTTACCAACCCCGCCCGTGGGGATGTGATCGCTCATGTTGCCGACATCAGCCGCCCGCAGGTTGCAGGGGCGATCGCTCAGGCCGAGGCGGCGCAGAAAGACTGGGCCAAATGGACCGGCAAAGAGCGCGCCAATGTGCTGCGTAAATGGTACGATCTGATGATGGCGAACCAGGAAGATCTGGCCGTCATCCTGACCGCCGAAATGGGCAAACCGCTGACCGAGGCCCGGGGCGAGATCGCCTATGGCGCCTCGTTCATCGAGTTCTTTGCTGAAGAAGCCAAGCGCATTTACGGCGAGACCATCCCCGGCCACCAGCGTGACAAGCGGATCACCGTGCTGAAACAGCCCATTGGTGTTGCCGCCTCGATCACCCCGTGGAACTTTCCCAATGCGATGATCACCCGCAAGGCGGGTCCGGCGCTAGCGGCCGGCTGTGCCTTTGTTGCCCGCCCCGCCGAACTGACCCCATTGTCGGCCACCGCACTTGCAGTACTGGCCGATCGCGCCGGCATCCCGGCTGGTGTGTTCAGCGTGGTACCCACGTCAAATGCCTCCGAAACGGGCAAGGAGTTCTGCGAGAACAACGCGGTGCGCAAGCTGACCTTCACCGGCTCGACCGAGGTGGGCCGCATCCTGATGCGTCAGGCCGCGGACACGGTGATGAAATGCTCGATGGAACTGGGCGGCAATGCGCCGTTTATCGTGTTCGACGATGCTGATCTGGATGCCGCTGTTGAGGGCGCCATCATGTGCAAGTTCCGCAACAACGGCCAGACCTGTGTCTGCGCCAACCGGATCTACGTGCAGGCGGGCGTCTATGACGCCTTCGCCGCCAAGCTCAAGGCCGCGGTTGAGAAAATGAACGTCGGCGACGGCTTGGATGACGGTATCCATTTTGGACCGCTAATCAACGCCAAGGCCGTGGTCAAGGTGCAGGCCCATATCGCCGACGCCACCGCCAAAGGCGCCGAGATCATTCTGGGCGGCAACCCGTCTGAACTGGGCGGCACTTTTTTCCAGCCGACAATTGTCACCGGCGCCACCAAGGACATGCTGTTCAGCACCGAAGAGACCTTTGGCCCGCTGGCGCCACTGTTCAAATTCGAGGATGAGGACGAGGTTATCGCATTGGCCAATGACACCATCTTTGGTTTGGCCTCCTACTTCTACGCCAAGGATCTTAGCCGGGTATACAAGGTGGCCGAGGCGCTGGAATATGGCATTGTTGGCGTCAACACCGGCATCATCTCGACCGAACTGGCGCCCTTTGGCGGCGTCAAGCAGTCAGGTCTGGGCCGCGAAGGCAGCCACCACGGCATCGAGGACTATCTGGAGATGAAATACATCTGCATGTCGGTTTGATCAGCCACTCCGGCCGCTTCGGCCTCTGGGCCAAAATCCTGTTGCGCTGAGCAACGGTAACGCGTTCGCCCCACGGCGGGCGCGTTCAACGTTCTCCCTTGCAAATGCGCGGCGCCAGAAAAACTCTCTGGCTTGCCCCGTCAGACCAAAGATTCACCGATCTTTGGTCCATCGTCAGGAACCGCCATCGCGCCAATCAACACAGTTGCAGCCGCCTCCCAGGCGGCATCTTCCTCGGCAGAAAGATCGTCCTGCAGAACCTCACGAAACGCCAGCATCAAGGCGTCAACAGCGGCTTTCCACTGCTCCCTATTGATCGCCAGGGGCGCATGCTGTTTGCGCAGCTTGTCCGTCAGCAAGTAAAATAATTTCGGTTGCTCCAGAGCCCGCACAACCAGTGCCAGCATGGAGGAAAACATTTCCTTTTGGATGCCGAAATTCTTGGTGAACATGGCCTCGATTTCGGGCCGGGCCAGGAAAAGGTGATGGTAAAAGCGGTTGGTCAATTCTGCCTTTCTGGCAAAAACCCGCGAAAAACTGGATCGGACAACCACAGCTTGTTCGGTCATTCTACTTTTCCTTCCATTCCAGACAATAATCCAAGGCCTGAGCAAGGGTTTACCTCGCTATGGTGCGGATATTGCCTGTGCAATTCCCACTCGATAAAGCTCGCATCAGAGATGTGCAGTTTCAACTAAAATATTGTAATTCTTAGGAAAAAACGTAAAGTAACTTAGCAGATAAATGGGAAACATAGCCTCACATAGAAGCCAGTGATAAGTATAGATCTCAAAAATGATAAGTATAGCAATCAAAATTGATAAGTATAGATCTCAAAAATCGCTGCAGAGTGATAAAATCGCAATAAACCTGATCCCGCCAAGAAACTGGCATCGATCTGCGTTACAATTTACGTAATGCGTATGATGGTAGAGGATCAGCACCTGGCTGCGGCTGCGGCGACGGGCGATGCAGAGGCGTTTTCAGTGCTGCTGGATCGCCACTATGATCGTGTCTTTGGACTGGCCTATCGGATGACCGGCCAGCGCGCCGAGGCCGAGGATCTGACCCAGGACATCTGCGCCGCGCTGCCCGCCAAAATGGCACATTACCAGCCCAGTGCCCGCTTTAGCACCTGGCTGTACCGGGTGGTGGTCAATGCTGCCCACGACCGCCGTCGCCGCGCCACCACCCACAACAAGGCCGCCAGCGGCTGGGGCGACTGGGAGCTGGACCGTCAGGCCGCCATCGCCGACAGCAACAGCCAGCTTGACTGGCTCACCGGCGCCATGCGCGGCCTGCCCGACGATCTGCGCGACACGCTGGCGCTGATACTGGACGAGGTAACCCACGCCGACGCCGCCGAGATCCTCAATGTCTCGCCCGGCACCATCAGCTGGCGGGTGTCTGAGGCCAAGAAACATCTGCGCGCCCTGAAACAACAGGAGGACGCCCCATGAGCGGCCCCTTTGACGACTTCGATGATTTTGACGATCTGAAAACCGCCATGCGCGCCGCCACGCCGACGCCTGATGCGACGCGCAAGGCCAAAAATATCGCCCTGGCGGGAAAAAACTTTGCCACTCGCCAAGAAAGCACGGCGCAGGTCCGTTTCACTTCTGATCGCCCGAAAAAGGGTCTCTTCAGAGGAGTGTTTTCCATGTTCAAAGCCATTTCCACCCGCCAGGCGCTCACCGCCTCAACTGCCCTGGTTGCCATTGGGCTATTTGTCTACATGCCCGCGCTGCAGCAGGGCCCCGACGGGCTGACCGCTCCCACCCCTGAAGCCGCTGTTGTCGAAAGCCTTGCCGGTTCGCTTGACAGCGACGGGCGCGCCCGGCTGCAAGCCGCAGGGGAAGCCGAAGAACTCAGTGTGGCGCCAATGGAGGCCCCGGTTATCGCCGAGCAAGCCGACATGGCTGCGCCTGTGGACACTATTGCCGGGCTCTCCTCATCAACCTCTGTCATGGCCAGGCCATCTGCCACAGCCAAAATGGAAGCGCGCTCGCTGCCCAGCCCTCCACCTGGATATGTCGACGACAGCCAACTGCGGATCGAGGCAGACACCGAGGCCTATCCAGATGCAGAGCCTAATCCGCTGAAAATCACCACTGATGAGCCGGTCTCGACCTTTTCAATCGACGTCGACACCGCCTCTTATGCGATCCTGCGCTCCAGTTTGAACAGGGGCCGCCTGCCCAGCCCCGAACAGGTGCGGATTGAGGAAATGGTGAATTATTTCCCCTATGACTACGCCGCCCCCCTTGATGAAGTGCCGTTTTCCACCCGCGCCACGGTGATCGCCACCCCCTGGAATCCGGACACACAATTGGTGCATATCGCGCTACAGGGCGAGAAACCGGCGCTGGACACGCGCCCACCACTAAACCTTGTGTTCCTGATCGATACATCGGGCAGCATGGATGCTCCCAACAAACTGCCGCTTCTGAAACAAAGCTTTCAGCTGATGCTTGGCCAATTGCGCCCCGAGGATCAGGTCGCCATCGTCACCTATGCCGGCTCCGCCGGGCAGGTGCTCGACCCGACCCCAGCCAGCGACCGCGCCACCATCCTGGCGGCACTGGATAGACTGGACGCAGGCGGCTCCACCGCGGGGCAAGCCGGGCTGCAACAGGCCTATGCCACCGCCGAAGCCATGTCTGAGGAGGGCGAGGTCAGCCGCATAATTCTGGCCACCGACGGCGATTTCAACGTCGGCATCCATGACCCGGAGGCGCTGAAGGATTTCATCGCCAAAAAACGTGAAACCGGCACCTACTTGTCGGTGCTGGGCTTTGGTCGTGGCAATCTGGACGATGCCACCATGCAGGCGCTGGCGCAGTCCGGCAACGGTCAGGCCGCCTATATCGACACCCTCTCCGAGGCGCAGAAAACGCTGGTGGATCAGCTCAGCGGCGCCTTGTTCCCAATTGCCAATGACGTCAAGATCCAGGTCGAGTTCAACCCTGCCCAGATCGCCGAATACCGGCTGATCGGCTATGAAACCCGCGCCCTGAACCGCGCCGATTTCAACAATGACCGGGTCGACGCCGGTGAAATCGGCGCTGGCCATTCGGTGACCGCGATCTATGAGGTAACCCCGGTTGGCAGCCCGGCCCGGCTGAGTGACCCGCTGCGCTATCAAGCCGCGGAAGAGACCGCTACCAGCGCAGAGTACGGTTTCCTGCGGCTGCGCTACAAACGCCCCGGCGAGCACACCAGCAACCTGATCGAAACCCCGATCCTGCCCGGCGGCGAGGCCACCCCGGACATGATATTCGCCAGTGCCATTGCCGGTTTTGGCCAGCTGCTGCAGAACAGCCCTTACCTGGGCAACTGGTCTTACGCCCAGGCGATTGCCCTGGCCAATGGCGCCAAAGGCGATGATGCTTTCGGCTATCGCGCTCAAGCGGTGCAGCTGATGCGGCTGGCAGACCGCCTCAGCCAATAGGGGGAGGCAGCCGGTCAGCCGCCCGAGCCCTAGCCCGAGCCCGAGCCCGAGCCCTGACAACGAGAAATCCCCTTGGTGGGCAACCAAGGGGATCCAGGCCGGGTTAACGAGGGAAGTATGTTGACCCGGTCCTCACACGATCTCTGGCAGAAGATCGATCCGGAGTGTTTCCAGTTCACAGTGTATCAATTTTCACGACCTCGCGCCACCGCATTTGATCACAGCCTGTTGCCACCGCATTTGACCACCGCATTTGGCCACTGGCTCGAACGGGAAAACGGAGATTTAGAGCCCCCAACAACCAGGTGCCTGTTGGGGGCATATTGGCAACGCGTTAGTTGACGGTTTGTGCCTCTACCAGATTGGCTTTATCGCTCATGGAGGAAATCTCAATACGCCGGGGCTTCAGGGCCTCGGGCACTTCTCGCTGCAATTCGATGTGCAACATTCCATCCGCATGGCTGGCGCCGGTGACCCGCACATGATCGGCCAGGGTAAAGCGCCGCTCAAAGGCGCGGGTGGCAATGCCGCGGTGCAGATAACTGCGTTCAGTCTCGTCCGGGGCTTTCTTGGCGGTGACAATCAAGCCGTTTTCCTTGACTTCCACATTCAGGTCCGCCGCGGAAAACCCGGCCACGGCAATCGAGATACGATAGGCATCACCTTCGGTTTTTTCGATGTTGTAGGGTGGGTAACTGGGCTGCGTCCCATCTGCGCTTAGCGCCCGGTCCATCAGATCCGCGATCTGATCAAAACCAATAGAAGCCCGGTGCAGCGGGGCAAAATCAAAACTACGCATAAATTATCCTCATTCAGAGCGATATGGGGTGCGCCTTCCCATAGTGGGACAGGCATCTCATCACCGGACCCCATCAGAGGCGATCCGGATGACACTGAGATAATTACCAAATTGCGCCTTTCAAGAGGGCTCAGCCACCGGGTCGGATGAATTTTGCACCGCTCACCCCATTGCCGCCGCCAACCCGTATCCGCTTGATCCGCCGGTCCACCGCCGCCACTGGATTGCGTCGCAGTTGCGCCTTCAGCTCGGCCACCCGATCCGCCAGCTGCATGCCAAAAGCCACTTTGCGGCCCTGATAGGTGCCGCCGCTTGAGACCACCGACAGAATGCGCCCGCGACCGCCAACTTGTGAGAAGACCGGCGCACCGGAGGAGCCGAAGGTCACGTTGCAATCAATCATCATCACCTGCTGGAACTCTGCCATCAGGGTGCAGCTACGCTGCCGCGACGGGACCTCCGCACGGCCCATGCCATAAGAGGTGACAGAAATTTCGTCGCCGTAGTTGCGACCTGAATGCAGCACAAAGGGATCCGCCTCAAAGCTGCTGATCGGGTTTTCAAGCCGGATCAGCGCCACATCATAGGTGACATTTTCAACATCAGGGCCACGCCCGGGGCGGTACCCCGGATGAGCCGCAATCTGCAGCGCCTGGCGGTCTGCGATGGCGCTGCCATCCTGCAATCCGGCCCGGAACTGTATCTGGCCCACGGCGCGCAATTGCCCGTCCCGGTTATAAACGCAATGGGCTGCGGTGAGCACCAGATCCGGCGCAATCAGGGTGCCGCTGCAAAACCCCTTTCCGGCAAAATCCAGCCGCCCCACGGCCTCCCAGCCGAGAAGATCCTCGCGGTCGGAAAGCTGGCGCAGGCTGGTATTTTCCGCCAGCGCGGCCCCGGCCAAAACCATCGCAGCACAGGCAGCAAGAGCCTTCAGAAGCGCGCTCATTGCTGGATGAACTTTGCACCGGTGCTATTGCGCCCTTCGCCGACTTTCACCCGCCCCACTCCGGGCGGCAACCGGCTGCCGGTCTGCACCTCGCTCAACTGGACCCGCAGCAGATCCAGCTCGCCAGCCAGCGCCGAGCCAAGCGACACCTGTTCGCCGTCAACCTCGGCCTTGGCAGAGACCACCGACACGATCCGCGGCACCCCGCCGTCAAAGGAAAACACCGGCGCCCCGGAGGAGCCGTAATCAACATCGCAGGACATCACCAGCACCCCTTGCTGGCGGGCCATCACCGCACATACTTCCTGTAGAGAAGGCGCCTCGGAGCGGTCATAGGCATAAGAAACCACGCCGATGCGAGCCCCCTTGGCGGGGCGAACATCAGTTTCAAACGGGATCACCGTGGTATTGCGAATGGGACGCTGCAATTGCAGCAGGGCAATATCATTGCGCACCCGCTCGGTGGAAACCTGTCCATCATAGGTATAATCTGGATGCACCACCGCCCGGCGCACCCCGCGATAGGCCGAGGCACGCCCATTGCGCCAACCGGCCAGAAACTCGATGGTATCCGGCCGCAGCTGGGCCTTGGTCCGGCTATCAAACAGGCAATGGGCGGCGGTCAGCACCAGATCAGGGGCAATCAGCGCCCCCGTACAAAACCCCTCGCCATTGACATCCAGACGGCCCACAGCCTGCCACTGCCGCCCCGCATCGGTGGTGTCCATCCGCAACAAACGGCTGTCCTGTGCAGCGGCCACCAAAGGCGCCAGCGCCATCACACATACCATCACCAAATGTCGCAAAAACTCACCTCCAACGCTCTGTGATACACAGGCTAAAGCCGTCTCACGGCAAAATTACGGCAAAGCGCGCATCAGTACAGGTGTTTCCTGCATATGAGACCAATGCTGCATCAGCGCAGCTGTGGAATTTGTGGCGCGCGCTTGCCCGGTTGCGTCAGAGTCGGCGGCTGCGGCCCGCCGGTTGCCCAGTCCAGCAGCTCAACCGTATGCATAATCGGCAGCTCTGTCCCAGAGCCGATCTGCATCATGCAGCCGATATTGCCCGCCGCGATCAGATCCGGCTTTCTGGCCTCCAGCGTCTCGATCTTGCGCGCCTTCAACTGCCCCGAGATCTCGGGCTGCAGCAAATTATAGGTGCCGGCCGAGCCACAACACAGATGGCTGTCTGCCGGCTCCACCACCTTGAAGCCGGCCCGTTTCAGCAATGTCTTGGGATATGTCTTGATCTGTTGGCCATGCTGCAGCGAGCAGGCGGCGTGATAGGCAACCGTCAGCCCCTTGTCCGCCCCCATGGGCAGCTCCAGCTGCATCAGCAGCTCGGACACATCCATCGCCAGCTCCGACACCCGCGCCGCAGCTGCCGCCAGCGGCTCGTTGCGGAACATATGACCATAATCCTTGATCGTGGTGCCACAGCCGCTGGTGTTGATGACAATCGCATCCAGCCCCTTGCCATCCATTTCCGCCCCCCAGGCCTGGATATTCTTCGCCGCCGTCGCGTGGCTCTCCGCCTCGCGACCCATGTGATGGGTCAACGCCCCACAGCAGCCTGCCCCCTCGGCCACAACAACCTCGCAGCCCAGCCGGGTCAGCAGCCGGATGGTGGCGTCGTTGATATCAGTGTTCAGCGCCTTCTGGGCGCAGCCAGTCATCAGCGCCACCCGTTTCCTGCGCGGCTCAGTGGCGGCAAAACTCTGCGGATCATCATTGCGACTGACCGCAGGGATCTGCCTCGGCGCCATCTCCAGCATCGCCTTCAACCGCGGGTCCGGCATCAGATTTCGCAGCGGCCGCGCCATCTTGGCCGCCAGCAGCGCCAGCCGGAATCGGCCCGGATAGGGCAGGACCCGCGCCAGCAGCCAGCGCAGGGCGCGATCACTGAAGGGTCGCTTATAATGGGTCTCGATATAGGCGCGCGCGTGATCCACCAGATGCATGTAATGCACACCGCTGGGACAGGTGGTCATGCAGGCCAGGCAGGACAGGCAGCGATCAATATGCTTGACCGTCTTCTCGTCCGGCACCCGGTTGTTCTCCAGCATATCCTTGATCAGATAGATCCGCCCCCGCGGGCTGTCCAGCTCATCCCCCAGCACCAGATAGGTGGGACAGGTGGCGGTGCAGAAGCCGCAATGTACGCAGGAGCGCAGGATTTCATTTGAGCGCGCAATCGCCGGATCACGCAGCTGGTCTTTGGTAAATGTCGTTTGCATGTCGCTATCCCATCAGCCCCGCGTTCAAAATTCCGCGCGGATCAAACTTGGCCCGCAGCCCTTCGGAAATCGCTGCCAGTGGCGCAGGCTGCGGCTGGAACTGCCGCAACCGCAGCCGCGTCTCGGCGCTGCCGCGCACCAGCGTCGCATGGCCCGGCACAGTCATCCGCGCCCGAAGATCAGTGCCATTTGCAACCAAGGCCCAGACCAGCCCGCCGCCCCAGTCAAACTGAAGCGCCTCTGCCTGCAGCTGATCCGCCAGCGCCACCGCATCGGAGGGCTTGACCGAGATCCGCCAGACGTCGCCTTCGCACCCCTGAAACGCCGCGACATCGCGAATGCCACGCCACAGCTCGGCGCTGCCGTCCAGCTGCTCTGCGCTGCCAAAGCGCGCCAGCTCAGCGCACAGCCGATCGACCCGATAGCCAACCGAGCCGGCAAATCCTTCGACCCGGATATGGGCACTGCGGGTGTCGGGATCATAGCCCGCCCCGCTCACATCATAAGGTGAGCCCAGCGCCGCTGACATCACCCGGACCGCCAGCGCCAGATCGACATCGGCAACACGCACGGTTGCTTGCGCCTCGGGGATCGGCAGCACCTTAAAGGACACTTCGCTCAACACCCCCAGGGTGCCATGCGCCCCGGCCATCAGCTTGACCAGATCATAGCCGGTGACATTCTTCATCACCCGGCCGCCATTCTTGACCACCTGCCCGGTGCCATCGACAAACCGCACCCCCAACAGGAAATCCCGCGCCGCACCACATTGAATGCGCCGGGGCCCCGAGACATTGGCCGCGAATACACCGCCAATCGTCGGCACGCCATCGGTTGCCAGCACTCCGCGATGATCCATCGGTTCAAACGCCAGCCGCTGGCCGCTCTGCGCCAACAGGGCCTCGATCTCACACACCGGCGTTCCCGCCCGCGCCACCAGCGTCAACGCGCCCGACTCATACAGCTCAACCCCACTCAAAGCACGGGTGCTCAGCGCCTCGCCCGCCACATCACATCCACGGGTGCCGCCGCCACAGACCGCCAGCGGTGCCGCAGCCCCGGCAACAGTCTCGGCCAATTCAGTTTCTGTCTCAGGTGTCATCATCTTCTTCTTGTTCCAAATACCTCGGGGGAGTCCGCAGGACGGGGGCAGCGCCCCCACTGCCACTGCGCCGCTCACTGCTACTGCGCCGCCACGCCGCCAACGCGCCGCGCCTCGGTCACCTTCAGCGGAAACACTTTCGCCGGGTTCAGCAGCCACTGCGGGTCAAACACATCCTTGACCTTCAACTGCGCCTCCAGATCCTCAGGCGTATACTGATGCAGCATCAGGTCGCGCTTCTCGACCCCCACACCATGCTCGCCGGTCAGACATCCCCCCACCTCGACACAGAGCTTCAGGATCTCAGCGCCAAACTCTTCGCAGAGCTCCAGATCCCCCGGCTTATTGGCATCGAACAGGATCAGAGGGTGCATATTGCCATCGCCGGCATGGAAAACATTGGCCACATCCAGCCCGTATTGCTTGGACATCTCGCCAATGCGGCGCAGCACCATCGGCAGTTCGGTCACCGGGATGGTGCCATCGAGACACATGTAATCGTTGATCTGCCCCATGGCGCCAAAGGCAGACTTGCGCCCCAGCCAGATCCGCCCGGCCTCCTCCGCATCCCGAGCCTCACGCAGCTCGACCGGATTATGCGAGCGGGCAATCTCGGTGATTAGTTTCAACTGATGATCAATCTCATCCGGGCTGCCCTCGACCTCGACAATCAGCAATGCCTCGCACATGGGATAGCCAGCCTTGGCAAAGGCCTCGCAGGCCTCGATACAGGGGCGATCCATGAATTCGATCGCCACAGGCAAAACACCGGCCTTGATGATGTCGCCGACACAGGCACCGGCCACCTGGTTGCTGTCATAGCCAATCAAGATCGGCCGCGCCCCCTCGGGCTTGCGCAGAATCCGCAATGTCGCCTCGGTCACCACCCCCAGCTGACCCTCGCTGCCGCAGATCACCCCCAGCAGGTCCAGCCCGCCGGCATCCAGATAGGCACCGCCAATCTCCACCACGGTGCCATCCATCATCACCAGGGTCACCGCCATCAGATTATTGGTGGTCACGCCATACTTGAGACAATGGGCACCGCCCGAATTCATCGCGATATTGCCAGCGATCGCACAGGCCAGTTGCGACGAGGGATCCGGCGCATAAAAGAAATCCTCTTCCTCCACCGCCCCCGAGACGCTCAGGTTGGTGCGGCCGGTCTGCACCCGAATCACCCGGTTGTCATAATCCGTCTCCAGCACCGCGTTCATCCGGGCCACCCCCAGCACCACCGAATCGGCGGTCGGCAGCGCGCCACCCGCCAGCGAGGTGCCCGCCCCCCGCGGCACCACCGGCACCCCCTCCTGGTGACAGATACGCAGCACCTCCGACACTTGCTGCGTGGTGCGCGGCAGCACCACCAGCAGCGGCGGACAGCGATAGGCGGTCAGCGCGTCACATTCATAGGCGCGGGTTTCAACCTCATCCTGGATCAACGCATCCGCGGGCAAGACAGCTGACAGCCTGGCGGCCAGCTCAGCTTTGCGCGCCAGAATGGCGGGGTTGGGGGATGGCATCTCCATGGGGCTCTCCTTTTGGTAAAATATTATTACCAATCCATGGGTGCTGGCAAGAACCAAAATGTCACGCTAGGGTACGGCATGAGTTGGACCGAACGACTGAACCTGTTTTCCGCCCTCGACATCACTGCCCTTGCGCTGCTGATTGGCAGCTGGATGTGGATTGGCTGGCGGATTGAGAACCCCAGACCCGGGCGCCCCTCGGTCTCGGTGCTGATGGCCGACTTCCGGCGTGACTGGATGGTGCAGATGGTGACCCGGCAACCTCGGATGTTTGACGCGCAACTGATCAGCAGCCTGCGTCAGGGTGCCATATTTTTCACCTCGGCCTCGATGATTGCCATCGGCGGCGGTCTCGCCCTGATCGGCAATACCGACCAACTGGCCGGTGTCGCCAACGACCTGACCCAAAGCACCGTCCCGGCCTTTGTCTGGGAGATCAAACTGCTGACCGCGCTGCTGCTGCTGACCAACTCGTTTTTGAAATATGTCTGGGCCCATCGGCTGTTTGGCTATTGCTCGGTGCTGATGGCGGCGGTGCCCAACGACCCTGACGATCCGCTGTCGCTGCCCCGCGCCGCCCAGGCCGCCGAGCTCAGCATCACCGCCGCCCGCAGCTTCAACATCGGTATGCGCTCCACCTATTTTGCGCTGGCGGCGCTGGCCTGGCTGGCCGGTTCCATGGCGCTGATCGGCGCCACCCTGCTGACCCTGGCGGTTCTGTTCCGCCGCGAGTTCGCCTCGCAATCGCGCAGCATCCTGCTCCAGGTCCCGGCCACCTCGGCCACCTCGGCCAAGGCAACCGCAGCAAAGTGAACACCAGCACAGACCATCCGCTGCACCGCATGGAGGCCTTCGACAGCTGGGGAACGGTAGCAGGCCAAGTCTGACCCCAGCAGCCTCGCAGATCTTTACCCGCTGAGGAGGTCACTGTGACAGTGACCCAAGGAGCGCCTAATGCTGGCTAGAAAAATCATTGAGGCCGGCAGCTTCGGCACGCAGGCTTGCCAGTGTGACCATCAGATCAAGCTTCGGGGTTGCGACCCCGACCATTTCCGCCAGGCGCAGGATGATTGTATAGAGCGATTCGATCTCCATCTTCCGGCCTTGCTCAAGATCCTGCAGGATACTGGGCTTGTGCGCCAGCGCCTGCATATGCGCGACCACCTTGTCGATATCGCGTGAGGGTGCCCGGCCGAGCGCTTCAGCGACAGCAATGGTTTCAGCCAACAGCCCCCGCATGGCGGCCTCGCAGGAAGGTCGGGCTGTGATCTGATCAACGGTGCATTGGGTCAGAATGGCCATCAGGCCAGACGCCACATTGTTCTGCAGTTTCGACCAGATCACATCGCGAATGTCACCCGTGACCGATGTTGGCAGCCCCCCACCGGTGAGGATATCCGCGACTGCGGTCGCGCGGGCCGAAACTGTGCCATCGGGTTCGCCAATGACCAGACGGCTGTTTGCCTGCGCCAGCCGCACAACGCCGGGTGACACCACTTCGCTGGCTGAATAAACCACACAGCCCAGGGCGCGTTCGGGTCCGACGGCCTCCCAGACTGCGCGCTCGGGATCAATGGTGGCAAGCTGGGTGCCGTCCAGTTTGCCGCCGTGGCGGTAGAAGTACCACCACGGGATTCCGTTCATCGCAAAGACCACCGCAGTATCGGGACCAAGCAAAGGCCGGATGGCCCGGGCAACTCCGGCAAGTGCGGGCGCTTTCACCGCCACGATCACCACGTCCTGAGGCCCCAGCTCGCTGGGGTCGACAGTCGCCGCAACCGGAGCCATTAATGCGCCCTCAGGGGTCTGCACCCGCAACCCGGCGCTGCGAATTGCGGCAAGGTTCTGACCGCGGGCAATGACAGAGGTCTCGGCGCCGCCCAGATGACATCGTGTCGCGAGATGTCCGCCGACCGCACCGGCGCCAAATATGCATATTTTCATCATTCTAGTCCTGTCATGATGGGGGTCTGGATCAATGGCAGCGGCCTGACCTGCTTGGTTCAGCCCCGGCCCAGGAACGGCATTTGCGATGACATCACCATAACCGATTGCACGTTTGCCGACAGATCCATGTTTGCCATCAACAGGATCGTGTTGCCCACATTGGCGGCGTCCATCGTGGGCTCGGCAACCACGGTGCCATTGGGCTGCAGAACACCACCCGCCATGCGGGCTGTCATTGGGGTTGCCGCGTTGCCGATATCGATCTGGGCACAGACGATATTATGCGCCCGACCGTCCAGGGCAATGCATTTTGTCAGGCCAGTGATCGCATGTTTGGTGGTGGTATAAGGCGCCGATCCCGGCCTTGGCGCATGGGCCGACAATGAGCCATTGTTGATAATGCGACCGCCCTGAGGCGACTGGTCACGCATGGTGCGATAGGCCGCATTTGAGCAAAGGAACATCCCGTTCAGATTGACCTCAACAACCCTGAGCCAGGTGTCATAGGTTACCTCGCCGAAATTGGTGCTCGGCGCACCGCCACCGGCATTGTTGAACAATGTGTCCAGCCGCCCGAAGGTTTGGATCACGGTGGCAAACAGGTTTTCCACCTCTTCAGGAATGGTCACATCCGTCGGCACAACCAATGGCGTCCCGGCGGTGGCCATGGAGGCGGTTTCCTCCAGCACATCTGATCTGCGACCGGCCAAGCCGACGGACCAGCCGTCGTTCAACAGCGCCAGCGCCGCCGCCCGCCCCACTCCGCTGCCTGCGCCAGTCACCACTGCAACACCATTTCCCATTTCATTCTCCCCTTCAGCATCCGCTTGTTTTCTCATGCATGCTTGCTTCAACCGGAACGGCGAACGGCAAGTCATTCGCTGCATTGGCTATATGCAGGACCCGCGGCTTGGTAAGGGGTGTCGCTGACCCAATTGGCCAAATGGTTCCGCTTTGAAATTCCGCCCACTCCAGAATGCCCCTAGTCTGAGACGGGAATTTTATCACTGGAGCAAACGAATCCCGCTCCGCCAACCGCCTTGGTTGCAAGGAGCGCATGTCATCACCCGAAAAATCACGGCTCGGTTTGGGCCTCCGATATGAAGGCATCAGTTCGGACCCATGTGATTGCACATGGACACGAACAAACCTGCCCAACTGTCATTTTGTAGCCGCAGTCACCACGGTCCAGGACCGCAATGGCTGGTGATGCAGCATAAATGCGCAATGCCCAATGCGTTCACATAATTCTTTGAAGTAGACGAAAATCATGATCCGCAACTTTAGAACTGCCCTTCACACATGGACCCTCCATACCACGCCGCTTGACGTCTGTTTGGATGCGGCTGCCAAGGCTGGATTCGATGCCATTGAAATCCGGAGAAGCGACATCGTCGATTGCTATGATCGCGGCATGAGCAAACAGGACGTCATTTCAATGATCCGGGACAGCGGCCTCCAGCTGGGTGTGCTGGGCACCGAATACGGCTGGTTCTTCACGCCACCGGACGAACAGAAACGGTTGTTTGAGGTTCTGCACGAGACTTGCGAGATTGCCAGCGCACTTGGCTGTGACATGATCATGAGCGCTCCGGGTCAGGTCACCGGCAGTGTCGCCGACGCCACCGCTGCCACAAGGACCGCAGGGGCCATCGTCGCCGAACACGGGCTGAAACTGGCGCTGGAATTCAATTCCCAGCACCCGGTTGTCAATCGCACGGAGGTGTTGCGACAGATCATAACCGGTGCGGGTCATTCGAGCTGCGGCATGTTGCTGGATGCCTATCACCTGCAGCGCAGCCAAGGCATTCGGGGTGGCCTGAGCACGGTCAGCCGCGCGGAACTGTTTGCCTTTCAGTACAGTGATGTGCCGCCTCAACCGGCAGCAGGGGTGCGGCGCCCGATTGACCGGTTGCTCCCGGGCAAGGGCATCATTGACTGGGACCACCTGCTCACCCGGCTGAGCGAGATCGGCTACGACGGCTATCTGAGTTACGAAGCGCCGAACCCCGAGTTTTGGCAGCGCTCTCCCTACGAGGTCTGCGCCGAAGGGATTGAGATCACCAAAACCTTGTTGGAACGTGCCCAGCAATCTCTGAACACCACTGTCTAAAGAAAACTGCCTAAAAAAGGGAATACAAACATGACCAATATTTCACTCAAGGACGCCTCTGTCATTGTGGATACCGCGCTCGCAACACGCCGTGAAAACAGCTTTGATCCGCTAACGGTCATCATCCTGGACGCCGGCGGGCATATTGTGGCCGCCAAGCGCGAGGATGGCAGCGGTATCCTGCGGTATGAGCTGGCAAATGGGAAAGCCTATGGCGCGCTGGGGTTCGGGTTGGGCTCTCGCGATCTGGCCAAGCGGGCGCAAAAAGTACCCGGTTTCATGAGCGCCGCCTCTGACGCCTCCGGCGGGCGCTGTGTGCCGGCCCCGGGCGGTGTGCTGATCAAGAATTCCCAGGGCCTGATCATCGGCGCGGTCGGGATCTCGGGTGACACTGGCGACAACGACGAAATCTGTGCCAGCGCTGGAATTGAGGCTGCCGGGCTGATTGCCGATGGCGGCTGAAACAAGCAGCTTGATTGCCTGGCAACAGGCGCTTCGGCAGATCCGTTAGAGGGGGGCGTTCACTGGACGCCCCCCTTAGTCTTTGGCCGCTCAGAACTATAATCAGTGGTGAGATGTAAATTGCGACCAAGAGGCCAGCATCTGTCTTGGCCCAAGTGCAATTGGCAGCCGGATCTTTCAGCCAATAAGCTCAAAGGTTGATGGCTCAAAGAGGTCCTCAAGCGTCACCGGACGGGTCAGCACCCCCTGCAACAGGCATTGTTCCAGATAGCCCTCAAGCAAGGTCCGGTTGGGGGCGATGCCGTAGGGCAGCGGGTCGGCACCGCGCTCCAGAATCCGGCTGTGCATCTCGTCGATCGGCGTTGGGGCCTCGATATCGCCGGCCCGCAGCCGGTTGATGTAAATCTGCTTGGACTCGGTGAAAGCCTTGAACAGGGCTTTTGGCAACTCAGGGTAGCGCGCCAGCACATCGTTGCGCACCACGATCAAATGATTGATCGGGTAGTGCCCGCGCTGGTCAAAGGCGTTCAGCCCGGCGGCAAGCCCATCGGCATGCAGAGGCACCACATTGTCATAGTCCACAGGAATATCGTGCTGGAAAAAGCCAATGGTCGCTGGCAACGCGCCGGTCTGAAGCTGTTGTCTCAGATCACGTCCTTCCTCCAACTGTCGAGTATTCGCCGGCGGGCGAAACTCTGCCACATGATCGTCGCTGGTCAGCACCCAGTTGACGCTTTCCGGGCTAAGCCCATGTTCCATGGCCAGGATCTCGCGCGCCCAGACACCGGTTGTGACCGTGTAGCCCCGGTCGACGCCGACGCTCTGGCCGGCCAATTGTTTGGGGTCGGTGATCCCGGCATTTCGGTTGAACAGGATGGCCCCGTGGTGGAATTCCCGCACCAGGAATATGGGAAGTGCGGTAAACTCGGCGCCCTGTTCGCGGGCCGCAACATAGGTCGTCAAGGCCAGCTCGCTGATCGCGAATTCGTTGGCGCGGACCATGCGTCGAAAGGCCCCGTCCATCGCCTCCTCGTCATGGATTGTCAGCTCGAATCCATCGACGGACACCTGTCCGTCCAATAGCGGCGTGACATTGCCCTGCATACGCAGAACGATGTCGAGATTGGGATTGTCCATCTTCATTGTCCTTCAAGTCTTTAATTAGGCGCCAACAGGGTGTGACGCCATCCAAGCGCAACCGGCTGGCAGTTGCCCGGTTATTCCTGCAATTTGCCCTGGCTTGCTGGCTTGCTTCGCATGCTGCCCAAGGCGCTGTAGAGAAAGGTCGCCAGGGCCAGCAGCAGAATGACAATTGTGATCGGCCGCGACAGAACCACGCTGAGATCGCCGACGTGGATCGTCATTGCACGCGACAGGTTGGACTCAATGATCGGCCCCATAACAAAGGCCAGGACCACAGGAACAACCGGGATGTCGATCTTCACCATCCAATAAGCCACAAGGCTAAGCACAATGACCAACATCACATGCGCGGTATAATTGGCATAGGCATAGGTGCCCAGCAGGATCAGGATAAAGACAAACGGCCCGAGAATACGCCGCGCTACGTTTGACACATAGGCAAAACCACGGGTGTAGATCAGGCCAAGGACAAGCAACCAAAAGTTGATAAATAGCAGTCCGACAAAGATTGAGGCAATAAGCTCTGGCTCGGCGCCAAACAACAACGGCCCCGGGACAACCCCTTTGCTGATCAGAACGCTGAGCAGGATGGCGGCAGACCCGGACCCCGGAATACCCAAGGTAAGAGACGGAACAAGTGTCCCAGCAACCACCGCATTGTTGGCCGTCTCCGGTGCCGCAATGCCTTCGGGAATACCGGTGCCGAATTCTTCTTTCGGCCGCTTAGACCACCGCTTCTCTTCGCCATAGGCAATCAGCGAGCCAATCGAAGCCCCGGCGCCTGGGATTGCGCCAATGGCGGTGCCAATAAGACTGCCGCGGATCCAGGTGGGGATCAGTCTTCGAATGTCAGATTTACGGAACCGGTCATCCGTTTTGTTACCGTCGCGGGTAAGAACGGTCTTTGGTTTCTCCACTGTCTTGCGGTGATTGATCAGCAGCCGAAGCGCCTCAGGTCCGGCAAGAAATGCGATGATGATGACAACAAGCGGGATCCCATCGGTGAGAAAGGCCTGATCGAAAGTAAAGCGCATGCCGCCAAAATCGGAGCTGCCGATTGTGGAGAGGAACAGGCCAAGCCCGGCGGCAAGAAAGCCGCGTGTCGGATCGCGACCAAAGAAGCTGCCGATGACGGATAACCCAAAGATCCCCAGGGCAAACATTTCACCCGGCCCAAACTCGAGCGCCATACTGGCAATCCAGCCGCCGATGAAGATGAAGATCAGCGTGCTGGTGATGCCGCCGATCACCCCGGAAACCAGTGAAATCTTAAGGGCGCGGTTCGGATACCCTTTCTGAGCAAGGGTATAGCCGTCCAATACCGTAACAGCCTGCGCCGGTGTGCCAGGCGTTCGTATGAGAATTGCAGGTATGGAGCCGCCGTATTCTGCCGCGGAATAGACCGCGAGGAAGAAAATAATCGCCACATCCGCGGGCATTGCAAATGTCAGTGGAAACAGCAGCGCCAGCGATTGGGAACTTCCGAAGCCGGGCAAGGCCCCCAGAACCACCCCCAATGTAACGCCGCCAATGATGGCGATGAGTACAGGAATGCTGCCCATGTTGAGCAGGGCCATCCCGAAGTACGCAAATAAATTGTCCATGATATCTTTAATACTCGCCTAGAAATACGGGAAGGAATTTTAGCGGCAAAGGCACGTTCAGACCGATGACAAATGCGAAGTAGACAAGCACCATGGTGACCAGCGCGCCAGCCAGGGCAACAGCGGCAGCTTTTGGTGCAGGCATAAGCAATCTTGGAAACAGCAATGCGAACATGAACAGGGTCGTCGCAATCTCAAGTCCAAGTGGCTTGAGCAGATACATGTATCCGAGAGACAGGCCCAAGATCAGACTGGCTTCTACCAGGTCGAATTCGATCGGACCGCTGCTATTGTCGTCGTCATCCTCGTCGGTGTTTTTGGCTGTTTGTGCAGGCTCAGGCTCAGGCTCAGGCGCAAGATATTCGCGGATCAGGAGCAGGCTGCCAAAAACCAATATGACGGCAAGAGAAATCTTTGGAAAGAACCCATCGCCGGGGTAGCCGGGCAGAATGGAGGCCGGCAAGTTGGTAGCGGTCCAGTAGAGATAGGCGGCGCCTGCCAGCGTTGCGGCCACAGAAGTCAGTAGACAGAGGCGCCGCGGCAGCCTTAACGATCTTAGATGAACGAGCATTGGGATTAATCCAACCTGTATGATTTTGGAACTTAACGCGAGGCGGGTCCGTTGGACGGACCCGCCTCGTTTTGCCCCGCAGGCTCATCTGCGGGGCGGGGCTGGGAAATACCCCAACATCAAAGGTCTCGATCACCCGCCCTCGATCATTCCAATTTCAAGCAGGAACTCACGCGTCACGCCCACAGCGTTCTTGAAATCGGCCATCAGCTTGTCACGATTTGCGGCATCAAATGCCGGAATGACATGCGGATTCTGCGCCATGTAGACATTTCTGTACTGGTCGGAAGACGTCACTTTTTCCATTGCAGCGGCAAGGATGTCCATGCGCTCTGGTGGAGTGCCGGCCTTCACCATGAAGCCCTGCCACTGATGCGGAACATCATAGCTCATACCAACGTCGCGGATCGAAGGAACATCGGCCCACAACGGATGATCCAACCGCTCCTCGTTCAAGATCAAGATCGGGCAGATACTCCCAGCTTCGATATGGGTATTCCACCGGCCTGGCTGAGCGAAACCTACGCGGAGGTGACCGCCCAAAACGTCCTTCACAACTTCGCCGGTCCCTTTGTAGGGCACAAACCGCATATCGGCCCCGGCTGGATCCAGACCAATCATGGTATGCTGCAGGTGGTGCGTTGATCCCACCTTGTTAGAGCCCATGGCCAGCTCACCCGGATTGGCTTTGTTATAAGCGACCAGATCTTCCCAGCTGCTGATGTCGGGATCGTCACACTTTACGCCAATACCGTAAACTGTCTCCTCAAACTTGGCCAGGAATTCGAATTCCTCCGGAGTCTTGGTGAAATGCGGAAGATTGAAGTAGCTGGTGAAGCTGCGGCTCATATGCATGAACGTATAGCCATCAGCCGATTGTTCCGACAAATAGATTGTTGGCTCGAGATTGGAGCCGCCGTTCATATAAGTAACTTTTACAGGAACGCCCAGATAGTCGTCTTTAGCCAGTTCACCGGCCAGCATTTCGCACCACACCGCGGTACCAGACCCCGGAGAGGTGGTACAAACCAGCTCCATCGGCTTGGACGGGTAGTCACCATCCTGAGCGGTTGCCGTCGTTGCGAACATCATCGCCGCAGGCGCCACCAGCGCTGCAGCAGAAAGAATGCTCTGCGTTGTCTTTAGAAAATTTTTCATTTTTAAGTCTCCCCTTACGTATTGCTTCCATTGTTCTTTTGCTTGGATCGTTCGATCTCCCCCCCGAACCCATGCCTGTCATCTTTCTTCTCTTCCTCGCATCTGTGCGCTCATTCCGGCCCTCTTGGATCGGCATTAGCGCGCTTGATATAGAGGAAACATATCGCCACAAGCGCGCCAGTGAACAGGCGGATTGCACACCAATTGCTGCATTGGTTGCCGCCTCGCCCCCTCCCAAACACCGTGAATTTGTACATCTAGCCACCTGATAACGGGGGAGCCTGCGGATGTCCTACAAAGCACAAACATCACCGCAGTCAGACGGCTCTCCACCAGGCCCTGGACCGTGCAAGCGCCCCTCCTCGGGCTGGGGTCCCAAGTCCGAATCGTGCATCAAAGGTCAGTGAAGTCGCAACCGATGAGCGGTCATGCCGCTGGATCGACCGAGATGTCAGAATCCGCAAAAACGCGGTACTCGAACTTGTGACGCGGCCCGGATCTGACATCTGCCGCGAGTCACTGGAACTGGAACTGGAACTGGTGAGATACTGTTCACCAATCAATTCAATGCCGGGGCCGCACCCAGATAAGGCGGGCGCCGCCCCGGCAAGATTTTGGTTTATTGACAGGGTTATCCGAAAGTAAACGAGTCGTGATAAGCGCCCTGCACGCTGCCGCCGGTGATCGGCGCCCCGCCCGGCACGTAGACCTTATTGCCGATGACGGCCGCTGTCTGGCCATGCAGGCCGTGCCGTGGAACCGGCATTGGCGCGACGACCTCCCAGCTGTCAGTTGCCGGATCGTAAGCCTCGTTCGCCTCGAAGACCAATCCACGTGCCTCGCCGCCAAAGGCAAGGATCTTGCCATCTACATAGGCCGCGCAATGGCCGCTGCGAATGGTCGGCATGCCGCCGCGAAACGACCATGTGCGCGTCTCGGGATCAAAGACAGAATGCAGGCCAGTGTTGAAATCGTAGGAATCCTTGCGGCCGCCGATGCAGTGAATTTTTCCGTCCGCGACAACTGCGCCCATATGGCAGCGCTGACCGGCGAAGGGCTGAGTCGGAGTCGAGCCGCGCATTTCGTTCAGGAATTCGTAGGTCCGGGTCACCGGATCGTAGATCTCATGCCAATCGACCGAACGCACATTGCGGCCACCCAGAAGATGAATTTTCCCATCCAGCACGACCGAGGAAATCGCGCCACGGGGGCGCAGCAGGTTGGGAATTCTTTCCCATTCGTCCGCATCAGCATCGTAGACAAAGCAGTTGGAATGCGGACAGCGGTTCTGTTCGATAAAGCCGCCGAAACTGTATATTTTCGATCCGATCACCGTCATACAAAGGTGATTGCAGGCATAGGGGATCGGCGCTTTCAGCGTCCATTCTCCGGTCGCCGGGTCAAACACCTGATGGTAGTCGCTGTTGGCTTTGCCGCGGGCATAGCCACCGATGACATGGACCTTTCCGTTGCAAGCGACAACGCCCATTTCCGCTGTTGCAATCGGCATACGCGGCTCTTCCTTCCACACGCCCATGTTGGCGGCTTGCGGAACGGGGTCAGGATTTGGCTGCGACACACCTGCTGGAATACTGGTAATTGTCGGATCGAACAGTCCGGAAAAAAGCGGATCTTCTTGAGATTGATATGTATCAGGCATCAGTATTCTCCTAAATTAAACTTTGTCGGCCAGGGTCAGGGTGCTTGCGTGAAAGACGTCTTCGGGTGCCAGAAGTCGCCCCGTGAGACCATCGCCATGCGCATAGCGCAGCATAGTTTCCATCTCTGATTTGCTCTCCTTGAAGCCATATTTCCATACATTCTCGCCCATCAACTCGCGGACTTCAGCGGCGGTTTCGGCGATCCACGGCAAGGTTAGCCGCAGGATATTGACCTGCTTCATTTCCTCAAGCGCCAGCGCCTTGGCTTTTACAAACGCTTTGAACACTTCGGAGGGCAGCCAGGGGTGCGCATCCACAAGGCTCTGCCGGATGACGACGCAGTGCATGATCGGAAAGGCCTCGGTGTTGCGGTAATACTCTTTCTCCACGCTGGGATAGTCGGGAAACAGCCGACCGACCCGCGGATCACCACTGGCAAAAAACGAGGGCGGCTTGGTGGCGATCAGCGCGTCAAGGCGACCGTCGGCCAACATGCCGTTCAATGTTTCGGTTGCCGGAATCGGCTCCAGGCTAATCGCCTCGGGCAGATCAAGCTGCAACCGCTCGCCGCCGCCTGGCGCTTCCAGCCCGCCATTCATCCACTTCACGTCCTGACTGCGCACCCCGTACTGGTCCCCGAGCATGCCGCGCACCCACAGTCCAACGGTTTGCTGAAACTGCTGGACACCAATCGTTCGCCCGCGAAGATCCTCTGGCTTTTTGATGCCGCTGTCTTTGTTGATGTAGATGGAGGAATGGCGAAAGCTGCGGGACAGGAAAATCGGAATTGCGACGTAGTCACGGACCCCCCGATCGACCTGGATCAAATGGCTCGCCATAGACATCTCGGCAATATCAAACGCCTGCTCGTCCAGCACCTGGCGAAAGATCGTCTGTGTTATCCCCGGCAAAGGGATGACATCGCAGCCGGAGATGGAAACCCGACCATCAAGGATCGGCGCCGCCCGGTCCGTCTGCGTACATGCGAGCGAGAGTGTGAGCTTGTTCATCATATTTCCTTAAAATCTGCCTATGGGCAAAAACGGACGAAGGCGTCATGCTATCCAGTCAGCCGGATGCCTAAGCCTCGAAAACTTATTCCGATTTTCAGTTCCAAGGCGCAAAATTAACAGATGAAAACGGTGACCAATTGTGTCATTGGTAGGTCTATGTCCTCACAACGCGCCTCCGAAGCTCTCAAAAAGCTAAACTCCTATATTGAGGAGCATAATTTCTCTCTGAACGCCCGGATTCCACCAGAACGGGTGCTGTGCGAAGAGCTCGGAATGACCCGTTCGGACCTTCGCAACGCGATGAGCGTGCTGGAGGGCGAGGGGCGTGTTTGGCGTCAGGTCGGGCGCGGAACCTTTATCGGGGCACGTTCGGTCCTGAACCTCTCCGAGCTCCGATATCTCAGCGGCATTACGACACCGAAAGAGATCGGCGACGCACGGCTGGTTATTGAGCCTAAACTGGCAGGACTGGCCGCGCTGAACGGTGTTTCGACGGACCATGCCGAACTTCGGCGCTGCAACCGGCGCTGTCGCGAGGCGAAGGATTGGCGCATATTTGAAGCCTGGGACAACCGCTTCCACTATGCAGTTGCGACCGCGACGCGAAACAAATTGCTGATGACCGTTTTTGAGACCCTGAACGCGGTGCGTCGCTCTCATGTTTGGCAGACGCAACGGACAACTTCAGGACCCTCTGCCAGCCACCCGTCCCATGCCGAGCACAATGCAATTTATGACGCGATCGTGCAGAAAAAACCAGACGACGCAGCAGAGGCGATGCGGGTCCATCTCGACTCGGTGAGCAGTCGATTGATCCTGCAGAACGCCTCGGCCTAGCCCCGCTGCCGCCTGTTCCGCAATGGCAATTGGCCAGGTGGCAGGATAATATAGCTTCAGAAACCCACCTTGCAAAAAGGGCACCATCCAGACCGGATAGCGCCCCTCTCTGTCATGCTGGACCACGAAATATGGTCTTAGTTGACCGGCAAAATTTCGGTTGGAATGTTCTGGTAGCAAACCGGACGCAGAAACCGGCGGATAGACAAGGTCCCAACGGAGGTGGCCCCGAAATTGGTCGAAGCCGGATAGGGGCCGCCGTGGACCATTGTGTCGGCGACCTCCACACCTGTGGGGAACCCGTTGGCAAGAATACGGCCTGCTTTGCGTTCGAGAATCGGCATCAATGTCCGGGCGGCTTCGATGTCGCCGTCATCCATGTGAATGGTGCAGGTCAGCTGCCCCTGAAGAGCCCGCGCCACCTGGTGCATTTGGTCCAGATCATCCGCCACAACAACCAGGCCCAGCGGGCCAAATACCTCTTCGCCCAATGCAGGGTTTGCAAGCCAGTCAGACGCGGTGGTCTGATAGAGAAACGGTGTGGCATTGCGCTGATCGCAGCTGGAAGTCAGCAGGTCCTGAACCCCGGCGCCTGAGGCTATCCGGGTCTGTCCGGCGCGGTACGCCTGGGCGATACCGTCGGTCAGCATGGTTTGAGCGCCAACCTGTGACAGCGCCTCTTGGGTGGCCAAAACAAACGCCTCGGCCTGATTTTTCAGGACCACGGCAATGCCGGGTTTGGTGCAGAACTGGCCGGCGCCCATGGTTAGCGATGCCGCCCAGCCAGAGCCGATTTCAGCGCCCCGTGCGCTCACCGCTGCAGGCAGCAGGAACATCGGATTGACAGACCCCAGTTCGCCGAAAAACGGAATAGGCTCAGGGCGTTGTGCGCAAAGATCAAAGAGCGCGCGGCCCCCGGCAAGGCTACCGGTAAAGCCAACGGCCTTGATCAGCGGGTGCTGTACAAGGCGGGTGCCAACATTGCGCTTGCCGCCCTGAACCAGGGAAAAGACACCGGGATGAACGCCACATTTGACAATTGCAGCGTGGATCGCCTCAGCCACGATTTCCCCCGTGCCGGGGTGCGCCGAGTGGCCTTTGACCACCACCGGGCAGCCGGCCGCCAAGGCGGCGGCGGTGTCCCCACCGGCGGTGGAGAAGGCCAGCGGGAAGTTAGAGGCGCCAAATACCGCAACCGGGCCAACCGGCCGCTGAAACAGTTTTAGATCCGGGCGCGGCAATGGTGCGCGGTCCGGTAAAGCTTTGTCGTGGCGGGTATCCAGGTAGTCGCCTTGCAGAATGTGATCCGCGAACAGCCGCAACTGACCGACAGTACGGCCGCGTTCCCCCTGCAGGCGGGCTTCGGGCAGACCACTTTCCTGACAGCCAATTTTGGTGATCTCTTCGGCCCGGGCCTCGATCTCGTCGGCAATCGTATTCAGAAAGACGGCGCGTTCTTTGCGGGTGGAAAATCCGAAGGTCCAAAACGCAGCTTCTGCGGCCTCCACCGCGGCGTCTACATGGGCGGGCGTTCCAACCGAGTATTCATGGGATGTCCCCTGGATGGGGTCAGATTTGAATGTCTCATCTCCCGCGACCCAAGTGCCAGCGATCAAGTGATTTCCAGTGGGCATTTATTAATCCTTCATCAAAAGTGCGGCGGAGACGAGGGCTCCAGGGGGTGGGGCAGCAAAAATTCTCGCTGCGGCGCTATTGTCAACGCAGGCATGAGACCCGCGCTATCGACCTCAAGTCATCACACATATACGCCTCATGAAATGAAGTTATAAGATAACTTATGTCAACATATTTATCAATTGTTGTCGATTCTCCTCCCCCAGGCTAAGAATGACGTGCGAGTGAAAGCAGGAGCGCCCTCAAACCATGACCGCCACAGAAAGCACCCAGCCCCGAAAGCGGCGCACCAATCTGGTTGAGACGCTAACCGCCACTCTGCGTGGGCTAATTCTCAACGGCAGCATCCAGGTCGGCGAAAAGCTACCAAGCGAAGCTGAGTTAACCTCTACCTACAAGGTCAGCAGAACGGTGGTCCGCGAGGCCATCGCCTCGCTTCGCTCTGATGGGCTGGCTGAGGCAAAGCAAGGCGCAGGCGTTTTTGTCATCCGCCAGACAATGCCCTCCGATGGAATGCTTAAGTCGTTTGATTTAAATAAGATTTCATCAATTATCGAAATGTTGGAGCTGCGCACTGCTGTCGAAGTTGAAGCCGCTGCCCTTGCTGCCAAGCGGCGATCACCGGCGCAGGAAGGCGCCATTCTGGAGAGCCACAAGGAAATGGAGGCGCTCATTCGACAGGGGGTCTCAACGGCAGAAGCCGATTATGCCTTTCACCAGGCGATTGCAGCCGCAACAAACAATCCCCGCTTTGTGGAGTTCCTCGATCTCATGGGCGGGCGCGTCATCCCGCGCCAGCAGCTCTCACCCAGCCAGGGTGAAGCCGCCACAGGTCGATACCTTCAGCAGATTGCTCTGGAACATGGAAAAATTGCCCGGGCTATCTCAGATCAGGATGAGGATGGAGCCCGCGCCGCTATGCGACAGCACCTAAAGGGGGGCGGCGATCGTTACCGGGAGCTACTTAGGTAGCACTTCCACAACTTGTATGATAAGTTATTGACAAGTCATATTGCAAGAATATGTTGTGTCCAAAGTTCATTTACCAACAAGGAACACCGACATGGACCCTCAGATTCTCAAAACAGCTCTCGGCGCGGGCCTGCTGTCTTTCCCGGTGACATCATTTGACGAAAGCGGCCGGTTTAATCCGGCGCCTTATGAGGCGCATATCAACTGGCTGGCTGGCTTTGAGGCCACCGCACTTTTTGCCGCTGGAGGCACCGGTGAGTTCTTTTCACTGCACCCGCGTGAAGTGCCGGAAATTGTCGCAAGTGCAAAATCGGCATCAGGCGACACCCCCATCATCGCAGGCTGCGGCTACGGCACCCCGATGGCGGTCGAGATCGCTCGCGCGGCAGAAAAGGCCGGGGCTGACGGTATCCTGCTATTGCCGCACTACCTGATCGACGCCCCTCAAGCGGGGCTGTATTCCCACATAAAGGCGGTATGCGATTCCGTCTCCATTGGGGTCATGGTCTATAATCGTGATATTCTTCAGGTGAATGCCGACACGCTATCGCGGCTTTGTGACAATTGTCCCAATCTCATTGGCTTTAAGGATGGCACCGGGAATATTGCCGAGGTGCGCAAGATTACGGCAGTGATCGGTGACCGCCTGACCTATCTGGGCGGAATGCCGACTGCTGAATTGTTCGCTGATGCTTACCTTGGTGCCGGATTTACCACCTATTCATCCGCTGTGTTCAACTTTGTTCCGGCACTGGCACAGGAATTCTACAAGGCACTGCGCAGCGGCAACAGAAGTCGGACAGACGAAATCCTGAAATCCTTCTTTTACCCCTTCATGGAAATTCGCGACCGCAAGCGTGGCTACGCCGTATCGGCAATCAAGGCAGGCGTTCGTCTGGTTGGCTTCAACGCGGGGCCCGTCCGTTCGCCGCTGACGGATTTGACCGATGAAGAAACCGCTGAGCTGGCCGCATTGATAGAGGCGCATAACTGATGGGAATTGGCTGGGACATCTGACGGCAAACAAGCGCAGCTGTGACCTGTGAGCGACACCTGAAGGGCCGCCCCGCGGCTGGCGCGGAACAAAACGCGGGGCTGATTGCACATTTCCAACCGCTACCAAAGGATATCTTGCGTCCGGCCATAGCCTATCAGCGCGATGCTGATAGGCTATGGCCTATGTCCATCACTGGCTGCAGAGCCAGGTCAAACCACCTCAGGCCTCAACCGGGGCAACAACGTCCGCGAATTTCTTAAAGAACTTTGCTGCCAGCTTTTTTGCTGTGCTCTGGATCAATCGCCCACCAAGCTGCGCCAGTTTGCCACCGATCTCTGCTTTGGCGGTGTATGTCAGCACAGTTTTGCCATCGACCTCCTCCAAGGTAACATCGGCGCCGCCTTTGGCATGACCCGCAGCCCCGCCATTGCCTTGCCCAGTCAGTGAAAACGCGCTGGGTGCGCCCGAAGTGTCCAAGACAACATTGCCACTAAAACGGGCCTTAACCGGCCCGATTTTCAGCACAACCCTGGCTTCCAGTTCGGTATCAGAATGTTTGATCAACTCTTCACAGCCCGGAATGCACTGCTGAAGGATATCGGGATCATTCAATGCTTCATAAACCCGGATCATTGGGGCATCAATGATGATTTCATCGTTCAGTTCCATAGTCTTGTCTTTCTTAACAACAGGGAAATTTGATTGTGGCCAGGGTTTCGGCCTGATCGGCGGTCAGTTTGGTCCAGCGAAAAAGGCCTTGCAGACGGAGCAACACGGTTGTCACCGCGCCCGGTTTTGCTGCGGGATTGCTTTCAGTGTCACTCATCCGGCGCGCTTTCATTGCGATGGTTGCGGCGCCGGACCAGGGTCAATTGCGCCAGGATGGAAAGCGCGATTTCCTCGGGCGTCACCGCCTCTATGGCCAGCCCTGCCGGGGCCTGCACCTGAGCCAGTTTTTGTGGCTCGATGCCTGCCTGGATCAGCTTTTCGGACAGCGATTTGAATTTGCGGCGACTGCCGACAAAGGCGACAAACTCAGCCTCAGCCGTCAGCGCCGAGGTCAGGCTGGCGCCGTCATCCTTGCCCTGTGTCGCCACCACAATCATCCGCCGCGCCGCGGTCGGTAACTGCGCGATCACGGTTTTGGCTTCGGCTTCCTGAACAGACCATTTGAATTGCGCGCCAAGCTTGGCCAGGCTTTGCGCGACGGGCGAGACGCCAAAGATCACCAATTCAGGCAGCGGCAGGATCGGTTCCACAAAGATATCCATCGAGCCCTTGGACGGGCAGCCGTTGCGATCAAAGCGCACGCCGTCGAGATCGTCGCCTGCGACCACACCTTTTTCGGCCAGCACTTCTTGCGGATGTAAGGAAATCAGCTGCGGGGTGCCCTCGGCCATCGCCCGCCTGGCCGCCTTGGCAAGGGCGGCGCGCACGCAGCCACCGCCGATCCAACCCTGCTGAAGGGTTCCGTCGGCACTCAGCAGAGCCTTGGCGCCGGGTTTAGCAGCGGTCAGGCCAAGCGTGCGCACCACCGTGGCGATGGCAAAAGGCGCGCCCTTGTCCCGGAGTTCCTGGGCCAATGTGGCGATGTCCTGATCTGTCAGTTCGGCGGGGGTCACAGGCGGGTCAGCTCCGGTTCTAGGGCGGCCAGATCGGCAAGCCGGTTGGCAGGGCAAAAAAGATCAAGGTGAGGCAAGGCCGCGGCCATGCCTTGGGCAATGGGCTGGTAGTCGGCCCAACCCTTGAGCGGATTCAGCCAGATGATTTTGCAGCCGCGTTTTTTCAGCTTGGCCAGTGCGGTGCCGAGCAGTTCGGGGCCGTCCGTGTCGTAGCCATCCGAGAGGATCAGCACGACGCTGCGCCCATCGACAAAACGACGGGCATAGCTGCGGGAAAATTGCTGCAGCGAGGCCCCAATTTTGGAGCCGCCACCAAAGCCATCCGCAAGAACAGACATCCGCCCCAGGGCACGCAACGCATCCTTGTCGCGCAGAGCGTCAGCGATACGCACCAGCCGGGTGTGAAACAGATAGGCATCGCAGGCATCATCTGCCCGCATCAGACCAGCCAGAAAGGCCAGAAACACCTGCGCGTAAAGCGTCATCGAGCCAGAGACATCACAGAGCGCCACGATCTTCAGCGGCCGGTCCGGGCGCTGTTTCTTGGGCAAGCTGAGCGGCTCACCTCCGGTCGACAGGCTTTGGCGGATCAGTTTGCGGAAATGGATCTGGTCGCCCTTGCGGGCCGCCTTGCGCCGACGCGAGCGCCGGTGCCGCAGGGCCGCGCCCAGCCGACGTGCAATAGCCTCGGCCTCGGCGATCTGTTCAGGCTGCACCAGATCGCGCAGGTCCTTTTTCATTAGATTTTGCACCGCTGAGGCCACCAGTTTTCCGGTCCCATCCGCCTCTGCTTCGCCAGTGCCCTCATCCGGAGCCGTAGTTTCGCCTGCCCCGGCAGCGACTTGTCCGGTGTTGGCAGGACGTGAGGAATGAACTGACTCGCTGTTGGTTTCTGACAGGCTGGGCATAACCTTCTGCCTCACCCGGCCACCATTCAGCCAGTAACTGTCAAACAAATCATCGAACTGCTCAATATCCTCGGCGCCGCCCGTGCAGACGGTCTTTAGCGCCCGGCGGGTCTCATCTGGATCGGCGGCCTGCACATGGGTCAGCGCCCTAAGTGCGATGTCGGTCTCGCCCACCCCGACGCGCAGCCCATGGGCGCGCAAATGCGCCATAAACCCGGCCATTCGCGCGGCCGGGCCGGGATCGCGCCCGGCAAATTTGCTGACCCGGCTCATGCTGCCTGCCCCGCCAGCCGCTGGCAGACTTCCACGGTGATATTGAACCGGTCCGCTTCGGTTTTCAGCAGAGTGGCCAGGCTGGCCTGCAGCAGCTTGGGGTTCTGGGTCAGATCGGCAATGCCCAGCCCCATCAGAGCGGCTGAGAAATCCAACATTTCGGCAATGCCGGGTTTCTTCTCCAGATCTTCCTGGCGCAGAGATTGCACAAAGCCGATGATCTGATTGGCCAAAGCGGCTTCGACCTCTGGGCAGCGGGCCTTGAGGATTGCCAGCTCGGTGTCACGCTCTGGATAGTCCACATGAGCATAGAGGCAGCGGCGGCGCAATGCATCACTGAGATCACGGGTGCCATTGGCCGTCAGGATAACAATCGGCTGCGTTATCGCCTTGATGGTGCCCAATTCGGGCACGGTGATCTGAAATTCCGACAGGATCTCCAGCAGGTAAGCCTCAAACTCTTCATCCGCCCGGTCGATCTCATCAATCAGCAGCACCGGCGATTTTGATTGGCGGATTGACTTCAACAGCGGCCGCTCAAGCAGGAAGTCTTCGGAGAAAATGCGTTGCTCGACACTGCGGCCGGTTTCACCATCTTCGGCCGCGGCGCGGATGGTCAGCAATTGGCGCTGGTAGTTCCATTCATAGATCGCCTGCGCAGCATCCAGCCCTTCGTAGCATTGCAGCCGGATCAGTTGGGTGTCGCAGATCGTGGCCAACACCCGGGCGATTTCGGTCTTTCCAACGCCAGCAGCGCCTTCCAGCAGCAGGGGACGCCCCAGTGACAGCGCCAGATGAACGGCCATCGCCAGATCGTCCGAGGCAATATATCCCTGTTCCGCCATGGCGGTTTGTCGTGTCGTCCAGTGCATTTTGTAGTCCAGTCCAGGCAATGCGCCGCCCCTGTGGGGGGCAGCGCAGGTCTCAGTTACTCGTGCAGGCCCAGATCATTGGCGGTCTGCCAGATCCGCCAGTGGTCATGCGGCATATTGGTGTGACGCAGACCAAAGGCCCGAAAGGCATCCTGCACCGCGTTGGAGAAACACGGCACGCCACCCACATGCGGGCTTTCGCCGACGCCCTTGGCCCCGATGGGGTGATGTGGGCTGGGGGTGACAGTGTGGTCGGTCTCAAAGTTGGGCACTTCCCAGGCGGTTGGCAGGAAGAAATCCATCAGCGTGGCGTTTTTGACGTTGCCCATCTTATCATAGGCAATCTCTTGCCCCAGAGCGACGGCCAGCGCCTCGGTCAGACCGCCATGCACCTGGCCTTCGATGATCATCGGGTTGATGCGGGTGCCGCAGTCGTCCAGCGCATAGAAGCGGCGGATGTCCGGCACCCCGGTGTCAACGTCGATGTCCATCACACAGACATAGGCGCCAAAGGGATAGGTCATGTTGGGCGGATCATAATAGCTGACCGCCTCCAGCCCCGGCTCCAACCCTGGAATGGCCTGATTGTAGGCGGCATAGGCGATGTCTTTCATCGTCTTGAACCGCTCGGGCACACCCTTGACCACAAAACGATCAACATCGAATTCAACATCGTCATCGTGGACCTCAAGCAGATAGGCCGCAATCATCTGCGCCTTGGCACGGATTTTACGCCCCGCCATCGCCGCCGCCGCCCCGGCCACCGGGGTCGAGCGTGACCCGTAGGTGCCCAGACCATAAGGCGCCGTATCGGTGTCGCCTTCTTCGATGGTGATGCTGTCAGCCGGGATGCCGATTTCACTGGCGAGGATCTGGGCAAAGGTTGTGGCGTGCCCCTGGCCCTGACTGATGGTGCCCAGCCGGGCAATTGCCGATCCTGTCGGGTGAATGCGGATTTCGCAGCTGTCGAACATCCCCATACCCAGGATATCGCAATTCTTGACCGGCCCGGCCCCGACGATCTCGGTGAAAAAGCTGAGGCCAATGCCCATCAATGTGCGGGTTTCACCGCGCTTAAAGGCCGCGACCCGTTCGGCCTGTTCCTTGCGCAGCCCGTCATAATCAACGGTCTTGAGCGCCTTGTCCCAGGCGGTGTGGTAGTCGCCGCTGTCATACTCCCAACCCAGTGCGGATTGATAGGGAAACTGCTCTTTCCTGATGAAGTTGATCCGGCGCAGTTCGGCTGAATCCATGTCCAGCTCAATCGCCAGAACTTCGATCATCCGTTCGATGAAATAGACCGCCTCGGTCACCCGGAAGGAACAGCGATAGGACACGCCGCCGGGGGCCTTGTTGGTGTAAACCCCGTCCACTGCCAGATAAGCGACCGGAATGTCATAAGAACCGGTGCAGATGTTCATGAAGCCGGCCGGGAACTTGGTGGGATCGGCGCAGGCGTCAAAGCCACCGTGGTCTGCGGTCACCTGGCAGTGCAGCCCGGTGATCTTGCCCTCTTTGGTGGCGGCGATTTTACCGGTCATCCAGTAGTCACGCGCAAAGGCGGTGGCCATCAGGTTTTCCATCCGGTCTTCGACCCATTTCACCGGCTGACCAGTGACAATCGAGGCGACGATCGAGCAGATATAGCCGGGATAGACCCCCACTTTGTTGCCAAAGCCGCCGCCAATATCGGGCGAGATGACGCGAATGTTGTGCTCTTCGATACCCGACAGCATCGAGGCCACGGTGCGCACCACATGCGGCGCCTGAAAAGTGCCCCAGAGCGTCAGCTTGCCGTTGACCTTGTCCATCGACGCAACACAGCCGCAGGTCTCCAGCGGGCAGGGATGGGTGCGGTGGTAATACATGCTCTCCTCGACAACCACATCGGCGCTGTCCATCACCTGGTTGGTGGCGGTCTCGTCGCCCTGCTCCCAAGTAAAGATGTGGTTGTGGTGTTTGCGCGGACCATGCGGACCGGTCGTCTGACCTGCCAGATCTTCACGCAGGACAACGTCGGATTTCAGCGATTCAAACGGGTCGGTCAGGACCGGCAGTTCTTCGTATTCAACCTCGACCAGTTCCACCGCGTCAGCGGCAACATAGCGGTCGCGGGCCACCACAAAGGCAACCTCTTGCCCCTGAAACAGAACTTTGCCATCCGCCAGAACCATCTGTTTGTCGCCCGCAAGGGTCGGCATCCAGTGCAGGTTCAACGGTGCCAGATCCTCGGCTGTCAGCACGGCAACAACGCCGTCCAGCGCCAGAGCAGCGTCTTTATTGACCGAAACGACGCGGGCATGGGCGTAAGGAGAGCGCACAAAGTCACCGTGCAACATGCCGGGCATCTTCAGGTCATCGACATAGTTGCCCTTGCCCTGGGTGAACCGGGCGTCTTCCACGCGTTTGCGTGAACATCCGAGGCCTTTCAGATTGGCAGAGCGTTCTTCGCGCTCGGGTGTCAAATCGTTCATTCTGCTGCCTCCACTTTCTGGTCTTCGGACAGGGCGTTGAGCTCACTTGCGGCGGCAAGGATGGATTTCACAATGTTCTGGTAGCCGGTGCAGCGGCAGATATTGCCAGCCATGCCAAAGCGCACCTCTTTCTCGGTTGGGTTGGGGATCTCTTCCAGCAGCTTGGTGGCGCGGGTGATCATCCCCGGTGTGCAGAACCCACATTGCAGCCCGTGATGCTCCCGGAAACTCTCTTGCAGCACATGCAGCGCGCCGGGCTGGCCGATGCCTTCGATGGTGGTGATCTCGGCACCATTGGCCTGCGCCACAAACATGGTGCAGGATTTCACCGATTTGCCGTTCAGCGTCACCGTGCAGGCACCACAATGTGAGGTGTCGCAACCCACGTGCGGACCGGTAATATTCAGCTTTTCACGCAGCGCGTAGATCAGCAGATCCCGGGGTTCAGCCAGGAATTCATGGTCCTCGCCGTTTACATTCAGCTTGATATGCATCTTGTCAGACATTTGATGGTTTTCCTTACGCGCGGTCCCAGGCGCGAGTGATCGCGCGGGTCAGGATGATACCGGCCACATGACGTTTGAACGCCACCGGGCCGCGGTTGTCTTCGGTGGGATCGATATCGCCCAGCATCGCGGCAACAGCAGCTTTCAGCGCGCCTGCCTCACAGGCGGTGCCAACCAATGCGTCAGCGGCACCTAGGGACCAGACCGGCACATCGCTGAGGTTGGTCATCGCAATCGAGGCTGTGGCGACTTTGCCGCCAACCTTTGTGATCTGAACGGCGGCTGCAGCGGTCGCATAGTCGCCAATTTTGCGTTTTTGTTTTTCATAGGCATAGCCGCCGGCGGGCACTGCAAAGCTGACCGAGATCAGAATCTCATCATCCTCACGGTCAGTCATATAGGCGGCTTCGAAATAGTCGCGGGCGGCAACAACACGGCTGCCCTCTGGCCCCAGAAGTTCGATTTGCGCATCCAGGCATTGCATCAGCCCCGGCATATCGTTGCCCGGATCACCATTGGCAATATTGCCCCCCACAGTGCCCATGTAGCGCACCTGAGGGTCGGCGATCTGCAATGCGGTTTCACGCAGGATAGGAGCCGCGGCTGACAACCCATCATGGTTGATCAACTCATGCTGAGACACCATTGCGCCGATGGTGATGGTATCTCCGTCGATGGTGATCCCCCTGAGGGCTGCGATATCCTGCAGATCGATAAGATGCGGCACCTCGGCCATGCGAAATTTCATCATGGGGATCAGGCTGTGCCCGCCCGCCATCACGCGCGCATCATCGCCGTGTTCCTGCAGAAGGGCTAAAACCCCTTCCACATCTTTGGGGCGGTAATAGTCAAACGCCGCTGGTATCATTGCTGGTCCTCCCTGACGTGCAGTTGATCTGGCTGAGGAAGAACCTGCATGCCTTCGCATCGGGAACAGGCTGTTTTCTATTGGGTTTCGTCATCCGCTGCACGAAATGCGAAATAGTTGACACCAAATGCGAAGGCCTTGCACTGCGGCCAGCAGAATTCGGATCAGCTGGACGGGAAGGAGGGAATGCTCAGGGACAGGAACAGAGACAGGGGCAGGCCTGAAGCAATGGAACCAGGCTCTTCACGCCGGTGCCAGATCTTATACGCCCAGTATCTCGCGCACTTGCTTTAATCGCGACCGGCTGACCGGAACCTTGGCCAGGCCCGGCAGATCAAAATGGCACACGCCATTGTCTTTCAGCCGTTCAAAACCGGTGACATGGGCCGGATTGATCAGATAGCTGCGATGTGTCTTCACGAAGGGCCGGGGCGACACCCGCTTTTCCGCCTCGGTAATGGACCAGGCACAAAAGAACACCCCACGCGCCGTGTATATTTGGGTGTAATGTCCTTCGGCCCGGATTGCCGCCACCGAGTCCAAATCGGCAAAAAAGGTCTGACCTTTCAGCTCATACGGGATCTGTTTTCCAAGCGGTTCGATCTCGGCTGGCCCGCTCACTGGCTGGGTTGGAGAGACCTCGCCGACTGTGCCTTCGACACCCTCGGGGACAGTCTGTTGCGACGGCACCAGAAATGTCACTGCCGTTAACAAAAAGGCACTGCACAGAACAAAACTACTGATCACAACACCCATTGCCATGACCTCTTTTCCGATCGAAGGCCCAACTTCGTTGGCAACGGAAACGGCAACAAACCCAGTTCCTGCAATTGCGATAAAATGCACTGCAACCACGGCCAAACCAAAACAGGCTGTCCCCAAGAGGATGTTCCGGTGGCTCCGCTGACCATAGGCAATCCAAAACGCCGCTATGTTCAGCAGGCAGGAGGCCAGCACAGCCGAGGAAATGCCCCAAGGCGTGTACAGCGCCCGGCACATTTCCAACCCGGCCATGCCAATATAATGCATCGCGATAATGCCCAGCCCCACAATGGTGCCTGCACTGATCAGCACCAATGGTGTGCGCTCGCGAAAGTGCAACAGCAGCAGGGCAACCCCAACAACCAATATCGCGACCAGCGCCGAGGACAGGGTGACGGCGGCATCATAGTAAAACAGGATAGGCAATTGCAGGCCCAGCATGGCGACAAAATGCATCGACCAGATCCCGCCACCCAATGAAATGGCCGCCAATGCAATCGACAGTTTCTTCTGCAGAGTGCTGCGTTGTGACAACCCTTGGGTTAATGTCAGACCAGTGAATCCCGCCATCAGCGCTACCAGCAACGACGCGCCAATTAGTATTGAATTGTGGGAATAGTCCAGAAATTGCATTACCTCTTATATCGCCGTGCGCTTTTTGCTGCAATCGGCTTATAGAGGTTCCTCTGCGAACAGATCGGAATTCTGACCAAACGCGGCCCATCAGGATATCGGGGCTGGGACAACCCGAGCACATCCCCGATGATGGGAGAGGTACTGAACGGTGGGTCTATCAAGCATGATATGACCGGCCGTATCTCCGACATGGCGCGTATTGTTTAACCCGGCCTGCGCCGTCCGGCGCATTTATACCCGGTGATACGGGCTGCCGCCCAAAATGGTCGCGGCGCGATAGATCTGCTCGGCCAGCATCACCCGCACCAGCATATGCGGCCAGACCATCTTGCCAAAGGAAATCGAAAAATCCGCCTCTGCCCGCAGGCTGGGGTCGATACCATCGGCGCCACCGATGATCAGCGCCAGATCCTGACGCCCCGAATCGCGCCAGCCGGCCATCTTCTGGGCAAAATCCGGCGAGGAGAGCAGCTTGCCGCGTTCATCCAGCGTACAGATCACCGCGCCTTTGGGCAGCGCTTTGCGCAGCAGTGCCGCTTCGGCCCCCATGCCGGCGTTTTTCTTGTCCTCAACCTCGATCAGCCGCGCAGGCCCCAGCCCCAAGGCCCGGCCACTGCGGTCAAACCGGGTCAGATAATCATCGATCAGAGTTTTTTCGGGGCCGGCCCGCAGGCGGCCAACAACACAGAGATGCACGCGCATGGTGACTTTACCCCGGCAGCAGCCCGTGCGCCTGCACGGGCCAGTCTGGTGTCAGGGCTCAGACGGCGCTATCGCCGCCAAGCCACATTTTTTCAAGCTGATAGAACTCGCGCACTTCGGGGCGGAAGACATGGACGATGACATCGCCGGTATCAACCAAAACCCAATCGCCAATATCGCGGCCTTCGGTTTTGCAGGTGAAGCCATATGCTTGCTTGATCCGATCAGCCAGCTTTATCGCCAGCGCCGAGACCTGACGGGTCGACCGACCGGTGGCAACCACCATGTAGTCGCCAATCGCAGTCTTGCCGCGCAGATCAATCTGCACCACATCTTCGGCTTTGTCGTCGTCAAGCGAGGACAGGATAAAGGCCAGCAGCTCGTCGCTGGAGGGGCGGGTTTGAGCGGCCATCACGGCTGCCCCACGGTCAGCGGCATTAACCGCTTCAGAATCAGGTGACAGGACATTGTCCTCCTTTTTGGGCGCCGTCCGTCCCCCGGCGCTGGGGATAGAGCAAAAATAGTACGCCTCAGACCTGTTTTCAACGCGGCCGATAAGATTTGAGACGAATCAAGACGCCTCTGTGCCCGATCTGCACGGCAGAGTGAAGAGGGTAGCCGCCATGCACACAGGGAATTCGCGTAATCTTTGCCTTGTTTACCGCAGTTGGGCCCGTCTTTACCGCAGGTGGGCCCGTGTTTACCGCAGTTGAGGCTGTCGAACCCTTGATTGACCAGACCACCGCCTGTATCTGACAGGCATGATACCCGTATTGGCGCAAAAAATCGAACTGCAAGATCGCACCCGCCTACGCGAGCGATTCTTTGGTGCCGCCCGCTCGGTTTTGGCCCGGCTATAACGCCTGCCCGCCGCTCAGCCAGCTTATTGAAAATACAACACGGGAGAGGACATATGTCCCCCAAGACGCTTTATGACAAAATCTGGGATGCGCATGTCGCGCATGAATCAGACGACGGCACCTGCCTGCTGTATATCGACCGCCATCTGGTTCACGAAGTGACCAGCGCCCAGGCCTTTGAAGGGCTGCGGATGACTGGCCGCACAGTGCGCGCCCCGGACAAGACCATCGCGGTGCCGGACCACAACGTGCCCACCACGCCGGATCGCGTCAACGGCATCGAAAACGAACAGGGCCGCATTCAGGTTGCCGCATTGGACAGCAATGCCAAGGAATTTGGCATCCACTATTATCCGATGAATGATATCCGTCAGGGCATCGTGCATATCGTTGGCCCGGAACAGGGCTGGACCCTGCCCGGCATGACCGTGGTCTGCGGCGACAGCCACACCGCCACCCACGGCGCCTTTGGCGCGCTGGCGCATGGCATCGGCACCTCCGAGGTCGAGCATGTTCTGGCCACCCAGACGCTGATCCAGAAAAAGTCAAAGAACATGAAGGTCGAGATCACCGGCAAATTGCAGCCGGGAGTGACCGCCAAGGACATCACCATGGCGGTGATCGGCGAGACCGGCACCGGCGGCGGCACCGGCTATGTCATCGAATATTGCGGCCAGGCAATCCGTGATTTGTCGATGGAAGGTCGCATGACCGTCTGCAACATGGCAATTGAGGGCGGCGCCCGCGCTGGCCTGATCGCGCCAGACCAAACCACCTACGACTATGTCAAAGGCCGTGCCCACGCCCCCAAAGGCGCCCAGTGGGAAGCTGCTCTGACCTGGTGGAAAACCCTGTTCACCGACGATGATGCCGAATTTGATCTGGTCGTCACCCTGAAAGGCGAAGACATCCAGCCGGTTGTCACCTGGGGCACCTCGCCCGAGGACGTGCTGCCAATCACCGCAACGGTGCCCTTCCCCGAGGATTTTACCGGCGGCAAGGTCGACGCGGTCAAACGGGCGCTGGCCTATATGGGTCTTGAATCGGGCACCAAGCTGACCGACATCAAAATCGACACCGTGTTCATCGGCTCCTGCACCAATGGCCGCATCGAAGATTTCCGCGCTGTGGCCGAAGTGGTCAAAGGCAAGAAAATCAAAGAGGGCATGCGGGCGATGATCGTTCCGGGGTCCGGGTTGGTTCGGGCCCAGGCCGAAGAAGAAGGTCTGGCGGATATCTTTATCGCGGCGGGCTTTGAATGGCGGCTGGCGGGCTGTTCCATGTGTCTGGCGATGAACCCCGATCAGCTGTCCGAGGGTGAGCGCTGCGCCTCGACCTCGAACCGCAATTTTGAGGGTCGTCAGGGTTATAAGGGCCGCACCCATCTGGTGTCGCCAGCGATGGCCGCTGCCGCTGCCCTCACCGGTCACCTGACCGACATCCGCGATTTGGTATAAGGAACACGAGCATGGAAAAGTTTAAAAAACTCCAGGGCATCGCGGCCCCTATGCCGCTGGTCAATATCGACACCGATATGATCATCCCCAAGATCTTTCTGAAGTCGATCGAGCGGACCGGCTTTGGCAAGAACCTGTTTGACGAGATGCGCTTTAACCGCGACGGCACTGAAATTCCTGATTTCGTGCTGAACAAACCGCAGTATCGCAACGCCGAGATCATCGTCGCCGGTGACAACTTCGGCTGTGGCTCGTCGCGCGAACACGCGCCTTGGGCGATTGCCGATTTTGGCGTCAAATGTGTGATCTCGACCTCCTTCGCCGACATCTTCTTCAACAATTGCTTCAAGAACGGCATCCTGCCCATCGTGCTGCCGCAGGAGCAGGCTGATTTGTTGATGGCCGACGCGGAAAAAGGCGCCAACGCGCGAATGACCGTGGATCTGGAAGCGCAGGAAATCACCACATCCGATGGTGAGGTGATCAAGTTCGACGTCGATACCTTTAAAAAGCACTGCCTGCTGCAAGGCCTCGATGACATTGGCCTGACCATGGAAAAAATCAGTGCCATCGACACCTTTGAAAGCAAGAACGCACAAGAGCGCCCCTGGGTCTAAGCCATCGGTTCGATATAACGTAAAGAAGGCCGCCCAACTTGGAGCGGCCTTTTATTTTGGTTTTTGATAACCCATCCCAAGGCAACTGAATGTAGAAATCAGGAGGCTGCAATCACATCCCCGGCGTACACACCCTCCATGGTCATCGTAAACTCACTTGAGGCCTGACTTCGCAATTCTGCGATTTTTTCCTGGGCGGCCGCCGCTGCGTCGGAATCAGAATACTGGGTGATCACACACATCGTCAAATCGCCGGTGCGCACCATCTGCACAGCCGTCGCCCCAATTGACATAATCATTGGGACGTATTTTTCTTTTGCTGCAGCCAGCATTTCGTCTGACATTTCGTCAACAGACCAAAGGGTCAAAGATACATAAGCCAATACTCATTACTCCTCTTAAATAACGGCGAATCAAACACGCCGAATGTTTGATCGTAACATATGAGCTCTGCGCCTGCCGACGGTGCGCGGCTTCTGGCCGGAGCACCTGCCTCCGGTGACGCGTTCCTATTTTTTTTTCCCCCTGCAAGCGGCTCAAAAATTAAGCCATACTGCGCGCACATCGACCTCAATCGTTTTGGTCTTGCAGATTTTGAAGCATGAAATTTATGGAGAGATAAGATGTCAGACTCGATGAAATGGATATTACTGGGCGCTCTATCACTGTTTTTTAGCATTCTGGTGTTGGGCAATACCGTCATTGCAACCATGGCAGTCACCACCCTGACCGGCGCAATGTTGATGGTGGCCGGTGTGTTTCAAGTGATTGGTGGCTTTTCCAGCACCGACTCAATGGCTAGCAAGATATTTACTATACTGATGGGGCTGCTGCTGGGCTTCCTCGGCACAAACTTCCTGTTTAACCCGCTGCAGGGCGCCATCTCGCTGACCATGCTGGTGCTCATCCTGTTGCTCTCTAGCGGCGTTGTCCGGCTGATCTTTGCATGGAGGATGCGCAGCACTGGGTATTTTTGGCCAATGATCCTGTCTGGCGCCATCTCTGTACTGCTGGCCGGTTACATCTGGACCAATTTTGTAGCCGCATCTTTGACTTTCCTGGGCATAATGCTGGGCATCGAGCTGATGATGAACGGGTTCAGTCTGATTGTTATAGGGCTCTCAGGCCGCAGCCAACGAAACTGAGCCAGTCAATTGAGACAACAGATCCCGTCGGGCCGCCACTCTCACTTGTGGCCTGACTCGCCCTATGGCAACAGCAAGCCCCGCTACCACATGTAGTGGTCATAGCTAAATGACCCTAAATGCTGGGGTATTCATGATGCATTCTCGCACCACTGCCCCAGCCATAAACCTCACCAAGGGCAAATTTTGCCTGCCAGATCTTGAGAGAATTGGCGAAACAAGGCACAAATGAGGCGCAAATGAGGCACAGTGATCCCAGAGTATTCGGGGTTGCGTCAAGTTGGAACAAAGGTTCGGCAACGTATCGACCTGTCCAGTTTGAAGGGAACGAACAGTGTTAACACGCATAACAGGCGCAGCAATGCGCGGTATACTGGTGGCATTTCTGATCGCCATGCCGTCCCTGCTATTGCGGGAATCGGCGACCGGATCAACCGAGATCGTGGCCTTAATGGCCTTGCTGGGTGGTCTGCTGATATTTGCCGAATATTACTCCAGCTTTCCCAGCTTCATCGAGTTTCGCGAGGCGCCGCCGCTGAACCGCATGCGGTTCCTGTCTCTGCTGCTGACCCTCTGCGCTCTTTGCCTGATGGCCCGGCACCCATCTGACCCCACCGGCCTGACATCGCTGACTTATGGGCTGGGTTTCAAACTTGGCAACGCCTTGGATTTCGCATATTCGCCGGTGCATCTGATCACCCTGATGCTGCCCACACGGACCCTGCCTGAGACAGTGAATATGGTCCGGGCCGCTGCGGGGCTGTCTTATGTGATCGGACTGATCAGTGTCGGGTGCTTTTTCTTCACCATTCACATCCGCAGCTGGCCGGTGGCCAATGGCGCCTTCAATGTCTGGGTGAACCTCCCCTTGTTCGACCCCACCACCGGCGGCGACGTGGTGCACCGGCTACAGCGTGACGGCCGCGTCAACATGGTGATTGGCGTGTTGCTGCCCTTTGCCATTCCTGCTGCGGTCAGCTTTCTGTCAGCCGCCCTGAACCTGACAAACCTGAGCAATCCGCAAACCCTGGTCTGGATGATCGGCGCCTGGGGCGCCCTGCCCGCCTCAATACTGATGCGCGGCATGGCGATGTTGCGGGTGGCCGAGCTGATCGAACAAAAACGCCGCCGCGCCTATGCCAACGCCGAAGCCCTGCAAACCGCATGAGGGGATGGGCCGCAGGTCTGCTGCTGTTCTTTGCCCTGCCTGTCCTGCCTGTCCACGGCGATAGCCTGCGCATCGCCACCTTCAACACTGAACTGTCGCGCCAGGGCCCCGGCCTGCTGCTGCGCGACATTGAGCGGGGCAAAGATCCTCAGATCAGCGCAGTGGTGGCCCAGATCGCCTCAATGAACCCCGATATCCTGGTGCTGCAAGGCATCGACTGGGACTATGAAAACCGCGCCCTTCAGGCGCTGCAACTGCGGCTGCAACAGGCCGGCGCCACCTATCCGTATATCTTTGCGCGCCAGCCCAACTCGGGGATGGCAAGTGATCTGGACCTCGACGGCGATGGTCGCCTCGGCGGTGCCCGGGACTCGCAGGGCTATGGCAGCTTTACCGGCGCAGGCGGCAATGCGGTGCTGTCGCGGCTGCCCATTGATCACGGGGCAGTGCGGGATCTGAGCCCGCTGCTATGGCGCGACCTGCCCGGCGCCCTGTTACCGCAGCACCCAGACGGAGCCCCGTTTCCCTCGCCGCAGGCACTGCAGGTCCAGCGCCTGTCCAGCACCTCCCACTGGCTGGTGCCGCTAAAGCTGCCAGATGGCGGCAGCCTGACCCTGCTGATCTTTCAGGCCACGCCGCCGCTGTTCGACGGGTCTGAGGATCGCAACGGCCGCCGCAATGCCGATGAAATCCGCCTGTGGCAGCTGCTGCTTGACGGCACCCTCGGCGGCGCCCCCGCCCCGCCGCTGGTGATCGCCGGGGGCGCCAATCTTGACCCCAATCGCGGCGCCGGCCGGCGCGCCGCCATCGCCGCCCTGCTGGCCGATCCACGCCTGCAGGACCCGCGCCCCTCCAGCCCCGAGGCGGGCGTCAACACCGTAGAATGGCAGCGCGCCGGCCGGATGCGGGTGGACTACCTGCTACCCTCAGCCGATCTGCAGGTGCTGCAGGCTGGCGTACTCTGGCCCGCCGCGTCAGATCCCGCCTCAGATCAGACCGCAACCCCGGCCAGCCGCCACCATCTGGTCTGGCTGGACATCGCGCTCGACCCGCATTGACGACAAGGCCGAGACAAACAGCACCCTGACCTTCTTCTTGTTAGAAATACCTCCGCCGGAGGCTCGCTATCGCCTAGGCATCCGGATGTTCTTCTAGTTTCGCCCTTAATGCGGCCAGCAGAGTACCCAAACCACCGGGTTGCCCAGCATGAGATTCTAATAGCTCTGGAAAATTATCCCTCACCAAGGTCAATAAGCCGCGCCAGTGATCCTCAAAAACCTGCTTGCCAACTTTCTCGATTGCAAAGTGAATGGCCTTTGGCGTACCCGCCAAGTCCTGCGCATTCATATGCGCGCCTGTTGCGTTGAGAAATTGCAGTTTCTCTTTATCAGTGAAGTCATTTGCCAATCTCAGCAACTCTGCACCCTTGGGCTGTCGCACGTCCAGGTCCTGTTCTTCTTTGTACAGATAGAGCATCTCGTCAGGCAGCGCCGTCTCACCATATTTGGCATCCCACGCCGCACTCAGATATTCTTCTGCATTCCCCATCGCGTCGGGCTTGGCGTCGTGACGAAACACCCGGTACATGGAGACCTGAATCATTAGGTTCCGCAGGCTTGCATCAGATTTGACCAACGCTGGGAACAGATCCTCAATCTCTTGCAAATCTCCCCATCGGCCAGCGCCGTATAGCGCGCTCATAATGGGGCTAAGTATGTCGCTTGGATCAACTAGTTCCCCTGCGCTGATCTCACTAGAAAGCTGATGGACAAGTGCCATTGCTTTATCTGATTGATCTTTGGTGAAACCATCACCTTCGTCCAGTTTCTTTGCAGCATCCTTCAAATCATTCAGCTTCATCAAACCTAAAACGGCATTCTTTGAATCCTCAATCTGCTTCAGAGTCCCTTGCATCTCGTTCCGCGTCTTTTCCGTCTGGAGCCTGAACTCTTCCAGCGTCGTGTTCGTCTGGAGCCTGAACTCTTCCAGCGCCGTGTTCGTCTTACTCGTAATTTCCTCCGCTGCAGCCTTCTCTGTTGTATAGATTTGAGCATCAATCACAATTTTCTGGTCCTCAAACCGCTCGCGCATGTCGCTCCAGATTTTATCAATCCGCCCATAACCCAGCCAGGCGGAAGCGACCAAAACAGCCGTCAAAAGGACCCCATAAACCCTGAATTGAAATTCAAAATCACTGCGGTCGCGGCGATACAATTCTTCAAGCTTCACCAGCGCCGCATGCTGAATTTCCAGACGCATTTTTTTTCGACCTCCGGCGAAAGGATCAGCACAGCCGGAGCCTGGGTCACAGCGACGGTTACATCAGCACCAGCACACACCTCAGGGTTTTCCTCACACAAGGCGGTCAGCTGCTCACTTGCCGAAAGCGAGACGGGGTAGATCAGGGCAAAAACGAATAATTGCACCACAATTATTGCACCAATTGCCGCAACAAACGGAGCAAACACCAAAAACCGATCCCCTCGGGGCGTCTCTCTATTCACATCCTGCGACGCTTGTTGCGGCGCCTTTAGCTGGTCTTTTTCGTCCATAACACTTCACTTTCAAAAATTTTCAATTTCAATTCATCAACCAAAAACAAAAAATACAAAACAATCCATTTATGAGCCTTATAGATTGGCAATTTTTAAATAATGTCAAGCTTTCAACCTCGGCCATTTGCCGCAGCCTCATTGACCCTCCGGGTCGCAGCGGATACCCCCGGGATAACCATTTTCAAGGAGTATCCGCATGTCCAACCCTTCGATCCTGATTCTGCCCGGTGACGGCATTGGCCCCGAAGTCATGGCGCAAGTCACCCGGATCATCGACTGGTATGGCAACAAGCGCGAGCTGGCATTCGACGTCAGCACAGATCTGGTTGGCGGCGCCGCCTATGACGCCCACGGGGTGCCACTGCATGACGACACCATGGCCCGCGCGATGGAAGTCGATGCGGTGCTGCTCGGCGCCGTAGGTGGCCCCAAATATGACGATCTGGATTTCTCGGTAAAGCCCGAACGCGGGTTGCTGCGGCTGCGCAAGGAAATGGATCTGTTCTCCAACCTGCGCCCGGCCCAGTGCTTTGACGCGCTGGCTGATTTCTCCTCGCTGAAGAAAGACATCGTTGCCGGTCTCGACATCATGATCGTGCGCGAGCTGACCTCGGGTGTTTATTTCGGCGAGCCCCGCGGCATCTTCAACGAAGGCAACGAGCGCGTCGGCATCAACACCCAGCGCTATACTGAGTCCGAGATTGAACGGGTCGCCCGCTCAGCCTTTGACCTGGCGATGGCGCGCGGCAAAAAGCTCTGCTCGATGGAAAAAGCCAACGTGATGGAGAGCGGCGTGCTGTGGCGCGAAGTTGTCACCCGGGTGCATGCCGACTACCCCGAGGTCGAGCTGAGCCATATGTATGCCGACAATGGCGCCATGCAGTTGGTGCGGGCGCCAAAACAGTTCGACGTGATCGTCACCGACAACCTGTTTGGCGACATCCTATCCGACGTCGCCGCCATGCTGACCGGCTCACTGGGCATGCTGCCCTCGGCCTCGCTGGGCGCTCCGATGGACAACGGCCGCCCGCGCGCCATGTATGAGCCGGTACACGGCTCGGCACCGGACATCACCGGCCAGTCCAAAGCCAACCCAATCGCCTGCATCCTCAGCTTTGCCATGGCGCTGCGCTACAGCTTTGACCAGGGCGCCGAGGCCGACCGGCTGGAGGCCGCCATCGAGACGGTTCTGGCCGACGGCTTGCGCACCGCTGATCTGCTGGGCGACGACGGCGCCACCCCGGTTTCAACCAGCGGCATGGGCGATGCCATTCTGGCGGCGCTGGACGCCAGCCTGTAAATATACGGCCTAGCTGTAAACAGACCCGGCCCCGCCTGCCTGCCAGTGCGGGGCCTTTCTTTTGTAGACAAAAGACAACCATAGGTTAAGTTCCCCCCGAGATAGTGGCACTCAGGGCCAGTAACGCAGATCCTATTCTGGGGCGATACGTATGGAGCACTTTGAAGCTATAGAGACCATCACCCGTTCGCTTCGCGACAATGCCACCATTCGCGCAGTGTTCCTAAGCGGCAGCTACAGCACCGGTCTTGCCGATGAATACAGCGACATTGACTTTCTTATTGTCGCCCGGGACGGCGCCACCGACGCGGTTTCCGCACTCTGCCACAAGGCCATCAGTCAGACCGGAGAAATCGTCCTGTGGCGGGACCGAACCCCGCGGCCAGTGCTTATCAATGCGATCACCGCCGACTGGACCCGCATCGACGCTCTGATCCTGAAAGCCACTCAGATGGGCGGCCAAACGCAGGACAGCCTTACCCCTCTTTTTGACTATGACGGCATCTTCAACGCCCTGCCTGCAACCTCGAAAACCCAGGGGCCAAACCCTGCCAAGCTCAAGTCCCAGTTCGAAGAGTTCATCAAAATTCTTGGGCTGCTGCATCTGGCGGCAGGACGCAAGGAATACATCAACGGGATGCTGGGTGTTTTCCATCTCCGAAACCTTCTGGTCGAGCTGCTGATCGAAGAAACCGACGCGCCCAATCGCGGCTGGGTTTTGCATCTGAATCGGCTGATTACCGATGAGCAAAAGGCACTCTTGGCCTCCATGCCCCCCGCGATCCCCAACCGGGACGCAATGATCACAGCCCATCTCGCCTATGCACAGGCTTATCTGCCACGGGCCCGCAAGCTGGCACTGCAATGGGGCGTCGAATGGCCTGAACGCTTTGAGGAAGTGACATGGAACCAGCTGAGAGAAAGCATGTCGATTGAGCGGCCCTACGACTAAAGTTGAGAGCCTTTGGAACCCCTGAGATCCGACGTAAGACCATTCGGCGCGGTTTTATTGGCCAGCACAATTACTCAACTTCCACTTTATTGCCCCACTGACGGATTTCATATTTCCGCAACACCGTTAGCGCTATAAGCTATTTCGGACAGCCCCCCACGACCCAAGAAATTTGGTGACAGCCATGAACCTGAAAGCCACCCTGCTGGCCCTGCTGGCCTATGCGATTTTTGCGACCCATGATGTGGTGGTGAAATACCTTGGCGCCAGCATGTCACCGTTTCAGCTGGTGTTCTTCAGCAGCCTGCTGTCCTTTCCGCTGGTGACGGTGATGCTGGTGCAGGACACCACCCTTGGCAATCTGCGGCCGATCCACCCCTGGTGGGCGGCGCTGCGCTCGATGACCATGTCGGTGGTTCCGGCCAGTGCGTTTTATGCCTTTGCCCATCTGCCACTGTCGCAGGTCTATGCCTTGTTGTTTGTGACCCCGCTGCTGATCACCCTTTTGTCGATCCCGATCCTAAAGGAAAAGGTCGGCCTGCCGCGAATGCTGGCGGTTCTTGTCGGTTTTGCCGGGGTGCTTGTGGTGCTGCGTCCCGGTGGCGTGGAGTACGGCCTCGGCCATGCGGCAGCATTGTTTGCGGCCTTTGGATCGGCCTTCCAATCGGTGATCCTGCGCAAGGTCGGCAACGAAGAGCGCCGGGTGGTGATGATGGTCTACCCGCTGGTCGCCACATTTGTAATGATGGGACTGGCGATGCCCTTTGTCTATGTTCCGTTTGAGGCAACCGCATTGGGCGGCCTTGGCATCGTGGCGATATTTGGCTTCTGCGCCACCCTGATGATGATCAGCGCCTATACCATCGGCGAGGCGGCAATCGTGGCGCCAATGCAATATTCGCAGATCATCTGGGCGACGCTGTTTGGTGTATGGCTGTTTGATGAGAAGATTGACCTGATGACGCTTGTTGGCGCCGGCATCATCATCGCCAGCGGTATTTTCATTGTCATCCGCGAGGCGGCGGGCGGCCGTTCGAACCACACTCCGGTGCTGCGCAGCCGCACCCGGGGCTATGCACCCGGCGGCTTTAACATCTCATTGTTCATGAAACGGAAGACACCGAAATAACAGTTTAAAATTGGGCTTGCATCTCCCATTCCAAGCGACTATTCCGCCCTCACGGTCGGGCTATGGCGCAGTCTGGTAGCGCACCTGTTTTGGGTACAGGGGGTCGGAAGTTCGAATCTTCCTAGCCCGACCAGTTTATCTGACGAGATCCCAAGTCAGCCCCTTCGGGGCCTGTCATCGGTCAGATCCCAACTTAAGAAATGCGGGCTTTTACCATGCTTCCACGGAAGATCTGCTCGCTGCAGCTCCGCCATCGTGAGAAAATCTAGCCCGCATGACCACGGTGCCGATGTCTGCCCCCATAGGCCACCCGTTCTGGTGCCTCGGTTTTTGCCGCAAAACACCTCCATTGCCCCAAAACGCCAGCCGCGGCGCACTCTACCCGCTGCATGAGCTGATGGCCGACACCGCCAACAACTGATAGCCTCTCGCGATCAGACCTCGGCATTCGCCCCGAACAGCTGCATCAGGACAGCCCAGGTGAAACCCGGATCCAACTCTCGGTTGGCGTCATCGAGCAACTGGGGGCCGACACTGTGGTGCATGGCACCCTGGTCAATTCGCAAACACCTCTGGCGGTCCGGCTGAATGGCGTGCAAGTTCGCGATAGCGGCGACAGCATCGCGCTCAGCTGTGCGGCGCAACAGGCCAGAGACTGAATTGGGAGCAACAGTGACCTCATTGCCAAAAATATTTGCCCATCGCGGCGCCCCGGCCGCCCCCCTGGAGGGGCTTCAATACGCGATGGACGCGGGCGCCGACGGGGTAGAGCTGGACCTGCTATTGACCCGCGACGGCGCGGTAGACTGGCTACACGGCAAAGCTCCCTCCATCAGCGACCTGACACGGGAGAAATTGCGCTGCTATGACGTCGGAGGCCTCCGCCCCGGCAGCGACGCCGCACCAAAGCCCCCCCATCAGGCGCAATTGCAGCACTGCCGCATCCCCACGCTGGATGAATTCCTGACGGGTGTGAAGACCAACGCGCAGGACGTTGAACTGCTGGTCGATGTGAAACACAGCCCGACCGCCAACAGTCAGGTCCAATTCCTTGAGAGCATATCAAAATGACCCCAGATCAGGCCTTTACCCGCTACGAGGAAATTCGCAACCGGCTGCCCGCCGCGCTGCAGGGGGGCGACAGGGTACAGATTGCAGGGCTGCACGAACTGGCCGATCAGGTCGATGTTTTTGTGTTTGATGCCTTTGGTGTGCTGAACGTCGGCGAACGCCCGATCCCCGGCGCCCATGACCGCGTAAGGCAATTGCGCCAGATGGGAAAACAGGTGCTGGTGCTGACCAATGCTGCCAGCTTCACCCGGACCCAGACGCAGGCTAAATTTGCCCGCTTGGGGTTCGAATTTGCCCCTTCGGAGATTATATCCAGCCGCGATGTCTGTGAAGCGCATCTCTATCGCGTCGCCCCAAAAGGCCAGTGGGGGGTGATCGCGCCGCCGGGTTTTTCTCCGGATGATCTGAGGGTTGACGCCTTGGCACTGCAGGACGACCCAAGCGACTATGACCGTGTTGAGGCCTTCCTGATGCTGAGCGCGGCCGGTTGGACTGCCGACCGACAGAGCCTGTTACACCACAGCCTGCGAAGCAATCCACGCCCGCTAGTGGTGGCCAACCCCGATCTGGTGGCGCCGCGCGAAGACGGGCTGTCGCTGGAACCCGGCTATTACGCCCATGACCTGCAGGACCGGCTAGGGCTTCAGGTTGTCTTTCACGGCAAACCCTTTGCCTCGGTCTATGAAACCGTTGAACGCCGACATCGCAATATTGACCGGAAGCGCATTGCCATGATTGGGGACACCCTGCACACCGACATTCTGGGCGCCCGGGCGCGCGGCTGGAGCGCCGCCCTGATCACTGATCACGGATTGTTCGCCGGTCTCGATGCGCACAGGTTCATTGACATCAGCGGCATATCACCGGATTGGATCGCTCCCTCTATTTAGTGAGTTTTTGGGACAGGAGATGACCCCTGTGGCCAAACTCAACGACCGGCAGCGACTAATCGTCGAACCGTTGCCTGCGGCTGGTTTGCAATGGCATCTCTACTAAACCATCGGGCAGTTTCGGCCGCCAGGTTGCATTTGAGTATTTTCAGCAAAAAGAAACGGTCAGGGAAGCGCAGACAGATGCATTCTCGTTGCCAAAAATACTCAGAATCCAACCTCGCGGCTCAGGCTGACCTATAAAGAAAAAGGGCGACCCCAAGGCCGCCCCAATGTTTCAGTCGCTTTGCAATGCGTTCGGATCAAACACATTTCCGAACCCGGAATTGTTACCGGGGGTCGCCGGCTCCTCCTCAGGGTCATCGGTGCCATCGTCCTGCAAGGCGCCCGGGTCAAACACATTGCCAAAGCCCGAGTTGTTCGAGGCTTTGGGCGTGGTATCCTCGGTCGTCGGCTCCTGGCCTGATTGCTCTGCCTGCTCGGCGTCCCGACGGGCAGCTTGCTCGGCGCGGCGTTGCAGCAATTCCTGAACCTTCAGGTCGGTTTCCAGGCGCTTTTGTTCCCGCACGTCGGCGATACATTGCTGTGGGCTATAGACCGCAGCCGTGCCCACCACCGCGATGGTCATCATCGCAACCACCACCAGAATCACCGCCGCAGCATTGGAGCTGAGAAAACCGGGCAGCCGGAGCTTGCCGCTTTCCAGTTCTTCTACCGTGGCGCTTTTTCGCGCTGCGGCAACCAGTTCCTTGCGACGAATGCCAGCCTCGTTTGCCAGCGCGGCAAACACCGTCAGTACCACGATGATAAAGGCCAGGGCCGAGATCGCCGGGGTAATGCCGTAGCGCACCTTTTGCGCCAGTTCGATGGTCAGAGTTGGGTATTCGCCAAAGGTGAATGTGGTGGTGTTGTAGTTCTCGAAGCTGGCCAGAAAGGCCAGCACCGCAGCAGAGGCAATGGCCGGACGCATGAACGGCAACAGCACCTTGCGGAACGCCTGGGCATGGGTTGCGCCCAGATCCAGCGCCGCCTCGGTCAGACCGTTGTCATAGCGCTGCAGACGCGCCACCAGCACCAGCATGCAATAGCTGGCGATAAAGGTGGACTGGCCGATGACGGTCAGGAACAAGCCGTTGGACAGGAAGCTATCGGCTTCAAGGCCGAACAACCGGTTGACCCGATCCCAGAACACCAGGGTCGAGATACCAATCACCACCCCGGGGATCAGGATCGGAGCAATGATGATGGTATAGTACGTCGCCCGCAGTTTCGGCCAGATCTGGGTCAGCATCAGCGCCCCAGCCAGCCCCATGGCCACCGAAAGGGTGACCGTGCCTGCGCCCACCAGGATCGAGTTCTTGATGCCATTCAGGATCCTTTCATCCTGAAACAGCGCCGAAAACCACTCAAAGGTCAGGCATTCCCACGGCGCAGCCCGCGGAAATCCCGGCGAGTTGAAGGCGGTGACCGACATGATCACCAGCGGCCCCAGCAGATAGGAGAAGAACAGCGCCAGGTAGACCCAGATGCCTATGCGCATAAGAGAGAAATTCTTCATTTGCCAATATCCCCCATGTTCACCTTGAACAGCCGCATCAATGCCAGCACCAACAGGATACAGGTGACCAGCAGAACCACCGCATAGGCGGCCCCTTGTGGCCAATCACTATTGTCGTTGAACTGCTGATAGATCAGTTGCGTGAACCACAGGCTGCTGGGCCCGCCCAGGATTTGTGGTGCAGCCAAGGCACCGGCCGAGAGCATGAACACCATGGTGCAGCCCGAGCTGATGCCCGGTTTGGCATAGGGAATGACCACCCGCCAATGGATTCGCGGCCAGCTGGCCCCCATATCCCGCGCCGCCTCGATCTGGTTGCGGTCCAGGCTTTCGATGACGTTGTAGATCGGGAAGATCATCAGCAGGATATAGGCATAGCCCAGCCCCGCATAGAGCGCGATATCGTTGCGGATGAAGTCAAACGGCGTGTCAAACACCCCCATGCCCACCAGCACATTGTTCAACACTCCGCTTTCCCCAAAGATGATCCGCAGCGCAAAGGCCCGCAGGATCTCGTTGATCCAGTAGGGGATGATCAGCATCAGCGCCAAAACGCGGATGTGGTTGCCCTTGGTCTGCGCCAGATAATAGGCAATCGGGTAGCACAGCATCAGGTTGAACATGGTCACAAAGACCGCCGCAATCAGCGTGCGGTAGAACACCCTGAGATCGACAGCATTATAGGACTGGCTGCCACCCTCGGGGCCAAAGATCAGATATTTGTAGTTCTCCAGCGTATAGAGATCCTTGGGGCCGCCGATCTCGGGCGGCGGCAGGTTGGGGCGGAATGAGAAGTCGAGCATCGACAGCTGTGGCAGGATGATCAGGCCAACGGTCCAGAACAGCACCAGACCCAACATGACCGACCCTAGCCCAAACCCGTTGCGGTTAAAATATTCCTTTAGGAAGCGGGGCATATGTCCAGGCCTCCCTATTCCGTTGCCAGCACGCCGGCAGGCAGTGCAACAGCGTTTTTGACTTGATATTCCAGGGTCATCGCCTCGCCCATGTGGCTCTCAAAAGACTGGCCGACATTGGGCAGGGCCACTTTGATTTCCTTGCCGCCCTCGCCTTCCATGAAGATGTTGAAGGCACTGCCCTCAAATTCTTCCTTGGTGACCTGCGCAGTGACAAAATGATCGCCCTGGGTGCCGGCTGGGGCCAGCGCAAAGGCCTCGGGGCGGATGAACAGCATCGCCTCGTCACCCTGTTTCAGCTTGCCCTGATTTGCGGTTGAAATCCGCGCCATCAGATCGCCAGAGCGGTTGGTTCGGATCATCACCTCGTTGCCGATCACCTGCTTGACCGTGCCACGGAATACGTTGTTTTCACCAACAAATGAGGCCGCAAAGGCCGTGTTGGGGTCATTGTAGATGGATTTTCCATCGCCGATCTGGTCGATCACCCCGTCGCGCATCACCGCGATATTATCCGACATGGTCAGCGCCTCGCCCTGATCATGGGTGATGTAGATAAAGGTAATGCCAACCCGTTTCTGGATCTCACGCAGCTCGGAGCGCATGTGCTGGCGCAGTTTCAGGTCCAGCGCCGACAGCGGTTCGTCCAGCAGCAGCACATCCGGCTCGGCACAGAGCGCCCGGGCAATCGCCACCCGCTGCTTTTGACCACCCGACAGTTCGGCGGGCAGCTTTTCGCCCTGACCGGTGAGGGCAATCATGTCCAGCAGCTCATCCGCACGCTTGCGACGTTGCTTGGTCGAGGCGCCTTTGATCTCCATCGAGAAGGTGATGTTCTCCCAGACCTTCATCAGTGGAAACAGCGCCAGGTTCTGAAAGATCAGCGCGGTTGGGCGTTTGTTCGGGCCGATGCCCTTCATGTTATTGCCGCCAATCAGCACATTGCCCTGGCTGGGCTCCAGAAAGCCAGAAACGGCCCTGAGAATGGTGGTCTTGCCACACCCTGATGGCCCCAGAAACGAAAAGAAATCGCCCCCGTTAATATGCACGTTTGCTTCGCGCACCGCGACAAAGTCTCCGAATCGGATCCAGAGATCTTCGAGATTTACGCCAACCCCAGCACTCATGTGGCTTCTCCCTCGGTGCAGGCCTTCAACCCGGTGACACCGCACCGGCCCTGAACAGGCTGCATCCAGTTTATGTATGAAAACTTGCGCCTGAGGCGCCAAAATGGCCCCCTCCGACAGGAGAGGGCCAAAGGATCACAGGATCAAAAGCGTCAAGCGCTCTTGAACTTGTTGACGAACTCGGTCCGCACATCTGCATACCAAGGTGCTTCGGCTGGCCATGGATTCAGGTTGGCCAGGCTGCTGCCCGGATAGGCTTCGGCAAAGTTCTTCTTGTAGTTGTCACCCGAGTAGGTGTCAGCGCCCAGAACCGGCGAGTTGTAGCCGTGGCTGTCGATCGCCACGCCAGCGGCCTCTTTGCCATAGGCGTAATCGATGAAGGCATAGATCTGATCGGTGTTCTTGGCACCAACCGGCATCGACAACCCGTCAACCCAGGCCATCGCACCTTCAACAGGGGCTTGGTAATGCACTGGCTCGCCAGCGGACTTCAGCGCCAGCGCCGGGCCATCCCAAGTCTGACCAACAATAACGCCTTCGTTCAGAAGACCGTTTTTCTGAGTGTCGGCATCGTTCCAGATCAGCTTGATGCGCGACTTGCGCTCAACACACCAATCAGCGATCTGACCCCAGACCTTACGCATGTTCTCTTCGTTCTCATAGGCAGACCACACCGAACCGACGTCCATCTGGCCCGAGGCTTCCATGTACAGACCGGCCCCCAGCATCATCGAATGTGCGCGACCCATGGTCTTGCCGGCATTGGCTTCGCTCCAGACATCGCCATAAGACGGTGCATCACCTTCGGGCAGCCATTTGTCGGTGCGATAGGCGATACCTTCGGTGCCCCAGATATGCGGCAGCCAATGGACGCCAGCGTCGCCAAAGTTCCATGCATCGGTACCAATTTTGGCCATAGCAGGGTTCACTGCGTCGATGTTGACCCGGTTCATGTCAAACGACTGAAGCAGCTCCAACGGGCCCCACTGCAGCGAGCGGTTGTTGGTGGGTGAAACGATGTCGAAACCCTGGCCCTTGGTGGCCTTCATCTTGTTGATGATTTCTTCGTTCGAGCCAATACCAGTGTAGTTGACTTTGATTCCGGTGGCGGCTTCAAAACCCGAAATGAATTCTGGCGGCAGATAGTCCGACCACATCAGGATGTTGATTTCGCCCGAGGATGCCAGAGCGCTTTTGGAAAACAGCGGTGCGGCCAGTGCGGCGGCGCCAGCGCTTTTCAGCAGCGAGCGGCGGGTTACAGATGATTTAGTAGACATAGTGATTTTCCCCGTTGGAAGATGTTTGATATTTTTTTTGTTATTAGCGAACAGTTTTGCGGGTGTATTAGGGACTCCTACAGTGACAGTTTCAAAAATTGTTAAGGCCAGATTTGAAATTGTTGAACAAAAATCGGTCCAGTTGAGTTCGCGTGCCTTGCAGCAAGCCAGGCAAAACGCCTGCGGCTTGATTGGAATAAATTTAGTCTGCGCTTGCTGATTGCTCTACGTCAACGACGTAACCCATATGGGGCAGATCTTGCATAAATTAGCGTATTTCCATGGCAATTGCGCCCCCGTCATCCAACTGACGGGGGCGCAATTTTCAGCAAGGCTTTGACGAATCGGCCCTCAGGTCTCGATCTGGTCCCGGTGCATGTCCTCAATCAACCGGGTCTCGAGCAATTGGCCGTTCTGATACAGGATCGGATAGGCCACGGCGGCAATATGACTGTTGAACTCGCGCAGGGCACGCAGGGTTTCGAGATGGATATCCGAGGTTTCAAAACTGTCGGCGCGGCCACTCTGCAATCGCTTCAGGTGCCGCTTGCGGCTGTCCCGTTCCGCGCGCTTCAGTTCGGTTTTCTCCAGGCTCAGCAGGCGGGCACTTTCCAGATCATCCGAGACCAGGACGTTTGACGCCAGACACATATTGGCCAGAATGCTCTCATGCAACCGGGTCAGCTCCATCCAGCCCTCATCCGAGAACTTGCCTTTTTTCTTTTTCACTTCTCCAGCCAGCACCGTCAATCGCTTGGCCACCACATCGCCGGCAGTCTCTAGGCGGATGGCATATTCCACCATGTCCCGCGCTGTCTTGGCGTTGGCTTTGCCGATCTCCTCGGGGGGCATCGCCGCAACAAATCTGCGGATGCCGGACAGGCATTCGTTGACCTCGCCATCCAGCGCCTGCACCGCTTTGATCTGGACCTTGTCGCCGGATTGATACAGACCCAACACCGGCCGGAACATCGCCTCGACCAGCCCCGCCATGCGCAGCAATTCACGCTTCAGGCTGGACAGAGCCTGCGCCGGAGGCCCGACATTATCGAAATCCAGCACAGTGGTCGGCAGGCCGGTGGCCACTTCGGTGTCTTTGACCACCGCATCCGGCAACAGTTTCATCATCAAACGTTGACAGGAGGCGCAGAACGGCAGCGCCAGGACCAACAGCGAGGCATTGAAGAAAAGATGGGCGTAGACCAGCATCTGGCCGCCCTGGGGATCCCCCAAAGCCCCCGAGCGCAAAGCCAGATTGGCCGCGAACAGGGTCACCACCGCACAGGTGCCGCGCAGCATAAGGTTGGCAAAGGGAATACGGCGCGCCGCCAGGTCCATCCCCCGGCTGAGCCAGATTGGAATGAAGGCCGAGCCAAAGTTTGCCCCCAACACCAGCGACAACCCGGCCGCAAAGGGGATCGCATCAATTTGCACCAGTGTCACACACATCAGGATCGCTGCCACCGAGGAATGCATAACAAAGGCCAGCGCCGCGCCAACCAGAAAGGCGGTCACGTAGTCGCGCGCCAGATATTCCGCGATGGCGGGCAGAAAAGCACTGTCGCGGATCGGATCCATCGCCTCCCGCAGGAAGCGCAGTGAAATCAGGATAAAGGCGACGCCCAGCAGAATCCGGCCCAGTTGCCGTATCTTTCTGGCTTCGACCTTGACGAACATATAGCCGCCCACCGCCAGCAGTGCCGGCACCAGCCAGTCCAGATTGAACGACAGAATTTGAATGATCAGCGCCGAGCCCAGATCGCCGCCCAGCACAATCGCCAACCCGGTGGCAAAGCTCAACATGCCGCTGGCGGCAAAGCCGGCGGTCAACAGGGCCACCGCCGCCGAGCTTTGCAAGACAATCGCCAGAGCCACGCCCACCAGACTGGCCTGCGCCAGACTGCGCTGGCCGGTCAGCAGCCGCTGGAACGAGGCGCCATAGCTGCGCTCAATCCCGGTCCGCACCATGCGCACCGCAAACAGCAAAAGCATGGTTGCCCCTGCCAAGCTGATCATAAAGCTCACAATTGCCATGTCAGGCCCCACTCTCTGTCAGTCCGAGACAGTTTATTTCTCTATATTCAAGTGACGGTATGGCAGGCGCGGAGAGAAGTTTCGCGCAATCGTCGAGGTCTGCGCAGAAACGCACAAAACCCCACAAACTACAAGTTATTTGCTAGAAATCCCCACATTCACAGGCGCAATCATCCCCAATTTTGCAAATTTATCCCTTTCCAACCCAGTGCATCCGCGCTTATCTGGCGCCAGACCCGGTGAAGGAGATGCACCATGGCTGCCCGTAAAAATGTCTTGTTCATCCTGATCGATCAGCTGCGCGCCGACTGCCTGTTTGGCGCCATGGCCAGCCACGTGGAGCTGCCAAATCTGCGCGAGTTTATGCAGCAATCTGTCACTTTTGAGCGCAACTATACGGTGGTGAACCCCTGCGGCCCCTCCCGCGCCTCGCTATTGACCGGTCAATACGCGATGAACCACCGCTCCACGCGCAATGGCACGCCAATGCGTCACGACACCCCAAATATCGCCACCGAGATGCGCAAGGCCGGCTATCTGCCGATGCTGTTTGGCTATACCGACACCACCCAGGATCCGCGTGTTCACCATCCAAATGACCCGGCAGTGCGCTCTTATGAGATCCCGATGAATGGCTTCCACGAGATGCTGGAGATGCGGTTGGAGATGTCTTATCCCTGGCGCTCACATCTGCTGAACCACGGCTATGAGTTCGGCGATTACGCTAATGTTTTCAAACCTGTCTCTCCCACCGGCGGCGCGCCTCGGTTAAACGATCCCGCCCTGTACAGTGCCGCGCACAGCGACACCGCGTTTCTGACCGACCAGTTTCTGGCGACCCTGCCCGCCTACGCCGAGCACAGCTGGTTTGCCCATCTGACCTATATCCGCCCGCATCCGCCGCTGGTGGCACCGGCGCCGTATAACGACATGTATGATCCGGCCAAATTGCCGCTGCCCACACGGCTGCTCAGCCCCGAGGCCGAAGCCGCACTGCATCCGTTTTTTACCCCCACCCAACAGGCCTATTCGCCGGCGGATTTTGTTGTGGGCTTTCCGGACCTGCAACCCACAGATGAGACCATCCAAACCCTGCGGGCGCTGTATCTGGGGCTGGCCACCGAGGTGGACGCCCATATTGGCCGGGTTTTGAAATTCCTGAAAGACAGCGGCCAGGAGGACAACACCCTGGTGGTGATCTCGGCCGACCACGGCGAGATGCTGGGCGATCGTCACAGCTGGGGCAAGTTCACGGTCTATGACGCGGCCTATCACACGCCGCTGATCATCCGGCAACCGGGCAACAGCAACCGGGCTGGCACCACCGTGTCACAGATCACCGAATCCATCGACCTGATGCCCACCATCCTGGACTGGGTCGGGCAGGACATCCCCAACGCGGTGGACGGAAGGTCGCTGCTGCCACTGCTGCGCGGAGAGCTGCCGCAGGATTGGCGGCGCTATTCCTTTTCCGAGCTGGATTTCTCACAGCCCGGCGCCCCCAGCCACTGGCAGCGGGCACTGGCCACCACAGCACTGAACTCGTCACTGGGAATTCTGCGTGATGAGCGGTTCACCCTGGTGGAGTTTGCCGCCGAGCTGCCGCCGATGCTGTTTGATCATCAGGGCCGCGGCGAGATGGAGAATGTCGCCGATCATCCCGACCTGCAGGGGGATCTGATGCGATTGACCCGAATGATGCTGCGCCACCGCATGTGCAACGCCGATCACACCCTGTCGCTGGACCTGATTACCGCCGATGGGCCACAACATCATCGCCGCTGGCCCGGACCCGGTTGACCTGCGGGACGGTAGCGGCCACAGCTTGGCCATGAAAAATCTCCGCGCCACCGCCCTTGCCCTGTTCCGCGCTGCAGTTCAGCGCGCCGATCCCGCCCGCGCCCTGCGCGATCAGCTGACCCGTACGCCATTGCCGCCCTTGCCAGACGGTGGGCGCACCATAATTATCGCCCTGGGCAAGGCCGCCAGCCCTATGATGCGCCAGGCCTTGCTGATGATCCCGGAACCCCGACAGGCCCTGGTGGTGACCAATCCCGAAAACCTCTGCGATATCCCCGGCGCCATTTGCATGGCAGGAGCCCATCCGGTCCCCGATCAAACCAGCGCCGCTTCCGGCCGCGCGGTGATTGATCTGCTGCAATGCGCCAGCGCCAAAGATCGCGTTGTCGCCTTGATCTCAGGTGGCGGCTCGGCGCTGATGGTGGCGCCCGCACCGGGCCTGACCCTAGCCGACAAGGCCACCGTCAACAGCCAGCTGCTGGTCTCAGGGCTGGACATCACCGATATGAACCTGATCCGCCAACAGCTGTCGGACCTCAAGGGCGGCGGCCTGCTGCGCCACGCGGCACCAGCCCCGGTCAGCGCCTTTATCCTGTCGGATGTCATCGGCGACGATCTGCGCGCCATTGCATCCGGGCCCAGTGTCGGCCCCATCGGCAGCCGGGCTCAGGCGCGCGAAAGGATGCAGCGCGCCGGCGTCTGGCAGGCCATGCCAGCGGCGGTGCGGGCGCATCTGAGTGCTGCAGAGACGGCCGCCGGCACCGCCGCCAAAGCCAGCAACACCTTGATCGGATCAAACCGGCACAGCCTGCAGGCAATGCTGGACAGCGCCACAGGCTGGGACGCCCAACTGGTCACCGACACATTGGTCGGCGACGTAGAACATGCCGCACAGTCCGTTCTCGACGCGGCTCTCGCCGCCCCATCCGATCGGCCCATCGCGCTGATTTTTGGCGGCGAAACCACCGTACAGATCAAAGGCAGTGGCCTGGGCGGCCGCAACCAGGAACTGGCGCTGAGGGTTGCCAAACTGGGAGCCGAGAAGCTGACCGGCGACTGGCTGTTCCTGTCCGGCGGCACCGATGGCCGTGATGGCCCGACCCAGGCCGCAGGCGGCATCGTCACCGCCGACACCTGGGCCCGGATCCGCAACAGCGGTGCCGATCCTGACGCCCTGCTGGACAACAACGACAGCAACACCGCCCTAGCCGCAGCAGAGGCGTTGCTGATCACCGGCGGCACCGGAACCAATGTGGCGGATGTGCAGGTCTTCCTGCGCCACCCCGACTAAGGAAAGATCCGCAGCGGCTTCTTTTTGCTGAAAATACTCAATCCACCGCTGCCGCCACAGCGCGACAGTGGCGGAACCAGCCGTTCTGCGGCCAAGGGCACCCTGGTTACAGCTTGATCCGATCCAACTCGTTCAACAGATCCAACAGCGCCTCATAACGATCCTCGCCCATTTCGGCGCGTGTTTTGGCCACCAGTACCAGACTGGCCTCCAGATTATTGGCAATGACCGCTTCGCCGCCCGAGGTGATGGTGATCACCTGCTTGCGCCGGTCCTGCTTGTCCTGCGTGCGGCTGATCATCTTCTTGTCTTCCAGCTTTTGCAGGATCCGGGTCAGGCTGGGCAGCAAAAGACAGGCCTGTTCGGCGATCTGGGTCGGGTCAATGGCGCCACTTTCCTGCACCACCCGCAACACCCGCCATTGCTGTTCCGTCAGATCCACATCACTGAGCAATGCGCGAATGGGCCCCATCACCCGCTCACGGGCCCGCAGCAGGGCAATTGGCAGGGATCGGTTGGTCGTCGGCAGAGATTTTGTCATGGCCAATTATCACCCCCCCGGTCCATAAAGGCAATTGCCGCCGTCAAAATTCCAACATTGACCCATCACTCATAAATTGCTACACAAGTTAAGTAATTAATTGGATTGTACTGATGCCGCACATCTCACTGGACTATTCTGCCAATCTGGAGCCCTGCGTTGACATCGCAGCCCTGTGCGACACCCTGCGCCGCGCCGCCATCAACACCGGCAGCTTTCCACTTGCGGGGGTGCGGGTTCGCGCCTTTGCCGCAACCCATGTCTCGATCGCCGATGGCGCGGCCAAGCACGGCTACATCGATATATCCGTGCGCCTGCGCGGTGGCCGCGATCTGCCAACCAGACAGCGCGCCAGCCAAGAGATTTTTGACGCCGCCCGTGAGTTTCTGGCGCCGGCACTGCAACAGCACTCGATCGCCCTGTCGCTGGAAATGCGCGACATTGACCCCGAGCTGTCGCCAAAATGCGGCACCATCCGGGATCACCTGACAGAGGCTGACCAAAATGACTGAGCTGAGCGCAAACATCACCAAGCTGACCGGATACCTAGAGCGGTTCCGCCGCGATGGTATTTTGAACCTGATCGCAGGCGAAAGCCGCCCGGCGCTGTCCGGCGCGGCTTTCAACACCCTGTCGCCCACCGATGAAAGCGTGATATGCAGCGTTGCGCGCGGCGGTGCGGCCGATATCGATGCCGCCGCCCAGGCCGCCAAGGACGCCTTCCCGGCCTGGCGCGACATGCCTGCGCTGCAGCGCAAGAAAATCCTGATCCGCATCGCCGAAGGCATCGAAGCCCGCGCCGAAGAAATCGCTTTTTGCGAATGCTGGGACACCGGGCAGGCGCTACGCTTCATGTCCAAGGCGGCACTGCGCGGCGCCGAAAACTTTCGCTATTTTGCCGATCAGGTGACCGCCGCCCGCGACGGCAAAACCCTGCAATCCCCCGGTCTGATGAACGTGACCACCCGGGTGCCGATTGGCCCGGTTGGGGTGATCACCCCGTGGAACACGCCCTTTATGCTGTCGACCTGGAAGATTGCCCCGGCGCTGGCCGCTGGCTGTACGGTGGTGCACAAGCCCGCCGAATTCAGCCCGCTAACCGCCCGCATTCTGGCCGAAATCGCCCATCAGGCCGGGCTGCCCGCAGGGGTGTGGAACCTGGTCAACGGCTTTGGGGACGAGGCCGGCAAACACCTGACAGAACATCCGGCCATCAAGGCCATCGCCTTTGTCGGCGAAAGCCGCACCGGAAGCCTGATCACCAAACAGGGCGCCGACACCCTGAAACGTATGCATCTGGAACTGGGCGGCAAGAACCCGGTGGTGGTGTTTGACGATGCCGATCTGGAGCGGGCACTGGATGCCGTCATCTTCATGATCTATTCAATCAACGGCGAGCGCTGCACCTCGTCGTCGCGGCTGTTGATCCAAGAGACTATCGCCGAGGAATTCCAGGCGCGGCTGGTGGAGCGGGTCAACAGGATCCGCGTTGGCCATCCGCTGGACCCCAAGACCGAGATCGGGCCGCTGATCGCGCAGGAACATTTCGACAAGGTGACGTCTTATTTCGAGATCGCCAAACAGGACGGCGCCACCATTGCCGCCGGCGGTGAACGCCTCGGGAGCAGCGGCTATTTTGTGCAGCCCACCCTGTTCACCAATGCCGACAACAAGATGCGCATCGCCCAGGAAGAAATCTTTGGCCCGGTGCTGACCGCGATCACTTTTACCACCGAGGAAGAGGCGCTGGAGGTGGCCAATGACAGCAAATACGGGCTGACCGCCTATCTCTGGACCAATGACCTGACCCGGGCGCTGCGGGTCACCACTCATCTTGAGGCCGGGATGATCTGGGTGAACTCTGAGAACGTCCGCCACCTGCCAACCCCCTTTGGCGGCATCAAATCAAGCGGCATCGGTCGCGATGGCGGCGACTGGAGTTTTGATTTCTATATGGAGCAAAAGCACATCGGCTTTGCCCTTGGACAGCACAAAATCCCGCGTCTTGGGGTCTGATCCGATATTCATCCGGCCCAAAATATCCCGGGGAGCCCGAGGGGCTGGCCCCTCGGCCCCAACCGCGGCAACAACCGCTGCAACAACCAAGAGGTCTCACCATGCCGATCCCCGCCGCCAACCTCTATCCGCCCTTCAACATCCTGCGGCTGTCGCATGTTGAATACAGGGTGACAGACCTTGCCGCGTCACGGGCGTTCTATGTTGATACCCTGGGCTTGCAGGTGACCTATGAGGATGACCAACGCCTCTATCTGCGCGCCATGGAAGAGCGCGGTCATCACAGTATCGTGCTGGTGCAGGCCGACAAAGCCGACGTCGGCGTGCTGGGCTTCAAGCTCTATGATGAGCCGGATCTGGACAAGGCGGCGGCGTTCTTTGCCGGGCGGGGTCTGCCGGTGGACTGGGTAGACCGCCCGCATATGGGTCGCTGCCTGCGCAGCCGCGATCCCTGGGGCATTCCGCTGGAATTCTACGTCAAAATGGAGCGGCTGCAGCCGATCCACCAGCAGTACAAGCTCTACAATGGGGTAAAGCCGCTGCGCATTGATCATTTCAACATGTTCAGCGCCGATGTGGATGCCTCGGTTGAGTTTTACAACGACATCGGCTTTCGGGTGACTGAATATACCGCCGATGACGAGACCGGAAAAACCTGGGCCGCCTGGATGCACCGCAAAGGCGGCGTGCATGATGTGGCCTTTACCAATGGGCTGGGGCCACGGCTGCACCACACCGCCTTCTGGGTGCCCAGCCCGCTGAACATCATCGATCTGCTGGATCTGATGTCGACCACCGGCTATGTCGACAATATCGAGCGCGGCCCGGGACGGCACGGCATCTCCAACGCGTTCTTCCTGTATGTGCGAGACCCGGATGGCCATCGGATCGAGATCTACTGCTCGGATTACCAAACCTGTGATCCCGATCTGGAGCCGATAAGGTGGTCGCTGACCGATCCGCAACGGCAGACCCTGTGGGGCGCCGCCGCGCCGCGCAGCTGGTTTGAGGAAGGCTCGGTATTTGAGGGCGTGGAGCCGCAGCCCAGCGCCTTAAAAGCGCAACCAATTATTGCACCGTAAATTAGAACACAGCGCCCTCGGCGTGGACAGGATAACAGATGAAATGGGATGAATTTTCCGAATGGGGCCGCCGGGTCTCGGACTGGGCGCAGGACTACCACCTGACCGTCGGCGACCGCCCGGTGCGCGCCCAGACCGAGCCGGGTGATATTCTGAACGCACTGCCGGTTGCGCCACCGGAAACGCCGGAAACCATGGACAAGATCTTTCAAGATTTCGAAGAGATTGTGATGCCGGGCATCACCCATTGGCAGCACCCGAGGTTCTTTGCCTATTTTGCCTCCAATGCTTCGGCGCCGTCGGTGCTGGCCGAGTTTTTGACCAGCGCCCTGGCGCCGCAATGCATGTTGTGGCAGACCTCGCCGGCCGCGACCGAGATGGAAACCCGGATGATGGACTGGCTGCGCCAATCGCTGGACCTGCCGGATGGCTTTGCCGGCGTCATTCAGGATTCGGCCTCCTCGGCCACCCTGGCTGCGGTGTTGACCATGCGCGAAAAGGCGCTGGACTGGCAGGGCAATAAACAGGGACTATTCGCGCAGAAACCGCTGCGGGTCTATTGCTCGTCCGAGGTGCATACCTCCGTGGACCGGGCCATCTGGGTGGCGGGCATTGGCCAGCAGAACCTGATCCGCATACCGATCAAGGGCGATTGGCGCGGCATGGACCCGCAGGCACTAGAGGCCGCAATAAAGGCCGATCTGGCGGCGGGCCTGCAGCCGGCCGGGGTGATCCTCTGCGTTGGCGGCACCAGCACCGGCGCAACCGACCCGATTGCAGACTGTCTCGATGTGGCAGAGAAATACGGTCTCTATTCCCATGTTGATGCGGCCTGGGCCGGCTCGGCGATGATCTGCCCGGAATACCGCCACTACTGGCCCGGAATTGAGCGCGCCGATTCCATCGTGTTCAACCCGCATAAATGGCTGGGGGTGCAGTTCGACT
>JABSSD010000107.1 GCA_013214575.1 Paracoccaceae bacterium | reverse complement strand
GCGCCACGCCCAACGGGAGACGGGCCTCCGAAAGGAGACCGGTGACGGGCGGGAGTTGTTGGGTTGCTGGTATGGGCAAGCCGCAGAGGATCAGGTCAGTGACCAGAGCCGCCATATTCAACCACATTCAACCTCGGTGGATCAGCGATGAGAACAACTGTGGATCAAGACTGCGGGACACAAAACTCGGGCCGCTGGTCAATACACTTACGGCGTCATGGCTGTGCAGGCTTTCCTGATGGCTGGCCAGCACTCGGAAGTCGCCAATGCGCGGGTCACTTTGCAGGGCCTCGCAGAACAGCCGCGCAGCATCTTCAACAAAAATCGGATTGGCGGCGTTGAGCTCGGCAAAGGCCTGTTCATCCTCGCGCTTGACCATCACCTGCGTTTCGGTTGGCACCGCCCGGCGACAATGGTTGATGAGATCCTCGAACCAGAGACAGTCCCCATCCGGCTTTACCTGCACCGACAGCCGTGCCACCGACCGCTGGGAATGTGCTGTCGCCAATTGACCTCGGGTTGAGCGGGCGTGTTCGCTGAGCTCCAGCGAGCAGGGGCAGGTAGAGGAATAGACATAATCCAGATGGATAATCTTTTCGCGTAGGCCATCGTGATCAACCAGCTCTAGCGTGATATCGTAATATTGATAGCCGGACAGACCCGAGCGCAGACTGGTCACCCGTGCCGGGAACGAGAACCGCATCTGGATGCGCGCATCCGGGCTGTCGAGGTCGATAAGGTAATCATCCAGTGCCGCCGCCATCACTTCGAAGCTAAATGTTCTGTCCGCGTGTTTATAAAAGCTGCGCATGATCCGGGACATATTGATGCCCTTCTTCTCGCCCTCCAGGCTCACGGTCCCGGTGATCGAGGTTTCCAACGTCAGATCACTGCCGTCGCGGGTATGGAACCGGATCGGCAACCGGAAGTTGGAGATGCCGACATGTTGGATCTGCTGCCGGGCGCCGCGGATCAGGCTGGCCGGCCCGTTCTGCAGGTCGGGCAAAGTCGCCCGATACGCCTCGTCGGATTTGAAATCCTCAGGGTAATGGCGGCACAGGTCGGGATAGTTGCCGATCTCGCGACCCGGCAGCAACCGTGCCACCGCCGGATCCAGCTGGGCGATCTCGGTGGTGGTGGCGCCTGCAGCCCAGCGCCGCAACAGCTCAAGGGCCGCAGAGGCGGCGTCGCGGTCTGGTGCGTCACGGTCTGGTGTATTGTCCGATTCACCCGAGTGGATATTCATCAGCACATATTCCTTCGTGACGGCAGGTGCGGGGGCGCAACAGAGTGTTATGTACCCCTTTAGTCAAAAAAACGCAAAACAGATGCGTCAATTGCGGCATCTGCGGCAGCTGCGGCAGCAAATCAGCCGCCCATCTGGTCCGCCGGGGGAAAGGGGGCTGTCTGCCCCCTCTTGTCCTGACGGACAATTCACCCCCGAGGATATTTCCGGCCAGGTGAAACCGCTGTCATTTTTGGGCGACCTCAAGCGCCTGCAGCAAATCCGCGATCAAATCATCTGCATCCTCAAGCCCGACCGAGAACCGCACCAATCCCGGTGTAATACCCAAGTCTTCTTTTTGCGCCTCTGGCAGCCGCTGATGGGTGGTGGTTGCCGGGTGGGTGGCAATGGATTTGGCGTCGCCAAGATTGTTCGAGATCACCGCGATGGTCAGCGCATTGAGGAATTTGAAGGCGGCCTCTTTGCCCTGTTTCAAATCCACCGACAGAACGGTGCCGCCTTTGCCGCCCAGCTGGCGTTGCACCAGAGCGTGCTGCGCATGCCCCGGCAACCCCGGATAGATGGTGCGGGCCAGCGCCGCGTGGCCCTGCAAAGCGGTGGCAATTTTCAGCGCACTTTCGGCCTGAGCGTTGACCCGCAGTGTGATAGTTTCCAACCCCTTGAGCAGCACCCAGGCGTTGAACGGGCTCAGGGAGCCGCCGGTGTGTTTCATATAGGGCTCAAGAGTGCCGCGGATGAAGTCCTTGGTGCCCAGCACCACCCCTCCGAGGGCGCGGCCCTGACCGTCGATATGTTTGGTGGCAGAGTAGATCACCACATCAGCCCCCTGGGCAATGGCGCTGGAGAACACCGGGGTGGAGAACACATTATCGACCACCACGGTGGCCCCGACACTATGGGCGATCTCGGCCACTGCTGCGATGTCGATCACTTCCAGTGTCGGGTTCGACATCGATTCAAAGAACACCGCCTTGGTGTCAGGGCGCATGGCGGCGCGCCACTGGTCTAGATCAATGCCGTCCACCAAAGTGATCTCGACACCAAACTCGGCCAGAATGTTTTCCAGGATATACAGACAGGAGCCAAACAGCGCCCTGGCTGACACCACGTGATCCCCGGCCTTTAACAGCGCGCACAGCGCCCCGTTGACCGCCGCCATGCCTGAGGCGGTGGCAAAGGCATCTTCGGCGCCTTCCAGCGCGGCAATACGGTCTTCGAACATGGCAACAGTCGGATTGCCGTAGCGGGCGTAAATAAACTCGTCCGGGCCTAACTCGATGAACCGCGCTTCGGCCTGTTCAGCCGTCTCATAGACGAACCCCTGCGTCAGGAAGATCGCCTCGCTGACCTCGTTGTACTGACTGCGGCGGGTGCCGCCGTGCACCATCTTGGTCGCTTTATTCCAGGTGTCGCTCATCACATGTCCTTCTGCGCCTGTTGCGCAATAAAAAACCCCAATCCGGCCAAGCGAAAAGGGGGTCCTTCACATCCTGACCTCTTTAGCGGGTATGTTTTACGTGGCCCCGCAATCCGGTAACAAATCGCGCACGGTCCGGGTGGCTGCCCTGACAATTTCTCTCTCTGGCGGCGGCGCAAACAAATGCGCTGCCCCAAAGGTGACACAGTGCAGATTTCATCACGTGTTCAATCCGGCGACTATCGGTCCATTACCGGCAAAACACATCAAAAAGCAAGAGGCCGCCACAGGCTTGCACAGGCTTACACTGGCTTGCACAGGCTTACAGTCGTGCCCCTCACCCTTGCGTCCTGCGTCCAATAGAACCGAGACAGCGAACACCCAATGGGGCCTTGGGAAGGCCGGCGCGGTATAATCAGCCCTACTCTAGTCGGGCCAAATCGGGTTTGACCAGGCGCGCTTACCGGCGCGATCAATGACCAATATCCGGAGCCAGGGGGATTCTTTCAATCGCTCACGCGAAAGCGTGACCTTTGTCATTGACGTCCCATGCAACGTCGCCATGGACGAACCCTGCCCCATCATGATGACGGTTGCCGCCGCGCTGCATTCAATTTCAACGCTGTCATCAGAGACGCGAATGTCATGAATTTGCGGCCCCGTGCTGGCATAAAACTCACCGGCTTTTAGGGCTGCAAGTAACGCCTCAGGCGTGTTCTCGGTGGCCTTGACCATGACCCATCCGCCAAAATGATCCGGTGTATTGAAGTGGGAGTCGTCGGTCGCAATCAAATTGAGGCGTCGATCCGTATTCAACAAATGCTCAAGCGTCAGAAATCCCTCACCGCGATCATTATCCACAACGCAGCCGTAGTTATAAACTTCAACCGCATGGGCGGCGTCAATCGATTGGGCATCACCGAGGGTCATCCCCGACCAATGCGGATGGGCAATGGCGACAAACGCGCCGGCATCGCGCGCGCGCCTGGCCAGCGACGCACCGGTCTCAGAACCTTCCATTGCCTTGAAATCCGGCGCATTCGGGGGCGTGAAATCCAACGGCAAGCCCACCGCCACAATATGCCAAAGATTACCGTTTTCCATTGACCCGGTGTGCAGTTCCGCCCCGAACAAAGTGGTGAAATCTTTGTTGCGACAGTTGGTGGTGTCGGTAACCGGGTAGTCAAACAATCCAACAAAATGGTCGGTCATCGCGATGAAATCATAGCCTTCGGCCTGATACCGGCGGCACACCTCGGCGGGCTCCAGCGCACCGTCCGATCCTGTTGAATGGCTGTGGAGGTTTCCACGAAAAAAACGGCCCGGGGCGGAGAAGAAACTGGTAGGCATGGCATCGTTCCAGACGAATAATTTTGATTATCCATTATCGATAGTGCAAATTGAAACAATCAATGCAAGCCCCGAATGACCAAAGGCGGAATGAGTGATAATAATTATTGGTGGTGGTGTCATTGGGCTTTCGTTAGCTTTCAGGCTGTTGTCCGCTGGACAGGCCGTTACGGTGGTCGAGCGTGCGGCTATTGGCCAGGGTGCCAGCTGGGCTGCGGCCGGCTATTTGGAGCCGACGCTGACCAAGTCAGAGACCGCGCGGGTTGAATGGAAATCGCTGCAGGACTGGCCGCAATTCGTGCAAGAGATCGAGGAATGTTGCGGGCTGGATGTGGATTTTCAGACCCGGGGCCAGTTGCGTATTGCCCATGCCGAAACAGAGCAGGCCGTGCGCCACGACCATGACGCCCGAATCGCTGCGGGCTGGCAGGTAGAAGGCCTGTCTGCGACCCAGTTGCGCGGGTTGGAACCAGCGTTGAGCGATGAAATCACCTGGGCCTCGTATCTGCCGCAGGTCAGTTGGGTCGATGGCCGCAAGCTGTGTCATGCGCTGGCGGTCTCCCTCGGCAAACTGGGCGGTAAACTTGTTGAAAACACCAGAGTTCTAAGTCTGAACATGGATCTGGGACAGGTGACCGGGGTGCAGACCGACAAAGGCGATATTTCGGCGGATGTGGTGGTGGTTGCAGCGGGCTTTCAAACCGATCTGATTGGTAATCTGCCTGCAGATTTACCTAAATCCTATGGCCAAAAGGGCATTATCTTGACCTTGCAGGGGCCAAGCGACGCCCCCATTCTGCGTCATTTGATCAAGCGCGCAGATGGTGTTCTGTGCCCGCGAAACGATGGCCGGATCATTGTGGGTGTGACCAAGGACGATGGTAATTTCGCGGACCAGGCTGAGGCCGGATCGGTGGCGCGTCTGCTGCAAAGCGGATTTCATACGCTGCCGAAACTGGCCGATATGTATCTGACCGAAACCGTGGTTGGGTTTCGGCCTTTTGTGTTTGAAACCAAAGGCTCAGCCATTGGTGAAAGCAGTCAGACCCGCGGCCTGTTCCATTCGCTGGGGCACGGGTCTGATGGCTATCTGAGGGCGCCGTATTACACCGAACAACTGGCGAATATGATCCTCAGCCCTACAGGATCTGGCTGAGGAATTTCTGCGTCCGTTCGTGTTCGGGATGATCAAAGAACGCGGTTGGGTTGTTGCGCTCGACGATGTCACCCTCGTCCATGAAAATCACCTCATCGGCGATGGTTTTGGCAAAGCCCATCTCATGGGTGACCACAACCATTGTCATGCCGGTCTCGGCCAGTTCAACCATCACGTCGAGCACCTCTTTGATCATTTCTGGATCAAGCGCCGAAGTCGGTTCGTCAAACAGCATGATTTTTGGGTTCATGCAAAGGGAGCGGGCAATCGCCACCCGCTGTTGTTGACCACCCGACATTTGACCGGGGTATTTGTCGGCCTGTTCGGGGATCTTGACCCGTTCCAGATACATCATGGCGGCCTCAATCGCTTCGGCCTTGGGCATTTTGCGCACCCAGATCGGACCAAGGGTCAGGTTTTCAAGGATGGTGAGATGCGGGAACAGGTTGAAGTTCTGAAACACCATGCCGACTTCGGTGCGGATGTGATCCAGGTTCTTCAAGTTTTTGCCCAGCTTGATCCCATCAACGATGATGTCGCCTTCCTGATGGTCTTCCAGTGCATTGATGCAACGGATCAGGGTGGATTTCCCCGACCCTGAAGGGCCGCAAATCACAAAACGCTCGCCTTTGTGTACCACCAGATCAATGTCTTTCAACACATGGAAACTGCCATACCATTTGTTCATCTTATTGACGTCGATCATCACCTCGGAGGAGGCAGCAGAGGCCAGTTGGCCGTTGGTTTGTGCGTCGCTCATAACTCTATTCCTTCACTCAATGCTTTTCGCCAGCGGACAGTTTCACTTCGAGATGCCGGCTGTATTTGGACATTGAGAAGCAGATGATAAAAAACAGGAAGGCGCCAAAGATCAGCGGTTCTTTATGCAGGCCAAGCCAGGGCACATCCTTAGAGATAGACCGCAACATGCCCAGCAGATCGAACAGTCCGATGATGGACACCAGCGTGGTGTCTTTCAGCAGGCCAATCAGATTGCCAACAATGTTCGGGATCATGTGTTTCAGCGCCTGAGGCATGACGATCAGCCCCATGGTTCCCCAATAGCCAAGACCGATGGTATGCGCGCCCTCAAACTGTCCCTTGGGGATGGCTTGCAGCCCGGCCCGGACGATTTCAGCCATGTAACAAGCGTTAAACAGGATCACCGCGATGATCACCTGCGTCAGCTTGTTCAGAACAAAGCCTTCGGGCATGAACAGTGGGAACATGGTGGTGGCCATGAACAACACGGTGATCAGCGGCACTGAGCGGAACACTTCGATAAAGCCGGTGGACAGCACCCGCACCACTGGCAGTTCGCTGCGCCGCCCCAGTGCCAGCAATATTCCACCCGGAAGCGACGAAGCAATGCCGATACCGGAAATCACCAGCGTTAGGAACAAGCCGCCCCATTTGGTCCATGAGACTCCTTCAAGCGCCCAAGTTGAGACCCAAAGATTGGCCACCACAAACAGCGCCACCGCCAGAACAATCAGCAAGTTGCGTTGGGTTTTGTCCGGCGCTTTGGTTTTTCCTAACGCCTCAAGCACGAATGTGTCCAGACCGACATCCTTTGTCAGCCCAACCAACGCATTCGCCACAATGATAACGAAGGACGCAATCGCGCCGCTGGCCATGATCTGTATGAACAGACCCATTTCACCGCCAGAGAACATATAGCCGGCCAGGAATGGATAGAACACCACCACCGTGGCGCCGATCAGCACTTTGCCCCGGACACGCGGCAGCCACATCGGCAGCATCCACAGCACCAGGAGCAGGCCTCCAGCATTAATCCGCCAGATTTCATCGCGCGGATAACGGCCATAAAAGATGTTATCCAGCCAGTCGATGACACCCGCCCAACAGGCGCCTGTCAGGCTGTTGTCATAACATTCACGCCGATTATCGGCGACAAAGGTGGCGTCAAACAGACCCCAGACCAGAATGCCTTTGACCGACAGATAGATGATATAGGCCATGGACAGCGTCAGCAGCGTATTGAACACTGAACTGAACATATTGCGGCGCAACCAACCCAACATCGAAGTTTCGGAAATCGGGGCCGCGCGATCCGGGGTTTTATTTGTGTTTACAATAGCCATATCAGCGCTCCACCAACTGGACACGTTTGTTATAAATATTCAGGCAGAACGAGATGATCAGGCTGACGGCCATGTAGAACGCCATGGTCATGCCGACAATTTCCACCGCATGTCCCACTTGGTTCAGCGTGGTTTGCATGAACAGCGACACCACATCGGAATAACCGATCGCAATCGCTAGAGACGAGTTTTTGACGGTGTTCATCCAGTTCGAAATCAACGGTGGCACGATGGCAGGCATCGCTTGCGGGATGATCACCAGACGCATGACTTTGCCGGGTTTCAGACCAATGCCCATTCCAGCATCATGCTGGCCGCGATTGACCGACAAGATACCGGCGCGCACAGATTCCGCGATATGGGCGGCGTGATAGATACTTAACGACACCAACAAGGCCAGAAATGAGGGTGGCACCGATATGCCTCCGACATAGTTGAACCCCTTGAGCATCGGCACATCCCATTCAAGCGGTTGCCCGGTGAGGTAATACACAATCAGCGGCAGGCCGATCACGGCTGCCAGAGTGGGCAGAAGCACTTTGGTCTGCTTGCCTGTCGTGTCCTGAAGTTTCTTGGCCCGGCCCACAAAGACAACAGCGCCAATGATACTGATGACAACGGCAGCACTGGTCATCCAGAACAGGTCACCCGGTACGGGCGACGAAAAATAGAAGCCGCGATTGTTGAGGATCAGATTGCCAGTGCCAAACGACAGATCAAGCGATTTCTTGACCACCGGAAGCAGGCTGAACACGCCAATATACCAGAATACAATCTGGATCAGCAGTGGAATATTGCGAAAAATTTCAACATAGGCCAGCGCGACCTTGGCCACTAACCAGTTGCTCGACAGGCGCATGACGCCAACGAAAAAGCCCAGAACCGTGCTGAGAACGATCGCAAAAAACGATACCAGCAGCGTGTTCAGAAGACCGATCAGGAAAATCCGGCCATAGGTGCCAACACCCGGTTGATGATCGATCAGTTTGAAATCGGTATCAAACCCGGCCGAGGAGCTGATGAACCCAAAGCCGGTCGCCATTCCCCGCACTTCAAGATTATGGGCGGTGTTCGAAACCAGATACCAGGCCAGCCAGCCAACAATACCTGCCGTCAGGATCTGGTAGAACCCAGATCGCACCCGCTTATCCTGGAAGAAATTGAATTCTTCCTTCGGTCGCACGCGCACTCCTCGAGTCTCGTCCTTCACATCCATCACCCCGCTGTTGGTGTTTTCGCTGAACTTTAATGCCAGCTTAAAACGATGGTGCCGGACCAATCAGCCCGGCACCAAATTGGTTTAACGCATAGGAGGCGAATACATCAGGCCGCCATCGGTCCACAATGCATTCAAAGAACCGGCACGTTCAATGCCAATACCCTGCTCGCCGCCACCCATATAGGCTTCATAGATTTCGCCATAGTTGCCGACGTTCTTGATGATGTTATAGGCCCAATCTTTGTCCAGACCCAGACCTTCGTGCAGGTTGCCCTCAGCCCCCAACATGCGCAGCACGTTTGGATTTTTTGAGGTTGAGCGCATGTCATCAACATTGGCCTTGGTGATGCCCAGCTCTTCGGCGTTGACCAGAGCAAAGATGCTCCACTGAACCACGTCACGCCATTGGCTGTCGCCATGACGTACCGCAGCGGCCAGCGGCTCTTTCGACAGGGTTTCTGGCAGGATCATGTGATCGCCAGGCACCGGGAACGAAGCAATGTTGCCCGCCATCGACGATTTGTCGCCGGTCACCGCATCACAGCCACCGTTCAGATAGGTGTCATCGCGCACGTTGTAGTCTTCAAACGTGACGTTGCTGATACCCAGATCGTTCGAGCGGCTAAAGTCGGTCAGGTTCAGCTCGGTGGTGGTGCCGGTGGTCACACAGACCTTGGCGCCGCCCAGTTCCATGGCGCTGGTGATGCCGCTGTCGACACGCACGGTAAAGCCTTGGCCGTCGTAAAAGTTGGGTGACAGAAAGTCGATGCCCAGCTGAGTGTCACGGGTCATGGTCCAGGTGGCGGTACGCGACAGCAGATCGCTTTCGCCGTTGGCCAGTGCGGTAAAGCGCGCCTGAGAACTGACCGACTGAATTTCGAGCGCATCTTTGCTGCCAAAGACTGCGGCGGCGACGGCCTGACAAACCGCAACATCAAGACCGTACCAATTGCCTTCGGAATCAAGGTTGTAATAGCCGGGCGATGGCGGGCCAACCTGGCAGCGCACATTGCCACGTTCTTTGACAATCTCCAGCGTGGTTTCAGCGGCGACCACTGTCGCGCCAGTGGTCGCTACAAAGGCCAATGTTGCAACGGATGTAAATTTACTACAAAAATTCATATAGTACTCTCCCTTTAAGTTTTTGGATAAACAGGTCTTTTCAGCCCACATATCAATTTCAGGCTAGTAGAGTTTGGATCACCCAGCAAGGATTTCATTAAAATCACGCATTTGGCCGGGACTGCAATTATTTCAATGCTTTGATCGCGGCCACTAATTGGGTGATCTCGCTGTCGGTATTCAAATAATGCGGCGCGGCGCGCAGCAAAACGGGCAGCTTTCGGGCTTGTGCATCCAATAAAGTTCTGCTCGGATCGGAGGCCCCGATATTGATGCCCTCCGGCGCGTTATCCGCACATCTCCACGCCGCGCTCAAACTTGGCTATATCTTTGATCTTAAACTCAAAAACAATCACTTAAGTAACTTCTCTTTAGCATCTATGCGCTCATGTCACCGCTGAAATGGAGACATAAATGCACGATCAATCAATTTTCCCCAAACGCAATTCTTTCACTGGTATTTTTCTGCTGACCACCACCGCCATCGGCCTTGCCAGCGCCGCCAACGCTCAGGATATGATGACCGATCTCGACACCTTGGTCGGCGGCACCTCCTCGAAAGCCCTCGGCGTCAGCGCCGATGGCGCTGTGGTCGTGGGTGAAAGCGGATCAGCCGGCGGCACCCGTGCGTTTCGCTGGGAGTCGGGCACCGGCATGGTCGACCTTGGCACCTTGACCGGCGGCAATAATTCGAAAGCCGCCGGCGTCAGCGCAGATGGCTCTGTGATCGTGGGTCAAAGCAATTCAGACGACGGCTGGCGTGCATTTCGCTGGGACGCGGGCTCTGGCATGGTCAGCCTCGGCACCTTGGGCGGCGGCAGG
>JABSSD010000106.1 GCA_013214575.1 Paracoccaceae bacterium | reverse complement strand
TGGCTGGTCGCCAACTTCGAGCCCTTCTTCAAGGGGATCACCGCATTGTTGACCTATCCAATGGGCTGGATGCGCGCGCTGTTGCAGTGGTTGCCCTGGAGTGTGTTCTTTGCGCTGCTGGTCGGAATCGGATATCGCGCGGGTGGCGGCGGCCTGGCAGTCTTTACCGGATTTAGCCTGCTATACATTTTGAGCGTGGGTCTTTGGACCGAGTCGATGAATTCTTTCGCGCTGATCTTTATCTCGGTTCCGTTGGCCGTCTTGTTGGGGTTCTCACTGGGCGTGTTGGGCTATGCCTCGGATCGAGCTGAAAAGATTCTGATGCCGTTGTTGGATATCTCGCAAACAATCCCAGCCTTTGCCTATCTTCTACCCATCTTGCTGTTGTTTGGATTTGGCCCGGTGGTGGGGCTGGTGGCGTCAATCCTGTTTGCGTTTCCACCAATGGTACGCAACACTATTCTGGGTCTGCGCCAAGTCCCTGCTGAGGTCATAGAATCCGGACTTATGTCGGGCGCGACCGCCGGGCAGCTGTTTTGGCGAGTGCGGTTTCCAACCGCGCTGAGCCAGATCCTGATTGGGGGTAATCAGACAACTATGGCCTCACTGTCCATGGTGATTATCGCGTCAATCATTGGCGGCACAGCTGATATCGGCTGGGAAGTCCTGTCAACAATGCGCAAGGCCCAGTTTGGTGAAAGCCTTGTGGCCGGGATTGTGATTGCGCTGATGGCAATGATCCTGGACCGGGTTACTTTTGGCCTGGCAGAGCGTCAGGGCAGTCCCTTTGCCCACAAAAGCAGATTAAAGTCTTATGCCTTGCCGTTGTCGTTGTTGGCTCCGGCTGTTGTTTTGATGTTGCTCGTGCCGGTCTTTCCGATTCTGGCAGAGTGGCCCAAAACCTGGCAACTTGATCTGGCAGAGCCGCTTAATCAGGCGATCACTTGGTTTGTGATTACGTTCAAGCCGGTGGTGGATGCATTCAAAACCACCAGTCTGTTTTATGCAATGCTGCCGCTCAAAATCGGTCTCGACAACACGATCAGCCCGTACACTTGGGGCTTTGCCCTGATGCCCTGGCATGTATTGGCCTATGCGGTGCTTATTGGCCTGGCAGCAATGTCTGCTCGGCGCAAAAACCGGACTGGGCTGGCGATCACTCTGGTGCTGGGCGGGCTGATCTTTTTTGTCGGTCTGACCGATATGCCTTGGATGGCGCTATTGGCGATCCTGACGTGGTTTGCCTATCGGGTTGGTGGCCAAAGGCTGGCCATTGGCACCGCGCTGGGGCTGGTGTTTCTGTTGATTTCAGGAAGCTGGGACAAGGCGATGCTGTCGCTGTATCTTTGCTCCATTGCGGTGACGCTTTCCTTTGTGATCGGGGCAACACTGGGCACCTTTGCTGCGCAATACGACGGGTTTTCGCGGTTCATGCGGCCGATCAACGATACCATGCAGACAATGCCGCCATTTGTGCTGCTGATCCCGATTGTAATGATCTTTAAGATTGGCGAATTCACCGCCCTGCTGGCGATCATCGCCTATGCCTATGTGCCCGCCTTTCGCTATACCGAACATGGGCTGCGTCATGTGCCCGAAACCGTTGTCGAAGCCGCGTCCAGTCTTGGCACGACCCGGGCGCAAATGCTGTTCCTGGTTAAGATGCCACTGGCCCTGCCCAATATCATGCTGGGGCTGAACCAGTCGATTATGTACGGCATTGCGATGCTGGTCATCGCTGCGTTGGTCGGCACAACAGGGTTGGGTCAAGAAGTCTATGTCGGCCTTTCGGCGGGTAACTTTGGCCAGGGCTTTGTGGCCGGGATTGGCATGGCGATCATTGCCATCACCGCAGACAGGTTCAGTCAGGCCTGGCAACGCAACCATCAAACCCATCTTGGAAACGGATAAACGATGAAACTGATCTATTCGGAGGATCACCGCGACCATGCCGGTGCCAAAGAGATGCGCTATGACCAGATGATCCCGATGTCCGAAAGCCCCGAGCGTATGGACATGATTATCGAGGCCTTGGCCAGAGCCGGGTTCGCGGATGTCGTTGCCCCGGCGGCGCATGGGCTGGAGGTGGTGCATCAGGTGCATGATCCAGCCTTTGTCAGTTTTCTTGAGCGTTGTTATCCCCTGTGGGAGGCTGAATTTGGCCCCGGTGGGTTTGCCACAGCATACACGTTTGGCATGCGCGGCATGGATCAGGTTCCAAATAAATCCGTTCATTCGATGCTCAGCTGTTACACGTTTGATGTCTGCGTTCCCTTTGTCAAAGGCACATGGGCGGCGATCCGGTCGGCCAAGGACGCGGCCCTAACCGGGGTTGAGTTGATGCAACAGGGCGAAAACGCAGTATTTTCATTGTGTCGCCCACCGGGGCATCACGCATCAAAAGATATGGCTGGCGGATATTGTTATCTGAACAACGCCGCTATCGCGGCACAGGCGCATCTGAACAAGGGGGCCAAGCGGGTTGCTATCCTTGATATCGACTATCACCACGGCAACGGCACCCAAGCAATTTTCTATGACCGCGCGGATGTGTTCTTTGCTTCGCTGCATTGCCGCCCTGAAGATGAATACCCTTTTTTGATGGGCTATGCGACCGAAACGGGCGTTGATGCGGGCAAAGGATATAACTTGAACTTGCCGATGCCGCGTGGAACAGACTTCGGGCCTTGGGGTCGCGCGCTGAACACTGTGTTGGGGCGGATACGTAATTATGAGCCCGACGTTTTGGTTGTTTCATTGGGTGTGGACAGCTTTGTCGGCGATCCGGTTGGCGGGTTCGAATTGCAAAGCCCGGATTACATCACAATCGGCAAGGCCATCGCCGCCGCCGGTCTGCCCACACATTTCCTGATGGAAGGTGGCTACGCGATGGAGGCGCTTGGAACAAACGTCGCCAATGTGATTTCAGGATACTGCGGGGCACATGGGTGAGTTCTGCAGCCATAGCGCACAAGAATATGAGGATTCCGCACCCTGCAACTTTCGTTAGGGCATAGTCAGAGGGCACTGTCAGAGGGAATTGGCTTGAGGCGAGCGGAGCGGGTTTGTAGCGTTCTAGGATGATGAAACGTGATCCTTTCAAGTACTTTTAGAGCAGCCCCGAAATTATCCGGCTTGCGGTGATGATGTGCGTTCGGATCCCACTTTCCCTGCGAAATGTCGAAGACCTGTTGCACGAGCGAGGGATTGATATCAGTCACGAGACGGTCGGTTTCAGGTGGAATAGGTTCGGCCCGTTGTTTGCTGCGGAGATCCGCAGAAAACGTATCCAGCAGATGCGCGCCCATTCCAATTGGCAATGGCACCTGGACGAAGTTTTCGTGGAGATCAACGGCGAGACGCACTATCTTTGGCGTGCTGTGGTTCACGAAGGCGAGCTGTTAGTTTCCTTTGTCACTAAACGCCGCGATCGCAAGGCGGCGTTGGAACTCCTACGAAAAATCATAAAACGCTACGGGAACCCGCATGTTATCGTGACGGACAAACTTCGATCCTAAGGTGCTGACAGGAAAGTCATAGGCAATGCTCAGAATGTGAATTCGCTACGCCGAGGGCGAACGGCGGCAGTGGGCCGTTGGTGTCTGTGATGGACAGGGGAAATGGTCTGATTTCTGCACCATGCACAATTCGACACAAAGGGCGGGTTCCGGCCTTCGCTGCGGTCAAGTCCAACGGCAGCAATGCGCAGATAGCATGCGTAATTGGGCTACCTCTGTTTTGAGGGCAAGCTCCCGATATGATCACATGATAGCTGTGAACAAGGGAGATATATGATGGAGTACTTTGCTGGACTTGATGTGTCGCTTCGGTCGTGCGCGCTTTGCGTTGTTGATGCGAAGGGCAATGTTGTTTTTGAATGCGA
>JABSSD010000105.1 GCA_013214575.1 Paracoccaceae bacterium | reverse complement strand
TCATTGACTCTCCGCGTTGCCAGCGATCCCAGATCTCTGACTTCTGTTTATCTGTAAAAAAATGTCTGCGGCGATAGGCCATGATTTACACTCCACCTTTCCAAGAAGACTAAAGTGTTGCGTCGATCCGTTGAAACCGCCCCGCAAAGCCGTCTTTGCCCGCCTCCCTTTCTGGATTTTGACCTCGCTTTTTCTACACGATGCAATCCGGACTGCTTTTACTACATCGCCGTTTCGTTCCCACTTCATAAGGGTTTCCCTAACGAACCAAGGTCAAGGAACCGAAACAACCAAACATCCAACTAACCCCCGTCAGACGGCAGCTATGCGGCACCTTGCAGTCATTCACTGTTGTTGACCCAATTGGTGCTAGCGGCCCACTGCGGACCTTGGTCACCTGTGCCGCGAATGGCCGGAACGAGCCCTTAATGACAATTGCTGCAATGCAATAATTCTGCACGAAGGGCGGATTGCTGACCTTCGCTGCGCCTATCACCAAGATCTGTATAGTGCGCAACAAAGCAAGCACTCGACCAACGTCTGCGTTGGCGACGCTAAGCTGATCTGAATTTTCTTCTTTACGGAGTTAGGCGCTATATACGGCTTCGCTGGTGATGGGCTCACGCAGGTGTACAGAAATTGGAATTTATTAGCGCGCAGAAGGAGGTAACACGTTGGAGTAATGTAACTTCTGTTAGCGTTGAATTTGTTAAAACCAGCAAATATATGCGACGAATTGGCTCAATCATTTCGGCCGGTTAAAGCCTGCGGACCCGCAGCGATAAAAGTTGCCCAACCCTCAGCCTGCGCGGGACTCATTTCCATAGACAGCCGAACGGTGTCGCCTTCTATAGTGATATCTGAACTTGAGAATGCTTCCAGGAATGCCTTGTACTCTTCGGGACCATACATTGATGCTACCATCTTGGAGGACTCTGCCGATGCGTCCCACCAAGTCATGATTTCAGACGCGCCAGAAATGTCACTTGAAACCGCAATCGCAAGATCGGTCATAGCGATAATGCTATTCGGCGTCGGTTCGCCGCTTTTATCGATAGTAGTGTCAGGAACCATCGCGGCCCCCAGCGCCAGCAACGACACTGAATAAGCCATCGAAGCCGTAGTAGCGGTTCGAGATCTTTGTACTTCGTTAACTGTCGTCCACGCAAAACCATGTTGTTCGACACGCGTACGTGAACTACACGTCCAGTCTTCTACAAACGCCTTAGAGCCGATGGCAACTTCTGTGCTGTCCTCAACAATCATGAGCTGCGGTGGATTGAAGACCACTCGATCACCGCATGTATCGAGAGTCTGAATCCCAGCGTAACTGCTGCGCAGTTGTGCCATATAAGCTGCTAGGTCATACGTTACGTGCAAGTCAACGGAGTCCAAATCTATACCCGTTGGCTCGCCTAGCGACGCATAGACCCCAACAGCTATTCCCCCAATATTTAGCATGCCTTGAGTAAGGTGGCCATCAGCAGGCAATTGCTTTGAAAAGACCGAAAGACAAAGAAAACTAAGCGCCAAGCATGTGAATTTCGATCTCATTTTGGCTTTACCACTACCATTATGTCAGCTCTCAGACGGTACCCATCTAAATACAGACCCGACGTCACTTGCTGATTTTCGACATATTTCTCTAAAAAAGTCTTACCGACTAGGCTGATAGTCAAATCAAATTTATGAAAGGGCTGCCCAAGCGACGGAACAAGCGACGCAGGTGTCAACTTTTGCTCATAAAAACCGCCCTTCTCTGAGAAGGTATTGAGTTTGTGCGAGTTCTCAGATTGATCTTCATACGGGGTCCCTCGAAACTCGAACATTTCAGAGACATCCATTGAATTTTTGCTACCCAGACTGAAATATTTCAACTCATTACCCGGTATGCTGATACGGACGTAAAACCACGCGGCTTCATTGACAGAAGTCGAAAAATAGATTGGTATGCTGTCTTCTAGCCAGTCAGGCTGCCCACCATTGTTGGTGAAGACGAATGTACCGGACGAAATTGAACTGATTAGTTGCCGACGCGTTCTTAACACATCGTCGATATCTTCAGAAATTAACTTGTAGAGGCCTTCTGCGCTGGCATTTTCTTCTCTGCCCAGATCGTACAGATCCCGTTGTTGGCTGTATTCAGCGGATATCGCTTCGTGAGTACCAAAGAGGTTTTTGTGAGCCCAATTTACCGCTGAGGTGATACCAAGAAGCGTTATCAGAATCCATAGAGAAATTATGGTGACTAAAATTATTGCGACGGTTGCCGGGCTTATAATATACGAGCAAATCCAGGCGCCAATCGGACCGATAAATGGTAACTTAGATGCACGATCCAAAATTTCTTCAAATTTCGAAGGTGCCTCTTCCGCTTTTCTTAGGCTTTCAATGTCAGATTCTATGCGTTGGAGACGAGATCCCAGCCCAATGAGGTCCATTTCAGCCATGCTCTCCCCAAGTATCGTCTATCAATTGCTGTATTATGGCAGAAATACAACCGAGTTTCTAGATGTTTCGAGCGTCCAGTTTTTATAAACTGTGCTCTGGGTAGTTCGCACCGGACATTAGTTCGATGTGACGAATGAACAATTTGGGCTCAGAATTGCCGTTAGCTGCGCTTTGCACCGATGTCCGGTCTGGGCCGGAATTGTCACATCCGATTGAAGGGCGAGTGGTAGGTTTGTTGGCATCTGAGACATTCGAACGAAGTGCAGCGAAAGTCAGCAAACCGCCCTTATTGTCGAATGCTGCACTGCGCACCAAGATCGCAAAAATGCAGTTAGCCGCCATTGAGGGGATGAGTCCAACAAACCCCAACAGATCAGCGCGGCCCGCTGGGGTTCAGAATTTCGGCAATGGTTTCGATGCGGCCATTGGCGCAGTACCGCCCGCGCATCTCAGCCCAAGCGGCATCAGCCCATTGCCCTTCATTGCTCGGCCTTGGCCCGGTCCAACCAGCACAGCCCTGCAACAGATCAGCCGGCACTTTGGGTGGCGGCGCAGTGACAACAATTGAATCAAGGCCACAGGCGCCCAGCAGTAGCGCGCAGCAAAGGAGATAAAGGCGCATCGCGACCCTCCATTTCTTGCAATTCGTTTCGGATGGCGTCGAACTGGCGGGCCTGATCAGCGGCGCGGGCCAGATGGGCGCGGTGGACGCGGGCGGACTCTAGGGCTTGCTGTTCCGCCACCTGGGCGGTGACCACCTTGATATTGGCGGCGGCCAGCTCGCCCTGCAGCTGGGTGCGGTCCTGCACCAGGTTGACCAGCCATGCCACCGCCACCAACAGCACCAGGGCCAGCCCCAGCGCAGGCAGATTGCGCAGCACCAGGGCCTGCATCAGCCCAGACCAATCATGCAAAGCTGGTACTCACCTGACCGACGCCGCACCAGGCCACGCACCACCCGCCCCCCAGCCTTGTTCCACCAGGTCACCTGCGCTCAGAATACGACGCCTGGCGCGGCGCCATCTCCAAGCCCGCCGCCGCAAGTTAATCCAACAAAGGAACCTAAGAGGACGCCATGACCAGCACCCCCCATGACCTGAAAACGATCGACCAAATCCTCTCGCTGCCCGACAGCGGCGAATTCCTCATGCTGATTCACGACAAGCACGAGGCGCTGATCGAAGCCATGACCAGCTTTGTCGACGACAACAACAAATCTGCATCTGGCAGCTTCACCATCAAACTGGACTACAAACTGGACCGCGCCGGCATGTTTCAGATTGCCGCCAAATGCGATGCCAAAGAGCCCCAGAAACCCGCCGCCACTGCCGTTGCCTGGCAGGGTGGAGAAGGCCGGATCACCCCCGCCAACCCTGCGCAGCTGAAAATGGAAATCCGGGACGTCGCTCCCGGTGAAACCGAGCTGCGCACCGCAGGCTAATCCCCTTATCCCAAATCCAAGAGGACCATCATGGATCACTTAGAAGTTCAAAATGTCGCCGAAACCATGCGCCAGACTGTAGAACAGCTCAGTAAAGCTGAGCCGATCGACACCAACGCCGATCGCACTGACCTGTCAGCCGCGCACCTGTTGAGCCTTCCCAAAGGCCGCACGGTCGAGGACGTGACAGAGCAGATGCGCAAGGCTGCAACCCACCTGAAACCTGCGCAAAAGACCGGCACCGCCAAATTTGAAACGCTGGACAGCTTCATTGACTGGACCAACCGCTTCAAAGGCGATGAATCGGTGGTGTTTGCCAACCAGTCACGCCAGCAACCATCGCTCACCAGCGTTATTGATTACCACCCAAAAAGCGCCCCGCAGCTCGATCCAAAAACCGGCGATGCAAATGCCCGGTATTGCCGTCACCGCGGACTCTACAAATTCCCGGTTTCCGAGGAATGGAAGATCTGGAATGCAGTCGCACAAAAGACCCTAGCCAAGTCCGAGCTGGGCGAATTTATCGAAGAACACGCCAAGGACATCATTGATCCCTCCCCGGCCTTGCTGGGCGGCGGCAAACCAGAAAATCCGGAGCCCTGGGAAAAGCCCCTGATCGAGGTCGCCGCCAAGCTGAAGGGCCGCTACGGCCAGTTTGCCCGCCTGATGGAAATGTCCCGCCATCTGGAGATCTATGAGAGCAGCAATCTGATCACCAAGCGCAACCCGGACGACGGCACCGTGCAAATGTCATTCGAGAATGAGAACAAGGACGCCGAGGGCAAGCCGCTCTCCATCCCAAATCTTTTCCTGATCGCCATCCCGGTATTTGACCAGGGCGTCAACTATCGCCTTCCGGTTCGGTTCAGCTTCAAGAAAAACGGCTCTGCGGTCTCTTTCCGGCTGACAATTTATAACCCCGAAGCGGCATTCTATGACGCCCTGAAAGAGGCTGTGAACACCGCCGAGGAAAAGACTGGGCTTCCCACTTTCTACGGCTCCCCCGAAACCCCCTGATCGGTCGCTCTGACTGATACCCCCGCCGCCGTAATCCCTTGGCCGGGTGGCGGCGGGGTCCTGATCTCTCTTTGTGGCCCTTCCCGATCGAAGGGCCAGTGACGGAAACCAGGAGGACATTATGAAGAACAAGCTTTCAGACTTGACCGACCATTTATTCGCACAACTGGAACGCCTGGGCGACGAAGACTTGACCGCTGAGCAGATCGACCAGGAAGTAAAGCGGTCGGAGGCCATAGTATCGATTTCAGATCAGGTGGTCGGCAATGCCAATCTTCAGCTCACGGCCGCCAAACTGTTCGCTGACCATGGCGCCATCGTTGTTCCCCACTTGCCAATGATTGGGAGTGCTTCAAAATGAAGGGGCAGGCAATCAGCTACAGTGAAAAGGAACTCGCTTGGATCAAGGCGCACAAATCGCAGCTGCGGCCTGTCGCCCACGCCCAGTTCTGCGCCAAATTCCGGCGTGTTGATGTGAAGCTCAGCAACTACTCTTCACTCTGCAAGCGCAATGGGTGGTTGACCGGCCGCACCGGGAAATTCGAACCTGGTCAGCCTGCCCTAAACAAAGGCAAGAAAATGCCATTTAACCCGAACAGCGCCAAGACACAGTTCAAGAAGGGCAACCTGCCCCATAACACCAAGACCCTTGGGTTTGAGCGCACATCCAACGACGGTTACATCGAGATCAGCGTCGACCAGGTCAATCCACACACCGGATATGAGCGGCGCTTTGTTCACAAGCATCGCCACCTCTGGGAGCAAGCCAATGGCCACCTGCCCGTGGGCATGTGCCTCAAGAGCCTCGATGGCGATAAAACGAACACTGACCCATCAAATTGGGAGGCTATCCCTCGCGCCCTACTGCCACGTCTAAATGGACGGTTTGGTCGAGGCTATGACGATGCTGCTCCGGAGCTGAAGCCAACAATCATGGCGATTACCAAGCTGGAACACCATGCCCGCGAAGCCAAGAAGAACAGCCCCGAACAGAAAGAGGCCCGCAATGGATAAGCCGATTGGCCCCCCACCTATTTTCTGCTCGATCGCCACAGTGGCCAAAAACCTTGACTGCGGCGAAACCACCGTGCGTGACTATGTGAACCGGGGGCTTCTACCAAAGCCAACAAAGATAGGCGGCATGGCTCGCTGGAAATGGATCGAGATAGAAAGGGCAATGGACCAGGCACAAATCGGAGCCCCCCCCGGACAAGGGGCTGATGCCGCAAATGCCACGGACCCCATCATGTTGAAAATCAATGGCCGCTGACATCACACTGGACAAACACGTCCAACCCAAGAAGGCCAAAGGCCGTCTGTACTTCTATTTCAGGGTCGCCTCTAAAGGAGAGGCTGAGTTTCGTCGCAAGCTTCCACACCCTTTCGAAGATGGATACCGCGCGGCCTATAACAAAGCTTGGGCAGACTTCTACGGCGCACCGCCTGTCGATTTTTCTGATCCATTCAGCTTTGAATCACTGATCAGGCAACACCGGGAGCACAGAAAGTACCAAGACCTGTCGCGCAATTCTCGGCACTTGCGAGATCTAGCCTGTGACTTGGTAATGGATGTGCTTGGCGAGTTCTCCCCCCGATCGATCCAACCAGTGCATATTCAAGCTCTCTACGACACGCTCGCTGACCGGCCAGCCACCGCAAATCGCCGTCTTGATGACATCAGCGCAATTTTTGCCTGGGCGCGCCTGCGCGGTTTTTGCGAAATCAATCCCTGCACCCGCATCGAGCGCGTGAAAGGAAAGGGCAGCTATGAACCCTGGCCGGAGTGGGCCCTAGAGCGCCTATTTCAGGACGGCAAACCCCACATGATAAAACCAGCACTGGTCGCGATCTACACCGGCCAGCGGCGCGGCGATTGCCTGACCAAGTTTTGCGAGGCCAACATCCGCGATGGCGTCTGGTATCCCCGCCAGGGAAAGACACAGACTGATGTGCCAGTCCCCTTGCACCCGGTTGTCCTGGCCATGATCGAGGACCACCAGGAATGGATGCGCGAACAGGATCGCATTGATCCCACAGTACCGATTCTAAAGACCTTGCGCGGCAAACCCTGGGGAACCGGGTTTGGAGCCTCCTGGGCAAAAGAAATCACCCGCCTGAAACTGCACGCAGTGGAACCGCGGCTAACCTTCCACGGGCTGCGCACGACCAACGCCACTCTAATTGCAAACGCAGTCGCAAAATCACCTGACCTTTACGGCGGAATCGAGCGAGTTCAGGCGATGCTGGGCCACCTATCAAAGCGGATGTCAGAGCACTATGCGCGGCATGCAATGGCGGAACAAATGAACACCGAGTCAGTACTGCTATTGCCTGATTTTGGGAAACCCAATGATGGAATTGGGAAACTTTAGATCCGTCCAATATCTGACGATCCATTTATCCATTTGTTTTCAAGTATTTATGGTGGGTCGTGAGAGGCTCGAACTCCCGACATCTTCGGTGTAAACGAAGCGCTCTACCAACTGAGCTAACGACCCGGTGAGGCCGGATTTAGACAATGCGCAGGGTCGGCGCAAGGGCCAAAATACTTTTTCTTCAGAAATTTCATATCTGCGCAAAATGCCCGCGCATCTGCCGCGTATCTGCCGCTGAAATTCAACCTGAAACATCGCCTGTGGCGCATTGATTTGGCGACCATGTTACGCCAGAGTCGCGCCATGACCCAACTTGACCCCCGACAGACCAGCTGTTTCCTGGTCGCCGTTCAGACCGGAACCGTCAGAGCGGCAGCCGAGCAGATTGGACTGGAGCCCTCGACTGTCAGCCGGAATATTTCTGCACTGGAAACCGCCCTCTCCACCACGTTGATTGAACGCGGACGCTCCGGTGTTCGGCCCACTGAATCGGGTGTGCTTTTGGTGGCGTACTTAAAACGGCAGACCGGTGAGCTGGATCTTCTCCGGTCTGAGTTTGATGCCCTGGCGCAGATGAAACGTGGCAAGGTGGCAATCGCGGTCGGCGAAGGCTTTGTCGGCGATCTGTTTGATGGCGCCCTGGCCAGGTTCTCCGCCAAATACCCCGATATCACCTTCGCCATAACGGTGGGATCGACCGAACATGTGATGCAACAGATCCTCTCAGAGCAAGCCCATCTGGGACTGGCCTACAATGTCCCCAAAACCCCGCAGATCAGGGTTGAGACGTCAGCGTCGCAGCCGCTTGTCGCGCTGGTGCGCAGGGGTGGCATTTACGACCGCACAGAGCCTCTTAATCTGGCGTCCCTGGCAAAAATGCCATGCGCCATCCCGCCCAAAACCTTTGGCATTGGGGCGATGATAACAGCGGTTGAGGCCAAACACGGCATCCGGTTGCGCGCGATTGTCGAGACCGGTTCGATTGCGGCGCTGAAGGCCTTTGTGCGCAATGACATGGGTTTCACCATCCTGCCACGGTTTGTTGTCGAAAATGAGCTGTCATCCGGGATGATGAACGCGCACCAGATATCATCCTCGATATTTGCCGGTGGGGTGTCCTCAATGCTGCGCAAGGAAGGTCGCAAACTGCCGCAGGCGGCAGATCTTCTTCTCAAGCAAATGAAAAAGATGTCGGCCTTTACTTGATCGGCTTATTGTTGCGCCCAGCGCAACAAAACTGCTGAATTACCGGCATTCCTGACCGAGGTGAAATGAACCATAGTTCAGAAAACCGGTGCCGGCGGACCGGTGCCCGCAGAAGGATTATGGACATGCAAATTGGACTTATTGGATGTGGCAATATGGGCGGTGGCATGGCGGCGCAGCTGATTGCCAGTGGCATCCAATTGATATGTTATGATCCCAACCCGGCGACACTGAGCCGGATGCGGGATCTTGGTGCAGAGGGCGCAGAGAGCCCTTCGGCATTGGCAAAAGTGGCTGATATCATCATTCTTTCCCTGCCCAAAGCCGCAGTGGTCGACGCGGTGATGCGCGAGATTGTAGCAGATATTCGCCCCGCCTGCCTTGTTCTCGATACCTCGACATCGGAACCTGCCACCTCTCAGGCGATGGCTTCACTGGGTGATGCGCATGGGTTCTCATTTGTCGATGGCCCAGTAAGCGGCGGCCCTGCGGCGGCAAATGCCGGCACTATGACCATGCTGCTGGGCGGCGACACAGCTGGGATCGAACGTCTGGCGCCGGTATTGGATATTCTCACCGCCAAGACGGTGGTTGTTGGTGGCTCTGGCGCTGGTCACGCGGCCAAGATCGCCAATAACATGCTCTGCGCCGCCAATCTTGTTCTGGTTGGCGAGGCGCTGCGGCTGGGGCAAGCCGCAGGTGTCGCCCCCGAAGCGCTGTTAGAGGGCATCAACGCGGGCTCTGGCCGCAGTGGTGTAAGCGAGGTCAACTTTCCCAAATGGATCCTGAATGACGGCTTTGATTCAGGGTTCACCATGGGGCTGATGCGCAAGGATGTCGGGCTTGCACTGGATCTTGCCAAGGCCTCCGGGGTGGAGCTGAGCGGCTTTGCGCAGATCGCAGACATCTGGCTGAACCGGTCACCGGAGATAGCAGACAGCGCCGATTTCAACCAGATTGTCACCCGCGACGGGAAAGCAGCCCATGATATCTGATCGGAAACAAACCCTACTGGATGCAATGGCCAAGCTGGGGTTGGGCGACCGCCCGCAGAGCCTGATCAATGGTGTTCTGCTGGATGGGGCTGGCGCGGATGTGACCCTGGTGGACCCCTTCACCGAGCAGGAGCTGTTCTGTTACAAGGACGCGGATGTGGCCCTGTCTGTTCTGGCCTGTGATGCTTCCCAGCGGGCCCAGCCGGGATGGGCCAAGGGCATTTCAGCCGCCCAGCGCGGGCAGGTGATGCAGGATATCTCTCGGGCCGTACTGGCACATGTGGAACCGCTGGCAACGGTGGAAGCGATCATTGCCGGTAAACCGATCCGCGACTGCCGCATTGAGGTGGCCAAGGTGGCCGAGATGTTTGCCTATTACGGGGGCTGGGCCGACAAGCTGCACGGCGAGGTGATCCCGGTGCCCTCGGGGCATCTGAACTATACAGTGCGCGAGCCGCTTGGGGTTGTCTTTCAGATCACCCCGTGGAATGCGCCGGTCTTTACCGGAGGGTGGCAAATTGCGCCGGCCATCGCCACCGGCAATGGGGTGGTTATCAAGCCCAGTGAGCTGACTCCGGTGACCACTGTGGCGCTGGTCAAACTGGCCGAAGGCGCGGGTCTTCCCTCTGGTCTGGTGAATGTCCTCTGTGGGTTTGGCCCAACTGCGGGTCAGGCTGCGATAGCGCATCCTGCAATCCGCAAGGTGGTTTTTGTCGGCTCTCCTGAAACCGGGCGGCGGGTGGCTATTGCGGCGGCAACCGCGTTAAAACCTGTGGTGCTGGAGCTTGGCGGAAAATCAGCCAATATCGTCTTTGACGATGCCAATCTGGAACAGGCCTGTCTGGGGGCGCAGGCGGCGATCTTTTCTGGCGCCGGGCAAAGCTGTGTCGCCGGATCCCGACTGCTGGTGCAGAAATCGATCTATGAGGATTTGGTGGCGATGCTGTCCCGTGGCATGGATAACATCACGCTGGGGGATCCGCTGGCTGAGGATACCGAGATCGGACCGATCAGCAATGCCTGTCAATTTGCCCATGTCACCGGCATGATCCGTAGCGCCCAACAGGCTGGGGCCACTGTACTGTCCCGCACAGAGCGGCAGGAGCAGGGGTATTTTGTGCCGCCCACTGTGCTTCGCAACCTGTCAAACTCGGCCCAGGCCGCCCAACAAGAGATCTTTGGTCCGGTTGTCTGTGCCATCCCCTTTGAGGACGAGGCTGAGGCCATCGCGCTGGCCAATGACAGCTGCTTTGGTCTGGCCGCTGCGGTCTGGACCAATGATGTTGGGCGCGCGCATCGGATGGCCGACGCCGTTCGGGCGGGAACCTTCTGGATCAACAGCTACAAGGCGATCCATGTCTCCTCGCCCTTTGGTGGCTCGCTGAATTCGGGCTATGGCCGCTCCAGCGGCACCGATGCCTTGTTAGAGTACACCTCGGCCAAAAGCATCTGGCTAGACAGTGCGCCAATACCACGCATCGCTTTTGGCTATGTGTCCTAAGGGGGCGTGATGAAACTGATTGATGATATACAGGCCCTGCTGGCTGGTGATGCCGCTCTGACAAAGCTTCTTGAGCTGCAACCGTTCACCGATTTTGCTGAATTGGCCGGAACCTTGCTTGCCAGCCTCTGTCACAGCCCTGCGATGGGTGCGGTGGTGCGGGAGGTCTATGCCAGTGACCGGCAACTGGTAGAGATGTCGTGCTACGATATTTCTGAGACCGCCCGCCGCAACTTTGAGCCCGGCGGTGCCCCTGCCACCTTGCTGTTCTCACGCGGACTGCAGGCCATTATGGCACACCGTGTTTCCCATAAGCTTTGGGAGGACGGTAACACCAATCTGTCTCTCGCCACCAAAGCCGCCTTTGGCCGGGCGTTCTCCACTGATATCCACCCCGCGGCGCAGATTGGTGCGGGGTTGTGGCTGGACCATGGCTTGGGTTTTGTTGTCGGCGAAACCGCTGTTATCGCCGAGGATGTCTCTATCTGGCACAACGTGACGCTTGGCAGCACATTGAACGATAGCGGATCGCATCGGCACCCTCATATTGGCCGTGGTGCGGTCATTGGCGCTGGTGCCATGCTATTGGGCGGCATCACCATTGGTGCTCATGCCAATATTGCAGCCGGGGCCATTGTGGTACAGGACATCCCGCAGGGCGCGCTTGCGGTTGGAGCCAAAGCCAGTATCCGCGGCGATGCCCGAATTAGTTTCAGCGCCAAAGAAGAGAGCTCTCCATGAACGCGTCCTTTGGCATTGATCACCCCTTGCTGGCCACCCATGACATCGAAGGGCTGCGGGCCAGGCTAATATCGCTTGGCTTTAACATGACGGCTATCGGCAAACATCCCTGGGGCACCAGCACCAGTCTGGCCATGTTCGATGGATGCCTGATTGAAATCATGGGCACCTATGACGAGACCCTGCTGGATGAGATGCCCGCCGGCGTTTTTTGTTTTGGGCGGCATGTCTATGAACATCTTCGCCAGCGCGAGGGCGTGGCCCTGTCTGCCTTGCACAGCACCAATTCGGTTGCCGATGCCCAGCGGGCCAAATCCGCCGGCTTCACACTGGCGGGACATTTGGAATTTGGCCGCGATGTGACCCTGCCAGACGGCACAAGGGGGCGCACAAAAACCACCCTCGCCTTGCTGCCGGACGCTGAATTCCCCCGCCTGTCACTGTTCCTGTGCCAGCAACATCGCCCCGATCTGATCTACGTACCCCAGTGGCTGCAGCACCCAAACAAGGTCACCGGCATATGCGGCATCAACATCTTGGCGGACCGGTCTTTTCACGCCACCCTAAAGGCACGCTTCAGCACGCTATATAGCGATGTCACAGCCACAGATGGCGGCTTTCAATGCCAGACAGCCAATGGCGTCATCCGGGTGTTGACAGCGGATGTTTTTGAGCGTGCCATCGGACCGCTTCCCGGTGCCCTGCATCAGGAGAAATTACCCTGTATTGCCGGCATGGATTTGACCATGTCCGAGCCGCAGCGGATGCTTGAATTCATCAAAAGCTCAAACACTAAATATCGCACAGTCGAGACGGGTTTTGCCCTGAGTGACCCGTCCCTGACCGCCAATACCCTACTGCGGCTATTGGCGGTATAGGCAGTTTTGGCGGTAGCCGGTCCCAGTCTGTTCCGACACTGGCTGAGACGACGTCAGGTCGAAACAATTCGACTAAATTGTCATGCCTTTCAACAGATTTTCGCCACAGTTAAACCACCTCGACGCTACTTTCATTGACCAGAACTTAACACAATCCTGGGCTCGGATATGGGCTTGGGAATTTTCGTCATCTGTTCAGAGCACTGCCAGAATGGCCGGTGGTTCATCTCAGCCATAGAGATGAGCTTAGCTTTTTGCAGTGTTTTCTCAATTGGAGGGCAACCAAATATGTCAAGTATAAATAGCAACTCGGGTGCGATGGTCGCACTGCAAATGCTTGGGGGCACCGTGGAACAAAAGGAGACGGTCCAAGAGGATATCGCGACCGGAAAAGAGATCAACACCGCAAAAGACGCCGCCGCACTCTGGGCCATTTCGCAGGTGATGGAGAGTGATGTGGCCGGGTTCTCTGCCGTGTCCGGTTCCCTGTCGCTTGGCGAGGCAACCGCATCGGTGGCCGCCGTCGGCGCAGAACGGATGACTGAGGTGCTGCAGGACATGAAGCAGCTTACCATATTGGCCAGCAGCGGCGCGGTGGACTACAGTCAAATCGAAACCCAGATGGCCCATAAAACGGAACAGCTGAATTCGATCATCTCCTCGACACAGTTCAACGGTGTCAACCTGCTGAAGACCGATACCGACGGAACCGGAAGCACATCGTTGACGGTTGCCGCATCATTGGACCGTCAGGGCGCGGGCACGCCAAGTCTCGCCACCATTTCGGTCGACAGTCTGGATTTTGAGGGCAGTCCCGGTTTCGACATCAATAATCGCACCGCAGTAACCGATCAGGCCAGTGCCCAGATAGCACTGGGCGAAATTGAAGGGTTTCTGAACTTCGCAATCGCAGGCGCCGCATCGCTGGGCGCCAGTGCCACTCAAATGTCGGATCAGAATGATTTTGTCGGCAGATTGGCGGACAGTATGAAGGTGGGCATCAGTGCGATGACCGACACCAACATGGAGCAGGCCTCCGTTCGCCTGGCCGCACTCAGCGTTCAGCAACAGCTTGGATCTCTATCGCTGTCGATTGCAAATGCATCGCCGAACAGTTTGCTGGCCCTCACCTAGCGCCATTTCGGGCCGGGAGATATCCCGGTCCGTCCCACCCTGCGTGATCCAGGACCTCAACACAGCAGTCAAAAATCAGGCCTGGCTGCGCAACTGGCGTGGGGTCTGGCCAAATTCCGCCTTAAAGGCGCGGGTCATGGCGCTGGCATTTTCATAGCCACAGCGGGCCGCGATTTCACTCACCCGCTGGTCGGTGTCTCCCACCAGTTTCCGCGCCAAAGTCATCCGGAACCTGCGGTAAACCGCTTGTGGCGTTGCATTCAATTCAGCCCGCACCCGCTGTTCCAGTGTTCTTTGCGTGCAGCCAACCTGCTGGGCAATCTCACCCACAGAGAGAGGTCGCTCAAGATGTTCCTGCATAATGGCCATCGCACGGGCGACCGTTCTGCCGGTGATCCGCGAAAACGACGCATGCGACCGCGCAGAATCGCGGGTCATAAACAATTGCGCCACCTCCATCGACAGCAGCGGATCATGGGTTTCACTGACCAGATGCATGATCAGATCAAATGCGGCCATCGCGCCCGAGCAGGTAATCCGGTCGCGATCAATCACAAACCGTTCACGTCGTGCGTCAACATCCGGAAATGTCTCAGAAAAACTGGTTAGCTCCTGCCAGTGGATTGTTGCGCGATAGCCATCCAGCAACCCCGCACTGGCCAATAACCAACTGCCAGTGTCCAGCCCCGCCAGATAGGTATAGCGTTTTGCCGCTGCCCTCAGCCCTCGGGCGATGTCCCAGCTGCCAAGACCCCGAAACCCATAAGACGGCATGATCATCAGGGCGGTGCCTGCGCCCTCTTTGAGCGGGTCATGAGGCGCCACCTGCATGCCGCTGGAGCTGACAACCGCGGCGCCGTCCATCGTCAGAAACCGCCATTGATACAGCGACCTGCGCGACAGCGTATTGGCCGCCCGCAGCGGCTCGACGGTGTTTGCCAGGCAATGATTGGAAAAGTTGTCAAAGAGGAGAATGTCAAAATTCTGCGTCTGGTTATCGATTTTTGTCAAACTCTGCATGAATACCAACTAACTCTGCACGCCTAGCTGGGGCAAGAGGCTATTTTGTTCAGGAAAATTCACCGGCAGAGGAACCAGAGAAATGCATTTTGGCTTGTCCCAAGAACAAGAGATGATCGTCTCGACTGTTCGCAGTTTTGTAGAAAAAGAAATCTATCCGCATGAGGCCGAGGTCGAACGCACCGGTCAGGTGCCACTGGAGCTGGGCAATGCGATCAAGCAAAAATGCATCGATCTGGGGTTCTATGCCTGTAACTTCCCCGAGGAGGTCGGAGGCGCTGGCCTGAGCCACACCGATTTCACTCTGGTCGAGCGTGAGCTGGGCCGTGGCTCGATGGCACTGACCCATTTCTTTGGGCGGCCACAGAATATCCTGATGGCCAGCAATGACGACCAGCGCGAACGCTATCTGCTGCCTGCCGTGCGCGGCGAGCGGATGGATGCGCTGGCGATGACAGAGCCGGACGCCGGATCGGATGTGCGCGGCATGAAATGTCAGGCCCTGCGCGACGGTGGCGATTGGATTGTGAACGGCTCCAAGCACTTTATCTCTGGCGCGGAACATGCTGATTTCTTTATTGTATTCATTGCCACCGGGGTGGATGAAACCCCCAAAGGCCCCAAACGCCGGATCACCACCTTTCTGGTCGATCGCGGCACCCCGGGGTTTGAGGTGCGCCACGGCTATAACTCGGTCAGTCACAAGGGCTACAAGAACTACATCCTGACCTTCGACGATTGCCGCCTGCCGGATGCGCAGGTTCTCGGCGAGGTTGATGGTGGCTTTGCGGTGATGAACGAATGGCTCTATGCCACCCGTCTGACCGTTGCGGCCTTCTCCGTCGGTCGGGCGCGACGCTGCTTTGACTATGCGTTGAACTATGCCGCCGAGCGCAAGCAGTTCGGCCAGCCGATTGGCAAGTTTCAGGGCGTCAGCTTTCAGATCGCCGACATGATCACCGAGATCGACGCCGCCGAATGGCTGACCCTGGCGGCCGCCTGGCGGTTGGATCAGGGCCTACCGGCCAACCGCGAAATTGCCTCGGCCAAACTCTATGCCTCTGAGATGCTGGCGCGGGTCACCGATACCACGCTGCAGATCTTTGGCGGTATGGGGCTGATGGATGACTTCCCGATTGAACGCTTTTGGCGCGATGCCCGGGTCGAGCGGATCTGGGACGGCACCTCGGAAATCCAGCGCCATATTATCTCCCGCGATCTGCTGCGCCCGCTTGGCGCCTGACATCGCTGTCCCGGCGATGGGGTTCGCCGGGACACCCTAGACCTCTTTGTATACGGCGACCGCATGTCCAACACTCTCAGCCGCCTGTTCCAGCCAAAATCCATCGCCATCGTTGGCGGCGGCGCCTGGTGTGAACAGGTTATCAAACAGTCTCAGGCAATGGGGTTTTCCGGCGATATCTGGCCGGTTCATCCCCGGTCTGATGAAGTCGCCGGCTATCCGGCCTATAGGTCCCTCGCGGATCTGCCAGCGGCGCCGGATGCGGTGTTCATTGGCATCAACCGCCATGCCACCATCGAGTTGGTCGCCAGCCTTGCGGCGATGGGGGCTGGTGGCGCGATCTGTTTCGCCGCGGGCTTTTCTGAGGCCGCCGCAGAGGACAGCACCGGCGATGATCTGCAGGCGCAACTGGTTGCCGCTGCCGGTAAAATGCCCATTCTGGGGCCAAATTGCTATGGCTTCATCAACGCTTTGGACGGCGCCCTGCTGTGGCCCGATCAGCATGGCTGCCAAAGGGTCGAGCGCGGCGTCGCCATCCTGACGCAGAGCTCCAATATTGCGATCAATCTGACCATGCAACAGCGCGGCCTGCCAATCGCCTATGTGGTGACCTGCGGAAATATGGCGCAGAGCTCGCAGGCAAAGATCGCCTCGGCGCTGATTGACGATCCCCGGGTTACCGCGGTGGGTCTGCATATCGAAGGCTTCTCTGACCTGCGGCAATGGGAGGCGCTGGCCGCCAAGGCCCATAAAAAGGGCGTGCCACTGGTGGCGCTGAAGGTGGGGATATCCGAGCAGGCGCAACAGGCCACCATCTCCCATACCGCGTCACTGGCCGGCAGCGATGCCGGCGCGCAGGCCTTTCTCGACCGGCTGGGCATTCCCCGGCTGGGCGCCCTGCCCGACCTGCTGGAAGCACTGAAGCTGCTGCACTGCTATGGGCCTCTGCCCAGCGGCAATATCGCGTCAATCAGCTGTTCCGGCGGCGAGGCCAGCCTGATCGCCGATATGGCGGTTGGCACCAGTCTTGAATTTCCGCCGCTAACCGACCAGCAACAGGTGCAATTGCGGGCTGCATTGGGGCCGATGGTGGCGCTGAACAACCCGCTGGACTACCACACCTATATCTGGCGCGACGGCGCGGCGATGGCGCGGGCCTGGTCCGGCATGACCGGCGACGGGATCGCGATGACGTTTTCGATTGTCGATTACCCCACCACAGACCAGGCCGACTGGATCTGTGCCACCCAAGCGGCGCTTTCTGTGCGCGCCGACACCCAAGCCCGGTTCGCCGTTGTCGCAAGCCTGCCGGAACTGATGCCGGCAGATGTTGCCGCCGAATTGATGGCCGGCGGGGTGGTGCCGTTTCTGGGCCTGCGCGAGGCTCTCGCCGCGACCGAGGCGGCAGCAAACCTGCGCGCCCCACACCCAGATCCCGTATGCCTGCCTGCAACCACCGCGGCGACCCAGACCCTGCCCCAGACCCTGCCCGAGGCCGCCTCCAAGCAGGCGCTGGCAGAGCACGGGGTTCAGGTACCACAGCACCGCTCGGTCATGGGACCCGGGGCCATCGCCAGTGCCGCCACTGAGCTGCGCCCGCCCTTTGCCATCAAAGGGGTCGGATTGGCGCATAAATCAGAGCACGCAGCGGTTCGTTTGGGCGTTATGCCCCAGCAGGCCGTCGCCATCGCCGCCGAGATCGGCACCGAGGCAGTGCTGATCGAAGAGATGATCACCGGCACCGTCGCTGAACTGCTGGTGGGGGTGATCCGCGATGACGCGCATGGCTATGTGCTGACCCTGGGGGCCGGAGGCGTGCTGACCGAGATGCTGCGAGACACGACCTCCCTGTTGCTGCCAGTGCAATACGGCGACATTGAAACCGCCCTAGCCAAATTGAACTGTGCCCCATTGCTGACCGGATACCGGGGCAAGCCCGCTGCTAATATGGCTGCAATTGTCGAGGCGGTGCTGGCGGTTCAATCCTACGTCCTTGCCAATGCCGAAACCGTTAGCGAAGTTGAAATCAACCCTCTCCTCTGCACCCCTGATCGGGCGGTAGCAGTGGACGCCCTTATTCGAAAGGCCTGACAGATGTCCCCTATTAAAACCAAACGCGATGGCGCCATTCTTGAGATCACCCTGGATCGCCCCAAGGCCAATGCCATCGATCTGACCACCAGCCGCATCATGGGCGAAGTGTTTCGCGATTTCCGTGATGACCCCGAGTTGCGGGTGGCCATCATCACCGGTGGCGGCGGTAAATTCTTTTGCCCCGGCTGGGATCTGAAAGCCGCCGCTGATGGCGATGCGGTGGATGGAGACTACGGCATTGGCGGCTTTGGCGGCTTGCAGGAATTGCGCGACATGAACAAGCCGGTGATTGCGGCGGTCAATGGCATCGCCTGTGGCGGCGGGCTGGAGCTGGCTCTGTCGGCAGACATGATCCTGGCGGCGGACCATGCCACATTTGCGCTGCCAGAAATCCGCTCTGGCACCGTGGCAGATGCCGCCAGTATCAAACTGCCCAAACGCATCCCCTATCATATCGCCATGGAACTGCTGCTAACCGGGCGCTGGTTCGACGCCGCCGAGGCACATCGCTGGGGGCTGGTGAATGAGATCCTCGCCGCCGATCAGCTGATGGACCGCGCCTGGGAGCTGGCCCGCCTGCTGGCCAGTGGCCCACCGCTGGTCTATGCGGCGATCAAGGAAATTGTCCGCGATGCCGAAGACAGCAAGTTTCAGGACGCGATGAACCGGATCACCAAAAGCCAGCTGGCCTCGGTTGATGTGCTCTACCGCTCGGATGATCAGATGGAAGGCGCGCGTGCCTTTGCTGAGAAACGCGATCCGGTCTGGACTGGCAAATAACCAAAATCCTTGAAATGGCCTCGCTCAACACGGGGCCATTTCTATGTCTGCAGCTTATCGCGGAAGCTTAACCTCGAACCGCTTGAAGGCCAGGGTGATCAGGCCGGCAATGACCATATAGATCACCGCCAGCAACAGCAGCGGCTCATAGACGATGAAGGTGTCGGAGCGCACACGCGACGACACCGCATAGATGTCGATCACGGTAATTGTCGCCACCAGTGGCGTTGCCTTTAGCTGCAGGATGGTCTCGCCGCCCAATGTGGGCAGCACATTGCGAATGGCCTGCGGCAGCCAGATCCGGCGAAACATGGTGAAACGGCGCATGCCAAAGGATTTGGCGGTCTCCAGCTGGCCCTTGGCGACGCCGGAAAAGGCTCCGCGCATCACCTCGCCCTCGTAGCCGGCATAAGACAGGGTCAGCGCCAGCACCGCATAGGGCCAGGCCTGGCGCAGGTAGGGCCATAATTCACTGCTGCGGATCCACGGAAACTGCGGGAACAGCGACCCCAGACCATAGTAAAGCAGCCAGATCTGCAGCAGCAATGGGGTGCCACGAATGACGGTACAGAAGCTGCGCGCCGGGATCGACAGATACCAGGGCCCAATCGCCTGAGCCAGCCCCAGCGGCACCGCCAGCAGGAAGCCCAGCACGGTGGTCACCGCCATAATCCAAATGGTGTTCCATAAGCCCTGCATTGCCAGCGGGGTATATTTCGGGATCCAGTCCCAGCGCAGGGTGACAGCGCACCACAGAACCAAGGCGGCAAACAGCGCCATCATCACAATGCGATGCGGGATCATCAGGGATTTAAGGGTCGTCATCCCCGGTCCTCCCGCAGCGAAGGCTGGCCACGCCGCGCCCATTTTTCAATCCGGCCGAACACCGCGCCGGAACATAAGGTCACCATCAGATACAAGCCACCGGCCGCCAGGAAAAAGGTGAAATAGGCCCGGGTGCTGCTGGCAGCCTGACGGGTTTCCAGGGTCAGTTCTGAGAAACCAACGATGGCCAGCAAGGCAGTATCTTTGGTGGCGATCAACCACAGGTTGGCCAGCCCTGGGGTGGCAAAGGACATCATCGCCGGGATGGTGACCCGCCACATGGTCATCAGGGGCGGCATGCCAAAGGCGCGGGCCGCCTCAATCTGGCCGGGCGGCACTGCCAGGATGGCGCCGCGCAGAACTTCGATCGAATAGGCGCCCTGCACAATGCCCAACACCCAGATGCCAGCCACGATGCCGCTGATTTCAACCCGGCCATAGCCCATCGCCGAGGACGCCTGGTTAATCAGGTCGGTGCCGACGTAATACAGGATCAGGATCAGCACCAGCTCGGGAACCGCCCTGATAACCGTGGTATATATGGCGAGCAGGTCGCGCAGGACCGGCCCGCCATATAGTTTTCCATAGGCCCCGAAAAGCCCGATCAGCAGCCCAAAGCCAAAGGCCCCGGATGCAATTTTCAGCGAGTTCGCCAGCCCGCGCAGCAGGTTGGCGCCCCAGCCCGGCGGCGACAGCGACAATAGTTTGGCGCTCTCGGCAAGACCGAGCGTTTCGAGGATCAGTTCCAAGGTCAGATCTTATTCGCTATAGATGCTGGCGTTGAAGTAGCGCGCGGTGATCTTCTCATGGGTTCCGTCGGCCAGAATGGCGGCGATGCCGGCGTTCAGAGCTTCGCGCAGGGCATCGTCGCCCTTGCGGACACCAGCGCCAGCGCCGCGACCCAGGATTGATTCATCATTGGCAACCGGGCCTTTGATTTCACAGCAGCCACCAGCGTCCGAGCCGACAAAATCCGCCATCGCGATGCTGTCAGCCTGAATGGCGTCAATGCGGCCGGCAAACAGATCCTGGTTGGCTTCGTCTTGGGTCTGATAGACGCGGATTTCGGAACCCTTGAAGTATTCCTGCGCATAGGCCTGGTGAATGGTCGAAGCCTGAATGCCGATGATCTTGCCAGCCAGAGATTCCGGTGTCGGCTCGATGTCCATTGATTTATCCGCAACGATCACCGCCGGAGTGTTGTAGTAGGCATTGGAAAAATCGATGGTCTTGGCGCGCTCTTCGGTGATCGACATTGAGGCCATGATGGCGTCGATCTGCTTACCGGTCAGCGATGGGATGATGCCATCCCAGGCCACCGGGGTGATGACGCAGTCGAGTTTCGCCGCTGCACAGACGGCGCCGATGACTTCGATTTCCCAACCGCCCCAAGTGCCGGAGGAATCAACCGAGGCAAACGGCGGATAGGCCTCGGCAGCGATGCCGATCTTGACCTGTTCAGCAGTGGCAGCCCCAGCGGCAAGCGCGGCCGCAGCAACGGTGACGGCAAGCATTGTATTGAGTTTCATATGTTTCTCCCTGATTGAAAATTTGGATCTGTTGGTATGTGTTAGCTGACTGAACTGAGAAATTGCTTCAGCCGTTGCGACTGTGGATTGCCAAAAACCTCGGCAGGTGGACCCTGCTCTTCGATGCGGCCTTCGAATAGATACACCACGTGGTTTGCCACCTCGCGTGCGAATTTCATCTCGTGGGTGACCAGCAGCATGGTGCGGCCCTCGGCGGCCAAATCGCGGATCACCGTCAGGACCTCGCCCACCAATTCCGGGTCCAAGGCGCTGGTTGGTTCGTCAAACAGCATCACATTGGGATCAACGGCCAGCGCCCGGGCGATGGCGCCGCGCTGCTGCTGGCCACCGGACAAAAAGGCGGGAAAGGTTTCGATCTTGTCGCCCAGACCAACCCGGTCCAGCAACACCTTGGCCTGCGCAATCGCCTCGGCGCGCGGCACCTTGAGCACGTAAACCGGCACCTCGATGATGTTCTCTAGCAAGGTGCGGTGGGTCCACAGGTTGAACTGTTGGAACACCATCGCCAGCCGGGTGCGGATCCGTTCGATCTGACGCCGGTCGGCGGGGCTGCCGTCCGCGTTCACCTTCACCTCTTCGCCGTCGATGACGATCCGGCCCGAGGATGGGGTCTCCAGAAAGTTGATACAGCGTAGCATCGTCGATTTGCCGGACCCCGAGCCACCGATGATGGCAACCACGTCGCCCTTTTTTGCCTTTAGAGACACGCCTTTTAGCACCTCTAAACTGCCAAAGGATTTGTGCAGATCTTCAACGTGAATGGCTTCGGCCCGCGTGTCGGGCTCAGGTAATGGGTCTGCAGATGCAGCTGTCGGCATTTTCCGGCGTCCTCACTTTTGTGCTTGTAGTAAGGCCGAAGCTTCGTAATTATGCAAGTGTATAATTACTACCATCCCGAGAGGAAGCTCTGTGAACGACGAGCGCCGCAAGTTCAAACGCGAGAGTGCCGAGCAGCGCAAAGACGCGTTGATCGTGGCGACGCTGTCTCTGGTGGCTGAGATGGGTGTGCGCGGGGCGACAGTGCGGGCCATTGCTGAGCGGGCGGATGTGACGCAGGGTTTGATCCGACATTATTTCAGCTCCAAAGAGGATCTGATCATCGCCGCCTACGAACATCACATGACCACCATGACCGATCAGACCTTTGCCCTTGCCGCAGCGGTTGACAGCTCGGCGCGGGATCGTTTGGCGGCGCTGGTGAATGCCTCCTTGCGACCCCCGGTGGCCGCTCCCCGGTCGGTTGCCCTATGGGCCAGCTTTCTCAACAGGGTGCAGCAAGACGCGCAGATGAAGGCCACTCACGAACGCACCTACGCCTATTTCCGCGACCAGCTGCAAGATCTTATCGGCGCCGCGCTAGAGGAAGCAGGACAGGTGACATCGCCCACACGATTGCGCCATTTGGCAACCGCCTGCAACGGGGTGATCGATGGGCTCTGGATGGAAGGTGGCGCCCTGCCGGATGCCTTTGCCCCGGATGAACTGCCGGGCATCGGGGTGGAATCCGTCGGTGCGATTATTGGATTAGATTTGGAACAGAAAGCAGAACAGCCATGAAAACAACAGCGATCACCCGTCGATTGGACGGTTTGGGCGGCGCCAAATGGGAGCTCCACCTAAAGGCCCGGAAGATGATCGCCGCTGGCGCCGACATCGTCGAGATGACCATTGGTGAACCGGATGTGCCGACGCCAGCGGCGCTGATGGATACCGCTGTTGCCGCGATGCGGGCCGGGCGCACCGGCTACTCGGACGGCCGTGGCGAAGACAATCTGCGCGCGGCCCTGGCCGAACGCTATACAGCCACCACTGGCCGCGATTTTGCGCCCGACAACTTCATGTGTTTTCCCGGCACCCAGACCGCATTATACGCGGTGATGATGGGGGTGGCCGAAGCCGGAGACGAAGTATTGGTGGGGGATCCAATGTATGCCACCTATGAGGGCGTGGTGCGGGCCTCGGGGGCCGGCATGGTGCCGGTGCCGCTGCGCCCGGAACATGGGTTTCGGATGCAGGCGGCGGATCTGGCCGCACGCATCACCCCGCGCAGCCGTGCCATCCTGCTGACCTCGCCGCACAATCCGACAGGGTCGATCCTGACGGCGGCTGATATCGAGGCCATTGGTGAACTGGCCCTGAAACATGATCTGTGGATCATCTCGGATGAGGTCTATGAGCAGCTGGTGTTTGACGGCTCGACCTTTGTCTCGCCGCTGTCCAATGCTGCCATTGCTGACCGGGTGATTGCGGTGTCGTCGATCTCCAAATCCCACGCAGCACCAGGGTTCCGTAGTGGCTGGTGTGTGGCCTCAACTGCATTTTGTGACGCGCTGTTGCCGCTGTCGGAAACCATGCTGTTTGGCAATCAACCCTTTATCGCGGATATGACCGAACAGGCGGTGCGCGAGGGCTCTCCGGTGGCCAAGGGCATGCGGACACGCTACGCAGCCCGCGCCGCCAAACTGGATCAATGCCTGACCCAAGAGACCCAATTGACGGTGCATCAGCCCGAGGCCGGAATGTTCGCGATGATCAATGTTGCCAGCACCGGGCTGGATGGCCAGGCCTATGCCGAACATTTGCTGGAGCATGGCGGCGTTGCGGTGATGCCCGGCACTTCGTTTGGCACCACGATGTCCGATTGGGTGCGGGTCGCCCTGACCATCGATGACGGCGATTTTGATCGCGCTATCCAGCGTATCGTCTTGCATGCCAACACATTGCAAAGGAATGCCGCATGACCACCATCGGCGAGGCTCTTGTTACGCAACTGGCTGAACGCGGTGTCGAAACCGTCTTTGGCATTCCCGGCGTTCACACCGTCGAGCTGTACCGCGGGCTTGCCAGCTCGGGTATTCGCCATGTGACTCCGCGCCACGAACAGGGGGCCGGGTTCATGGCCGATGGCTATGCGCGGGTGTCAGGCAAACCCGGCGTCGCCTTTGTCATCACCGGACCGGGATTGACCAACACGCTGACGCCGATGGCACAGGCGCGGGCTGACAGTGTGCCGATGCTGGTGGTGTCCGGGGTGAACCGCGTTGCCTCCCTCGGTAAGGGGCTGGGCCATCTGCATGAGCTGCCGGACCAGCACAAGATGGTGTCGACAGTGGCGCTGGTGTCCGAACAGGTGCGCACCGCGGACCAGCTGACAGCCGCACTCCATAAGGTGTTTGAGCCGTTTTCCACCGGCCGACCGGGGCCAACCCATATCGAAATCCCGCTGGACGTGGCCGGACAGGACTATGCGGCCCCGGCTGAAAACAATATCCCACCAGAACCGGCCAAAGACGACGCCGATATGATCGCCAAGGCAGTGCAGCTGCTGGAAACGGCCAAAGCGCCAGTGATCCTGGCCGGCGGCGGCGCGGTTGCTGCAGCGGCAGAGCTGCGTGAGCTGGCCGAGCGTCTGGGGGCCCCGGTGGTGCAAACCGTAAATGCGCGGGGGATCATGTATGATCATCCGCTTGGCGTGCCCGCCAGTCCCAGTCTCAGCGCGGTGCGAGACCTGATTGAAGGCGCCGATGTGGTGCTGGCTGTGGGCACCGAATTGGGCCCAACCGATTACGACATGTATGCCACCGGAAGCATGGCCCGGATGGCCAAGCTTATCCGGATTGACTGCTGCGATCAGCAGCTGAACCGGCATCAGGCCGAGATCGCATTGCTTGGCAATGCCAAGACAAAACTGGCCGATCTGGTTCAGGGGGTCCGCCACAAAAACACCCCATCCACAGCAGGCGCCGACAGGGCCGCGCAAACACGGGCCGCCGCCTTTGAGGAGCTGAGCCCTGAATATCAAGCCCAGGTGCGGATACTCAACGCCATGCGCGATACCGTTCCCGGCGCCATCATGGTTGGTGATTCAACCCAGCCGATCTATGCCGGAAACATGTACTACGACCCAGACCGCAGCCACGGCTGGTTCAACGCGGCCACCGGATATGGTGCTTTGGGCTATGGGATTCCGGCCGCAATCGGTGCCTCCATTGCAGAACCGGGCACCCGGGTGATCTGCATTGTTGGCGATGGTGGCGCCCAGTTCAGCCTGCCCGAGATCATGGCTGCCGTGGACGAAAATCTTCCCATTACTTTTGTCATCTGGAACAATCACGGCTACAATGAGATTTCGACCTCAATGCAGGATGCCGGCGTCACTGTGGTAGGCTGCGATCCGACACCGCCGGATTTCGCAGCAACCGCAAAATCTTTCACCATTCCCCATCAACACTGTGCTGCCGACCCGCAAGCGGTGGCAGAGGCCTTGGCGACCTCTGCCCGCCTGCCAGGCCCCAGTATGATTGAAATCGAGGCGCCGATTTTTCGGCCCTCCTAAACGAATGAGACTGCTATGAGCGATCCAACATTTGAATTCAGCCGCGCCATCACCCGGCGTCCCTCGGCCTGCATCGTCGATGGCCTGCGCGCCCAGGACATCGGCACCCCGGATCTGGACCGGATGCAACAGGCCCACACCGCCTATGTTGCAGCGCTGAAAAGCACCGGAGCTGAGGTAACCGAACTGCCGCCGCTGGAGGGCTTTCCGGACGCGGTGTTTGTCGAAGACACCAGCCTGTGCCTGCCCCAAGGTGCCATCCTGATGCACCCCGGCGCCCCGTCACGGGTCGGAGAAGTTGCCGAGATGGCAACGACCCTGCGGGGTCTGTACTCGGATGTCCGCCAGATTGAAGGGCCGGGCCACGTTGAGGGCGGCGATATTCTGGTCACTGGACGGGAGATCCTGGTGGGGCGTTCAGACCGCACTGATGCGGCGGGTGTTGCCGAATTGGCTGAGATCGCCGCCGAATGGGGCCATGCCCTGCGAGAGGTGTTCACCCCCCCCGGCGTGCTGCATTTTAAGACCGATTGCTCGCTGATGGACGGCGAAACCATCCTCGCCACCAAGCGGCTGGATGCCTCGGGCTGTTTTGAGGGATACCGGGTTCTGCACGTTGCCGAGGGCGAAGAAGCCGCCGCCAACGCGATCCGCTTCAACAATCTGGTGATCATGCCCGCCGGCTTCCCCCGCACCGCTGAGATGCTGGACAAAGCTGGCTATGAGCTGGTTGAAATTGACAACAGAGAATGCGCCAAACTGGACGGCGGCATGTCCTGCCTGTCCCTGAGGTTCTAAAGTCCTGAGTGCCCCTAAGGCGGACCCTGCCCCATCGCCGTTACGGCTGCGATGCGGTCAGGCCTTGGGGGCGACCACCAATAAAAACAATCTTCCAGACTGTAACATTGCCTGCCGGCGTTTTATCTGGGAAATACTGGATGAAACAGAAAGGTGTGCAGATGCAGCAAGCAGAGGATTTTCGGGCAGAGAGCCTGACCCTGGCAGCTATACTAGAGGATTTGCCCGAGGCAGAGTTCCACCGGCCGACGCTGTTTAAAAACTGGACCATTGACCATGTATTGGGCCATCTGCACCTCTTCAACATAGCCGCGGAAACATCGATCAAAGGACCAGAGGTCTTTGCCAAATTCATCGATCCAATCGTCACCGAGATGCAAAAGGGGACCTCCATTTTGGACTGTCAGTTCCCCTGGCTGGACGGGCTGTCAGGACGGGCCTTGTTTGAGGCCTGGCGCCAAGGGGCCGAATTCTGCGCTGACGCCTTTGCCCAGGTCGACCCAAAGGAACGGGTGAAATGGATCGGGCCGGACATGAGCGCGCTCAGCTCGATCACTGCCCGCCAAATGGAGACCTGGGCGCATGGGCAGGCAGTATTCGACCTGCTGGGTTTGGAACGGACAGACCAGGACCGTATCCGCAATATCGCCCATCTGGGCACTGCGACCTTTGGCTGGACTTATATCAACCGCAAGGAAGAGGTGCCCAGCCCTGCCCCCTTTGTTGAGCTGACCGGGCCGTCAGGCGCCGTGTGGCATTGGAACGCGCCGCAAAAGGACAACGTGGTGCGCGGCCTGGCGGTGGAGTTTGCCCAGATTGTCACCCAGACCCGCAACATTGCCGATACCAATTTGCAGGTCACCGGCGAGGTGGCGCGCCACTGGATGGAGCAGGCTCAGTGTTTTGCCGGCCCACCGGTATCACCCCCTGCCAAGGGGCAGCGTTTCCGGGCACAATGAGCTGTTGCCCACCGGTTCGGCCAGAACATGCAGTATTGAACCGCGCCGGGTTTGCCGGAGGCTCCAACACCTGAGTAGGATGGAGCATCATCAGCAACACAACGAACAGGTATGCGGCGCGTGCCGGGCGGATGGTTTTGGACAATCAAGGGCAGCATAACAGCCACTGGTCTGCGATCATGTCGATCTCTGCGAAGATCGGCTGCGGGCCACAAACGCTGAACCCGTGGCTCAAGAAAGGCGCCGTCGCGGCTGTCATTCGCGGTAAGAAGCCAAGAACAACGATCCCTGACAAAGCACTACCGGGTCCCTCTCACACTTGCACTGCATGGGCTAACCGCCTGAAACCACTGCCCGGCCCGATCATATGGATGTGTGGGGGATGGGTCAGAACCGATCCCCAGCTGTGCAGCACGCTGGTTATGCCGATCTGTTTGGCGCGCAGGCCGGGTCACTTGCTGCCGCCCGCCGCATTCACAACCAACTCGTCAACCAGCGCCCGCCCCGCACCAGGCAGCGCCTCTATCGAGCGCACCAGCACATAGCGTTCGCGCAGCGCCCAGCTGTCATTGATGCCGACCAGCGCGATCTGCATGGTTTTCATATGCCTGCGGGCCGCCGACTCTGGCAGGATTCCAATGCCGACTCCGGCCTCGATCATCCGGCACATGGCCTCAAAGCTGCGCAGCTTGACCCGCAGCGCCCGCTCATAGCCGTTTTTTTCCATCAGCCCGCGCAAAAACGCCAGCAATGTGCTGCCTTCATGCAGGCCGATATGCTCAAACGCCAGGGTCTCGGCAAACGCCACGGATTTGCACTTTGCCAATTGATGGCCCAGCGGCACAGCCAGCACCAGGTGATCGGTTGAGAAGCGGATCGCCTCAAGGCCGGTCTGGTCGATATCGCCGGAGACAATGCCCAGATCCGCAGTGCCATCGCGGATTGCACGGACAATATCCTGGGTCAATCTTTCCTGCAGGTCGATGGTCACACCCGGCCGTGCCGCCAGAAAATGGGCCAGGATCTCGGGCATGAATTCGGTGACGGCGGTGGTATTGGCAAAGATCCGCACATGACCTGAGCGGTCGTTGTTCGGCCCGGTGAAATCGTCCCGCAGATAGTCGACCTGGCGCAGGATGATGCGCGCATGACGCAGCAGGGTCTCGCCCGATTGGGTCAGGCTGACGCCCTTGTTGCCCCGGTAAAGCAACTGCGCCTCCAGACTGGCCTCAAGCCCACGGATGCGCGCACTGGCGGCCGGAGCAGACAGAAAGCTCAGCGCAGCACCCCGGGTCAGATTGCCCGTCTCGGCAATATGAACAAAGAGCCGGATATCGGTGAAGTCAAAATGCATGGGCCCCTCTTGCGTTCTGTTTTGCTGAACATAGCCTTAAAGAATGGTGAATTTCCAGAACGCAAAAAACCGGTCATAGCTTGCATCGGGTTTGCAGGAGACAGAAGCCGTGACGATTGACCTCAAACATCTCCGCCAATGGGTTGGCCGTCGCCATGAGGTGACAGAGCGCATCACGCCATTTCCCGCAACCGCGCTGGCCGCCACCTTGAACCGCGACGATCCGATCTACGGCGAACAGACCCCGCTGCCGCCGCTGTGGCACTGGTTGCATTTCCTGCCAGTTCACCGGCTTGACGAGGCCGGTTACGACGGTCACGCCGCGCTTGGCGGCTTTCTGCCACCGGTGCCATTGCCGCGCCGCATGTGGGCTGGCAGTCGCCTAAAATGGATGGCGCCAATGCGGATTGGCCGGATTTTGCGCAAGGTCTCGACCATAACCTCTGTCGATCATAAGCAGGGGCGCAGTGGAGATCTGGTGTTTGTCACTGTGCGCCATCAGCTGTTTGATGGCGATGTGCAGGGCATCGAGGAACAACATGATATCGTCTATCGCGCCGCGCCCGACCCGGATGCTGCTACGCCAGTGCCGCCACAAGCCCCGGATCACAGTGCCTTTTCCCGGGTCATCTCGCCTGATCCAACGTTATTGTTTCGCTATTCGGCGCTGACCTTCAACCCCCACCGCATTCATTATGACCTGCCGTTCTGCACCGGCACCGAAGGCTATCCCGGTCTGGTGGTGCACGGGCCACTGCTGGCCACCCTGCTGCTTGACCTGCTGCGGCGAAAACGGCCCCAGGCACAGGTCACCGGTTTTGAATTTCGCGCGGTATCGCCGCTGTTCGATACCGATGATTTTTCCGTCCACGGGCAACCCGGCGATGACGGCACAGTTAAACTTTGGGTCCGCCGCCATGATGGCGCGCTGGCAATGACCGCAACGGCCACTTTAGAGGACATAAAATGACCGACCCCCATCAGGATCTGCGCGATGCCCTGCGCGCGCTCTGCGCTGAATTTCCGGCAGAATATCACCGCAAGGTGGATGAAGACAAAGCCTACCCGGAGGCCTTTGTCGACAAGCTGACCTCTGAGGGCTGGATGGCGGCGCTGATCCCCGAGGAATTCGGCGGCTCGGGTCTGGGCCTGGTCGAGGCCTCGATCATCATGGAAGAAATCAACCGATCCGGTGGCAATGCCGGCGCCTGTCATGGCCAGATGTATAATATGAACACCCTGCTGCGGCACGGGTCAGACGCCCAGAAACAGTATTATCTGCCCAGGATCGCCAGTGGCGAGCTGCGCCTGCAATCAATGGCGGTGACCGAACCGACAACCGGAACCGATACCACCAAGATCAAGACCACCGCGGTGCGAAAAGGCGACAAATATGTCATCAACGGCCAAAAGGTCTGGATCAGCCGGGTGCAGCATTCCGATCTGATGATCCTGCTGGCCCGCACCACGCCGCTGGCTGAGGTGAAGCGCAAGTCCGAGGGGATGTCGATTTTCATTATCGATATCAAGGCCGCCATCACCAATGGCATGGAGGTCAAACCGATCTCCAACATGGTCAACCACGAGACCAACGAGCTGTTCTTCGACAACCTCGAAATCCCGGCCGAAAACCTGATCGGCGAGGAAGGCTTGGGGTTCCGCTATATCCTCGACGGGCTGAACGCCGAGCGCACCCTGATCGCCGCCGAATGTATCGGTGATGGGTTCTGGTTTCTCGACAAGATCACCGCCTATGCCAAGGAACGCATCGTATTTGGCCGCCCCATTGGCCAGAATCAGGGGGTGCAGTTCCCCATCGCCGAGGCCAAGATCGAGCTGGAGGCCGCCAATCTGATGCGCTGGGAGGCCTGCCGCCTGTTCGATGCCCATCAGCCCTGCGGCGAACAGGCCAACATGGCCAAATACCTGGCGGCCAAGGCCAGCTGGGAGGCGGCAAATGCCTGCCTGCAATTCCACGGCGGCTTTGGCTTTGCTACTGAGTATGACGTGGAGCGCAAGTTCCGCGAGACCCGGCTGTATCAGGTGGCGCCGATTTCCACCAATATGATCCTGTCTTATGTCGCCGAGCATGTGCTTGGCCTGCCGAGGTCGTTTTGATGCGGCCGCTGGATGGCATCACCGTGGTGTCTCTGGAACATGCGATTGCAGCGCCGTTTGCCAGCCGCCAATTGGCCGATCTGGGTGCCCGGGTGATCAAGGTGGAGCGCCCCGGTGTCGGCGATTTCGCCCGCGCCTATGATAGCCGCGTCAACGGCCTGGCCTCGCATTTTGTCTGGACCAACCGCTCCAAGGAAAGCCTGTCGCTGGATCTCAAACATCCCGAGGCCGGCGCCATCCTGCGCAAACTATTGCTCAAGGCGGATGTCTTGCTGCAAAATCTGGCACCGGGGGCTGCGGCACGTCTGGGGCTGTCGCGTGAGGCGCTAAAGGCGGACAATCCCGGCCTTATCGTGTGCAATATCTCAGGCTACGGCGAGGACGGACCGGACAAGGACCGCAAGGCCTATGATCTGCTGATCCAGGCCGAGGCGGGCTTTCTGTCGATCACCGGCGATGAGGAGACCCCCTCCAAGGCGGGGATTTCGATCGCTGACATTGCCGCCGGCATGTATGCCTATACCAATATTCTGGCGGCGCTGATCCAGCGCGGCAAGACCGGCCAAGGCGCCTCTATCGACATATCCATGCTGGAGGCAATGGCCGAATGGATGGGCTTTCCAATGTATTATGCCTATGACGGGGCCTCGCCGCCCAAACGCAATGGCGGCAGCCATGCCACCATTTATCCCTACGGCCCCTTTGCCGCCGGTGACGGCAAGGTGGTGATGCTGGGTCTGCAGAACGAACGCGAGTGGCGGGCCTTTTGCCAAACCGTCCTGCTGGACAGCGCGCTGGCCACAGATCCGCGCTTTGCCTCCAATGCGCTGCGCTCGGAAAACAAACAAACCCTGCGCGAAATCATCCTGGCCTGCTTTGCCGGCCTGAGCGGTGACCAGCTGGTCGAGCGGCTAGACGCCGCCGGCATCGCCAATGCGCGGATGAATGATATGGCGGGGCTTTGGGCGCATCCACAGCTTCACGCCCGCCAGCGCTGGAGCGAGGTGGCCACTGCTTCCGGCCCGATCCCGACACTGTTACCGCCCGGCCGCAGCGATGCCTTTACGCCGCGTCTGGGCCCGGTGCCGCAGCTCGGCGAACACAGCCAGGCCATCCTGACGGAACTGGGCATCGATCCGCAGGTGATTGCAACGCTGCAACGCGATGGTGCCATATGAGCCGCCTGACCAAAGCCCGGAGCCTGTTGTTTGTTCCCGCCGACCGTCCCGAACGGTTCGACAAGGCGCTGGCCAGCGGCGCCGACGCCATCATCGTCGATCTGGAGGACGCAGTGGCGCCTGCCGCCAAGGCGGCGGCACGGGCGGCTCTGGCCCAGTGGCTGGACAGTGCCAAACCCGGCCATATCTGCCTGCGCATCAATGATATAACGCATGTGGATCACCCAGCGGACATCGCCCTGGCCCGCCACCCGCGCCTCGATGCGGTGATGCTGCCCATGGTGGACAGTGTCGGCTGTTGCGCCTCGGTTGGCACCGCCACCGGCAAGCCGGTGCTGGCGCTGATCGAGACCGCCAAAGGGTTGACCGCGGCCAATGAAATCGCCGCCGAACCTGTGGTTTCACGGCTGGTGCTTGGCACCATTGATCTGGCGCTAGATCTTGGCATTGACGGCGATACCGCGCATGGAGGCGCCCTGTTGGATCACGCCCGCGCCACCCTCACCATTGCCTCACGCGCGGCGGCGATTTGCGCCCCGGTTGATGGGGTTCATAGCCGCATCGACGATAGCGAAGGCCTGCAGCAGGCCAGCGCCAGGGCGCATGGCTTTGGCTTCACCGGCATGCTGGCCATTCATCCGCACCAAATCGCGGCGATTCACCAGGCGTTCCGGCCGACCGCCGATCAGGTTGCCTGGGCGCAGCTTGTCCTCGACAGTGCCGCCTCCAACCGGGGAGCCTTTCGTCTGCAGGGCCAGATGATTGATGCCCCGGTCATCGCACAAGCCCGCCGAACCCTTGAGCGGGCTGGCCAATAATACTGCGCGGCTGCCCCTAAAACACCCCCAGGACCTGTGACTTTGCCAAGCAGAATTCTGCTCCCTGTGCTGGTGTTGGGCGGCCCGCCTGCAGAACTCCATTCGCTCGACGGATGCCGATCTCAACATGGCTCGGGTGACACTCTCCAGACGCCTGACGCAACAAGGGCGCTGCCCTGCGTTCGGCCGTGAGCCCTGCGCCTGTACCCTGCATAAACCGCTGCCCTGCCCCCCTGTAGATCAGCGGCACTGTGGATCAGCGGCAGTGGAATTTGCGACACGACCTCAAAGACCGAGACCGTCGTCAATGCCCTGAAAGCTGAATTGATTTGGCGGCAAAGCGGCAAGCCCCAGTTCTGCGCGGCAAGCCCAAGCGGCCTGGGGTGCGGCCCTGCACCGGCAATTCCCGGCAAGGCAAGGCAGATATCGTCCCCCAGAAGGCGAGCGCGGCAGGAAAAAGCACAGCCCGGCAATCCAAACTATCCAGTTGATCAGGGGCCACTCGAAAAAAGCCCCTATGGGCGTTTTCCAGAGACTATCACCGTATGGGCCAGAGGCGATCACCGTAATTTTACGGGAATTTAATATTCCGGATGCAGAATAACCATGCAACAAGCACACTGAGCCGAAGGAGCCATCATGGACAATAGAAACCCCATGTAGCAAAAAAGCTAGACGTAACCCTCACGGTTTACGTGAGGACATCCGCCCGGACCACCAATCATCACATCCCCGTAGAGGAGAACCCCCTACGGATATTGCTGCCGGTCGCAATCTCAAAACACACAGCCGTTTGGCCCTGCGTCACAGCTAGGTCAGCAAGGGGCCCACGCCCCCCGAGACAGGACAGGACAGCCTCTGCCCCAGAGACACCATTAGCACTGCAGATACCTACTCATGCCGGTTTTGAGACTCCGCCAACCCTATAAACCGCCTGACATGTAAGCACTGGATCACTATCAACCCAAAAGGGTAAAACTATGATGAAGACGATAATAATAATGTCATTGCCCCCTGCAGTGACCGGGATGATGCTTGAAAAATTCGCCTCTTCAATCCTGACGCCAGGGCCAACCGCTTGACGCCCCGGCAGGCAAAGGCAGCGCCGCCGCACAGCCCCCCGGCGTCATGCTCCGTCACAACCAGCCCTCCAGACCGACACAACCGCAGATCGCCGGTCCCAGTGAAATCCTGACCCAGCCAGCTGCCACACCGAACCACATTCCCTTTGGAGACACCGATGAAATCCTTTAATTCTCTCAAACTTGCGCATAAGCTGCCAATGTTTTTTGTGGGATTTGGTGTGCTTATGGCCACCATTCTCGTTTCGCTCAGTAACATGAGCTTCAAGAACAATACGGTTGCCAGAACCGAAGAACATTTTCAGGCAATTGTCGCTGACCGTGAATTGGCCCTGACCACCTTTATGGACGGTGTTGATGCCGATATCTTGACCATGGCAGCCGCGCCCTCCACGGCACAGGCGCTGCAAGGGTTCAACAAGAGCTGGACCGAAATGGATGGCGACCCGGGCCAAACCCTGCGCCAGGCATATGTGAACGACAACCCAAATCCGCTGGGCCAGAAGCACCTGTTGACCCGGGCGCCCGAGACCTCCCCGTATAATAATCACCATGAAGGGTTTCACCCAGGTCTGCGGGTCCTGATGGAAACCAAGGGTTATTATGATGTCTTTCTGATCAACATGGCAGGCGACATTATTTATTCAGTGTTCAAGGAGGCCGACTATGGCACCAACCTGCTCACTGGCCCCTACCGGGATTCTGGCCTCGCAGAGGTATTCCGCACATCCATCGGCGGCGCTCCGGGCGAAATCCACTTTTCAGATCTTGAAGGATATGCACCCAGCAATGGCGATGCGGCCGCATTTATCTCTACCCTTATCCAAAACGAAGGCGGAGATGCTATCGGCGTGCTTTCGTTTCAGATCCCTGTCGAGCTGCTGACCAACATCACCAATAATTCTGACGGCCAGGGCGACAGTGTTGAGATCTATCTGGTCGGAAAGGATATGCGGGCCCGCACCACCTCGCGCTTTGACGATGGGTTTCAGGTTCTCGACGAGATGCCGGTCAGTGAGCAGATCTCGTCTGCCCTGGACGGCGGCAAGGGCTTTTTCCATGACGCCATCGGCCTGTACGGACAGCCGGTTATCGCCTATTCCGACGCCATCGACTTCCATGAGGGTCACTGGGCCCTGGTGGCCGAGGAAGACTGGGCAGAGGTGATGGCGCCGGTCATTGTTGAGCGCAACAAGCTACTGATTGCCTCAATAATCTGCGCGGTGGTGATGTCCTTCCTGGGATGGCTTTTTGCGCGCAGCATTACCCAGCCGATCGCAACAATCTGTGAGAGCATGGATAACGTGGCTTCGGGGGATCTTGACCGCGACATTCCATCGGCCGACCGTGGCGACGAACTGGGTCAACTCGGTAAGGCTCTGGTCAGCCTGCGGGATGATCTAAAACTGGCAAGCAGCGCCGAGGAAGAACGCGCCGGGCAGCAACGCGAGCAGACTGTGGTGGTCGAACAGTTGAGCCTTGGGCTTGTCAACCTCTCAACCGGTGACTTCTCAAAGCCGTTGAACACCGCGTTCCCAGCCGATTACGAACAACTGCGCAGCGATTTCAACCGCACCCTGGCAACCCTCAGCTCGACCATTGTCGAGGTGATCAGCTCCGCCGACAGTATCCGCAATGGGGCCACAGAGATCAGCCAGGCCTCGGATGATCTGTCGCAACGCACCGAAAGCCAAGCCGCAACCCTGGAGCAGACGGCCGCAGCGCTGGAACAGATGACCACCAGTGTCAGATCGGCTGCCGAGGGCGCCCGCAGCGTTGAAAACATCGTCAACGAAGCCAAACTGGAGGCCGAGGAAAGCGGCGCCGTGGTGCAGAACGCAGTGGCAGCCATGACCGGGATCGAGAGTTCGGCCCGCCATATTGGTCAGATCATCAGCGTGATTGACGATATTGCGTTCCAAACCAACCTGTTGGCGCTGAACGCCGGCGTCGAGGCGGCCCGCGCGGGCGAAGCAGGACGTGGCTTTGCAGTGGTGGCCTCCGAAGTGCGCGCCCTGGCGCAGCGCTCCTCGGATGCGGCGATGGAGATCAAGACGTTGATTGGTGACAGCTCAAAACAGGTTGCACAGGGGGTTAAACTGGTTGGCAAAGCAGGCGATGCGCTGACCAGCATTACTGACCGCGTCACCAATATCGCGCAACTGGTGTCGGAAATTGCGGTTGGAACAGCGGAACAATCCACCGGGCTGGGGGAAATCAACCTCGGCGTGACCCAGTTGGATCAGGTCACCCAGCAGAACGCTGCGATGGTAGAGCAAGCCACGGCGGCCAGTCACTTGCTGAACACCGATGCCAATAAACTGTCGCAACTGGTGTCGCATTTCAATATCGACGGCCGCAAGCCCGCCGTCAGCAGCCCCGACAACCTGGTCGATTTCACCACTCCAACGGCACATGGGCCGGACTGGGACATTGAACCTGAACTGCAGCCTCGCGCGGTTGCGGCGGCGGCTCATCCCAGTTCAGCAGATACCTGGCAGGACTTTTAATCCAGGTTTTTTAGTCCACGGTCCTTAATCCAGGATCTTTAATCTCGGCCAGAGCTGGTTGCACCGCCCAGGGGTCTTCCCCAATCAGCAATCGGCTCTGGCCTGTCTGTCTTGATGGCCCGCAACCCGGCGGGCCTTTGCCACGATAAGCAGGCCTGACAGGCAGCGCTCTTTTCTCAAATACCTGCCGACTGCGACAACACCGCAGCCAACCGAATTTCCAAAAGTATATTTTACGGTCTTTTATCCTTATTGCGGTCCCGAAATACACCTCTTGCCGTGGCGCCTTTGCTGGGCCGTTGTATCCCGGCAGTCTTCACCCCAATTCGCCACAGCCCGGTGATCGCGGGATCACCGCACCGAAATTGCACAGGGATTTCACCGGGACTTTACTGGAACTTCGGCGGATCATCAGAACGATCCGATCAATCATTTTAAATTCGTCAAATCCAATTCATCAAAACATGCATTTAATCCGCATATTTACACCACTCAATCGACCCGGCAATTCGACAAATTTATTTTCGCCCCCCTCAAGAAGGGCAAGTATCGCCACAAAAACCCCGGATTACCCCGCAAAATCGAGGCAATTCGGCATCGTTGAGCGCCCGAAAACTTACCGATTTTTCCACCAAAAACATCGGTAAGGGACGGCTATAAATGGAAAATAACATTCAAGTTGACCAATATTTAACATATCAAGTGTCTCTTGCGATCTGACCTTTACGACGTACACACACTAAATCTCCCTCTGAGACCCAAATATTAACCGCGATGAATTCAACAAAAAATACACCAATGTGGAGTTACCACCGATGAAGCTACGATCATATATTCTCTCCCTGATAGCGATTCCTCTTATTGGCCTTGCAGTCGTTGGCAGTATGAAAGGCAAAGCGGATTTCACTCGTTTTTCCAACGCGCAGAAAACGCAGGAAAATACAGGAGATGCGGTGAAATTGACCAACATGGCTCATTTGCTGCAAGTTGAACGCGGACAATCGGCTGGTTTTCTCGCCTCTGGCGGCAGCAACTTTCGCGATGATTTAATCAAAACCCGGCTGCAGGTTGATAGTGCCATTTCCGAAACCTCCAAGTCGGTGCAAGCCCAGTTAAACGCGCTTGAAAACATGCGGCGTGACATCGACGCGCTGAAAATCGTTGCTCCGAAAATGGGTGGCTATTACACCAATATCATTGCTGCGCTCTTGGATGAGGCCGGCAACCAGATGTTGGGGCAGGAGAATCCCCGGATCGTCAGATTTGCATCGGGTCTTGTGGCGCTCAGTGCGGCCAAAGAGGCCGCAGGGCTTCAGCGAGCTGCGGGGGCCGCGGGGTTCAGCTCGGGTCAGTTTGACTTGCCTGCCTATCGCAATTTTTCCGAAAAAGGCGCCGCAGAACAGCGGATGCTTCATGTTGCCCAGCTTGCGCTCTCACAGCATTTACCTGATCTGGATATCGAGAAAATTTTACGGGAGAGCGCGTTACAGGATATTCGCCAGGCCGTGCTGGCCGCCGGACCTGGCGGCAATGCGCCCGATCTGACCAGCCTGGAATGGTTTAATCTATCAACAAAGTGGATCAGCCATCTTTATGAAATCGAAGGAACAATCGCCACCAAAATGACTGACATGGCCTCGGCCGAGGCGCGCAACGCTCTTTTTACTTTTGCATTAACAGGCCTGATCGTTCTCCTCGCAATTGCTGCATGTAGCGGTCTCGGGATACGCCTGATCCGCATATTCGACACCCAGTTCGGAGCCTTGCAGCAGGATTTGGACCGGCTGTCGCGCAAAGACTTTGACTTCACGCCGGCCTTTCTGGACACACAGAACGAGATTGGCTTGCTGAACCAGGCGATGGAGAAAACCCGCGCTGAACTGCAGAGCGCCGATGCCAGTCTCGCCGCAACCGAGGCGGACCGCACCACTGTTATCAAATCGCTGGACCATGGCCTGTCACGCCTGGCCGACCGCGATCTGGATTGCGCCATCGAAGACAGCTTTCCGGTTGAGTATGAAGATCTGCGCAAAAGCTTCAATACAACCGTGACCACGCTAAGTGACACTCTGCAGCAGGTGATCGAAACTTCGGGCAGCATTTTTGGCAGTTCAAGCGAGATCAGCCAGGCCTCGGACGAGTTGTCGCGGCGGACTGAAAGTCAGGCAGCGACCCTTGAGCAGACAGCCGCCGCGCTGGATGAGTTGACGGCATCCGTCAAATCGGCGGCAAAGGGCGCCCGCAGCGTTGAGGCAATCATGGAAGATGCGCAGCAGGAGGCAAAAGACAGCGGCATCGTGGTGCAAAGCGCGGTTTCAGCGATGACTGAGATTGAGCAGTCTTCGAGCCAGATTTCGCAGATCATCAAAGTAATTGACGACATCGCCTTCCAAACCAATTTGCTGGCGCTAAACGCCGGTGTCGAAGCGGCCCGAGCAGGTGAATCCGGGCGCGGCTTTGCGGTGGTCGCATCAGAAGTTCGGGCGCTGGCGCAACGCTCTTCGGATGCCGCAGAAGAGATCAAAACCCTGATCGACAACAGCGCAAAACAGGTCGCACAAGGCGTGGCCCTGGTCGGTGAAACGGGCGCAGCACTCGACAGCATCGCCGGGCGCATTGGCCATATCTCCAAGCTGGTCACAGATATTGCCGTCGGCGCGGCGGAACAGTCCATCGGTTTGGCAGAGATCAATACCGGGGTGGTCGAATTGGATCAGGTGACGCAGGAAAACGCCGCCATGGTAGAACAATCCACCGCCGCCGGGCACTTGCTGAAATCCGATGCCAGCAAACTGTCCGAGACGGTGGCCCAGTTTAAAATATCGGCCAGCCGCAGCAACGCCCCGCTGCGCGCCGTCGCGTCGACACCTGCGCCCAACGACGGCCCGGCCCCTGTCGACAGCAACTGGGCGGCGGATGAAAGCGCCGCCGCGCCAACACCGCGCCGCATGACCGACAATACCGCAAGGGATCTGTGGCAGGACTTTTAATCGCAGTCGGCACTTGGGGCGGGGGGAACTCCGCCCCATGGTTCGGGGCCCGCGCCGCGCCTGCCTCAAGACCCGCCGGATTGACCGGACATTGCGCGCTCTGTCTGAAACTGCCGCAGCTCTCGTTTTGCGAGCGACCCATTCAGACAGCAAAAACATCATTCGGGCTTGAGCGCATCCAGCAACAATTGGGTGACCGGCAGGGCCATGGTTGAGGCAGGCGCAACAAGATTGATCGGCCAAATCAGGCTGGCCTTCAGCGGGCGCAGAACCAGAGCCGCGCCGGAAAACATCGCCCCCGTCAGCGGGTCGATCACCCCCCGTCCGATGCCGCTGATCACATATTCCGCCAGCGCCGATTGGGTCCGCACTTCGGCCCGCACGCTGAATGAAATCCGGGATTTGGCCAGTTCCAGTTCAAGCGCCCGTCGAAAGGGGCTGTCCGGCGGCAGCATCACCAGATCCTTTTCCGCAAGTTGCTGCAGCGAAACCTCTTTCTGCGCCGCCAATGGGTCCTCTGCTGACAGCGCCGCAACCGGTCTGATTTCGCGGATCAACCGACTGGTAAAGCCGGTATCGCCAGGGCTCGAACAGATCACCGCACAATCCGCATTGCCGGATCGCAGCATAGCCAGACACTCCTGTTCCCCCATCACATCAATATCGATGCGCAGCTTTGAATGGCGCGCCATCAGCACCGCTGCGGCGCGGGCCACCAAGGTATCCGCAACGGCAGGCAGAGCGACCACATTCAGCACACCAGAGGTTCCGCTGGCGATCAGGCTTGCCGCCTCCACAATTCGGTCAATCCCGTAGTAATGGCTCCTGATTGCGGCGCTCAGGCTATGCGCGGCGGCGGTCGGCTCAAACCTGCGCCCCGCCCGGTCAAATAACGCGACCGCCATTTCAGCTTCAAGATCACCCACCGCTCGGCTGATCGCGGGTTGTGAAATATTCAGGGCATTTGCCGCTTTACGGGTGGACCTGTGGCGGTAAGCCATCTGGAAAAGTTCGATCTGTCGAGCCGTAATACGCATGAGAATTGATACCCTTTCTGTATCATAAGATACAACAAGATGATTTTCAACTTATGATCTGCGGTGATAAACCTGCCAGTGAAATCTACCACAAGGACATCCATTTGTTTGCTGACCTGCCCCTATTGCTTCTGGCCATCGTTGCCGGTGCCACCCTGCAAGTCGGAGTTGGGGTGGGATTCAGCATTGTTGTGGCGCCACTGATGATGGTCTTGCTGGGCACTGCCACCGCGGTGCCGGTGCTGTTGATGCTGAACACGCTGGTGTCGGTCATCGCCGTGGATGTGCGGATCTGGTCAACCGGCCGCAGCCTGATCGGACAGGCGATTTTGGGGTGCCTCGCGGGCATTGTTCTGGGAGTTCTGGTCTATCCCTATCTGTCTGAGCGGATTGTTCTGTCGTTGACGGCGCTGTTGTTGCTGATCGGGGTGATCTCTACTCTGGTGCCGATGAAATCCGTCCTTGGCCAGTTTGGATATCGGGCGGTGTCGGGCCTGTCCGGGCTGGCCACTGTCTGGGCCGCGACACCGGGGCCGCTGATGATGTTTGGACTGCTGGCCGTTGGCCGCCCGGCACAGGAGGCGCGCAAATTGGTGCAGCCGGTGGCGCTGGTTGCTTACGGCGTGGCTTTTGCGCTGCATGCCTTGATGGACTGGCAGAGTTTCGCAGGCGCCAGCAATTTGGCGCCCTTCGCCCTGGCGGCGGTTGTTGGCAGTATTCTGGGGCGACAGATTGGCCCGAAACTACCACAGAACGTTATCACCACCACTATTCGTGTCATCTCGATCCTGGCCTGCGCGGTGCTGTTTCGCCGCGCCTATCTGATCGGCTAAACCAGAGGAAAAACACATGCCAATCAAGGATATGCTACAGCGCTTCCCCCGCAGGCGCTTGCTCAACAGTGAAACACCGGTGGAACGGCTGGACCGGATGTCTGATCTTCTTGGCCTTGATCTGTGGCTCAAACGCGACGATCTGACCGGGCTTGGACTGGGCGGCAACAAGACCCGCCAGCTGGAGTTTTACTTTGGCGAGGCTTTGGCGCAGGGGGCGGATACGGTTCTGATCACCGGTGCGGTGCAGTCAAACTTTGTCCGCTCTGCCGCCGCCGCTGCGGCGCGTCTGGGCCTTAAAGCTGTCTTGCAACTGGAAGAGCGGGTGCCGGACATGGGCGCGCTGTATCACAGTTCCGGCAACGTGTTGCTCAGCAAGATCCTTGGGGCTGAGCATATCAGCTATCCACTGGGTGAGGATGAAGCCGGGGCCGATCAAGCGCTGCACCAACGGGCCGAGGCATTGCGGGCCGAAGGGCGCAGGCCCTATGTGATCCATCTTGGTAGTGATCATCCGCCGCTTGGGGCGCTGGGATATGTCCTCGGCGGCGAGGAGTTGAACCGGCAAATCAGTGATTTCGACGTGGTGGTGGTGCCCTCGGGCAGCGGCGCCACCCATGCCGGCTTGCTGACCGGATTGCGCCTGGTTGGGCAGGTCGCGCCGGTCTATGGCATCTGCGTCAGGCGCGACCAGCAGCAGCAATCAGCCCGGCTGAAAACGGTGCTGAAAAAGCTGGCGGATATGATGGGTTTCGACCCCAGACTGACCCTGAACGACATTCTGACCTGGGACGGCGCTCTGGCCCCGGGCTATGGCAAGATTGGCGACACAACCCACGAGGCGCTGATCTTGATGGCCCGCACCGAGGGCGTGTTTCTGGACCCGGTCTATACCGCCAAAACCTTCGCCGGGCTTTTGGGCTTGCTGAAAGAGGGGCACATCCAGCCCGGCCAAAAGGTTGTCATGCTGCACACCGGCGGGTTGCCGGCGCTGTTTGGCTACCAGAGCGAGCTTGAAGGAACGGGCCCTGTTTGAGCAAAACTTCACGGTCTGGTCTAGTCTGGTCTGGTCTGGCCCGGTGCAAGCCTTGGCAATGATCTCAAGTGGCGGCACTGCGGGCGGTCTTCAGGCCTGAAGGGACGCCGACTGAACTTTCGGTGAACCGATAGGAATGGGTGTTGATATCACCGCTCCAGCGCCAGATTGCGAGAAACCCTTCAGCCCCGGTCCGAAAGGCATGTGGCATCACGCTGGGGTGGTGGATCATGTCGCCCGCCTGCCGCATCCGGATATCATCCCCGGCGGTCCACAGCGCCTGCCCGGCAATAATGGCATAGGTCTCGTCGGCATCATGAAGATGCAGCGGGTAATAGCTGTCCGGCCGCATATAGATCAGCCCCAGCCTGACATCCGGCGCAGGAATCGGCCCCTCCGGCCCCAATAGGCTGGCCACGCTGATCATCGCGGCAATGCTTTTTTTGGTATTTCCTTCGACCGGGTTTGATCCCCAGGGCAGCAGGTTTTGCGCCTTGAGAATGGCGCCCGCGACTGGGTGGTCACTGGCGGCCAAGACCCTGCGCATGGCCTCATCCAGCAGACACTGCGGCACCGGATCAAAGGTCACTGGCGACGGCGTCACCATCAGCGTCTTGGCGGTATGAGGCCCCTGCGGATTGGTCTCGGCCTCAAAGACCTCTGAGATTGCCACCAGCATAGCTTGAAAAAGATCGTCCTGAACCATCGCCCATTCCCTCCGAAAGACCTCTCAAGCTAAGTCGATTCTTGCTCCTAAACCTGCGCGGAACGCGACTGGATGACGTCGTAATTCTGCTGTCAGGGATTTTCAGATTATGCGGCGGGATATCTGGTGGCTGGCCACAGCACACCTTTACTGGGTCAGAGAGTCCGCCAGAGAGCCACACACAAACGCCCGCTAAACTGCTGCAAGTTCACCGCGAAAACCATCAACAGACCATCAATCTGGGGAACTGGTTGGGGGCAGTGATTTAGCGGAGACACTGGGATTTGCGGTCAGGGGCTGCATGAAGTTTTCACGCAAGTCATTGATAATATTGACACCCAAGACCGGACCGAAAATAACTCGATATTGCTCCAGTTTCATTGAACACTGTGGAGCACAAAAATATCTACTTTAGGGCCTCCCTCCTGCCCCACGCATCGCGTCCCAGGAACCACCCACATAGGTGATCCGGTACTCCTTAATTTGCTTGGTACGGCATCGAGAGCACCGCAGCTTCTCGATCGCATCGCCAACCGTGATCTGATCGCCCCATTTGGCAATGATGTCGGCAACCTGGACCGGCCCGTTGTGGCCGCAGGCGCATTCAAGCCAGAGCTGGTGGGTTGGGATAACTGATAGGCGCGTGCCGCCGCGTTTGAGCATGGGCCGGGGATACCGAACGCCAGTGAGTCGGGAAAGCCCCTACGGGAACATTTCCGGAACTCTCCTTACTTGGACGGAGCGATGGCGTCAGCCTGTGCCCATAAAGGGTACCGGTGCACCTAACCTGTGACGCAACGTCTTCCGCGGAGCTTCAGTGGGGACCTCCTTGTGTCCGGGCCAGATCCCATAGGTATCTCGGAAGTGATCTATGGACGAGCTGTCAGCCTTTAGACGGTCATGTTTCTTGTACACGTAAGCGCCAAGACGGTCCCGAAAGTGGGCTCCGTATGGTCGCGCAAACTGTCGCGCTTCACTCATCAACCAGATCGGGACTCCATTGCGCTCCAAGTGCCCAGAGAGCCACGGATCATCAACGGTCCATAAGATATCTGGTATGTCAAAAACTTCATTTGGGAAAAAGCTCGGGCGCACCATTACCCCCCGATGACCTTCTAAGATATCAACATAACCGTCTGAAATAAAGGGGTGCGGTTTGCACAAGCCGAGCGTTACTGCTCGAAACATGCGGTAGCCCAGCCCTTTGCAGCGTACCTCTGCGCGGGGAAAACGTTCCTGTTTTCGGTCATAGCGATGGCCCAGAGTGCGTTCGCTCAAATCGTACCCTTTTCCGACGATGCAGCAGTTGGGATGACTCTGCCTATGTTCTAGAAATTTCCGGGCCCATTCTTTATCATAAGGCTGATCATCGTCGCAAAAGAGGATCTCCACATCTTCGCCCCGATGGTCCAAAACCGTAGGGAGAACTTTGGTTGCAGGACCAAAATCAGTATCGGACCAGTGGATCGTTATCCCCTCAGGCAAATCTGGCACACTGATTTCCGCCCCGGGAAAGCGGCGATATTTGCGGGCAAGATTCAACCGAATTTCATCTACTTTTACGCTTTGATTGAGCAAATCGCGCAGTGTCGGGCCGATGCTATCGATACGCGAGGGAATGGTTGTCAACGAAACAATCAGTTTATTCATCTGCAAGACGTCTCTATAAATAGCAAATTCTGCTCAATAGAATGTAGTGACATTTCTAAAGTAGCAATCCGTTCTCACCATACTGTTGATTTGATGAAGTTCGTCAAGCTATTCTCCACGTGGCACTACCGTCTCCTTTGTTGGACACCATCATCGCGAAACGTCATCGGACAGTCGACTGTCGACCTTGAACCTAAAGCACCCCGCATGTGCCGCCGAAGAACATGGCCCGGTTCCATATTCAGCAATTGCCACCGTTTTTGGGCTTGCTTGCCCTGCCCAAATTCCTAAGGTTCGAGGTATGAAAAACAAATACTCTGGTAAATGCCTATGTGGCGAGGTCACATACCATGTTGAGGGACAACCGATCGTCGTTGCCCAGTGTCATTGCGAGGAGTGCCGCCGGACGAGCGGAACTGGCCACACAATTGGGGCGATGTTTTCCTCAGAAACCTTTGTTCTGAACGGCATAATTTCCGAGTTCAAATACATTTCTGGCAAGGGATCTGAGGTTACCAAGGCCTTTTGCGCCCGTTGCGGCAGCCCGATCTATGGTAAGAACACGCGGATGCCTGATCACTTAACCCTTACTCTCGGCTCGATAGATGATTCCACGGGATTAGATGTTCAGGTCGTTGTATTCGAACGGGATAGAAAACATTGGGACCAGCTCGGGGAGGATGTCATGTCATTTCAGACACAGCCTGATTGGAAGCCGGAAGACTAGCTCTCACAATTTGTAGGACGGTTCATTGTATGGCGGGGCTATCCCGCATAGCCGCCTTTGCCCGGCCTCCTTAGCTGGGCTGCAATTGCTTCAATCGTGCTGCAGCCTGGTCAAGTTGAGACTGGTTCACAGTCAACCACGCGCCTCTTAGGCTCGACATCTGTGTCGATTGCAATGTTCCAAAGTCTGAACCGCTTTGCAGATCTTGGACCCGCTCGTTTAGGAGTTTGATGATTTCCTAATCGCGCTTAATCAATGCGCCCTTCACTAGTTTCACTCCATTTCTGGACCTGTTCCTGCCTCGGACTACCCTAATACAACTCGCTTATTCCGTGGGCGGGATAGAGCGGCCCGCAGCACTGACATTTTGTTGTGCATGTTGTGCGGGTCGCTCCTTTGATGGACTGTTTAGCCAGATATGAGGTCAGTCTCTTAACCGCCGTTGCAAGCCCCATACTTGAAGTGTTGTTAAGTCGAGCCGCTATTGAGACGCAGATGTTTTCATCTGTGAAAGCATCCGCTTTCAATCAATGCAATTCTGACAAATTCCGAACTCTCCACCGGTGGAGGTATAAGGAAGAAAAGGTTGGTCACAGTGCACGCAGTCGCCCATTTCCGGGGTTCTCTGCACTGGTTGTTGATATGGTTTTTCGGGGATTTTTACATTCAGCCGTTCATCAATTTCGTCTGACAAGGTCTTTGGTCAATGAGAAAGAATTCGCTTGGTCATCGTTTCCTCCGCGTGACAATTGAATGTAGAAAACATGCCGGTTTTGGACTCACAGCACAAGATCAGGCTCCTTTGTTGGACTAAACCTACCCTAATTCTGTGATTGCGAAATGTCCGCTCCGAGCCAACCTTAACCTCAATGGGATAGTATATTCACGGTTCAAAAGAAGTTTCAGGGCCAACAAAACTCAAACAGGCGGGGTCAAAAACGACTACGTGATTCAACTCAGGGCGTGACCGAGAAGAGTACAACATTGCTTGGGCCCCTGCATCTCGGGCAGTATCGGAGAACACCCAAGTCGGCGATCGCAATGCATTTGCGCGTATATCTTGCCAAATCACAGATGCCGCTCTGTTATCGCGCTCATCAACTACACGGTCTGATTTAAGCCACATGGGTACCAGCTTTCGCGCAACTCGATCACCAAGATAGCGCTGCATTGCCACACTTGCTCCCTCCGCACTGAGCGACGCATAGGCCGCGATCTGCCCCGAATGATGGAACCGTCCCTCTGGCGCTCTTGCTGGTTTCGCAGGTGTGTCAACAAAGGATTGGGGGAGAATGCGCCAGACCGGGCCGTCGAATGATCTCAATGATTGCATAATTGTACCCATAGTTTTCAAAATCCGCTTTGTCCCGCATTGGTGCCGGTGCTCCACGCGCCTTTGTTGGACTAAACCTACCCATCTGCTGCTATCGCGCAATGTCTGCTCCGAGCTTATTGTGATCAAGGCTGCTCTCGCAGAAATGTGTACGTAAGGGCGGGAAGGAGCCGTTGGCTGCGGCCAGCACCTAGGTCTGCAATGCGGACAAGACGGACCTTAGATTCCGGCTACTGCGCCCGTTTGAATGTCGCTGTTGCCACGCCCATTGCAATCAGCGCCCCACCACCAAGACGAGAAAACCACGCCAAAACTGATGGCCGTGCAATCCGAGAGCGGAGCTTGTCGGCTAAAAGCGCATATGCCAGTGCATTGATCGCGGCGAGGCCTACAAACGTGGCGATGAGAACAGAAAACTGTGGGAGCAGTGGGCTTTCAACCACAACAAATTGCGGAACGAAGGCTATGAAGAATACGATGGATTTTGGGTTGAGCGCGGTAACAGCCGTGGCGTGACCAAATACGCTTGATACACTGGTTTCGGTCACTTTATCCAAATCGCCAAGCGAAGTGGTTGACGCGCTTCTAAAGAGCTTTACGCCCAAATAGACCAGATAGGCGGCTCCAACCCATTTGAGCACGGTGAACAGTGTTGCAGAGGCTAATACCAACGCGCCAAGACCGACCAGAGATGCGGACATCGCGATGAAATCGCCAAGGGCAACGCCACCAACCGTTGCGAGAGCAACTCGCTTTCCTTGACTAATCGCATAACTGAGAACGAGTAGAACCGTTGGCCCCGGAATGAGAAGAAGTGCTATTGATGCCGCAACAAACGCCAGCCAGATGTGAAAATCCATGAGAGTACCTTTCTAACTTTTGATGTAGCCAGCCATAGCCACATCAAACAGTAAAGAGGAAATCGCGAGCTCCGTTTCTGCGGTGCCGAAATATGCATGTTGGGCGCCTTGCCGCCATTTCTCTGCGCCGTCCACGAAGGTCGGCTGTGGGCCGGAATCGCCCGTTGGTCCATTCCGAATGTAGGCCTGAGGGCCCCGCATTGCCGCCTTTTGCCCGGCCTGCCTTTCTGGATTTTGACCTCGCTTTTTCGACACAATCCCGCTTACCACGCCATAGTTTCTGGACTACTTTCTGGACTCCACATCCCAGCCCCTCCCCCCGGGGAAATGACACATCCATGGGTCGCTTCAGTGCCACTACAGCATGTATCCAACCAACCCCCGTCAGGTGTCGTTGCCTTTGGGCGGCAGCGCCTCGGCTAACAGCTCCCAGCTTTGACCCCGCGCGGGTAGCAGCCGAAAAACCCCTTGTCGCAACGCATTGGATTGCCTTGTCTTGCCGTCAGGCACCGCTATTTGGTAAATTCCAAATTATGGACAAAATTTGGTTCTTATCTGGCAAACGAAAAAATGCTGGCGCATTACAAGGGTTACCATATGAGCAAGTGGTGGGTATTTGCAGCGGTTTTCGCTTTAGCCGACAGTTCAGCGATGGCGCAGGAATGGGTGCTTCACGCAGGGTTTGCTGATTTTTCCCGCGAAATCTCTGACGATAGCGCACTGGTTGGTTTTGAGTACCATCACAGACCCTTTCATCAAGGCGCAGGGTCATCGGCGGCTTGGGCCGCCTCCGGAACAGTGCACACGACAGGCGATATATTCGTCGGGATTGGGCTTGTCGGGAGCTACCAGCTCGACAAGAGTTGGTTCCTCGAAGCCAGCGTCATGCCGGGAATGTTTGTTGAAAATCCGGATATCAATGATCTGGGCAGTACCTTCGAAATCCGCAGCTTGCTAGCTTTGGGATACGAGCTGAACTCTGGCAACGCACTGTCTCTGGCGCTTACCCATAAGTCGAACGCCAACACCGTCAGCATCAACCCAGGCGTCAACAGTCTTCTGCTGCGGTGGCATCTGCGCGACTAAGCATACCTTATGCGTATACTGCCCAATTGAATTGTCCAGCCAGGGTCCGGAATGAGTGCTTCCAAATCCCCCAACATACCCCCATCAAGGTCAATTCCTTGTTCTAACATTGACCAGAAGTCATTGATGGATTTAGCATTGCAGCATGCTGTTCCAGCGGACTGGTAAGCCTAATTTGGATGCACAATCTCTGACTTCTGCTTGTCCATGAATAATACCCGACGACGATACTTCATAGCTTACACTCCAGCTTTCCATAAAGACTAAAGTGTTGCGTCGATCCGTTGAGCCCACCGGACAAACCTGCCATTCGGGCAAAATACAAAATGGCGGTAAGAGGGGATCAGTTCGGCCATAACGTAAGCCTTCACGCTCCGCCGAAGAAACAAAGGGCAACCAGCCTGTTAGTCCTCAAAAAGAGCGCACAAGATAACAATGACGGAGCCAAACCCAGTGATCTGACGACCCCGCCTTCAGCACATGAATGCTCAAGTCGGTAAAGAAAGCTTCCCGGAAGATGACAGATCCCTCCTGCGCGCTACCTCGCTGTTAACGGATTTTGAGTCCGTTAGAAATTACTGGGATTTGGGAGAAATAGGATGAAACCGAACGCATTGTCCCTTGCAGGAATCCTTTCCGCATTTCTCGCACTTTGGCTAATGTCTGGTCAAATTGCGTCAGCCCAGACCAAGAAACCGAACATTCTGGTGATTTTTGGCGATGACATTGGCTGGTCTAACGTTAGCGCCTACAATTTGGGGATGATGGGGTATCGGACCCCTAACATCGACCGTATCGCTGGCGAAGGCATGTTGTTTACGGATTACTACGCGCAGCAGAGCTGTACCGCCGGACGGTCTGCCTTCATTACAGGGCAGCATCCATTTCGCACAGGTCTTTTGACGGTTGGCCTACCTGGCTCCCCAATAGGACTCCAAGCGGAAGACCCCACCATCGCGGATCTGCTCAAGGAACAGGGATACATGACGGGTCATTTCGGCAAGAACCATCTGGGTGACCTGAATATATTTCTCCCGACAGTGCATGGATTCGACGAGTTCTTTGGCAGTCTTTACCATCTGAATGCCGAGGAAGAGCCGGAAGACCCACAGTATCCGCATGACGTAGAAGGCTTCTACGAACAGTTCGGACCGAGGGGCGCAATGGATTGCAAGGCAAGTGATCGTGACGACACCACGGAGGAGCCACGCTGGGGCCGTGTCGGGAAGCAGAGCTGCCAGGACACTGGACCAGTGACCCGTAAGCGTATGGAGACGATGGAGAACGAAATCCTCGAAAGATCGCTTGCGTTTATCGACAAAGCCCACGAGGCCGACAAGCCGTTTTTCATCTGGCACAATATGCTACGGATGCACGTGTGGACGCGGCTGTCGGACCAGTGGAAGGGGAAGACAGGGCTGGGTATTTACGCCGACGGGATGCAGGAGACTGATTGGGTTGTTGGTGAACTGCTTAAAAAGCTTGATGAGCTCGGAATCGCGGACAATACAATTGTCGTGTTTTCCTCCGATAACGGCGCAGAGAAATTGTCATGGCCCGACGGAGGAACAAGTCCGTTCCACGGAGAAAAAGGTGAAACCTGGGAAGGCGGATTTCGGGCCCCTGCTGTGGTACGGTGGCCAGGCGTCGTCGAGCCCGGATCAATAAGCCATGAGATCTTCTCGCACGAGGATTGGCTGCCAACACTTCTGGCCGCTGCAGGGGATTCGGACATCGTCGAGAAGCTGAAAGCGGGCCACCAAGCCAACGGCAGGTCCTTCAGGGTCCACATTGACGGCTACAACCAGATGGATCTGCTGTCCGGTACGGGCCCAGGCAATCGCCAAGAGATCCTTTATTTCGATGACCGCGGCTCACTGAATGCGGTGCGAATTAACGACTGGAAAGTCCATTTCGCGATTGGTGACCGGTGGTTTGGGGGGACTACGGCGGCCCCGCAGAACTTCCCTCGGGTGACCAATTTGCGCATGGACCCTTTCGAGAATACCATTGCCAATATGGATCATCGGCCGATGTATTTCCGCTGGGTTGCTGACAAGATGTGGATTTATCAGCCGATGCAGGTGTTCGTCGGGAAATTTTTGCAGAGTTTCGTGGAATTTCCCCAACGGCAAAAATCATCGAGCTTCAATGTGGGCGCGATCATGGAGCGTATGCAAAACGCCACACCTGTCGGCAGATAGGCTGGGCCGCGCTGATAGGAGCGCTTGGAGTTATAAAGGAGCTGCTGTGCTGGCTATGGTGTGGTTGCAAGAGGACCGTCTCTTGGTTGAAAATCCGTTGTTGGCACCAACACTGATGCACCAATATTGGTGCATCAGTGTTGGATGTCTCTCGCTATATCGGCCTTTTCATCCCATTTTCTGAAGTGCGGTATCATCGCTCTCATCCATTGCCTGCCCTCGCCGCCAGTTCCTGAATGAAGACGTCAGCTGAAAAACCAGAAGGAAAGCGGCGGCTGGATCGGAAACGACTGAAACTTTGAAGATCGTTGTCGAAGTTGATCCGTTTACGCCTTTTCCATCAGACCTGAACGGATGCGCGGGGAAATGCCTGATCTCGCAGCGTGAACAGTCGCCGAACGCCAAAACAATTGTCACATCGCGACGGAACGCCTAACCTTGCCAGTAGGCCCTGTTACTTTGGGGAAATCGAGACAATGCAATTGTGATAGTTGGGAATGCTGATGTCTAAATCTCAATACGATTTTACCGCTCTTTTGATGAACAGCACCAAAGAGGCGCATGACGCAAGGCACGCCCTTCACAAGCTAGCAGAGAATGGGCTGTTAGATCTTGAAGACGCGGTAATCGCGCATAAGCACTTTGGCGAAGTTCGGCTCGACCAGATGGTAAACTGGGAATTTCCGGGCGCCATCGGAGGTGCATGGTTGGGTATGTTGGTCACCGCAATTGTTTCGATTGCGACAGGCGGGGTGGGGACCGGCATTATTATAGCAGGGACTGTTGGAGGCCTTGGTACGGGCCTTGCAGCAGGTCTTTTGACTGACGTGGGTATTCCAGATGCCAAAATGAAAAGTATAGTCAACGCAATCAAAGGAGATGGTGCTGTTTTATTTGTCTTAGCCAAGACTGAAAATTCGGAGAAAGTTCTAGAGCGCATGGCGAAATTTGATGGCGAAGTGATTAGCACCACTCTTTCTCCGGATTCCGAACGGAAAATCAACGCTGCACTAAAATCAGGTAGTTGAGACCCGGTATTTTCGCTGCCATCCGTTGGCTTGTTGGACAAATCGGATGGAGGGATTCACCTTGTGAAACCAGCGTGATAACTGGCGACCGGGTTTGGGGAACGCCTGCTGGAACTGGTAGGCTTGGACTGGGTAGGCTTGAACTGGGCGGTACCGGACCGGGCCGTACAGGACGTCAGCACCTTGTGTCGACGACAGAAGCTGTTGTCGGTTGCCATTCCCTACCGGGGTTCAGCGCCGCCATTACACCTTCTGATCGACAGTACCGGCAGACAAATGGTGCATTCGCTGAGATGCCGTAATGGGGCGGCGCTCGAATCATGACGGTTGTATCTTGTTGAAACTGTTGGGTTCCAGTTTCGTTGCCCTTGATACGCATTGCCTGTCTGCTGGGTTGAGCGGTTATGCGCAGCCCTGTTCTTCGAAATAGTGAAAGGGCAACGACATGGAGATATTTATCGGATTGGACGTCTCTCTGACCAGCACCGCAGCCTGCGTTGTGACCGGGCGGGGAAAGATTGTGACGGAGGCGCGTGACACGCGATGTCAATCAAAACCGACAGGCGCGACGCCGAAGGTATTGCGCGACTTTTGCAGATGGGCTGGTTCCGGCCTGTTCATTGCAAATCGGTGTCGTCACAAGAGACCAGGGCACGGCTGATCACACGCAAGGCGATCCAACATTCGATCACCAATCTTGAGTTGTCTCTGCGCGGCGTGCTGCGGAATTTCGGCCTGAAGATGAGGCCGGTTGCCAAAAGGACCTATGAGGCCCCTGTGCGAGAACGAACGGCAGGAAATTCAAAGCTGACCGCCGCAGCGGACCCTATCTTGCGAATGCGTGATGCCCTGCGCCGGGAAATGGCCATTCTTGAGCTGATGGTTCGAGATATCGCGAGGGCCGACCCCACCTGCACTTTGATGATGTCCATGCCCCCTCTCGGGCATCAAACATGCCCTGCCGGGCAACGGGTGTCGGCCCAGTCATGGCGCTGCCTGTCATATCGGCTATTGATAATCCCAACAGGTTTCGGTCATCGAAGGAGGTCGGCCCCTGGGTCGGATTGACCCCGAGACGCGATCAATCCGGTGAGCGGGACATCGTCGGTCAGGTCACGC
>JABSSD010000104.1 GCA_013214575.1 Paracoccaceae bacterium | reverse complement strand
GAACAGATCACCTCAAACAACACCGCGTTCCAACTCTCATTTTCGTTCTAGACTTGCGGGCTTGCTGCACTGTTCGTTGAAAAGTTAGCGGAGAAGGATAAGGCCCAATTGCTGCACCATGCACAAATCGACTTGAAGGGCAGGCGGGCGATTTTGCACGGACAATCCCCGCTGGCTCGCAGAGATGTAACAACAACAACAACCCTAACCTCACCCCTCATCGGTTCTTAAATACTTAGCGGTCACGGGGTGTGAATTACCCGCATGCGGGAGGGGCCGGGGAAGGACCCAAACCGCGGTCAGACTTTGCCTGCTCACAGTCGATCCTGCTCTACCCTGTATCGATCAAGCATTTTCCCAGCGGCCTGGTTGAATGAGATGCTGCCACTACGCAATTTCCCAAAGACAGTTTCCATCTCAGCTGCTGGAAGTGTCAATAACCCTTCGTAGCCATAGCCTTCCCGCTCGAACACTTTCGCCAGCCTTTGTTCAAAATCTCCAAGGCCGAACTCTATTGCCACCGGGCGTTCGGTGTCGCCGCAAGATGCCGACTTATCCACACACATTTTCTCGGCGTTTCCCTTTTTCTTTTTAGTTTCTTTTATTGTTTCGGGTGCAGCCGGTTGCAGGTTGGAGCGGCAGTGGGTTGCACAGGGAGCGGCAACAGACTGCAGGCCTGTTCGCGCCCCGCCCCGCACTTTTTGCTTCATGACGTTTCGATGCAATTCCAACTCGGCCACAGAGAAGATCATGAACTGATTTCGAGACCGCCGTTCGGCTCGGTACCGTTTCAATGCCCCGCGGGTTTCCAGTTCTTTGAAGGCGCCCCGCACACTACGTTCGCACACACCGGTTTCTTCAACGATGCCAATGACCGAAGGGTCGCAGCGGCCTGTTTTCGTGTTCTGGCGATCCAGCAGCCTCGATAGCACAACAAGAGCTGAGCGCGTCAAAGCTGGTTTCTGGCGTATCCAAAATTGATGGGTTTTCCATTTCTGCATCAGGTCCAACGGCAGGCGATTGGTCATGAGCCTGTGCCTTGACCTGCAGTGGCCGCCACCGCGCATTGTTCGATCCATTGGCGAATGTCACCAACGCGGTAGCGTACAGACCGGCCAATCTTGATCATGCACGGGCCATCGTTGCGCTGCGCTGCAATCTCCAAATACCGCTTTGAGATCCCAAAGATTTCTTCTACATCTGCCCGGGATAGGAGCCTGTCTGTTTCATACTGCTTCATGGTGCCACCTCGTGTTGCTCTGACTGTCACCAAAGCTCGTGGAGAACACCTCTTGGGAATAGGCAGGGGAGACACGATAACCCCCGTGGGTTCGATTGTTTATCCTTCATTATCAAAGTGGTACTTCTTTTTCACGCCAGGCGAACCACCCTTTCTCCATCCGTCAATCTGGGCCTCTTTCCAGATCTCTTTCTGTAATTCGGTACCCCTTATCTCAAACCGCTTTAACAACTGAAGGAAAACATCTTCTTTTATGGCCTTTTTGCCGGTGGGCAGGACCTGCTGATAGAGACCATTCAGCCATCTAAGCGCCTCCGTTTTCTTCCGACGTTCTTCCTTTCCCCGCGGGCCAAGATTGGCATAGAGCCAGCTTTCCGGCAGGTCACATGTCAGAACAAATCGAAGGGGATCACCTTTCGCTGGGACGCTGCTGACCGCGCGCCAGTCGTCCGGAAGCATTAACTGGCCGCCGAGTGATGTTTCTTTGATCGCCAGCACCCGGCCTTCAGCCAAAGCCCTGAGGCAGAGTTGTGAGACACTGCCTCTGATCCTCTCAACCTCGAGAAAAAAAGCTGCCCATTCCTGGCCTAGGTCCGCGTAGTCATAAGTGGTGCCTCTGGGATCCAAATATTCGATGCGCACGTTCTTTCGAATATACACCCAACCTTTCTCCGCGAGTTCGTCTTCACCCAGCTTATGACCGAGCGTCTGTACGCTCGTGCGTTTGCTCATCCAATCCCAAAAACCCTGCAAATGTGCCCAAGCATTATCCAGAGAAACGTCGCCACACGGCAGGCGCCGCAAGATTGCCTGACTGAGCGCATCTGCAGTTTCCAGCCAGGTTACCAGGTTATTGTCCACGACCGTCTTGAGGCGGTGACCGTCAAAGGCGGCTTTTTCAAAACGCGTTAGCAGGTCAACGCGTAGGTATTGGGGACCAATGGGATCCAAAGCCTCCACGGCGGCAGCGATGGCTTTAATCAAACCGTATGGAGGCACCATTGGATTTGGGGGACATGGGTAAACATCGTTCAGCATTACGACGGTTTTGTCTTGGTCACATGTGAGGTTTCTCGGCAATGAAAACTATCCTTTTCAATCTGCGGTTATTCTGCGCCCTGACGTTCTGCAATGACGAGAACCTGCGATCAACAAACAAGATCACCGACCTATTGGCAATCGGGTCTCGATCGTTCGGGACACAGCTTTTGATGTTGGTAGGTGAGCCTCCCCCCCAAAAGTGGTCCGCCCTTATGATTAGGAAATTGGAGGACCATAGATGGCGATTAAGAGACCCAAACCCGAAGAGGTCGCCGTGAAGTTACGGCAGGTTGAAGTGCTGGTGGGGCAGGGGGCGGGGCAACATTCAATGCCGATTGGCACAGACTATTTTTCAACCGATTGCAGAGTCACAGATTTATTCCAAGCACCCCCAAAGCTGCCCTCTCGCCCATCGCAAGCGCGCCTTCAATGAGACCGGGGCTTAGATCGGAAGCTTCGGATACAGCAAATTGGACACGGCCGTCGAGATGCGCCTGTCTAAGAAGGGATGGGCCGACATCGGGATGATCAGCATATCGAGAGAGATCCAAGCTGGTCACAGTCCGAAGGTTCAGCGCCCAATCTTGAACGACCAACTCAAGAGGTGAGGCCGCAACTTTTCCAAAGCAATCCAAAAGCTGATCCAAAATTGCCTGCCTCAGTCCCTCTGGGTCATTTCGCCGTTGTTCCGGCGGCCAGCCCACAAATCCAAAAAGCGCCGCAGGGGTGCCATCGACTCCTGAATGATCATGGACCTCGACAAGTGGGCCAACGCGGCTAGCGACCCGGCCAGACAGCCCGGCATCTCGCCAAAAGGGCCGTTCGTAAAGAGCAATGGCCTTGGCGTGGGTGCTCATCCAAGTTGGTGTCCCGCGCATGGCGTCGATCAAGGCCGTTGGCGCCCAAGGCAAGAGCATAGTCGCAGCCGCAACTCGAAGTGGAACTGAAACAATCACCTTTTGCGCCGTGATGATCTCACCTGAACCAATGTGAACGGACACGTGCTTTGGCCCGTCTTCAAAAATTCCGGTGACCGGAGTGGACGTCCGGATATTGGCGTCACCAACTCGCCTGGCGAGCGTTTCAATCAACACGGTCGGCCCACCGTCAATACGTGCCATTCCATCTTGCCCGGGCAGAGGTTGGCGTTGCGGGGTAGGTCCATATCCCAAGATAACAGCGTCACCTTCGTTAAACTGTTCGAAGGTTTTCAAGCCAAGTATTTCGAGCCATCGAGCGACAACGGGTTGCCGCGATCACATCTCTGGGCAGAACGCCCGAGCGGTTGTGCAACAAGTCATTTCCGACCACATCTTCAAACTGTTGCCAGGGGTTGTGAACTGGCCAGCGGGCGCGATTACGGTCTGTGGTGGGGATGCCAGTAACGAATGCGTCCTAGCGCGTCTGTAAAAGCGTCTCCGATGATGTGGCGCAAATCCTGCCAGTTGCGCATCTCAAATCGGTTGCGAAGCTGTTTGGAGCCAAGGCGCATTTCAAAGCTCCAGACTTGGCTTTGGTCGCGGTCGTGCAGATCAAGCGGTGATTTTCCTTTTGCGGCGAGGGCGGCGTACCAGATCGTCAGCCAGCCCTTTTTCTTTTGCTGGATCACTTCGGTTCGTTTACCATAGATCGCCAATTGCTGGTTGGCGATCACCCCAGCGCGTAGACCGCGCTGGCAATCGTCGCCGTTTCATCAATGCCAGTGTATTCGGTCACCTTTGTTCCCGGCGGCATAACTAAATCTTCGCGGTTTGGTTCAAACCACGGGGCTAGAAAATCTACCGCAAAATCGGTTCGAGTTACGCGCAGTTGCATTTCCACATATTCTATTCCCAAGGCGCTCATGCAGTCCCTGAAATGCCGTTCCGCACCCTCTAGGCCACCCGCGGCAAGCCCGTATCTCATAAACTGAAGGTCATGGTTCAAATCCTGCTCCCGCAACCAGCATTGTCGCACCGCCCATAGCATAACTGCTGTCAGCGTTCTACGTTTGGCCCAGTGACAAAAACCCCGCCAACTCCCCAACCGATTCAATGGCTAAGCTATCACCTTGCGGGATCAGACGGATCCCTGACAGCAGCCTGCGAATGATCTCGCTGGCCACCGTCCTGGTCGCTGGATCGTTCAGCGCATCAGCGAGGTCCGCCACTTTCTCACGATAACGATCAGACAAGCCGGGTGCAGCAGAAAGGGCGGTGTGTTGTCCGATGATTGGACGTCCGTTTCCAGTTTTGCCTTCCGCGTTTTATGTTTGCTCATCTTGGCTTTCATGCTGGAGTGAAACATCCCTTCGGTGATGGCGTCGATGACCTTGTCGATCTGGCGCGTGACTTTGGCCAGATCACGCTCCGACGTGGTCCTGTCCTTTTTGAGTGTGCCCAATCAGCCGATTGAACTCTTCTTGATAAGCGTGGGCGAACTCCGCGATAAAACCTGGATGCAACAATTGATTCCTGAGACCGGAGAGAACGCGGGTTTCCAATGCCTCCCGCTGGATGGTCATGCTGTCGGCGAAAGCTCGGCCGACCTGTTGGGTTCGAACGGGGTCGCCGTCATCCCTACCGCCGCGCTTGATCTGCCCTACAGAGCAGCGTTTCCTGCAGTCCCCGCGCTTTTCGGGTTCGGGCACCATCTGTCGTGGTCGGCCTGGCTACCCTTCTTCTGGCGGCATAGAGGACGCCATCTCTGTAATGACTTGGAATTGAGTCAGAAATTCAGGCCGGTTCTGCATCAGGTGCCGGACGATCCGCGCGTTCCCGAGTAGCTTCTCAAGATATCCCTTGATGACCGCCAGTTGCAGGTGATCCTTGCCATACGAGTCCTGGATCGAAGTAATTCCCTCTTGCAGCCGGGCCAGTTCGCTCTCCATGCGCGCCATTGCCTCGGGCGTAATGCCCTTTATGCGCTTCGGTTTCGTGGTCGCCACCAGTTGCGTCTGGGGCGTTCCGACGAGGATTGCCGAAATGTAGGCTACCGAAAAATTGTTGGCGTTCACGATCAACTCGGCGGCTTCGATCTGGCGGAGGGCCTTCATCTTGCGCAGGGTCTCGAACACAGCTGCCGTGCAAGGTTTGTCCTTTAGAATGGTGATTGCTTCCTTGCAGATCCCGTCAAGAAGTCTTGCCTTGCGATGAATGCTGCGTGGGTTGAGATCAAGTGCCAGGGCTATCTTCTCCTCGGAGACGCCGCGCTCGATCGCCTTGCGTATCATCTTGTGTTCCTGAACCGGAGCAAGTCGACTTATTCGCTTGTTGTAGGTGAAGGCCTCGTCGTCGATAGACACCAGACACTCAACCTGTTTGATTCCCAAATCCTTCAATACTTCGATCCGGATATGTCCATCGAGCAACATCCAGGGGCCGATCGGATCTTGATTTCGGGAGATGACCGGAGGTTCGACCAGTCCAACCTCCCGGATGGACGCGGTGATCTGCCGGTACTTTCGGCTGGATTTGACCGAGGCGTTGAAGGCTCGCACGGGGAGAATCGCCTCAATTGACACCGTGACGCAATCCTTTTCGAAACCGAGTTTGACAGCGTCCGGATCAGGTCGAATTGCCTCGATTGCCTCAGCGGCTTTGTCGTTTTCACAGCCGAGTTTAACGGCGTCCGGTTGTAGGGGCTTGTCCTGGGTCATTCTGTGGCTCCTGCGTCGAGTGATTGTCCAAGATAGGTTGGCAGTGTGTTCAACCCCTCTGCGCATAGTAGCGCCAGAAAGTGGTCGTCGTCTCGCAGGGCGCGGAATGCCTCAACAACGAACATCAACCGACCCTGAGTCAATTCAGCTTTCTTGATCAGCAATTTCTGGTGTTTCGCTTCCTTTTGGTACGCACGCACGAGTGCTTCGCTGGTCAGAGGGCGCTTACGGCCTTTTTGACCATAGCCGTTGTGGTGGACATGCCGTCCCCGTGCATCCCGCTGCTGGATCAGACGCCGTACTGCCGCCAGCTTTTTCCCGCGCAGCTTTTTCTGGGTATAAGCGTCCATCAAGGCACGCTGTGCGCCCTCGGCGTCTGTCTTCGATATGTCGATGGCGAGATACAACGGCAGAAGGCCGGATTCGACAGCTGCGACCAACCGTTCCTCACCGTGTTCAAGCAACCCGGCGATCATGCCGACATAGTCGGGGCTGACACCAATCTTGTCGGCAATCTGGCGATCACTATAGCCGCGTTTGCGCAAGGTGCCTATCTCGCGCATCAACTCAATCGGCTTGTGCTGGCGGCGTGCGCAGTTTTCCACGAGACTCATAATCAGGCAGTCGCTTTCATCGGCGTCGATGACAATCGCCGGAATGGTTTCCTGTTTGAGTTGAATGAAGGCTTCCAGTCGTCCCTGACCGCATACAAGATCATATTCTGACGGACCTGATCCGGTGCGCAGGGCAACTGTGATCGGTCGCTTCAGGCCGATTTTAGCGATGTTTTCGACCATAATCTCGAAGGTCCGGCGGTTTCGCACCCTCGGATTCACGATGTGGATATTGTCGGTCGGAATCAGCGTCACCTGTTTCTGAGTTGAATCTTGGGCATTACCTGGCATCAGGCGGCCTCCGTTATATGCGTCCGGCCCGCGAGCGCATAGAAGTAATTGAGCGTGTCAAAGCGGTAAGCGTCCAGCGACAGGCCGTTTAGTTCGGCCAGACGCAGCTTGTCCACGGTCATGTCGATACTTGGCAGCAGGTAGTAGTCGCGTGGCGTTTTGTTTGTCTCATCCATCCGCACAGCAATGGTGATGTCGGGCACGAGGCCGGTATCGAGGCGGATGCGCCACCGCAGGGATCCTGCTTGTGTCTCGTAGCAGCGGGCGAGCACCACCGAGGCCGTGAACTCGTCGTTGACGTGGATCAGGTCTGTGTCTGGGTCCTGCGCCGCATGGCCGCCGCAGTCTGCGATGCCTTCGCAAATATTGTGCACAATACCGGGGTGGGCGTTTCGCAGTTCCCGGTTGATCTCGATATAGCGATAGTCACGTTCCGGCTCGTAGCCGATCAGCTGGTAGGCGCGCAATAGGCTGCCGAAACGGTGACAGTAGGCACTGGAGGAGGGAAGGCTCTTCTGCTCGTCAATGATCAGCCCTGACAAGACACCTTTCCTTTTGAGAACCTTGCTCAGCGCTTCCAGCAGTTCGTCATCCGTAAAACGATGGCTGCGGGCGTCGACGATCTTCCGGGCGCGCAGAAAAAGCGCCTTGTCGACGATGGCGGGATAGGCACCCTCAGCTCGGATCCACATTTTGCGAGGGTTCACCACCCGGTGTTTTCTTAGCTTGAAGGACACCTTGTTGTAGACGTTATTGCCGATGTATTTTTCGTTGGTCAGGATCTGGTGAACCGAGGCTGGCGTCCACGGTCGCCCGAGATCGGTGAGGTGACCGTCGGTGTTCAGGGTGCCCGCGATCTCGCGCTCGGAGCGGCTATCCTCGACGAACATGCGATACATCCGCCGTACGACGTGCTGCTCTAAACCGGGGCCGGGAACAAGAACGACGCGGTCAGTCTGAAGGCTTTTCTGTTGGCCACGAGATAAGTTGCCCTTGGGAACGCCGTGCTCATCAATCAACTCGCGCCGCAGCCCGTATCCGGCGGAACCACCCTGGCGGTAACCCAATTCCACCAGACGGCACTGACCAGCGAAGACCTTCACGGAAAGCTCCCGACTGTATTCTCCCGCCATGACCCGTTTGACGGTCTTCAGCAGGTTTGAGCTGATACTGCCATCGTTCTCGAACTGCTCGCCGCAATAATGAACCTGAATTCCAGCACGCGTACATTCAAATTCGTAATAGCCACCTTCGTCGGCATCCTGAAAGCGTCCCCAGCGGCTTATGTCATAGACCAGAATGGCCTTGAAATCCGCCTGTCCGGATTTGACCTCGGCCATCAGAATCTGCAGTGCTTTGCGCCCCTCCATCCGCAGCCCGGATTTGCCAATATCTTCGAAGACGCGCAGGATTTGTAGACCCCGGGCCGCTGCAAAGGTCCGGATGACGTCAAGTTGGTTTTCTGTCGAGTACTTCTGGAGATCGGTCGACATTCGGACATAAGCGACAGCAGGCACATCAGTTTGCGGTGCCCCATCGTCTTTATCCGAGTAAATTGTCCGTCGACTGTTCAACTGCGTATCTCCTCTTCATTTCAGGAAAATTCTTAACACCATCAGAAATAGCGGCTGAATCCCTTTCATATATGTAAATCAAGGGAGGCTGGAATGTCGTTTCCAAAAAAGGGCAAGTTCTTTCCAAAGGGAAATGGACATTATGGGAAAGGCGGCCATCTAAAAAATGGTTGCTTTGTCGAAGAAATCGCATCGGCGTTGAGGCGATCGCCTGGGGGCAACCGGGCCAGCGTAAAAGCAGTGGCAAATTGGACCGGTGCCAACGAGAAGACGGTCAAAAACTGGTTCTCGGGCAAATATGGTCCAAACGGAGAGCACCTCATCGCTCTTGTTCAGCACTCTGATGAGGTGCTGACCACCTTCCTGACGATGGCGGGGCGAGAGGACCTGATGGTGGCAGTCAAGCTCATTGCGGCTGAAGAGGCGATCGCGGACCTTCTGGCTGCAGTGCGTCAGTTGGGAAGTGATCCGAAAGGTTGAGTATTGAGGATATGGCGGATGTCCGGCCTTGTTCAGTCTTCAATATTGGTTATATTGAAGACGAAATTAGGGAAGGATCCGCCGCCATGCCCCGTACAACTACGATGACTGTCCGTTTGGGCGGCACATTAAGCGACTTCGTCGCCGCGAATGTGGGAGAGAAAGGTTCATACGAGAATGTCAGTGAATACATTCGCGATCTGATCCGGCGCGACAAGGATCGGATTGATCGTGAAGTGTTCGACCGTCTCAAGGCCGAATTGACACAGGCCTTTGCAGCACCGGAATCCTCTTATCAGCCTTTGACTGCGGCTGAGGTGATCGCGCGGAACCGGACCTGAAGCCAGATGACTGCTATACGAATCCAGGAAGCGGCCTCGCACCGTCTCGATGATATCTATCGCTACACAAGGAACCGGTGGGGGACAGATCAAGCCGAACGTTACATAACCGGGTTGTTTGAGGCGTTTGGACAGATTGAAACACGGGGGATACCTTCTAAACCCATCCCGGCTGATTTCAGTGTGGAAGGGTACTTTTTTCGTTACGAGAAGCATTTCGTGTACTGGTGCTGGCTCTCGAACGGCGACATCGGCATCGTCACGATCCTACACGAACGGATGCATCAGATCGACCGTTTCCGCAATGATTATGGTTCGGTTTGATACAACTAATCCAGATGTCTGGGCTAACTTGACCCAGAGAAGGTTCGCTGACAGGTCCGTTCCCTTTGCCACAGACAATCGTCTCGTTTCCCCATGTCGAATTGACGCGATTTCCCGCGCGATTTCGGCCGGTTAAGAGAGCGGTCAGCTAGGCAACAATGGGGTTTCATACACGGCTTTTCAGCTTTGTTCTGTAACGCTGGTTGCGTCCTCCCGCAACCAGCGTTGTCGAACCGCCCGTAACATAATCGCTGCGAGCGTTCTGCGTTTGGCCCAGCGACAACAAACTCGCCAGCTCTCCAACCAGCTCAATTCCTAGCAAATCGCCATCAGGGATCAGCCTGATCTCCGTCAATAGGCTTCGGATGACAGCACTATCCAAATCTAAGCCGAACTTTGTGAAAAACTCTACCTGACAGTAATCAATGCGAGCATATTGAAACTCGTACCCCGGCATGCGATAGATCAGCCGATCTCAGCCAGACGACCAAAACAAGCCAGAGACCCACGGATACAGGGCTTGCCAAATGGCTGTTTTTTCAACTCGACCTCAGCCAGCTCTGCCGTTTAACGGCCCGGTCTCGCATAAAAATCAGTTCGAAACACGGCTTCGCGTGCAGAATCTCAGCGTTGGCTATGATCAGGAAGAGATTGTCAAAGGCGTTGATTTTTTCGCGATCAAAGGCGGTATTACCGTGCTGGTTGGCCCAAATGGCTGCGGCAAGTCTACGCTTCTAAAGGCCATGGCCCGCATCCTGACGCCAATGGCGGGGCAGGTGCTGATCGACAATGAACTGCTACATGGCCTGCCCACCAAAGAGGTTGCCCTGCGTCTGGCCTTATTGCCTCAGGGCCCAATTGCGCCCGAAGGGCTGAGCGTGCAGGAACTGGTTTCGCAGGGGCGGTTCCCGCATCAAAGCCTGTTCAGGCAATGGTCACCAGAGGACAGCCGGGCTGTGTCCGAGGCGATGAAAGCCACCAATATCGTGGAATTTGCCAACCGACCCTTGGCCTCGCTTTCGGGGGGGCAGCGGCAGCGCTGCTGGATTGCCATGGTGCTGGCGCAGGAAACCCCGATCATCTTGCTGGACGAACCCACAACATTTTTGGACCTCAAGGTGCAGGTCGACGTGATGAATGTGCTGCGTAAGGTCGCCAAGTCTGGTCGCACATTGGTGGTGGTCATGCATGAGCTAAATATCGCCGCGGCCATTGCCGATCATTTGGTGATGATGCGAGATGGCAGGATCGTGGCCTCGGGCACACCACATGAGACGATGACACGAGACCGATTGAAACAGGTGTTCGGGCTGGACGCACAAGTTATACCAGACCCACAAACCGGCCGTCCGATTTGTGTGCCACGTCTGAGTGAGAGCCTGTAATGACACGTGGGTTTGCAATCATGCCTCTGGTTCTGGCGGCTCTGGCTCTGGGATTTTGCTGGCATATCGCTGTCGGCGCCAAATCGGTGCCGCTGGTGACAGTGTTTGAGGCTTTGACCAACTATGACCAATCCATCTTTGACCACGCTGTCATTTATAACCTGCGTCTGCCACGCGCCATTTTTGCGGTGGTTGCCGGGGCTTCGTTGTCGGTGGCAGGCGCGTTGATGCAAGGCATCACCCGCAACCCACTTGCTGATCCGGGCATTCTGGGGCTGATGATTGGCGCGTCTTTCGCGGTGGTGATGACCTTTGGGTATTTCAGTTTTTCACAGGTTGCGTTTATGCCCCTAGTTGCAGCAGGCGGTGCCTTAGTGGCAGCGGTCCTGGTCTGGGGCATTGCCCTAGCGGCCCCTGGCGGCGCGACACCTTTGACTCTGGTTCTGTCAGGTGCAGCCATTTCGACGTTTCTGGGCGCAATCATCACTATGGTCCATCTGTTGGACGAAGATAGCTACATTGAGATGCGCGTCTGGCTGACCGGGTCTTTGACCGGCGCCCGTATGGATATACTTTACTGGGCACTGCCATGGGTGGTCGGCGGTATGGCCTTGGCCCTGACCCTGGCGCGGCAGGTGACGGCTTTGGCCATGGGGGAGGACACCGCGAACGGATTGGGCGTTGATGTTGTCAGGCTAAAGTCGCTGGCGATGATTTCGGTGGTTGTTCTGACTGGATCAGCCGTCAGTATTGTCGGCCCGCTGGGTTTTATAGGCTTGGTAATCCCCCATGTGGTGCGGCTGTTTGTGGGGGCTGATTATCGCCTGATCGTGCCCTATTCGGCGGCTGTTGGCGCGTTATATTTGTTGCTGATCGATATCGTCGCACGTATTGTACTGGCCCCAATTGAAATCTCCACGGGCATTGTGACCGCAATGCTGGGCGGCCCGTTCTTTGTCTGGCTGGTGAGGGCGCGGCTATGACACCTCAGGCTACAATTGTTTCAGGATTTGGCGGACAGGTGACGTTGCTGCTGCACATGCGCGCCCTATGGGTGGCGTCGCTTATGCTGGCGTTGCTGCTGGGCATAACCGCAGTGGCATTGACGAGCGGAACCTTCCCATTGTCGCTGATCGGGGTCTGGGAGGTTTTGACTGGCAACCCGCCCACAAAAACTGCGGGTATCGTGGTTTGGGAATTTCGACTACCGCGTGCCATTGTGTCGTCTTTTGCCGGGGCACTTTTTGGTCTGTCCGGCGCGATATTGCAAAATGTCACCCGCAACCCACTGGCCGATCCGTCGCTGGTAGGCATCAGCCAGGGCGCAAGCCTTGCCGTCGTTAGCCTGGTTGTGGCCTTTCCCGAAGTCAGCCAATTTTACCGACCGGTAACTGCCTTTTTCGGCTCCTTGGCGGTTGCGGCCCTGATCCAGTGGATTGCCATGCAGCGCAGCGACGGGGCAACCATGCGTTTCATCCTTGTCGGCATTGGTATCGCCGCCTTTATTTCCTCTATCACCAAGGCGATGCTGACCTATGGCGACATCGAACAGGCGCAAGAGGCGCTTGGGTGGCTGGCTGGATCCATTCACGCGGCTGGTTGGGATGAGGTTTGGTCGTTGACGGTTGTATTTGTGGCGATGGTGCCGCTGTTGTTTTGGGCCATACGGCCAATGTCCGCTCTGCGCATGGGGGAAGATGTCGCGGTGGGGCTGGGCGTCAAAGTGCGTCGTACCCGCATCATATTGATCACCCTTTCGGTTGCTTTTGCCGCCTTTGGCGTTGCCGCAGTCGGGCCGCTAGGCTTTGTCGGGCTGATTGCACCGCACCTGTCACGGCGCCTTGCCCATTCCGGCATCGGCCAACACCTGCTGCTAACCAGCCTGGTCGGCGCGGTGATGGTCGCGCTTGCCGACCTTGCCGGACGGGTTGTTTTTGCACCGATTCAGATCCCCGCCGGAATCGTGACCGCGATCCTTGGGGTGCCGGTCTTTTTGACCCTGATCGTAAAAAGTCAGTACAACCGCCAGCTTTGATGTTCAGCCAGCATTCCAAGAACCAAATAACACGGAGAAGACTTATGAATCCTTTTAGTTTACGATCACTTGCTGTAGCAGCAGCCTTGGCCGCTGCCGCGCATTTGACGCCCGCGATGGCGCAAGAAATGCGTATTATCACCGACGACACAGGGACCGAGGTTTCTGTTCCGGTTCGCCCCCAGCGCATTGTGTCATTGCATGATTCCAAGTTGACAATCCCGCTGATTGAACTTGGTATTATTCCTGTCGGTAGCCATGGCCGCGGTGACAGTGAAGCCACGGCGTTTATCCGGTCGAGTGCGGCTGTCACCGGTGTTGATTTTGACAACTCAGACATTACCTGGGTTGGCGGCAAGCCTGCTGATATCGAAAAAATCGCCAGCCTGAACCCGGATCTGATCCTGACAACCACCTGGCAGTCAGCGGATTTAGATCAGCTGCGCGCATTGGCTCCGACGGTGGTGTTTGATTACACCAAACAGACCGAGTGGGAAATTTACGCCATGATCGCTGATATCGTCGGCGCCAACGATAAACTGGCCGTGATGGAGCGGCGCTATCAGTCGCAGATCGCCTTGATCCGCGAGGTGATCGACACCGAAACCATCATGGTCTCAACCCTGCATGCGCAGTCTAAATCCTTCTTTGCCTTCAACCCTTACTTCAATATCGGAAAAGTTCTGCTCGATGCAGGGTTTCAGCGTCCGGCCGCAATCGAAGCAATTCCAGAAGGCGACCGGATCGATGTCAGCGCCGAAGCCCTGCAGGAATTTGACGGTGATTTCATCATGACCACTTACCGGTCTTCACGCCAGCAATACCCAGACGCGGTTACTGGCTACATGGAATCCCTATTCCCCGGCTTTTGTGTCCAGCTGCATGCCTGCCGCGAAGGTCAGATGATCTATCTGTCGCGCGCCGAAGCGGCAGCGACTTCCTATTACGCGCTTGGCGCAGTGGCTTCCTCAATCCTGACTTCTCTGGGTGGACGGGACTTCACAGCGATGCCACGCTGAGAACAACAAGTGTCAGGGTGCCTTCACAGTGCCCTGATATGGATACTGACCGACGACGACAGCCGTGAGAATGCTGCACTGAGCACGAATGGCCGGTCTGCGGAAACTGCACCGCAGCATCAGATCGACATGCGAAAGCCCGGTCAGGGCCGTTCTTGACCGTGATGGAAGAGGTAAGTGCTCAGATTGCTGCACCACGCACATTTCGACATTAAGGGCGGAAAGTGATGGAGTGGATGCCCCCTCCCGACGGCATCGGAATGTGCCAAGCTGGTGCAGTTTATCTGGCCAGAAACGGAGGAGTCGACAATGGAAACGGTCGCAATCATTGGACTAGACTTGGCAAAGCGCAGTTTTCAGGTGCACGGGGCATCATTTGACGGCACTGTTTTGTTCCGCGAAAAAACTGTCTCGGGCACAAGTTATGCCTTTTTTTGCGCGACAACCACACTGCAAGGTCGCCATGGAGGCTTGCGCGACCGCGCATGATTGGGGGCGCCAGATCGGAGCGCTCGGTCATGAGGTGAAGTTGATCCCGCCGATCTATGTGAAGCCTTTCGTCAAGCGGCATAAAAACGATGCTGCTGACGCCGAAGCGATTGCTGAGGCCGCGTCTCGTCCGACGATGAGAACAGTCGCCGTTAAAACACAGGAGCAGCAAAGCCGGTCAGTTTTGTTCCGGACACGTGATCTGTTCGTTATGGTTTGACATACATGGGTGGGATCAACCGAACCTCATGGCCTAGCCTGGTCAGCTCGCGCGCCCAGTAATGACTTGTAGAACAAGCTTCCATGCCAACGAGGCAAGTATAAAGCCGCGCGAAATACGGCAACACCTGAGCGCGCCGCAGAGGCCGGTTGAAGGCGACCTCGTCACTCTCAGTGATCCCGTGAACTTGAAAAATGTTCTTGGCCAGGTCGATGCCGATTGTTGTAACTTGCATGGGGTGGCTCCTCTCAATTAAGAATTTTGACACTTGCAGTATGACGCATCGCGACGTCGGTTGGAGCAGGAGCCATCCATCCCATCAGGTTTGGGCCGTTAGTGACCGTGAGGGGAGAGGGAAGTGGCTTGATTGCTGCACCAAGCACATTTCGGCATAAAGGGAGGACAGCGGAAGTTCGCTGCGTAATGCACCAACTCCTGCTGTGCGGAAAATGCTGCCGTTCGTTTTCCGTGACAGGTTGGTAAGGACGGGCACTGCTGACATTCATACGAACTGCAGCGAAAAGCCACTTCGAGCGGGAACAACCAAGCATGAAGTTGTCTGTACAAGCGGGATTTCCAAGTCTAGCGTCCTCCATAAATCTGCAATAGAAAATTTGAGGTTAGAGATCATCATGTCGGGTAAAATTGCGGTTATTACAGGAGCAGGTGGCGGAATGGGGCGCGCGATTTGTCTCAAGCTGGTGCAAGACGGATTGACCGTAATCGGACTAGACGTATCCGCCGAAAGACTCGAAGAAACCTCAACCTCCATCGGCGCTGGTTTTCACAGTTTGACCGTAGACCTGACAGATGCCACCGCAGTTGCCAGGGCATTTGCCAACATCAAGTCCCGGCACGGCGGATTGGATGCTTTGGTCAATAATGCCGGAACCTGCCTGATGTCTGACTTCCCGAATATCCCGGCACAGGAACTCACCAGCCAAATGGCGATAAACTTCAATTCGGCGTTCTATTGCTGCCAGCAAGCGGTTCCCTTGATGATGGACCGTCCCGGCGTTCGCAAAATCGTCAATATCTCGTCCAACGGCGCCTACAATTTTGACGTTTTTGATCCACCACATTACCGCGCCAGCAAAGCCGCGATGGACACTTTGACCAAAGACCTTGCGCGGCGGTATGCGGCAGAAAAAATCGCCGTTAATTCGATTGCTCCAGCCATGACCACCACGCCGTTGTTTGATGTGCTGACGGATGAGGTTTTGCAACAGGCAATTTCGGCGATGCCACACGGACGCGCGATGGACCCGTCTGAAATTGCCAACTGGGTCGCTTTCCTGATCTCATCTGCCGGGGATATTTCCAGCGGCAATATCATCATTCTCAACCAGGGGCGGGATGTGCGTTAGTAATATGCCTCGGGCGATTTTTTGAGCGTTGGCCATTGCTCGGGCGAATGCCCATAGATCACAAACGCGCCGGTTTCTTTGGCCAAACTCATCAAGCGATCTGCGCTGACAATGGCTTTGGTCTCGTTCCAGGACCCGGCAAACTTCTCGTCGATTTCGGCGGGCCGCGAGATCGCGTCACTGGTCAGCAAAACCATCCCAGTCTCTGGCAGTTCCAGCATGAGCGCTAATTGGCCCGGCGCATGGCCCGGTGAGGTGAGAACACGAAACCCAGGGCCGACCTCAACGTCGTCTTCGATCACCAGATACTCCTGATCTGGCCATTCAAGCGGCTGGACATCGCCCCAGTAAAGCGGCTTGGGCAAACGCCGCTCTGCGCCTGATACCAAAATCGGAGCCTGCGGAAAATCACCAAGACCGCCAACATGGTCAATATGGGTGTGAGACAGGATATGCAGATCAATCTGTTCCGGTTTGATACCTGCCAAGGCAAGCTGGGCTGCAGGCATATTCACCATCTCACACTCCAGAACCTCGCCAAACTCATACAGCCTGTCCTGTTCAGTCGCCGCGGCTTTGTCCTCGGCATATTTTTGCGGAAACCCGGTATCGACCAAAATGGATTCGCCTGCGTCTGTCTGGATCAGAAACCCGCAAATGCCGATAACTCTGCCGTTTGCATGCACTTTGAACAGCCCGTAGTCCAGAACATGCAACGAGATCGGCCGCCCTTTCAAATAACCTTTGGCTTGCATAGGATCCCCCTCAAAGTTGCTGCAACCATCGCGGGTCACAAATGAAAGTCAAGATTCATACTCTGTTCCAGTATCTGCTAGATACAACCGAGACAGATCCCGAGGCATTTATTGGTTTCTCGCTGGCCGAGTCACCAAAACTGGGTGATTTTCTCGATGATCTCGACCCCGAAATGTCACTTGATTGGAACCTAAAATCCTTCCGGGGACTGCCATCCCTGCGCCAGCGTGTCATTGATCAGGCTGGTTTGGGGAAGATTTGTACAGCCGACGATGTGTTGATCACCGCTGGCGCTGCCGAAGCCAATTACCTGGCGTTCATGCAGCTAGTCGAAGCCGGGGATGAGGTTGTCACAGAAACACCTGGATGGCCGCAGATCGAAGTTTTGGCCAAGGCCAAAGGAGCCACGATCAAGCTGGTCGAAAGAGATGAAGCCGCAGGCTGGGCTTTGCCGCTGGATGAGCTGGAAAAGCTGGTCACCGAGAAAACCCGGCTGATTTTCCTGACCAACCCAAACAACCCAACCGGCAAATTGTTGAGCACAGAAGACCTATATCGGATTGCGCAGATTGCTGACAAGGTTGGCGCCTGGCTGATCGTAGACGAGGTTTATGCCGGTCTAGAATGGACTGCCGACAGGGCGCCGTCAATTGCAGGCATTTATGAACGCGGCATTACCACAGGCAGCGTGTCCAAGGCCTTGGGGTTGCAGGGGCTGCGCACCGACTGGATGATCTGCCGCGACAAAAACATGGTGATGGATGCGATCATCCTGCGGGAAAACAGCAGTGAAATTATGAATGTCATGGGGGAAGTGATCGCTGAAGTTGCTCTGCGTCCAGATCGGCTAAGCCAGGCTTTGGCCAAGGCGCGACGCGACAGCATCGCTACACTTGAATATCTGGACACATACATTGCCGTCGAGCCGATACTGTCCTAGCACCGGCCCGAGGCCGGATTGATAGGTTTGGCTCGACTGGCAGAGGGAATAGACAGTGACGTCTTTGCAAAACGCCTGCTGGCTGATCCATACAAGACATTTTTACTGCCGGGCAGTGCTTATGGGCTGTCGAACCACATCCGACTAGGGGTTGGCGGCGGTGCCTCTGCAAAATTGGATGTTGGGCTTACCCGGATGTCAAAACTGCTAGCTGGATGGGGCACCCAGCCTTGATATTTTGTTGAGAACAGTGTTGGGACATAAAGGTTAATAATAACGGAGATCAATGAGGTTTGATCATCTACTGTGAAGGTCTGAAATTCCTGTTTCAAGCCAAAATATATTGGGTGCAGCATTTGTCAAAATGGGCTCTAACCAGCCATTCTCTGCGGTGGTCACGAATGCCTAGAATGGGCCGGAAGCACCAGTTTCACTGATCCCTGTGGCGGTTTGGAAGGCCCGCTAAACCGCAGCAGACTCCGTGAACAACGAAGGTCACTTCACCAATAGGCAAGCCCATCTGCACCGACAACTCGACGTTGACACTGCTGTCTATCACGGGCGGGGGAGGGCGATGCCCATTGAGCTCAGGTCGCCCCCAAAACTAAGCCAATAACCGCTGTCTGGTTCTGAAGTTCTGTTCAGCTGACTGCGTTAGTTTTC
>JABSSD010000103.1 GCA_013214575.1 Paracoccaceae bacterium | reverse complement strand
TATCTTTGACGATCTTCTCGCCAGGGCTTTTGCGTGTTCCAGTTGTCTGTCTCATCTTCCACTCCTCAGTGGTTACGATGAGCCAAGAACACTCTCTTATCAAATAGGGCTATTTGGACCCACAAGCGCTGACGTCAGACAATTACATTGCCCCCGCTACTTTCATGCCAGATCATTTGCTGCTTGGCCGCAAACTACAGTCCCGTACTACCCAATTGGATACGTACCTTACCGTGGCCTGCAGATAATTGGCAACGGCAACGTTGTCCCGCTCTGCCGTCATTGCCAAGGTGAAAATGCTGCGCCATCCACCAAGGTCCCGAGTAACGGGCGGCGTCGCAGCATGGCAAACCATGGGCAAGGTCCGGTCAGGGCCGTTCGTTACCGGAAGGTTCCACCGGCTCGGTGAGAAAGATACAGAGACGCCATTGCCAAGGGTAACCGATCAAGGGACTTGCCCAGAACAATGCCTCACGAGCCAATCAGGTCAGGAAAAAGGCGATACCGTGAGGCGTGCCGATCTGTATGAGGGAGAAATCCCCTTTTCAAATTTCCGAAAATGCGGTTTGAATCCCTATATGGTTTGAATCCTCAGGGGTTTGAAACTAAGGAATTTCTATTCCGAGGACGCGTGCAAAGTTATGGGTCTACTGTGCAGTTTTATGGGAAAAGTGTGTGCAAATTAATGCGCAGTTTTGCCAGTTTTTTTCTTTTGAATTCAAGGAGAGCTGTGCAGCCTTAATCGGCCCTCTACAACCTGTGCAGCGATGCGCACCGTTTTGCGCATCGACCATAGATCAACGCAATGGCACCAAAATATTCCGCACCCGTTATCGGGTGCGAAATGCGTTTTGATAGGGCTATTTACGGGCGCAGCAGCGGGGGCCGGTGCTTGGACCTCACATGTCCGCTAGCCAGCCTAGGGGCTAGCCACCCCGCGATATGCGCCGTGACCGCCGCGATGGCCTGTTGTGATCGAGATATGGATGGCTGCCCCCGCCGCAGAGAATAGCGGGAGCAGGCCCGTTGCGATCAGTGGGTCGTTTCGATCTTTTCGAAATCGAGCTTATTTTCCTCTGGTGACCCTTTGATGGCAGCAACTTCGGCCCGCTTGGTCAACAAGATATAGGCGACGCAGACCACATAGATGCCGACAACCACGGCACCAATCCACTGGATCTGCAGCCACTGGCTTTGAAAGGCCAGCGTCAGGCCGAACAGAACAGCGACGTTGCCAGCGACATAAGTCGCTTTGCCAAACCGGTCGGTGGTCAGCGAAATATTATCACAGTAAAGGCGGATCAGGCTGTCCAGCGAGTTGATGACAAAAGTCACCCCAACAATGATCATGGCGATGTTCAGAACACCGGTGGTGTCGATGCCGTTGGCAAAGTAGAAATACAGCACCGAGAACCAGATCGCCAATGGGATGGATGGGATAACCAGCAGCGCCAGCAACAGATACTGAACCCGCAACCCGCCGACAAACCGCGCCGTGAACTGACCAATCATGATCGACCAGGCGAACCACCAGAACAGGTAAAACTCGTGGTAATCGTTGATCGGAGACGCGAATTTATGGATGTTTCCAAAGTACCCAGATGCCAGATCGCTGAGGTTCAGGGCCATATCACCAAAGCTCATGCCGGCGTAAATCCACATGAAGGCAATCAAGGCAAGAAACAGGAACGTCGATCCGACGCTCAGGACTTTGACAAATTTGATGTCGGTACTGGAATATGCGGCCGCCAGGATAACGCAGAATACGATCACATAGAATGTGGTGATCACTGTCTCGCCGTCACCGATTTCGGGCATGTAGTACGGCAGATAGATCAAAAACAGACTGGCCGTGAAGGCGCAGGTGGCAACGATGACTATGTTGTTCAAAACCTTTACCACCGGGATTTCAAAAAACTTCACCCGTGGCTCAATGACACAAAAATAGAAACTGGTCAGGAAGTAGAAGCTCCAGATCAGAAAGCCCCAGAACCCAAACTCAATCGAAAGCGGGTTGGTAAAGCCGTAGTCGGCTGCATTGGCAGTGTCAGCATAGGTTGGGAACTCGCCAAGCGGGAACATGATGAGCCCAACATCGAGCCCGGAGGTGAACAAAATGGCGATGAAGGTGAACAGTGGCACCGGGGTGACACCGATCACCCGCAAATTCCACCATTTGAAGACGCAAAACGCCACCAGCGCCAGCGCCATTACAATCCCGAATGAGATCGTCAGAGATAGTATAGTCGCCATTTAGTTCCCTCCCAATTGGCATGTGCGGATATCCGCGTCCTGACAGGGTCGGCTATCAGGAGCTTTTTGACTGGATGTACTATTTATTGAACAGCTGTACCATAAATTAATTGCAGCATGACGTTGACCGCTGCCAGCAGTCTTTGCGGTCCCAACAAACGCGATCCAAGGGCAAGGGGGTGGGGTCTTGGGGCCAGGGCAAAAGCCAACAGTGATCTGGACCTGTAGGGCAGCAACAGGGCTTTTCAATCAGACCACCCGGAAAACTGTCACCGATAATCACCTCACGCGAGGCGCTGACAAGTCAGATTGGCGCTCACATTGACCTGCGACCCGTCATTGCCTAGGCCAGACGGACCAGAACGGGAGATCAATATGACCAATGCGCTTATCATCATCGACGTCCAGAATGACTTTTGCCCCGGCGGCGCACTGGCGGTTCCAGGTGGGGATGAAATCCTACCGGCGATCAATGCCATGATGGCGGATTTTGACGCGGTGATTTTGACGCAGGATTGGCACCCTAAGGGACATTCATCATTTGCCTCGTCGCAGGATGGCAAAGCTCCGTTTGACACCACATCAATGGCCTATGGACCGCAGGTTTTGTGGCCGGACCATTGTGTGCAGGGCACCGCAGGGGCAGAGTTTCATTCCGACCTGCAAACCCATGCGGACCTGATCATCCGAAAAGGCTATCGCCCTCATATCGACAGCTACTCGGCGTTTTTTGAAAACGATCAGACAACCCCGACTGGATTGCAGGGCTACCTGAACGAGCGTGGGATCAAGGAGTTGACCATTGTTGGTCTGGCCACAGATTTCTGCGTCGCCTTTTCTGCGCTTGACGCTGTGCGCCTTGGCTTCAAGGTCCGGGTCGAACTGGCGGCCTGTCGCGCCATTGACATGGACGGGTCGCTAAACACCGCACTGGAGAACATGAAAAATGCCGGGGTGACGCTTGGTCAGATGTGAGTGTGAAATATTAATGTCGTAGCTCTAAAAACGTTGCGAAGTGGCAATAACGCACAGGTAAAGATGATGACTGAACTGCGAGGTGCATCCCTGGGCGCGTCGACCGACTATCATCGGATCTACAACCCGACAAATCTACTATTGCGCTATGCAAGAGGCCGCATTCGGCACTTTGCCAGTCGTCAAATTTTTGCCGTTGCAACCGGTATCGTTCTTTGGCAACTGATTTCACCGCGTATGGCGCTGATGGCACTGGTCCTTGCGGTCTTGGGTGATGTTGCCGACTGCGTTTATTTGCGGTTCATTCCACGCCTTTTGGAGCGCGGCCACTCGTTTCGAAAGCTGTCATTGTTCAGTGCGGTTACTGCGGCGACACAGGCCCTGACCGTAGCAGCCTGCGTGTGGATTTCATGGCATGCACAGCACGACAGCGCCGAGCCCCTTTTTGCGCTGGGGTTGCTGATCTGTGCGACCATCAACGCCGGGCTGGTGCTGCCCTATAACCGCATCGCCGGGATCGCCCGCTTGACGGTTTATGGCCTAGCGCCTCTCGCCATTTTGGCAGCAGAAGTGATGGGTACCTTTGAAAACGATACCCATATGCATATAAACTTGGCCGGGTTGGTCATGCTATATACAATGATGATCTGGCTTCAAAGATTTATGGTTGGAAACTTTCACCGCACCCGCGTGCATTTGAAAGCACAGTTTGAGCACCGCCAGCAATTGGAAGTATCCAACGCTCTGTTACAGGAGCAACAAGAGCAGGCAAGGCGTCTGGCTCTGGTGGCCGAGCACGCCAACGACAGTGTGTTCCTGATCGACCGGGAGGGCAAGATTTCCTGGGTGAACGACTCCTTTACCCGGATCACTGGCTATACGTTTTCCGAGGCGGTTGGACACACCCCCACTGAACTTTTGGCGAGTGAAGATGTGGAGCAGGAGGCGGCCGGAATATTGCTGGAAAACCGGGCAAAGGGGCTGCCGTTTCAGGTTGAGATCCAAAGCCGTCGCAAGGATGGTTCCTTGATCTGGATTGAGACCAACCAGGTTCCGGTGCGGGGCTACAACGGTGAAGTGGAAACCGTTGTCGCGGTTGAACGTGACGTGACTGCGGCCCGTCTGCATGCCCATGAGATGGAACAGGCGCGGATTGCTGCGGTGGAAGGAGAGCGGAGCAAAGCGGACTTCCTTGCCACCATGAGCCATGAAATCCGCACCCCAATGAATGGTGTTATCGGCATGGCGCAAATGTTGGAGTGCACCTCGCTGGATGCAGACCAGCAGCTCTATACCAGTACGATCTTAAGCTCTGCCAAGACCCTTCTGGCGCTGATCAATGATGTGCTGGATCTGTCAAAACTGGATGCCAACAAGGTGGTATTTTCGCGCGTTGACTTTGACATCCACGAAAGCTTTCAGGAAACGCTCCGTCTGTTGCAACCGCAAGCGCAGGAAAAGGGGTTGGTGCTGGTTCTGGATGCTGCCAAGGACATCCCCAGGAGAATTCACGGGGATGACCGCAGAATACGTCAAATTCTGCTGAACCTGGTTGGGAACGCCATCAAATTCACCGATACCGGAGAGGTGAGGGTGGCGCTGGATATCGAGCCCAAAGGGGATGCATTGATCCTGCGATTTTCGGTCAAAGACACCGGCATCGGTATCCCAGAAAATAAGCTAGATCATATCTTTGAGCATTTTTCACAGGCCGATGCCGCCACCACCCGCAGGTATGGTGGCACCGGTCTTGGGCTGGCGATTTCTCGTAAACTGACCAAGGCTATGGGGGGCAATATCGCTGTCATCTCAGAGGTTGGGGTGGGGACCTGCCTGACGGTGACGCTGGAACTGGCCGCCGCAAAACCTTTGTCTGAAACCGCGCTGAACACCGAAGTTGCGGCCTCTTCCGCGCCATCTGTCCCGTCTGGGATGCGGGTTCTTGTGGCCGAGGACAACAAGGTAAACCAGCTGGTGATGCGCAAATTCCTGCGCGATGCTCCCATCGAGTTGACGTTTGCGCAAAACGGTAGCGAAGCAGTGGAAATGGTTCAGCAGACCAAGCCAGACCTGGTGTTCATGGATATGTCGATGCCGGTGATGAACGGCCTAGAGGCCACTCGCGTCATTCGCGACGGTGGCGGCAGCCAGCCGGTGATCGTCGCACTGACCGCAAATGCCTTTGACAGCGACCGCGCCGCCTGCCTGCAGGCGGGGATGGACGACTTCCTGAGTAAACCCTTGAACCGCAATGACCTACTGGCGGTCCTGCAACGATATGGCGCAGCACTCAAGATCCCTTCAAGCTGCTGATTTTCTTGCTCCTGCCGCCGCGCTGCCTTATCAGTCACTGAACCAACGAATGAGGTCGCCGGTGGATATTGCAACCCGGGTCTATAATCATAAGTGGAAGATTGATCCGATCATACGGTCGTTGATCGACACTGATTTCTATAAATTGCTGATGTGCCAGTCGGTGTTCCGCAACAAGCCGGACACTCAGGTGGCGTTTTCGCTGATCAATCGTTCGATCAAGGTGCCGCTGGCCGATCTGATCGACGAGGGTGAGCTGCGCGAGCAATTGGACCATATCCGTACCCTGACGCTGTCACGTGGCGAAAGCACCTGGCTGCGCGGCAATACGTTCTACGGCAAACGGCAGATGTTCCGGCCGGATTTCATGGAATGGTTCGAAGGGCTGCGCCTGCCTCCCTATCATTTGGAGCGCCGCGGTGATCAGTATGAGCTGACCTTTGAAGGCAGCTGGCCCGAGGTGATGCTGTGGGAAATCCCGGCCCTGGCGGTGCTGATGGAACTGCGCAGCCGCGCCGTTCTGAACCGGCTGGACCGGTTCGAACTGCAGGTTCTCTATGCCCGCGCCATGACCAAGGTTTGGGAAAAGATTGAGCGGTTACGCCAGATTGACGGGCTGAGCATTGCCGATTTTGGCACCCGCCGCCGTCATTCGTTCCTGTGGCAAGACTGGTGCGTTCAAGCGATGAGCGAGGGCCTGGGGGGCAAATTTGCCGGTACCTCGAACTGTAAAATTGCCATGCGCCGCGAGCTGGAGGCGATTGGCACCAATGCCCATGAGCTGCCGATGGTCTATTCGGCGCTGGCCGAGGATGATGCGGCGCTGGCGCAGGCCCCCTATGACGTGTTGCAGGACTGGAGCGACGAACACGAGGGCAATCTGCGCATCATCTTGCCAGATACCTATGGCACCAAGGGGTTCCTCGACAATGCACCGGACTGGCTGAACCAATGGACCGGCATTCGTATCGACAGCGGTGATCCGGCCACCGCCGCCGAGATCGCCATCAACTGGTGGCATGAGCGCGGCGAGGACCTTAGCCAGAAACGGGTGATCTTCTCGGATGGTCTGGACGTCGAGAAAATCGCCGAACTGCATGCGAAATTCTCCGGTCGGGTCAATGTGTCCTTTGGCTGGGGCACCTTGCTGACCAATGATTTTCGCGGGCTGGTGCCGGATCAGGGTTTGGCGCCGTTCTCGCTGGTGTGCAAAGCCGTTTCGGCCAATGGCCGCCCGACGGTGAAACTGTCGGACAACCCCGAAAAAGCATTGGGCCCTAGGGATGAGATCGAGCGCTATAAACGGGTGTTTGGCCTCGGCAAGCAAAAGCGGATGCGGGTGATCGTTTAACTCCCCGCTCCGCTTTTGATCGTCGCGGCTTTGGCGCCGCAATACTACCGCAAATTGTTTCGCGTGCGAAACAATGCGGCAGTTTTGATGACCTATCCGTGGTGTGCGGCAACGGTTTTCAGTTGGGAAAACCCAAGCAGGGCCTCAAGGCCTTTTTCGCGACCATGACCGGATTTTCCGACCCCGCCGAAGGGCAGTTCAACCCCGCCGCCAGCGCCGTAGTTGTTGATAAACACCTGGCCCGCGCGCAGCTTTTTGGCCAGCCGCATCTGCCGCGCCCCGTCACGGCTCCAGATGCTGGCGACCAGGCCAAACTCGGTAGAGTTTGCAATCTCCAGCGCCTCTTCTTCAGTATCGAAGGGAATGATGACCTGAATGGGGCCAAAGATCTCTTGCTGTGCCAGCGGGTGATCGGCAGGGACATCGGCAAACAGGGTCGGGCGAACATAGGCGCCGGCTGCGGGGGTGCCGTCCACAATTTTGCCCTGTGCGGCCATGGTCAGATCGGCGCCTTTTGCCATAAATCCCTCGACAATATCCTTTTGCCGGGTCGAGATCAGTGGCCCCAGGCGAAGGTCGTCGGCGGCGGGACCAACGGTCAGCTCGCCGTAGGCTGCGCTCATCCGCGCGACCACCTCGTCATAGACACCACGCTGCACCAGTATGCGTGAGGAGGCCGAACAGGTCTGGCCTGCGTTTTGAATGCCGGCATTGACCAGAAACGGCAAAGCCGCATCCAGATCGGCATCGTCAAACACCAGCTGCGGGGATTTGCCGCCCAGCTCCAGGGTGACCGGAACCACGTTTTTGCCTGCGGCCTGCTGCACCAGGGCTCCGGTGGCAACTGATCCGGTGAACGAGATGTGCTGGACACCCGGGTGCGAAGACAGCGCAGCGCCGGCCTCAGCCCCCAGTCCCGGAACAACATTCAGCGCGCCGGCCGGTAACCCGGCTTCCTGCGCGATATGGGCAAAGGCCAGAGCCGTCAGGCAGGCCTCTTCTGCTGGTTTCAACACTGTCGCATTGCCCATCGCCAGCGCTGCGCCAACCGATCGACCGATGATCTGCATCGGATAATTCCACGGCACGATATGGCCGGTCACGCCATGTGGTTCGCGCAATGTGTAGACGGTATAGCCATCCAGATAGGGGATGGTTTCGCCGTGCACCTTGTCGGCCGCACCACCGTAGAATTCCATGTAGCGGGCCAGTGCCACGGCATCGGCGCGGGCCTGGGTCAGCGGCTTGCCCACATCCATTGCCTCAAGCACGGCAAGATCGTCGACGCGCTCCAGCACCAACTGACCGATGCGGGTCAGGATGCGGCCGCGCTCCAGCGCCGTCATACGGCCCCAGTCGCCATTCAGGGCCGCATTGGCGGCCTGCACTGCGGCGTCGATGTCGGCTTTGCCGCCCCGGGCGATCTGGCAGATATCGCTGCCGTCGGATGGGTTCACCAGCGTCAGAGTTTCGCCACTGGCCGCGGCGCTCCACTGGCCGCCAATCAGGCAGGTGGTGGGGTCAAACCAAAGGGATTGCACGTCAGTCATCATGAGGTCCTGCTATGTCGAAAGTGTAGCTTTTTATCTGGTGTTCAGTATAGGGGGCGCCTTGGTGCAGCTCGCGCACGCCGGGCATGCCGCTAAGACAGGTGCCCCAGAATGCGGCGGCCTGCTTTGAGTGGGCGGACAGGCCCATGCGCCAGCGGCCGGGGAATTCCTGTAGCAGGATCTGCGCCGCCTCATAGCCATAGCCCAAACGCCGGTGTTTAGAGAAAATCGCAAACTCTGACAGTTCGCGACGGTCATCCGGCAAGTTCAGCACAATGGCAAAGCCGATACGGGCGGCGTTCTTATTGATCCAGAAGGCGGTGACGTCCTTGCGGTGCAGGAACTGGTCTGCGCGCTCGTCCGGATTGACGCCCGCCGTGGGGGCGACCTCGCCGAAATAAGGCGCCAGTGCCGCCGCCAGAAAGGCCCGTTCCCGTGGCAGGATAAGGCTCAGTGTCAGGCTCATGCGACAACCGATTTACGAGATAGGTCGGGCAGTTTTGGTGCCGCCGCCAACAGCGTCCGGGTATAGGGGTGCTGTGGGTCGGAAAACACCGCTTCCGTCGGGCCCTGTTCAACGATCTCGCCACCCTTCATCACCAAAACCTTGTCGGTGATGGTGCGCACCACGTTCAGATCGTGGCTGATGAACAGATAGGTCAGCGAATAGGCCTCGCAGAGCTCTACCAGCAGGTCGAGGATCTGGGCGCGAACCGAGACATCCAGCGCCGAGACCGCCTCGTCGAACAGGATCAGTTCCGGCCGGGTGATCAGGGCGCGGGCGATGGCAATGCGCTGCCGTTGGCCGCCAGAGAACTGGTGGATGTATTTGCGCCCGTCAGCGGCGGACAATCCAACCGCGATCAGCGTTTCAGCGATCAACTCCTGGCGGGCGCTGCCGGTGGGGGGATCGTTCAACAGATAGAACGGTTCGGTGATCAGCCGGTCGACCCGGTGACGCGGGTTGAAGCTGCCAAAGGGATCCTGAAACACCACCTGCATTTTGCGTCGCAACTCAGCCCCCTGGTTGGGGGTGACGGGCTGCCCAGCCAGCAGGATTTCGCCGCCCTGCAGCGGCTCCAGCCCCAGAATGGCCCGTGTCAGGGTCGATTTCCCACAGCCGGATTCGCCCACCAGCCCCAGCCGCTCGCCCTGGTTCAGGGTAAAGCTGACTTTGTTGACCGCGCGGTAGCGGCCGGGCGCTGCAAACAGCGAGCTCCGGGGCAGGGCGTAGTCGCGCACCGCATCCTTGACCTGCAACAAAGGCTTCGACGTGGGGGTCGGCGGCAGGGTCACCTGATGGTTCGAGGCGGCAAACAGCATACGGGTATAGGGCTGCTGCATATTGCTCAGCAGCTCCTGAGTCGGCGCGGCTTCGATGATCTTGCCCCGCCGCATGACGACAATTTTGTCGGCCAGATCCGCCACCACCGCCAGATCATGGGTGATCATCAGCAGCCCCATGCCATAGTCCTGCACCAGGTCTTTCAGCAGCGTCAGAATTTGTGCCTGCGTGGTGACATCCAGCGCTGTTGTCGGCTCGTCTGCGATCAATAGCTTGGGCCGCAGGGCGATGGCCATGGCGATGACCACCCGCTGGCGCTGACCGCCTGACAACTCGTGTGGGAAGCGGCTCAGCGGGAAGCGATCTTCGGGCAGGCCGACCCGCGTCAACATGTCGATCGCATGCTGGCGCGCCTCGGGTTTGGGCATCGCCTTGTGGATCAGGATGGTTTCCATCACCTGATCCCCGATGGTCTGGACCGGGTTCAACGCGGTCATCGGCTCTTGGAACACCATGCCGATTGAGGCGCCACGCAGGGCGCACATCTGGGCCTCGCTCTGCTCTAGCAGATTGCTGCCGCCCAGTGAGATGGTGCCGCTGGCCTCGGCCACCTCGGGCAGCAATTGCATCACCGCCAGCGCCGTCATCGACTTGCCCGAGCCGCTTTCGCCAGTGACCGCGACGATTTCACCCGGAGCGACCGACAGTGATACGTGCTGCAGTATAGGAATGCCTGCGATTGTTATCGACAGGTTTTGAATATCCAGCAGGCTCATGTGCGGGCCACCCGAAGTTTGGGGTCCAGCCAGTCGCGCAAGCCGTCGCCCATCAGGTTCAGGCCCAGCACGGTGACAATGATTGCACTGCCGGGGATCAGCGCCAGATGGGGGGCAAAGCTGACCATGGTCTGAGCATCCGCCAGCATCCGGCCCCAGCTGGGGGTGGGGGGCTGGGCGCCAAGGCCGACATAAGACAGGCCCGCCTCGGCCAGAATGCCCAGGCTGAACTGGATAGTGCCCTGCACAATCAGCAGGTTGGCGATATTGGGCAGGATGTGCTCAGCCGAGATCCGCGCCAGGCCCTTGCCTGACACCCGGGCGGCGAGGATGAATTCGCGCTGCCACAGCGACAGCGATGCGCCGCGGGTGATGCGGGCAAAGACCGGAATGTTGAAGATGCCGATGGCGATGATCGCATTGACCGCGCCGGCGCCAAAGATGGCGGTGATCAGGATGGCGATCACCAGCGAGGGGAAGGCAAACACCAGATCATTGCCGCGCATGATCAGCTCGTCCAGCCCGCTGCCACTGCGGGCGGCGGCGGTCAGGCCCAGGGGAATGCCGATGCTCATGCCGATGCCCACGGCCACCAGCGCCACCGCAATCGAAGTGCGCGCCCCGACCATAACCATTGAAAAGATGTCACGGCCAAAATGGTCGGTGCCCAGCCAGTGGCTGAGATTTGGCGTTTGCAGCTTGGCGGGGATATTCATCACGGCGTGGTCAAAGGGTGTCCAGACAAAGGACACCAGCGCCGCCAGCAGCACCAGAGACGACAAAGCCGTGCCTATAATCAGATTGCGGGTCATGGATGGTTACTCATTGATGAATGGGCGCGAAGGGTGGCAAATCTCATGTCCGGTTCCTGAGCCTTGGGTCAACGGCCGCATAGGCCAGGTCGACCAGGAAATTCACGGTAATCACCGCAAAGACCAGCAGCATCACCACCGATTCAACGACAATCAGATCACGGGCCGAGATCGCCTGAAACACCAGCCGCCCCAGCCCCGGCAGATAGAACACCTGCTCGATGATGATCGCCCCTGCCAGCAGGAATGAAAATTGTAGCCCGATGATGGTCAGCACCGGGATCATTGCATTGCGCAACCCGTGCCGCCACAAGGCCTGACGGCGGCTGAGCCCCTTGGCGCGGGCGGTGCGCATGAAGTCCTCGCCCAGAATATCCAGCAGCGCCGAGCGCATCACCCGTGCCAGAATGGCGGCCTGTGGCAGCGCCAGTGAAATGGCCGGCAGGGTCAGCGAATGCAGCCCGGCCAGTAACCCCTTGTCCCAACCGGCAAAGCCACCGGCATTGAACCAGCGCAGGTTGATGGCAAAGATCAGCACCAGCATCATGGCGAACCAGAAGTTCGGCACCGCGACGCCCAGCTGCGTTGCGCCCATCACGGCCATATCGCCGGTTTTGCCGCGACGCGACGCGGCATAGATGCCGGCTGGAAAGGCGATCAGCGTTGACAGTATCAGCGCATAAAGCGCCAGCGGCAGCGACACCCACAAGCGGTCGGAAATCATCCCGGCCACCGGTGTGCGATAGGTGTATGAGGTGCCAAAATCACCCTGCACCATGCCCCCGACCCAATCGGCGTAGCGGGCAAATTTGGACTGATCCAAACCCAGTTCAATGCGCAGCGCCGCCACCGTGTCGGGCTGCGCATTGATCCCCAGCATGAACGAGGCCGGGTCTCCCGGTGCTATTTCGATGACAAAGAAGATCACCAGCGAGGCGACGGCCAGGCTGAGAATCAGGGAGAGCAAGCGCTTGAGTGAATATCTTATCATTGGCGGCACGTTAGAAGGGCGCCTTGAGAAGGTCCAGAGGGATCGTAAGAGAAACGTGAGATCACAGATGAAAAATCGTCTGTTGCCAATGGTATAGCAGAAATATGTGCGGGTTGCGCGCCAATGCGAAAAAAGGCCCTGCACGGGGCACAATCCGATCCGGGTTGTTGTTTGGCCAACCACCACCGGAGGGGGCTTGAATTGAAAAAGGCCCCGTCTCCGGGGCCTTTGACGCGATGTGATGGGTTTAGTCGGCCCAGCTGACAGCGGTCAGATCGGCGGCCTGCGTTGGCGCATTGGTCCAGAGCCCCTGAACCCCGGCCTTGGCCACGCTCAGCTGTGCCAGCTGGAACAGATAGCCGTTGACGTAATCTTCAGAGAGGATGGTCTGCGCCTGTTGCATCAGCGTCACCCGCTTGTCGGGATCGGTGGTGCCGTTCAGGTCAGCCATCAGCTCTTGGAAGCCCTTGTTGTCATACTGGAAGTAATACTCAGGACGCGCATAGATACCAATATCCATCGGCTCGGTGTGGCTGATGATGGTCAGGCCAAAATTCTTGCCCCGGAATACGGTTTCCAGCCACTGGGCCCATTCCACATTGATGATCTCGGCCTTGATGCCAACCTGCGCCAGCTGTGCAGCGACGATCTCGCCGCCGCGACGGGCATAGGAGGGCGGCGGCAGGTGCAGAGTGGTTGCAAAGCCATCAGCCAGGCCGGCCTCGGCCAGCAGCGCCTTGGCTTTTTCCGGGTCATAGGCGGAATTGCCGGTCAGATCCACATAGGCCGGGTTGTGTGGCGCAAAATGGCTGCCGATCGGCGTGCCATAGCCGAACATCGCACCGTCGATGATGGACTGACGGTCAATGGCATGGGCTACAGCCTGACGCACCAGCACATTGTCAAATGGCGCTTGCTTGTTGTTGATTGACAGGATGGTCTCACCCTCGGTCGAGCCAACGAGAACCTGGAACCGGGGGTCAGCTTCGAACTGCGGGATGTTTTCTGGCGCTGGGAAGCCAATAAAGGCGTCCACATCTTCGGCCATCACAGAGGAAAACGCGGCGGTGGGGTCGCTGATGAACTTGAACGTCGCGCTGTTCAGTATCGCAGGGGTGCCCCAGTAATCGGCGTTTTTCTCTAGATCAATCCGGTCGCCCTGCACCCAGTTGGCGAACTTGAAAGCGCCGGTGCCGATCGGATTTGTCTTGATATTGTCGATGCTTTCAGGGGCGACAATCACTGCGTCACCCCAGGCCAAGTTGAACAGGAAGCTGCCGTTTGGCTCTGCCAGAGTGATCTTGACGGTCTGCGGGTCAACCACAGTGACCTCGGAGATATCGGCAAACAGCGCCTTTTGCGCGTTGGTGCTGTCTTCGGCGCGGGCCCGGTCAAGGCTGAATTTCACGTCGCCGGCATCCAGTGTGGTGCCATCGTGGAAGGTCACACCAGCCTGCAGGTTAAAGGTATAGGTCAAGCCGTCGTCGGAAATTTCCCAGCTTTTGGCCAGACCGGGAACCACGGAACCATCGCCCATGAACCGGGTCAGACCCTCAAAGACGTTGGAATACAGCACCGAATCGATGGCCCCGGCGGCGGCGCTGGTTGGGTCCAGATGTGGCGGCTCCAGCTGCATCGCGACGATGATCGAATCTTTGGCTACCGCTGCGCCGGCGGTCAGCGCCAGCGCCGAACTTGCCGCAAGAATTAGTGATTTTAATGACATAATCAGTCTCCCCATCTGGTTGTCTGCGCCTGAAACCGAGGCGCTTTGGGCGCAGTGTTCCCGCTTTGCGTTGCGTAATCAAGGCCATGTGGACATTTCGCGCACTGGAAGCACGCGGCGTAAATTGCTAGATGTGCGCAAGGTGAACAACTAGCAGGACCAACATGAGCGCCACTGCCAAAAAAACGGCCCCCAGTGCCGAGGATATTCGCGCCCGCAAGGGCAAAACACCCATCGTGAGTCTGACCGCCTATACCACGCCAATGGCGCGGTTGATGGATGCTCATTGCGACTTTGTGCTGGTCGGTGACAGCGTCGGCATGGTGCTGCATGGGCTGCCCTCGACCCTGGGGGTGACGATGGAGATGATGATCCTGCATGGTCAGGCGGTGGCGCGCGGGTTGCAAGCTGCGCTGATGGTGATCGACATGCCATTTGGGTCGTATGAGGAGGGCCCGCAGCAGGCCTTTGGCAATGCCGCCCGGTTGATGGCTGAAACCGGGGCCGGCGCGGTCAAGCTGGAGGGCGGCGTGGAGATGGCTGACACCATCCGCTTTCTGGTGGCCCGAGGAATTCCTGTGATGGCCCATATCGGGCTGACCCCGCAGTCGGTCAACACGCTGGGCGGCTACAAGGTGCAGGGCCGGGACAAGCAGGCCAGCGTGGTGATGGCCGATGCCCGCGCGGTGGAAGCTGCCGGGGCGTTCTCGGTGGTGCTGGAGAAGGTGCCGCAGAGCCTGGCGGATCAGATCACCGCAGAGCTGGCGATCCCGACCATCGGGATTGGTGCCTCAGCCGGATGTGACGGGCAAATTCTGGTTGTCGATGATATGCTTGGCTTCTTTACCGCCTTCAAAGCCAAATTCGTCAAACGCTATGCCGATCTGGGCGCTGAGGCCGAGGCGGCGATCGCCACCTATGCGGCTGAGGTGCGCACGCGGGCCTTCCCTGCGGCAGAGCATGTGTTTGCAGATCAATCCCCCAACAAGAGTCCCAAGACATGAGCGCCCCAATTTTGCGCCGCCTAAGCGATCTTCGCGCCAAACATGCCGGCTGGATTCGGGCGGGCGAACGGGTTGCGGTGGTGCCGACCATGGGGGCGCTGCACGCTGGCCACCTGTCGCTGGTCAAAGCCGCCTGTGCCGGTTGTGACCGGGTGATCGTCACCATTTTTGTCAATCCGCGCCAGTTCAACTCTGCCGCCGATCTGGCCAGTTACCCCCGCACCGAGCACAGGGACGCCGAAAAACTGTCGGGGCTTGATGTGGACGTGATTTATGTGCCCGATGGCGACCAGATTTACCCCGAGGGATATTCTTCCAATGTCTCGGTCTCGGGTGTTTCCGACGTATTGGAGGGCGAGTTTCGCCCGGGTCATTTTGACGGTGTCGCCACCGTGGTGGCCAAGCTGTTTCTGCAAACCGGGGCGCATCAGGCCTATTTCGGGCAGAAGGATTTTCAACAGTTGATGGTGGTCAAGCGCATGGCGCGGGATCTGGATATCCCGATTGAGGTGATTGGCTGCCCAACCGTGCGCGAGCCTTCCGGTCTGGCGATGTCCTCACGCAATTTGCGGCTCTCGCCTGAGGGGCTGGAGCGCGCCGCAAAGCTATACCCGATCATGCAGCAGGTCGCAGCCCGACTGGCGGGGGGAGAGAGTTTTGCACCGCTGGCGGCGGAGGCGCGCGACCAGCTGGACAAAGCAGGGTTCAAGGATACCGAGTATTTTGATCTGCGCTGCGAAGAGCAGTTGCAACTGCTGCAGTATCCAAACCGTCCGGCCCGCCTGCTGGTGGCGAGCTGGATGGATGGCATTCGGTTGATCGACAATATCGCGGTTGATGTACTAACGACTTAGTAAGGGCTGGTCGCGATAGCAATTTTGCGGCTAGTGTCTGCCTCGACACTGATATTAAGGGGCGGACATGAGCTATATTCTGGCAATCGATCAAGGCACCACTTCGACCCGGGCGATCCTGTTCGACGATCAGATGCAGGTTGCGGGCCGCGCTCAGCAAGAGTTCCCCCAGCATTTCCCGCAGGCTGGCTGGGTTGAGCACGATCCCGAGGATCTGTGGAACAGCACCATTGAGACCTGCCGCAGGGTGATGGCGGAGCTGGATATCACGGCGGCTGATATCGCCGCTATCGGCATTACCAACCAGCGTGAAACCACAGTGGTCTGGGACCGCAAGACGGGCAAGGCGATCCACAATGCGATTGTCTGGCAGGACCGGCGCACCACCTCAATCTGCGAGACATTGCGGGTGGCGGGTCATGAACCGATGATCAGCCAGCAGACCGGGTTGCTGCTGGATCCCTATTTTTCGGGGACCAAGCTGAGCTGGATACTGGACCGGGTGCCGGGCAGCCGGGATCTGGCGGCCAAGGGCGATCTGCTGTTTGGCACTGTCGATAGCTTTCTGATCTGGCGGCTGACGGGAGGGGCCTCGCATGTGACCGACGCCACCAATGCGGCGCGCACGCTGATGTATGATATCCGTCAGGGGGAGTGGAGCGCCGAGATTTGTAACTTGCTGAATGTGCCGATGGCGATGCTGCCCGAGGTCAAGGACAGCGCCGCTGATTTTGGGGTGACACAGGCGGAATTTCTGGGCGGCGAAATCCCGATTTTGGGGGTGGCTGGTGATCAGCAGGCGGCCACCATCGGTCAGGCCTGTTTCCAACCCGGCATGATGAAATCGACCTATGGCACCGGCTGTTTTGCGCTGTTGAACACCGGCGATACGCCTGTAGCGTCAAAAAACCGGATGCTGACCACCATCGCCTATCAGCTGGATGGCAAGCCCACCTATGCGCTGGAAGGCTCGATCTTTATTGCCGGTGCAGCGGTGCAGTGGCTGCGCGATGGCATGGGAATGATCGACACTGCGGCGCAGACCGGTGAGCTGGCCGCAAGGGCGGATCCCGGACAGGATGTGCTGCTGGTGCCCGCCTTTACCGGTCTCGGCGCGCCTTACTGGGAACCGGACAGTCGCGGCGCCGTATTTGGTCTGACCCGCAATTCGGGAGCCGCCGAACTGGCGCGCGCGGCGCTGCAGAGTGTGGGCTATCAGACCCGTGACCTGTGGGAGGCGATGCGGGCGGACTGGGGGGGCGAAATAGATGTCACCCTGCGGGTGGACGGTGGCATGAGCGCCAGTGACTGGACCATGCAGAGCCTGTCAGACCTGCTGGGCGCCGCCGTTGACCGGCCGGTGATGCAGGAAACCACCGCGCTGGGCGCCGCCTGGCTGGCTGGGATGCGGGCCGGGATTTATCCCGATCAGGACGGGTTTGCCGAGACCTGGGCACTGGACCGTCAATTCACCCCGCAACTGGCGGCGGAGATCCGCGAAGTGGCCTATGCCCGCTGGAAGCGGGCTGTGCAGGCGGTGATCGGGGTCTGAAGCGGGGGCTCCCGCACCTGCTGGATATCCGGCTGCGCCGGAATATCCAGGACAGGTTTGGGCCTGGCGCCACGCTGACGCGCGGCGCGGTTGCGATCCATTCAGACCCGGGCGCCCGCCGCGATGATGCTTGGTTTGGCGTTCAGAACCTCGATCGAAAACCCCGCCAGAGCCTTGTATTTCTCGGCATGCGCGGCCAGTTCGGCGACTGGGATCACGCTGTTGATATCGTCGAAATTGCCGCCACAGAGGTCTTCGACCTGTTGCAATACACCATCGGGACCGTTGCCTGAGCGGTTGGCGTGGGCCACACCGGTGGCAATGGGGCGCACCTCATCCTCAAAGGCCTGCAGGGCCGCTGCGGTGACGCCGTGCTGGAGAATGCGGGCGCCGATCAGCCGCGCATCAATGATGGCCTGACCCGCGCCGTTGGAGCCGACCGGATAGGTTGGATGGGCGGCATCGCCCATCAGGGTGACATTGCCAAAGGTCCACTGATCCAGCGGATCCCGGTCGACCATCGGGTATTCATAGACCACTTCGGCGCCCTTGATCAGGGCTGGAACGTCGATCCAGTCAAACTGCCAGCTGGTAAAGACGGGCAGGAAGTCATTGATGTCCGCAGCCCGGTTCCAGTCTTCCTTTTTCCACGGGGCGGATCGATCGAAGCTTTTCTCGGCGATCCAGTTGATGGTGGCGATGCCGTTTTCATCCGGATTGGAGATCGGATAGGCAACCAGCCGGACGTCATCATGGCCGATCATCACCATGGCAGCGCCGCCCAAAAAGGCCTTGGCCCGGGTGGTTGCGCGCCACAGAATTCGGCCATTCCAGATTGGTGCGCCCTCATTGGGTGCGATCTGGGCGCGCAGGGCAGAATGGATGCCATCGGCGGCCACAATCAGATCGCCTTCGATGCGGTGGCCATCGGCCAGCAGCAGGACAGCGCCGCTATCGGTGTTCTCAAAACCGCTTGCGCGGGCGCCGGTGGTGATACAGCCAGCGCCTGCACGGTCCAGCAACACGCGGTACAGCATCATCTGCAAGGCGCCGCGGTGGACCGAATACTGCGGCCAGGCATAGCCGGCCCAGGTGCCACGCGGCTCTTCCCAGATGGTCTTGCCCAGCTTGGAATAAAACCCGTATTGCCGTGTTTTGACGCCAATGGCCTCCAGCTCTTCGGCCAGATCCAGATCCAAAAGTTCGCGCACCGCGTTGGGTTGCAGATTGATGCCGACGCCCATGGGTTTGATTTCGGCCGCGGCCTCAAAGATATGAAACGGCACGCCAATCTGGTGCAATGTCAGCCCGAGTGTCAGCCCGGCGATGCCGCCGCCAGCGATGAGAATGGTCAATGAAAGTCCTCCAAGTCGTTGATTGCAGAGAAAACACAATCGGGCGTCTCGGGCAAGGCAGCGGGGTTGGTATCGCTGCGTTCAGGACTTGGAGGCGATAATCAGATCCGGGCCAAAAATGATATCGGCATGGTTTTGCAGGTAGATCTTCAGCCAAGGCGTGAAGCGCTCTGGGTAGCGGGCGACTTCGGCCAGTAAATCGTGGTAATCAATCCAGCGGGTATCCATCACCTCTTCCGGGTTCACCACCAGTTTCAGCGGGTGGTGCACATGGGCGAGAAAAACGTCAACGACTTCGTGCTCGATCAGGTTATTGCCGACGTCAGCGCGATATTCCAGGTGGTGGCGGAATTCCGGGTACAGGCCGGTGATGCCCAGTTCTTGCTCCATCCGGCGCACCGCACAGGCCGAAGGTTGTTCGTCCCACATTGGATGGGTGCAGCAGGTATTGGCCCAGAGGCCCGGCGTGTGATATTTGCTCAGGGCCCGGCGCTGCAGCAGGATATCACGACCTTTGACAACAAACACTGAAACCGCCTTGTGTTTCAGACCCTGTTCATGGGCGAGCAGCTTGTCGGTCGGGGTCAGGGTGCCATTCACCCAGGCTGGGATCAAAGTGTTCATTCCAGGTCCGCGATTGTTATAATTCAGGATTTGTCCGGATCAGACCATACCCAGGTTAATCGCTAGTATCTGGCGGCTCAAAAAGCAATGGAGCGAAAGGCCGCGGCGGGGTGCAGCGACCTTTCTGGCGTTTCAGATGCGGGCCCTGATCAGTTGCTGGCGGGCTCTTCTGCCATTTCTTCAACCTCTTCGACGACCGGAGCCGGGCTGACGCTTGCGAGGAAGGCAAAGATGTCCTCGCCGCCCTTTTTCAGCTTGTAGGACATTTTCGACTTGGCCTTGGCGTTGCCGGTTTCGGCCCGCAAGAATTCCTTTGGGTTGGTGACATAGCCAATGAATGTCTCTTCGCCCCAAGCCAGACCACCTTCGCCTGCAGCAACAAGGTCCTTGCCGTATTTGAAGCCTTCATAGGTGCCGGCAACACGGCCAGGAAGACCCCAGAGGTTGGGGCCGGTTTTGCCGCCTTTGATGATGGCTTCGCCATCGCCCGAGACGACGCTGTGGCATGCTTTGCACTTATTAAAAGACTTTTTTCCCTTGGCGATGTCACCCTCAGCAAAGGCTGGCGCGGCGAGTAGGCTGACAAATGCTGCTGCGGCGAGTAGTTTCATAGGTTTGCTCCGGTTCAATTGGCTAAAGGCATTACTTGCCTTCGCGGCAGATTAGTCAACCGAAGCAGCCGCGAGTTTGATGTATATCAGTAAAAACACGCGGGATCTTGCTAATCGGGGCTTTTCCAGCAGGGCAGAAGGTCGCCAGGCATGGGATTGGCGCAATATGCGGCGCGGGCGATTGCCCGGCTCAGGCACAATGATGCGGCATGGCCGATCAGCGACAGGTCAGATTCGGTGGGGGGCAGCGCCCGGGATTCGGTGCTGAGGGCAAACACCAAATCGCCATCTCCTGGGGAGTGGGCCGGCACCGTGGCGCGGCCGATGCCGTCATGCGCCGCAATGGCCAGCCGCTGACACTGGGCCTTGGTGAGGGTTGCATCGGTGGCGACAATGGCAATTGTTGTATTGCCGCGATCCTGGGGCAGCGGCAGCCCCGCCGCTTGCGCCAGCATGGAGTCCATCTTGCGGCTGTCGAGACTGCGGCCCAGCCCGGCGGCGGGGTCCGGCCCCAAACCACCAAACTCACCGTCGACCTCAAACGGGGCGGCCCAGAAATGCCGCTCACCCGGCGTGGTCACCGCGCCAATTGGGTTGGATGCAACCAGCGCCCCCACCGTGATGCCATTGTCCAGGACAAAGGAGGCTGAGCCCAGGCCGCCCTTGACCATAGCCGTCAGGGCGCCGGTGCCTGCCCCCGCGGTGCCGAGGGCAAAATCCTCAGCGGCGGCGTCAAAGGCCGCCCGGCCCAATGCGTGATATGGGTTGTCTTGCCAGTCTTTGGCGCCGCCGTTCAGCAGGTCAAACAGGATTGCACCCGGGACCAGCGGTATTACCGCCGGCCCCAGTTTGAAGCCCCTCCCTGCGGCCCGCAGCGCGTCAACCACGCCGCTACAGGCATCCAACCCATAAGATGAGCCACCGGACAGGATGAGCGCATCCACCCGGGCCACTGATTTATCCGGAGCCAGCAGATCGGTCTCGCGGGTGCCCGGAGCGCCGCCCATCACATGCACCGAGGCTGTAAAAGGGTGATCCGCGGTCAGCACCGTGGTGCCGGATTTCAGAACATCGTCCTGTGCATTGCCGACTTTCAGGCCGGGGACATCGGTGATCAGGTTCTTGGGGCCGGGTTTCATTGCAGGGTCCTGTGAAAAAGGGAAGGGGGGCGCGCTGCCTCCGGCGGAGGTATTTTAGGACAAGAAGAAAGGCGCTAGATCCTTGGTTTTGGCGCTGCAGTTGCTGGGTTGCCCGAGTTGGGCTCACCCTTTGGTTCGATCAGCAGGACTTTGCATTCCGTTGCGGCGCGGGGGCGGTGGGTTACGCCTTTGGGGACGATATAGAGTTCGCCCGCGCGGACCACTTCCGAGTCGCCATCTTTGATGTCCATCACCATCTCACCTTCGAGAACGAGGAAGAAATCATCGGTGGTTTCGTGCAAGTGATAGGGGAATTCGCCCTGAAACTTGACCACCATGATGTCGTTGTCATTGTAATCGGCAACGACTTTTGGATCCCAGTGCGTTGAAAACAACGCCAGTTTCTCGGTTAGGTTTACACGGCTCATATGCAGCGACCGCCGTCTACTTCCATTGCCACACCGGTCACCATGCTGGCCTCGTCCGAGCACAGGTAGCAGGCAGCGTTGCCCATGTCCTCGGGGGTGGAAAAGCGGCCGATTGGGATGGAGGCGATAAACTGGGCGCGTTTTTCCGGGGTGTCTTCGCCCATGAAGGTTTTCAGCAATGGGGTTTCGCCGGCCACGGGATTGATGGCGTTGACGCGAATACCCTGTGGCGCCAGTTCAATCGCCATCGTTTTGGTGGCGGTGATCATCCAGCCCTTGGAGGCATTGTACCAGTTTAGATTGGGTCGCGGGCTGACCCCAGCGGTTGAGGCGACATTGAGGATGGCGCCGGACTGGCGCGATTTCATATGCGGAACCAGAGCCCGGGCGGTGAGGTAGACCGATTTCATGTTCACATTGAACACCCGGTCAAAATCCTCTTCGCTGACCTCGTCCAGAGGGGTTGGCCGATGGCTGATGCCGGCGTTGTTGATCAGAATGTCAACGTGGCCAAAGGCTGCGATTGCCGCCTGTGCCATGGCATTGACCGAGGCGCCATTGGCGACATCCACCGTTTGCGCCAGACAGTCGGCACCGAGGTTTTCGGCCATCTCACGGGCCGCATCGCCATTGATGTCGGCAATCATTACGCGGGCGCCCTCGGCCAGGAATTTTTGCACGATGCCGGCGCCAAACCCTGAGGCGCCTCCGGTGACGATGGCGGTTTTTCCGTTGAGGCGCATGGTTTTCTCCAAATTGACTGGGCGGCAAAGTAGCAGCGCGCCGCGCAGGCGCAATCGCCGGATCAGTCATCGCCGATTTTACCCCGCGTCGTTTTCAATACGCTGCGCTGTTTCTTGGCGGTGATGCGGCGCTGGACCGAGCCACGGGTTGGTTTGGTGGCGATGCGGCGTTTGGGGGCGACCAGCGCCTGGCGAATCAGATCGGCAAGTCTTTCACGTATCAGATCCCGGTTGCGCTGCTGCGACCGGGTTTCATCGCAATACATGACAATGGCGCCTTCTTTGGTCCAGCGACGTCCGGCCAGCCGCCTGAGCCTGTTCTTTACTGGTCCTGTCAGGGCCGGGCTGCGATCTGCCTCAAACCTAAGTTCCACAGCGGTAGAGACCTTGTTGACGTTCTGGCCGCCGGGCCCCGAGGCGCGGACAAAATTTTCGCTCAATTCCCAGTCTTGCAGCGCAATAGTGTCGGTGATGCGCAGCATGGGGCTTGTCCTTGGGTCTGTTGAGCCGGAGTGTCAGGTCGGCCTTGTAGCTGATTTGTCCAAAGGGGTCACATTAATCGGTTGGGTAATCGGTTCAAAATATCAAAAGGGCTGACCGAAAGCGTAACGGGCAGCCCTTCTTGAGTTTCGGAGGTGGGCCGGTTAGGCGATCCCCAATTCAGTTTCTGCAAGTGCCAAGGTTTGCCTCAGCGCTGAGTCTCCCGAACTGTTCCGACACCAAACTCCAAGTTCCCAATAGACATAGAGTACCTCCTCTCATTTGTTACGCATGGGGTCAGCGTGGCATAGAAAGTGGAGATGTCAAAACAAAATCATGTGGTGTTCGAGGTGAGCTTCCCCACGATGATGCGGAAAGGCACCAGGGCGATCAGCGCCAGCGACAGCTTTACAATCCAGTCTGCACAGGCCAGCGACACCCAAAGCGGCACCATTGGGCCAAAGCCGAGCAGGGGCAGCATTTGGCCGGCCCAGGAGATATCATTGCCTGGTTCGAGCCAGATCAGCGCCGCCGAAAAGGCGATGGTGAAAAAGATGGCGGTATCAATCAGCGAGCCAACCAGCGTTGACGCCAGCGGTGCGCGCCACCAGGCGCCCTGGCGCAGGGCCGAGAAGATCGAGATGTCCAGCATCTGCGCGATGAGAAAGGCGAGGCCCGAGCCAATGGCGATACGCAGGGTTACCAGCGGGCCAAATTCACCGATGATCTGGGTGCCGATCAGTGAACAAAGGACGCCAACAACAAAGCCGATAAGCACCACCTTGCGGGCTGGCCCTTCGCCATAGACACGATTCATCACATCGGTGACCAGGAAGGCGAGGGGGTAGGTGAAGGCCCCCCAGGTCAACCATTGGCCGAACAGGAATTGCACCAATATATTGGAGGCCACCACAATGATGGCCATGGCAATGATGCCGGGAAGATGGATGCGTGTCATTTTCGGTGTCCGTTTTTACAAGGTAGCGGCAACTTGATGGGTGGTTTTTGCAGGCAATTCGCTGAACTAGTCGAGACCTCTTGGTTTGGCAAGTGTTGTGCTCTGGGGCCGGGCCGGTTGGCCCAAATCGCCGATCCAAATCCTGCGGGGACTGGGCTAGTCGGGGAGTGCGTATTCCACCAATTCGGTGCGCTGCAAAATTAAGAAGTTGTCGTCAGAGATCATCGTGGCACGCAGACGTCCGGTGGGGTCGCGCCAGACCGACAGCCCTTCGAGATTGTCATGGCTGCCAGAGGAGGTTTGCAGTAGGATCTGCTCGTTGACAGGGCCATTTTTGGTGAAATCCCAGCGCCGCAGGCGGCTGCGAAAGCCAAAAAGCCCATAGTCGCGCTCCAGTAGGTAAAACCGGCCGTCGGGGCCAATATCGGCGCTGACCGGAAAGAAATCTCCCCTAGGTGGCAGGGTGAACGGCATCGACCAGTTGCGCCCGTCCCAGCGCCAGACCGGAATTTGGCCTTCGCTGTTCAAAGCGTGTTCCGGCAGCGTGTAGAGATGCCCGCGCGCATCACTGGCCAGCGCCTCTAGCGCCTTGTTAATGGGCAGGGATCGGAACTCTTTGGGCCGCGGTAACACCTCGCCGCGACCGCTTGCCTGGCGATGGCGCACCACCCGCGAGACGCGCTCAAAGGAGATGTAGATGGTTCCATCCGGGGCAATGGCGAGCCCTTCACTGTCGCTGGTCCGCCCCCTCAGAGCGCTGCCGGATGACGCGCGCAGCTTATGCACCGACTGTATTTCGATACCAGATATCTGGCCCTTGTCACGGTTGATTTTCGCCGTGGCGAGGGTGGCGCGATCGCTGAGAACGGTCATCGAGCCGCCATCGGTGCTGAGCGACAGCGCCGAGAGACCGCCGAACCAGTCTGCGCTGATGCGCCAGGTGTAGCTGCCCAGATATGTCGCCCTGTTGGGGGCATCATTGCGGTTGGCCGCCTGGACCGCAACCCCGAGGCTTGCGGCCACAATCAGGCATAGCGTTAGTTTGACTGTAGTACCGAGGCGCATTGTTTTGGCAGATCCGCTAAAGTGTAATCGCGACGAGGTTTAGGTTTTGGCGCGTTGGGGTCAACTGGTTTTGGCGGCGGCGGGTTCAGGATGTCATCAACCCATGTCTGGGCAGCGGCACATCCGTCGCCCTTGGGGGGGGCTGCCTGATTGCTGCATCCCCGTGCCCCCTTGGGGCATTTCAGGCGCACGTGGAAATGATAGTGATGCCCCCACCAGGGGCGAATTTTACGCAACCAGCGACGGTCGCCGGTCTCATCTTTGCACATCTGGACCTTGGCACCGGGAAAGACAAAGATCCTGGCGACCCGTTTGTCTTTGGCCGCAGCGCGCAACAGGGCGTGATGCTGTGTTGTCCAGCTGTTGTTGACAAAAGCGCCATTGGCCCGGCGCATGGAAATGGACGAAAGATCCTCGCGCTGGCGGCTGTTCAGGTCTAGCTTGTCGGGCGGTAGCATCCAGATATCGACATCAAGGCCGATCTGGTGACTGCGGTGACCAGACAGCATCGGACCACCGCGCGGCTGGCTGATGTCACCGATATACAGCCCGTCCCAGCCCCGTTGTCTGGCCGCAAACCGGCTGAGCTTTTCGATGAAATCAATGGTCTCGGGGTGGCCCCAGTTGCGATTGCGCGACAGCCGCATCGCCTGCCATGTGGCTCCGGTTTCGGGCAATTGCACCGCCCCCGCCACACAGCCCTTGGCATAAGATCCAATGGCGGCGGGCTGTTGGTTTGAGCCGCTGGGTTTGGCCCCGAACAGCTGCTTGGCCGCGGTCTCACCGCTTGCTGTACTGGTAAGGTAAAAAACGAACAACAAACTGGCAAGAAGCTGTTTCAATCCTGATCTCCCTCGGCGCGGACCCATGTCAGCAGAATCAGACCCACAATGAACAGGACGACCACTGGTGATATGCCCAAGCGTGCGCTGCCGGTGATGGCGGTGACAACCCCTATCAGCGCAGGAGCCAGAAACGCGGTGGCACGGCCCGACAATCCGTACAGGCCAAAGCTCTCGGTCGGGCGTTCCGGGTTGGTATGACGGACCATAAGGCTGCGGCTGGTGGCCTGCAGGATTCCGCCGAAGCCGCCGATCAACACGCCGCAGCCAAAGAAAATCATATCCGGCAGGGTTGAGCCCTGGGCCAGTGGCACCCCGAACAATTGATCGCGCGACATGCCAACAATGATGGTACAGACCAGTGTCAGCACCAGAATAGAGACGATGATCACCGGTTTGGGGCCAAAACGCCGGTCGGCGTGGCCTCCGAACCAGCAAAACAGCGCTGACGATATCGCCGCGACGATGCCAAAGATCCCGATTGAGGTGATCTCCCAATCCAGCACCAGTCGCGCATAGACGCCGCCAAACCCGTAAAGCCCGTTCAAGGCATCGCGGTACAGCATGGACGAGCCGAGATAGCTGGCCAGACTCGGCCGGTTGCGCAGGTTTTTCAAGGATTGCACCACCAGTCGAAAGGCGCCGCCAAAACTGCCAGGCTGGCCGGTGCCTTTACCGTCCCGCACCCAGAGGAAATAGGGGATCATGAAGACCGCGAACCACAGGGCGGTGATGGGACCGACAGCGCGGGTGCCTTCGCGGCTGGCCGCGTCCAGCCCAAATGCCGGGTCCAGCCCGATCAGGGTCTTGCCGTTGCTTTGTTCCACAAACAACAGCAGCAGGATGAACAGCGCCACCACGCCTCCCAGGTAGCCAAAGGCAAAGCCTGAGCCCGAGATTTTACCGACGTCATCCTTGTCGCACAGCGATGGCAGCTGTGAGTTGATAAAGATCAGCGCAAATTCGGCGCCGATAAAGCCAATGCCAAAACTGATCAGCATCCACCACAGGTTTGACCCCTCTGGGTCCATGAACCAGAGCCCAGCCGCGCCGATCACATACATCACGGAAAAGACCATGATCCAGGGCATGCGCCGCCCTGAGATATCGGCCAGCGCCCCCAGCAATGGTCCGCCAAAGCCAATGATCAACCCGGTCACCGTCAGGCATAGCGACCAGATGGTCTGCGCCTGCGCCTTGGCGGCCTCGTCTGCCAGCCCCTGACCCATAAAGAAGTCCGCCGCCACGGCGGCAAAGAACGGTCCAAAGATAAAGGTGACCAGCAGCGTGTGGTAGGGTTGGCTGGCCCAGTCAAAGAAATACCAGCCCCAAATGCGCTTGCGCGTTGAAATATCCTGCATAGCCATCCCTGAAATACCTTTTTAGCAGGTATGACAGCGGCCATCGCTTTTAGGCAAGCCCATCTTGCATCGGAGGCCAGGGGCGGGTGGCATCGGCCTGACACCAGGCTTTGATCCAATCGGGCATTGGCGGCGGTACTGCATCGGCGTGACCCATTTCCGCCAGAACCTGCGCCGGGGGGATAATTCCGGTTTTGCCGGTCACCGCCGAGCGAAACATCACGTGGCTGGCGCATTCGCCATTCTTTTTCCACATCGACTGTTCCAGATAGATGAATTTGTCGTCCCAGGTCACCGCCCGACTGCGCATCTCAAACCGTTCAAAGCCGCGAATGCGACGGCGAAAACGGACAGTGCTGCCCGCCATGGTCATGCCCCAGCGGTGTTTGCTGATGGCCGCAATCAGGCCAACCCGTTGGGCGTTCATGGTGCGGCCCAGATCATAGAGCGTCATGGCGCGGCCATTGTTCAGCTCCAGCCAGATATCCAGATCCCAGGGCCAGCAGATGTGATGCGAGACATGGGTCTCGGTCAGCTGCAGCGGTGGCATGCGGCGGGCAAGGAGCAGATCCTTGATCAGGCGGACAATCGGGAACATGGGTAAGGCCTTTGTAAACTGCGCTTGTCATGGGCTCTTTGGCGGCAACGTCAACCACAACTTCGCGGAAGGCTTGCGCTTTGCGGTGTTGCTGATTACCTCTGGGTCGGATCCAAAGAAGGAAATAAGATGTTGTCGTTGTTCCAAATCCTGATGCTTGTCCTCGACATCGTCTGGTTCTTCATTATCGCTCATGTCATCATGAGCTGGCTGATTAATTTTCAGGTGCTCAACCTGCATCAGCAGCTGGTTGGCCAGATCTGGCATCTCCTGAACCGTGTCGTCGAGCCGATGTATGGCCCGATTCGCCGCATTCTGCCCAATATGCAGGGTATTGATCTGGCGCCGCTGGTGGTGTTGATCGGGGTCTATGCGCTGCGCATTATTCTGGCCAATAATATCTCTGCCTTCTACTGACTGGCCGCTTTTGACTGGCGGTCTGCATTAGGTATTTAAGGACAAGAAGAAGTAGGGGTCATCTGGCCCTTGCTGTGCGATTCGGCTTGTGAGATTGTAACGATCAAACGAGCAACAACTCCCCCACGCGAGGCTTTCCGCCGATGACAGCCCTGCCAGGCGCTTCCCCACTTTTACGCGACGTCTTTGGTTTTGACGCCTTCCGCCCCGGTCAGGAAGAGATCGTTGATGCCGTGACCGCGGGTGAAAACGTCTTGGCCATCATGCCAACAGGCGGCGGCAAATCCCTGTGTTTCCAACTGCCGGCGCTAATCCGCGACGGGGTGACGGTGGTGATATCGCCGCTGATTGCGCTGATGCGCGATCAGGTGCGGGGCCTGCAAGAGGCCGGTGTCGCGGCCGGGGCGCTGACCTCCGGCAATACCCAAGAAGAGACCGACGCCGTATGGGAGGCCCTGGAGGCCGGGCGGTTGAAGCTGTTGTATATGGCACCTGAACGGCTGGCCTCAAACGCGGCGATGAACATGTTGCGGCGTATCGGGGTCAGCATGATTGCGGTGGACGAGGCTCATTGCGTCAGCCAGTGGGGCCATGATTTCCGTCCGGACTACCTACGCATCGGTGAGCTGCGGCAGGCGCTGGACGTGCCGCTGGCCGCCTTTACCGCCACTGCGGATGCCGAAACCCGTGACGAGATTGTTGAGAAACTGTTCGACGGCGAACCGCCGCGTATCTTTTTGGGCGGGTTTGATCGTCCCAATATCCATCTGGCTTTTGCCACCAAAGATGGCCCCCGTCGGCAGATCTTGGGCTTTGCCGCCGCCCGCAAGGGGCAATCGGGCATTGTTTATTGTGGCACCCGCGCCAAGACCGAAGCGCTGGCAAAGGCGCTGCGCGATGAGGGCCATGTGGCCTGCCACTACCACGGCGGCATGATGGCCGAGGACCGGCGCATCGTCGAGACCCGCTTTGCCCGCGAGGACGGGTTGATTGTGGTGGCGACGGTGGCCTTTGGCATGGGCATCGACAAGCCGGACATTCGCTGGGTCGCCCATGCGGATCTGCCCAAAAGCATCGAGTCCTATTATCAGGAAATCGGCCGGGCCGGGCGCGATGGCGCCCCGGCCGAGACCATGACCTTGTTTGGCCCGGATGATATTCGCCTGCGTCGCAGCCAGATCGACGAGGGTCTGGCGCCGCCTGAGCGCCGCGCCGCTGATCATGGGCGGTTGAATTCGCTGCTGGGGCTGGCCGAGGCGCTGCACTGTCGCCGCCAGAACCTGCTGGGCTATTTTGGCGAGGTAACGGAGCCCTGTGGGCACTGCGATCTCTGTGACACACCGGCCGAGGTGTTTGACGGCACCACCGCGGTGCGCAAGGCGCTCTCGGCTATTTTGCGCACCGAAGAGTGGTTTGGCGCTGGCCATCTGATTGATATTCTGACCGGCACTGAGAGTGATAAAATCCGGGCGCGCCGACATGATCAACTGTCGGTCTATGGCTGCGGTCGCGAATATGACAAACGACAATGGCAGGCGGTGTTTCGGCAGATGATGGGGCATGACTTGGTGCGCCCCAACCCCGAACGTCACGGTGCGTTGCAGATGACCGCGGCGGCGCTGCCGGTGCTGAAGGGAGAGGCCCAGATCTCTCTGCGCAAGGATTCGATCAAAACAGCCAGCCGCCGCCCTGCAGTGAAAGCTCTGGTCTCCGAAGAAGACGCGCCGCTGTTGTCGGCGTTGAAGGCCAAGCGCCGGGCACTGGCTGAGGCACAGTCAGTGCCGGCCTATGTGATTTTCCCGGACCGCACCCTGATCGAGATGGCCGAAACCCGTCCCTGCGATCAGGATGCGATGGCGCATATCGGTGGTGTGGGGGCGAAGAAACTGGAGCGCTATGGCGATCTGTTTCTGGCGGTCATCAATGGCGCCGCCGAGGAGGTTCACCCAGTTCGGCGCAAACTGGCCGGCCGATCGGCAGGCACATTGTATGATGCGCTGTTGGAGGCGCAAAGCCAGTTGTCTCGCGGCGAGAGTGGCACCGAAAAACCGCTCAGTTGCTCTGCCAGCCTGTTGGCGAAGGTGGCTCAGATGCGGTCAAGCGATGAGGCGGGGCTTGTGCGTTTGCTTGGTGATAAACGGGCGGACCGGTTTGCCACTGCGTTTCTGAATATCTTACGGACTGAGGGTTAAAGCATGTCGAATTTGAACAGGGAGACCGGGATGCTTGTTGTTATCTCGCCGGCCAAGCGGCTGGATTGGGCAGAACGCGCCGTTGCAGTGACGCAGCCGGAGTTTCAGGCGGATGTGTCTCGGCTGGTCCAAACCGCGCGAAACCTGACGCTGGCTGAGTTGAAAAAGCTGATGAGCCTGAGCGACGATCTGGCCCGGCTTAACCGGGACCGGTTCCGCGATTTTGCCGATGATCCTGCTTCTGACATCACCCGACCTGCGGCGCTGGCCTTTGCCGGGGATACCTATCTCGGGCTGGAGGCGGCGACGCTGGACCATGACGAAATGGCCTGGGCGCAGGATCATTTGCGCATCCTGTCCGGGCTCTACGGGCTGTTGCGGCCACTGGACGCGATCCAACCTTACCGGTTGGAAATGGGCAGCCGCCTGAAAACGCGTCGCGGCAAGAACCTGTATGAGTATTGGCGCGACCAGCTGAGCCTGTCGCTGAATGCCCAAGCGCAGGTGACGGCGGCGCAAGTCTTGGTGAACTGTGCCAGCAAAGAGTATTTTGGCGCCGTCGCCCCCAAGGCGCTGACGCTGAAGGTGATCACACCGGTGTTCATGGAAGACAAAGCGGCTGGGCCCAAGGTGGTGAGCTTCTTTGCCAAGCGTGCCCGCGGTGCCATGGCGCGTTTCATCATTCAGAACCGCTTGCGTGATCCCGCGGCGTTGCAGGATTTTGTGGTCGGCGGATATGCCTATCAGCCTGAGATGTCGACGGCGGAGGCACCCGTCTTTCTGCGACCCTATGCCAGCCCGTAACGATGGGGCCCGACTAGAGCTGGACCGATTGGGTTTCGTCGGGGACATGCCGTTCGATCTGCTGGTGAATGACTGCTTTGCGGAGCGGCTTGGTGAGATAGTAATCCAGACCTGCAGCTAAGATGCCTTCGGAATCGCCATTCATCGCATGGGCGGTCAAGGCGACGATCGGGACATGGCGACCGGACTTTTTCTCGATCTTGCGGATCTCACTGGTGGCCTGTTTGCCGTCCATTTTGGGCATCGAGATATCCATGAAGATCAGGTCAGGAGAAAAGTCGTTATAGGCCTCCACGGCCTCAATCCCGTTGTTGGCAAAGCGGATGTCGATGTTCAGGTCTTTGACCATCTTGCGGAACACCAGTTGATTGGTCTTGTTGTCCTCGGCGGCCAGAATGCGCATCAGACGCGGGGCGCTGCTGTCTGGGCTCGGATCCTCGCGGGCGGGCTCAAGGGTCTCGCTGACCGCTGTTTGCGCTGTGGAGGGGGGGGCAGTGTACGGGGTGGCAGCCTCTGGAGTGGCCAATGGCTTATTGTCGGGAACTACCGTGCCCATTGCCGCCAGTTTGGCGAACAGGTCATTCCGAAGCACTGGTTTCTGCAGAACCCCCTGGATCAGATTTTGGGTGGTGGTGTCGCGCGCAAAGTTCGAGTTTGAGCTGAGCAGCAGGAACGGCACCTCCGGCCAGTCGCCTTGGCGCAGCGCGGTGGCCAGTTGCACCCCATCCATATCCGGCATGTGGTGATCACTGATCACCAGATCGATGGTGTCGTCCATCAGCAGCAAGGCCTCGCGGCCCGAGGGTGCGGTTGTCACCTCTGCTCCCAGCATTTGCATCTGTTTCTGCAGGATGGAACAGTTCATCGGCAGGTCATCGACAATCAGCACATGGCGCAGGTTGGCGGGCAGTTCCGCAGTGTGGGGCTGATCCCCTTCGGCCATTGGCAACGGCACCCGGAAGCCAAAGCATGATCCTTGTCCTTCCTCGCTGTCGACCCAGACGGACCCGCCCATCAATTCGATCAGACGCTTGGAGATCGCCAGCCCCAGACCGGTGCCTTCAAACTGGCGGTTCCGTTCGTCTTCGACTTGATTGAACTCGCCAAAAATATGCTGGATCTTGTCCTGGGGAATGCCAATGCCGGTATCTTCGATGGCGACATGAATGGCACAATTGGCGCCATCTGCGCCCGGCACGCCGGTGACACGCAGCGCCACATAGCCTGCCTTGGTGAATTTTACCGCATTGCCGACCAGATTGGTCAGGACCTGCCGAATACGGCCGGGATCGCCGATAAACCGGGTTGGCAGGAACAGGTCATAGTCCACCAGCATCGCCAATCCTTTGTCGCGGGCGGTAGGCTGCAACAGCATCACAACCTCATGGATGCAGCGTTCCATGTCAAAATCTTCGCTGTGCAGCACCAGTTTGTCGGCTTCGATCTTGGAGTAGTCGAGCACGTCGTTGATGATCACCAGCAGCGCCTCGCCGGAGTTTTTGATGGTGTCGGAATAGAGCCGCTGTTCATCGGTCAGCTCGGTGTCATTCAGCAGTTCTGCCATGCCAACCACCCCATTCATCGGGGTGCGGATTTCATGAGACATATTGGCCAGAAAGGCAGATTTGGCACGGTTGGCAGCTTCGGCCCGCTCTCGGGATGTGCGCAGTTCTTCCTCATAGTGAACCGTTGAGGTGATATCCAGGGCAAGGCTGACGACATCGCCACCGTGGCCACGTTGGTCGATCAGCTTGAGGTAACTGTCGTTCCACAGTCGGATAACCACAGGTTCCGGAGTGGGGGACACCCAGCGCGCTGTCATCATCAGGCGCCATTCATCGGGATTGTGCTGGCCGGTGTTAACCAGCCCTTCGTCCGTCAGGATCTGTAGAATGCGCACATAAGAAATGCCCGGCGTGACTTCTTCCAGGCCTTCGAATGTATTGAGGTAGGCGGTGTTTGCGCCGATCAGTTTGCTGTCGGCGCCAAAGAAGGCAAAGCCATCCTGGATGGTCTGGATCGAATGCCACAACCGGCGTTCGGCCACTTCGATCTTTTCGTTGGCCACATGCAGGTCGGATTTGACCTTTTCATTCTCGCCCCGAACAGTTGCAACTTCGTCCCTGAAGGTTGCAACCTCGGCCTGTGTTGCGCCAATCTGTTTGGTCAACGCCAGGGCATGACGGCCCAATTTGCGATTGGCAGCTGAAAGTTCCGCCTGCTTGAGCTCAAGCAGGCGTTCAGCGGCCAAACGGGCGCGCCGCTCGAGAGCAAGTCTGTCAGATATGGGCATCCCTATGGGCTCCAGCGGCGACGATACAGGTGGGTCAGCACCCAAGATCAATTCAGAACGTGAAATGGTATTCCTGCTTAGCTACGTCGTCGTCCTTGCCATGTGGTTAATCGCGTGACAGCCTGAGATAAATTTGGAGGGTGCCATGTTTGCTGTGTGCGTTAGAATTTTAGTTTTTATTTTCATGAGCTTGTCTGCCATTTCAGCGGTTTGGGCGGACTCAGCCGTGCCGCCCTTCCGTTTTGTCGCGACCAAAGACGTCGACTTCTATGGCTCTGATTTACAATCAATTTTTGATACCGACCTGCAAAGCTGTGTCCGGGTGTGCGCAAGTCAGGACAATTGTGTGGGTTTTTCCTTCAATTCCCGGTCGAACTCTTGTTTTCCAAAGAGTGTGATTGGGAAATCAAGCCCTTACGTAGGGGCCTTTTCGGCCCAAAAGATCCAAACACCAGCCTCGATTCGCGCCATCGGAGAGATCCGCAGCTCTGAGTTGTCGTTTCTGAGACCGGCTGATTTGACACGTGCCAGCGATCTTGCCCGCGAAACCGGATTGCGCCATCCGGCGGGCAGCTATGAGCTGGATCAGCTGATCGAAGTCGCCCATGCGCGGGCCCAGGAGGGCAATAAAACCGCAGCAATGCGCTGGATGGGGGCGGCCGTTTCGCTGGGTGATCGCCCGGATCTTTGGGCCGATTACGCCGATTATTTACTGCGCATCACCCAAGGGAACAGTTCGCAGAAACGTAAATATCAAGAGCGCGCCCTGTCTGCAGCGGTGAACAGCTATTTGCGCAGTGAGCATCGCGGCACCCGAACGACTGCGTTGGTTCTGGCTGCCAAAGCGCTGGATGCGCTGGGCCGTGGTCGTGACATGTTGCCGGTCCTGCGCCTTGCCGAGGACATACAGCCGCGCCGGACCACCGCCGAAATGCTGGACATTGCAATTGGCAAATACGGCTTCCGGGTCGAGGACAGCACCATCGAAAGCGACAGTGCCGCGCCGCGAATTTGTATCGAGTTCTCTGAGGAATTGGTCAAATCCGGAGTGGATTATGGCGATTACCTGAAACTGCCGGACAGCCGCATGGTGGCAGAGCCCAGCGGTCGCCAGCTGTGTATCGACGGCGCCGAACATGGGCAGCGCTACCGCGTGACCCTGCGCCGAGGATTGCCAGCGGCCAATGGCGAGGTGCTGTACCGCGATATCGAGCTGACCCATTATGTTCGGGACCGCTCTGCCTCGGTGCGGTTTCCCGGTCGCTCTTATGTGCTGCCCAAATCCGATCTGGCGGCGCTGCCGATTGAAACCGTCAACCTGAGTAAAGTTGAGTTGCAACTGCGGCGGGTCAGTGACCGCAACCTGCTGCGGGCGCTGCAAGAGGGCCTGTTTGGCCGTCCGCTGTCGCAATGGCAGGACGAGTATTTCTCGGAGGAAATTGCCCAGGAAGTCTGGACCGGATCCGCCGATGTGCAAGGCGATCTGAACCGTGACATGACCACCCGACTGCCGTTGGCCGAGGCAATTGCCGGTCAGCCGGTCGGCATCTACGCCCTGAGCGCCCGTATTCCGGGGGCAGATCCCTATGACAATCCGGCGGCGACGCAGTGGTTTGTGCTGTCGGATCTGGGGATCAGTTCGATGGCGGGCGCCGATGGGCTGCATGTGCAGATCAACGGGTTGTCTGATGCCAGGGCCAAATCCGGGGTCGAGATCACGCTGGTGTCGCGGGCCAATGCGGTGCTGGGCACTGCGATGACGGATGATAGCGGCTATGCCAGCTTTGCGCCCGGATTGTCACGCGGTGGCGGGGCTTCTGCTCCGGCGATGATACTGGCCCAGAGCGGCGAGACGGATTTTGGCTTTCTGTCGCTGACGGACCCGGGATTTGACCTCTCGGACCGCGGTGTCGAGGGCCGCCCGGCACCGGGGCCGGTGGATGTCTTCCTGGCCACGGATCGCGGCGCTTATCGCGCGGGCGAGGTCATCAACGTGACCGCCCTGACCCGGGACAGCAAGGCGCAGGCGATTGAGGGCCTGCCGTTGATTGCCATTCTGTCGCGCCCGGACGGGGTGGAATACAGCCGCCATATCTCAGACGGTGACCAGTTGGGCGGTCATGTCTTTGCCCTGCCGGTTGGGCTTTCGGCGCCGCGTGGCTCGTGGCGTCTGGACATCAAAAGCGACCCCAAGGCACCGGCGCTTGCCAGCCGCCAGATACTGGTCGAGGATTTTCTGCCCGAACGGATCGACTATACCCAGGAACTGCCCACTGGCGGTCTGCGCCCCGGTGACACTGCACCGCTGACCATCGAGGCGCGTTACCTGTTTGGCGCACCGGGGGCCGGGTTGACGATCGAGGGCGATGTCAGCCTGCGCGCCGCTGCAACAGTCGAGGGCTGGAGCGGCTATCAGTTTGGCCGCTACGACGGGCAAAGCACCACCCAACGCAGCTATTTTGGCAACGATACAACCGATGCCCAAGGGTTGGCCACGGTGTGGATCGACATCCCCACTGGTGCCACCAAGGGCAAGCCGATGACCGCCACCGTCACCACCCGTCTGGCGGATGGATCGGCCCGTCCGGTCGAGCGACAGCTGACGGTTGCGGTGCGCCCGGATGCGCCGGTCATTGGCATCAAACCGATGTTCGAGGATGTTGTCGGCGAGGGCAGCGAGGCGGTTTTCAGCGTGATCGCTCTGAACCCTGATCTGCAGGCGATGCCAATGCAGGTGAAATGGACCCTGAACCGGGTGCGCACCCATTATCAGTGGTATCAGCTATACGGCGACTGGAACTGGGAACCGACCACCCGCCGCACCCGCATCGCCGTGGGCGAGGTCGCGCTGTCAGGCGAACCGCTGGTGCTGTCGCAGCCGGTAGACTGGGGTCGCTATGAATTGGTGATCGAGCGGCTGGATGGCGACGGGCATGTCTCGGCTGCCTTGGCTTTCTACGCCGGTTGGTACGCCCCGGCAGATGCGGCCTCATCCCCGGATCGGCTGGAGCTGTCGCTGGACCGCGAGACCTATCAGCCCGGTGATACTGCCAATCTGCGCATCGTGCCGCGCGCTGCGGGAACCGCGCTGATCTCAGTTATGTCAAATGAGCTGATTGAACGCCATGCGGTCGAGGTGCCTGCCGGCGCTTCGGTGATTCCTTTGACGGTGACCGAAGACTGGGGCAGCGGTGCCTATGTCAGCGCCATGGTGATCAAGCCAATGGAGGGGGCCACTGACCAGACCCCGGCGCGCGCACTTGGACTGGCGCATGTCAGTATCGAACAGCCCGGTCAGCAGCTTGACGTCACCGTGGAGGTGCCCGAAGTGGCCCGCCCCCGGGGCCGGCAGATCGCCACTATCCGCGTTGACGGTGCCGCGGCCGACGATGAGGTCTGGCTGACTGTGGCGGCGGTGGATCTTGGTATCCTTAACCTTACCGGTTTCAAAAGCCCGGACCCATCGGCGCATTATTACGGCCAGCGCCGTCTGGGCATGGAATTGCGCGATATCTATGGTCGCCTGATTGACGGCCAGAACGGAGCCCTTGGGCAGGTGCGCTCGGGCGGCGACGCTGACAGCGGCATGCGGATGCAATCGCCACCACCGACCCAGGATCTGATGTCGGTGTTCTCGGGGCCGTTGCAGGTTGGCGCTGACGGTACGGTCGACTTTCCGATTGAGCTGCCGGCCTTTAACGGCACCGTGCGGCTGATGGTTGTGGCCTGGTCCGGGCGCGCCGTGGGGCAGGCCGAACAGGACATGCTGGTGCGGGACCCGGTGGTTGTCACGGCCTCGGGGCCGCGATTCCTGGCGCCCGGTGACAGCAGCCGGGTGCTGCTGGAGATCGTCCATGCGGATGGACCCAGCGGCGAGATGGCGCTGACAGCGCGGGTGCTGGGGACGGGTCTGCAACTGGGTGAACTGCCGGCCTCGGTGACGCTGAGCCATCAGGGCAAGGTCACGCTGGAGCTGGCGGTATCGGCGCTGCAAGTGGGCGATCCGGAAATTGAGCTGACCCTGACCACCCCCAGCGGCCAAGAGCTGGTGCAGCTGTTGCGGCTGCCGGTGCGGGCCAATGATCCGGTGGTGTCGCAAACCCGGCGCTTCTCGCTAGGGTCGGGGGACAGTTTCCGCTTTAGCGCCGATGTCTTTGCCAATCTGCGCGCCGGAACTGGCCGCGCCGTGCTGTCGGCGGGGCCCTTGGCCAAGTTCGACGTGCCCGGTCTGCTCAGCTCACTGGACCAATACCCCTATGGCTGCACCGAACAAGTGACTTCCAAGGCGATGCCGCTGTTGTATTTGTCCTCGGTGGCACAGGCCTCGGGGTTGGGCAATGGACCGGCGGTACAGATGCGGGTGCAGGACGCCATCGCCAAGGTGCTGACCCGACAGGCCAGCAATGGCGCCTTTGGGTTGTGGCGGGCCGAGAGCGGCTATTTCTGGCTGGATGCCTATGCCAGTGATTTCCTCAGCCGGGCGCGGGCGCAGGGCTATATGGTGCCGGATCAGGCCTTTCGCCAGGCGATGGACAACCTGCGCAACCGGGTGAATTACGCGGCTGACTTTGATCACGGGGGCCGCGCACTGTCTTATGCGCTGCTGGTGCTGGCCCGCGAAGGCGCCGCATCGATGGGCGATCTGCGCTATTATGCCGATGTAAAAGGCGATGCCTTTGACTCGCCACTGGCGGCGGCCCAGTTGGGGGCGGCTTTGGCGTCTTACGGTGATCAGACCCGGGCTGACAAGATGTTCACCCGGGCCTCCGATATGATAGGCCGGTCCAGACCCGAGGCCTCGTTGTGGCGGGCTGATTTTGGCACTCCCCTGCGTGATGCTGCTGCGGTTCTGGCGCTGGCCGTCGAGGCGGGCAGCACTGCGATCAACCAGGATTACCTGAGCAATCGCCTTATCCGCACGAACGGTCCGCGCTCCACGCAAGAGGCCGCATGGACGCTGATGGCGGCGCAGGCGATGATCGACACGCCCGAGGATTCGGGGCTGTTGGTGGATGGTCAGCCGGTTGCCGGTGCCTTTGTGCAGGTGCTCGAAGCGGATGCCACCGGTCAGGTGATCGAGATCTCCGTTGCCTCGACGCGCAGCACCGATATCACCCTCACCACGCTGGGGGTGCCCGAGGTGGCGCCGCAGGCGGGCGGCACCGGCTTCACCATCACGCGCGAGTATTACGCCTTGGACGGGACGCCGATTGAGCGCCGTGACTTTGCTGTGGGCGAGAGGTTTGTCACCGTGCTGCGGATCTCCCCGCATGAGAATCTGGGCGCCCGGTTGATGGTCAATGACCCGCTGCCGGCCGGGATTGAGATCGACAATCCCAACCTGCTGCGCTCGGGCGATCTGCGTGAGCTGGACTGGCTGGATCTGGCTGAGGCGGAGCATAGCGAGTTCCGCTCAGATCGGTTCCTGGCGGCGGTCAATCTGCGCGGCACTGGCACCGTGACACTGGGCTATATCGCCCGCGCGGTGACACCGGGCAGTTTCCACCATCCGGCGGCCTCGGTCGAAGACATGTACCGCCCAGCCTACCGCGCCCGCACCGCAACCGGCCGCGTTACGGTCCGGTGAGGACTGAGCCGCAAAACAGCAAGGGTCGCGCCCGACCTCCCTCCGGGAGGAAGGTCGGGCGCGACCCGGCCTATCGGCCGGGTAAGAGAAGGAAATGGTGGGCCACGGCGTTTGCCATCACAATTGCCGTGCTTCTGGTCGCTGGACAGCGCACGTTCAACGCTTGGGTGGAGCGCACCGAATTGCCGGTCACCCTGGCGGAAACCTCAATCGAGGTCCGCGACCGAAACGGTCAGTTGCTGCGCGCCTATCCGGTTGGCACCGGCATCTGGCGGCTGGCGGTGCATCCCGATCAGGTGGACCCGGACTATCTGTCGATGCTGCTGCGCTACGAGGATAAGCGGTTCTGGACCCATACCGGCGTTGATCCACGCGCCATGCTGCGGGCCGCGGCACAGGCGCTGTGGAACCGCCGCGCGGTGTCGGGTGGATCAACCCTGACCATGCAGGTGGCGCGGCTGTTGGAAGATGGCAGCACCGGCCGCTGGGCGGGCAAGCTGCGTCAGATCCGGCTGGCGCTGGCGCTGGAACGGCGGCTCAGCAAGCAACAGATTCTGACGCTCTATCTGACCCATGCGCCCTATGGCGGTAATCTCGAAGGTATCCGTGCCGCCACTCTGGCCTGGTTCGGCAAAGAACCGAAGCGACTGACGGCCTCGGAAGCGGCGCTGCTGGTGGCGCTGCCACAATCCCCCGAACGGCGCCGCCCGGACCGGGCGCCTGACATGGCGCGCGCCGCTCGCGACCGGGTTTTGTTCCGCATGGCGCGCCAGGGCGTGATCGAGGCCGACGAGATGCGGATGGCACAGGCTGAGGCCATGCCGCGCAAGATGCGGCCCTTTGCCCAGCTGGCACCTCATCTTGGCGACCGGATGCTAGCCGCTGACCCTGAAACCCAGCGCTTTGATTTGACCATTGATGCGGGGGTTCAGGCCCGCATGGAGCAGTTGCTGCGGGATGCGACCCGGCAACAGGGGGAGCGGCTGTCGGCGGCGATGGTGGTGGCGGATTACCAGACCGGAGAGGTGCTCGCCTTGGTTGGATCACCGGGTTATCGCGACAGCAGGCGGTTGGGGTTTGTCGATATGACACAGGCGCTGCGATCCCCCGGCTCGACGCTGAAGCCGCTGATTTACGGGTTGGCCTTCGATGAGGGGCTGGTCCACCCGGAAACGCTGATCCACGACGGGCCGGTGAATTTCGACGGCTATGCGCCGCAGAACTTTGACGGTGCATTTCGCGGCGATCTGCGGGTGCGCGAGGCGCTGCAACTGTCGCTGAATATCCCCGTGGTCAAGCTGACCAACGAATTGGGGGCGCCGCGGATCATGGCGGCCCTGCGCCGCGCCGGGGCGACACCCAAACTGCCCGGAGGGGTGCCGGGACTGGCCATTGCGCTGGGCGGGGTTGGTGTCACCTTGCAGGATCTGGTGCAGCTCTATGCCGGGCTGGCCGCTGGCGGTCAGGGGCCGGCACTGTCCCTGCGGCTGGATGAGGTCCGTCGGCAACAGGGGCGGTTGATGTCGGATGTAGCGGCTTGGCAGTTGATGGACATCCTGCGCGGGCTGGCGCCGCCGCAGGGTGCGCGGGCCGGGGTGCTGGCCTATAAGACCGGGACCTCTTACGGTCACCGCGATGCCTGGGCGCTGGGCTGGGATGGCCGCCATGTGATTGGCGTCTGGATGGGCCGCGCCGATGGCACCCCGGTGCCGGGGGTGTTTGGCGGCGGTCTGGCAGCGCCGGTGTTGTTCGAGGCCTTTGGACGTCTGAAACCAGACTTTGAACCGCTGCCCCCGCCGCCGCCGGCAACCTTGATTGTCAGTTCTGCCGAGCTGCCCCAGCCGCTGCGCCGGTTCCGCCCGCGCGGTGCTGCATTTGATGGCCCCAGCGATGCTCCGCAATTGCTGTTTCCGCCAGATGGAGCCCGTCTGGCCCTGCAGGATGGCCCGCTGACCCTGAAACTGCGCGGCGGCGCCACGCCGTTTCTGGTGCTGGCGAACGGGCGGCCGGTGATACGAGGGCAGCATTTGCGAGAGTTTGAGATTCCCAATCCGGGGCGTGGATTTTCTGCGCTGGTGGTGGTTGACGGAGAGGGCAGATCAGCCCGCGCCACTGTGCGGGTGGACTAGAGCTCTGAAAAATCATCCAAAGGCTCCCGCGTCTGCCCGGCGCATCGGTTGACACCGACGCTGCCCTGCAGACTTGGGGGTGGCGCCCC
>JABSSD010000102.1 GCA_013214575.1 Paracoccaceae bacterium | reverse complement strand
GAACAGATCACCTCAAACAACACCGCGTTCCAACTCTCATTTTCGTTCTAGACTTGCGGGCTTGCTGCACTGTTCGTTGAAAAGTTAGCGGAGAAGGATAAGGCCCAATTGCTGCACCATGCACAAATCGACTTGAAGGGCGGGCAGGCGGGCGATTTTGCACGGACAATCCCCGCTGGCGCGCAGCGATATAACAACAACAACCCTAACATCACCACTCATCGAACCTAAAACACTTAGCGGGCACGGGGTGTGAATTACCCGCATGCTGGAGAACATAGGAAAGGACCCAAACTGCTGCTCCCCGTATCTGGTCCAAGCGTCATGCAGTCTAAGGCTCAGGTTTGCTGGAAACCTGTAATAGGGAAAAATGATTTGATCTCCCTACCTTTCAGGTTCTGTGTCCGGCGACGGCCCGCATGTATGAGATGACTCCAGATCGACCGCAGTTAATATGCTGTTTTTGCAGGCATTTTCCACACATGACAGCTGAAATGTCAATTCCCAACAACAACAAACCGCTCCGCCAGGCTCTTCCAGTTTCATCGCTCGTTTTCTCTGACTTCCGGGAAAAAAAACCTGCGCGTGAGAGGAGAGCGGGTATGCGATCGAATAGCTTTTGGAGAATTACCCCACCCCCTCCCTTCGCCAGGATCATCTGCCGCATGCACTTCTGTTCATAAAACGCGGTAGACGAAGTAGACGAGATTTCCTTGACTTCGTGGGGCAGAATGGCGACGGCCATTCTAATCAGGTGAAACTCTTTTAAATGATTTAATTACAGTATGGTAGCGAGTCCGGCGCTCTCTATGAAAAACTCGTCTACTTCGTCTACCGCAGGAATTTTTCCGGTAGATGAATAGCTCTCATCTACCGGACTTATGTCATGTTTCAACCGGTGCGAACATAACGGGCCAGGCCTTTTTCCTCGCCGGATGTAAACTGGCCATCGCGCTGATATCCTAGAGTTCTAAGAATACCTGATACTCGCCTGAATTCCCTTTGGTTCATCCGTTCCGCAGGGATTTCAAGCGCCTCGGCAAGGATAGATTTGCAGGCAACGGCCTCCCGCCCGTCACAATAGCTTTGGATTGCTGCCACCCAAGGGTCATCCTCTCCGCGCTCTGCCTGTTCCTGTGCTGCAACCTCGGCCACTTTCCCCGTCAGCCACCAGACTTCTTTGGAATTGTAGGCGTGTACCGCCTCGGCCCAGAGCTGGTCACGGTCGTGACGGATGGCTTCGAGATCAATCTCTCCGGTCATGACCGGCCAAAATCGCCGGTTTCCGGTGGGATCGCGCAGGTAATCGTCGCGGTTCGTGGTGCCCACGAAGACGCAACGCCGCAGCTCTAACACCTCCGTACGCCCATAGGGCGGGCGGTAACGTTCCTCCTGCCGCGAAATGAAGGCTTTTGTTGCCTCAAAACTTGACCGACTCAGCGAGGCCAGTTCCGCCAGTTCGATGAGCCATTTTCCACGCAAGAACTGAGCTGCATCTTTGCTGGAAAGGTCCGGCAGGGCACCCCCGAAGAACTCTGAACCGGCAAGTATCCGCAACACCGAGCTCTTGCCGCCTCCCTGCACCCCTTCGAGGATCAGGCAGCCATCGGCCTTGCAACCAGGCGAAAGCGCACGCGCTACTGCAGAGATCATCCAGCGCCGCCCGACCACGACGGCATAATCGCTTTCCTCAACGCCAAGATAGCGCATCAACCAGGAGGATAGTTGCGCTTGACGATCCCATTTCAGATTTCCCAACCAATAATTCAAAAGGTCGACCGAGTTGTCGGCCGCCACGGCGTGAAACGCGTCCGTTATGGTGGCTCGGGCGGCGTCCGGAAAGCCGTTGCGGTTGCACCAGACTTGAGCATGAACAATATCCGTCTCGGTGATCTCACGGGTCTCGAACCGTTGGCCGGTATCAGTCCCGGGAATTGGCCGATAAAGCATGTCACGGCGCAGGAAGCTGTCATGGCGCAGGCACCCGCGCCAATCAGTGTGATGTTCGAAGAGTGCAATGGCT
>JABSSD010000101.1 GCA_013214575.1 Paracoccaceae bacterium | reverse complement strand
GATCCGCGACTCTTCAGGGCAGCGTTATAGGATCGCCAGTTTGTGGTTTTGTATTTCTGCGGTAGGGGTTTGCTCATGCAAGCTGGGTAACATCCTGGATTCCCGACGTGAATCCCTCACGGCTATTTGTGCAACAAAGCCCATCTAAGGTGAAGAGTTTTGTGAAAACATATCGTGAGTCACGGTGCAATCGAGATAAAACCAGCTACATCCCCGATTTTGACCACTTCACCTTGGCTGATAAAGTAAGCACCATTTCTCTACTGTCCGGTGCATCTGCGGAGAAACTTGCCCTGCTGGAGCGAAGCGAAATTGACCAAAGATACTGGGCTATCGTGAAGCGCCAAGTCGCCAAGCTTGAAAGAGAGACTATTGATTTCGGATCCAGTGGCGGCGGGAGCTAAGGAACTTAACCTACTATGAGGTCAAACAAATTCTCCGGCCTCCATCATGGATCCAAAATACCAGCGTGCTTCAATGAGTGGAATGCTAACGGCATATTATGAAAGACATTTTAGATACTGACGAAGGGTGCTGATTGATGGAACTAAATACGTTTTCTTGCCGAAATGGCCGGACGGTCACCATCGTGATTGATGAAGTAAATGACTACTGCACCACCGTTGAGGATGAGAACGGAGTTTGTCTTGGTAAGCTAGATTTTGAGATATTTGAGGACGGTGATTGTCTGAAACTGAAGTGGGCATATCTTGATGAGAGCGATCTCACTTGGTGCCGCCAAGGTATCGGGAGAGAAGTTCTACTTAGGGAAAAAACCTCTCCGGTCTCCCTATAACTGCAAGCGACCACGATGGGATCACTCAAGAAGACGGAAGCCACATCACTGGAGATGCTCCTGCATTCGTTACAAAAATGCGCGAAGAGAAATTGATCATACCCGGTGCATCTGACGGGCCCTTTGAGAATGAGCAGTAAGGTGATGCACATTTTTGCGCCTGCTTGCGAATGGCAGTATTTGGGTGAAGCGTTAGAAATAACCACCTCCCCACTTGCCCCCCCAACTAGACACCTCCAACCTTGGCCAGCGCCCTCCAACCCCGGCTAACGCTCCAGCCAGCAGCCTCCAGCACCGGGTGGGTCAGAGGGGCGCTGGCTGATTTCGAAGTCTGTCGGCGATCGGGAAGCCGCCCCTCAGGCGTCCTAAATGCCCCAGGCTTCACTCGTCCGAAGTCCTCGTTCTGCACTTCGCTTCGCTCAGAATGCCCCAGTAACCGCCACAGTCTGGTGTCCCTGTCGGAAAAAGCCTTGGGTTTCATCGGGGCGCAAGGGTTCCTACCACCCCAGCCAGTACTTCCTGACATAGAATAGCGACCGAGGTTCTGGCCCTGACTGGCTCAGAATGCCCCAGTTAGTTCTCCCAGTGAGCGTTAGCAGTTACCCGCGTCACACTACTGCCTGAGCGCGCTGACGGGTCTCTAGCAGCTCCTAGAACAGGCCATTGATGATGTGCCTGTACTGTCTCCCACGAGTTCTTGGGCGGGATCCGCTACCCTATTTTTCCTGAGCCCCTAGCTTCTTGGGTGGGAGGAACTAAGGTGCTGGGTAATAGGTATAAGTAATGAATAGAAGGCGGAGAGGAGAGACCCAGGTTCTTCCTTCCTTACCCCCAGAAAGGGGAAGCTCATCGGACACATAGAGAACCCCTGGCACTCCCGCCCCATCGACGTCCACCGCTGGTCGGACCATCCTCAGGTGGCTCGGCTATGTGATCGGATCTGGGACGGGTACCTGCCGAGTGATCAGACGTCCGGGCCGAAGCCGAAGACCGCCTTCCGCCACCAGTTGCGGGTTCTGGTGCTTGATCTCTACGTGGCTTGGCTGGAAGACCCGGAGCTTTGCATCGGCGTCTCGATGTCATCGAACTACTGAGACACGACGTCCCGCTATAACGCCATTCATATTTCCAAGAAGATCATCCCGATCATCCAATCCCTGAACGAAGCTGGGCTGCTGGACTTGGCCAAGGGTAGCTACTCAGGCCGTTATGTTAGGGGGAACAGAACAACGAGGATCCGGGGCTCCGAGGTGCTGCAGGGATGGTTCGCTGAGGCGACATTCCAGCGTGATGACGTCGGGCGGGCTGCTGGCGAGGAACGTATCGTGCTCCGGGACGCAAAAGACGGGCTAGTCGAATACGACGACACCGATGAGATCGTCAGGATGCGGGAGGAGCTTCGACGCTATAACGAGGTCATCGCGGGCGCCTTCATCGATATCCCGGTTCTGGATGAGCCCAGGGTGGACGATGTCCCCACTGACCACCACCATCAGCGGACCCGTCGGTTCTTCAGTCGGTCGGACTGGGGCCTGAATGGGCGGTTTTACGGAGGCTGGTGACAGAGTCTAAACAGTGGCTGGCGCTCCAAGATCTTTATCAACGATACGCCTGTGGTCGAAGTCGATTTCCGTGGTCTGCACATCTCGCTGCTGAGCCTTGAGGCCGGAGTCCAACTGACCGGTGATCCCTATGATGTTTCTGATCGACTGCTGGGCGGCGTCCCGGCACGGCTGCAGCGAGACCTGATCAAGAAGCTGGTGCTGACGGCTATTAACGCTGGCACGAAGGATGCCGCCTTCAAGGGGCTCCGGGACGGTTTTTCGACCGGGCATGCAGCTAAGACCCTGACCAATGTGCAGCTCGAGACGCTCCTTGCGGCTTTCCTTGAACGGTCGCCCCATCTAGCGGGCCTGTTGTTCAAGGATCACGGGGTCAGACTGATGTACTTGGATAGTCAGATATCAGAGTGGGTCCACCGCCACTTCTCGGATCAAGGCGTTCCAGTCTTGTCAGTGCATGATAGCTATCTGATCGACTACACGCGGGTCGGCGAGCTGAAGCGCGTGATGGCGGTCGCGTCCGAGGCAGTGGCTGGAGCGGCCCTGCCCACTGCGAATGAGTACCTTGGTCTGGATGAGTGGGACCCGACCGCTGAGCACTTTCAGGACTATGTGGCCTAGAGGCAGACGGCTCGGTCAGAGGGCTATCTGCGACGGTTGGCTGAACATGAGCGGCGGACTGGTCGACCCGTTGCGCCGTTTGGCATCAACCAAGCTCTGTAGTGAATGAACCTAGGGTTTCAACAAGTACAAGGGTTCCATAGGCTAGGTTTTCGTATTGATCGCTAAGGCCTAAATGCCATTTTGTACCGTGAAATAGGTTGTTTCTTAGGCAATAGGTGATCAGAAGGAGGCCAGCTAGCATTTCTGTAGGTGTCTTCTCCTTCTCAAGAAGCGCATCTTGGATTGCCGTAGCAATTTTCGTACCTCCGCCGACGAGGCTGGCAAAAGCTGCATTCGGCCTTCCGCCTGCAATGTATCTGCCACTAGCGTTAGCCTCTACCAGCTAGCTCAGCTTTGCTCCGGCCACGGCTCACATCATAAGGCCCAATACTCCTGCCTGTCCTAGCCTCATACGCCAGAACCCTTAGTTCACGACTGAACAGCCCTGACATTGTTCCCCGGAAATAGACTGGTTCACAAAATAAGGCTGAGGTTTGCCAAAATCCCCCAGTCGTCTAAACTTTTAGCCCTAGCTTACATGGTAGTTGGTTTTAACCCGGAGGGAATCGCTCATGCGTGTTTCAAAGGTAATTTTTCTATTTTCTACAACAGCTTTACTTGGTGGATGCCCGCCGATTGAAAGCTATGGGGTGAATTCAGACCCGTCACCGGCCCCTCCAGAAGTATCCAACAGCATTTCAAACAGTGGATCCACCAGCTCTGGCGAGGCTAGTGGCTCTTCCTATGGTGACGGCGATACTTGCCGCGCGTTGGCCGGCCCTGCTGCCTGCGGCGGTGGAGGCGGCGGTGGAGGCGGTGGCGGAGGTGGTGGCGGAGGTGGTGGCGGAGGTGGTGGAGGCAGTTGGGGATGACTCGTCGGCCCAACCAATCCACATTCTTAGCACTCAAGCTGGCAACAATAGCATTAGCAATATCGTCTCACGCTCTTGCAGCAACGGCTGACACCACAGCACCCGCTCCATCAACGACAGCATTCGAAAAGCCAAAATCAACTGGTGCAACGGAAATTGCCGTTGTTGTTGGAATTCAGAACTATACCCATATATCCGACCTGACCAACACACTAAAGGACGCGCAGGCAATTTCTGCCATGCTCAAATCCTTCGGCTACACAGTTTACGAAGGCTATGACTTGGACAAACGCGGTTTTGAAACGCTGCTGCGTCAGGCCGCGCTAAACATCCGGGTTGGTGGACAGGTGTTCTTCTATTACGCTGGCCACGGCATTCAGCTGGGGCGGCGCAACTATCTGTTGACCAGCGATGCTGAGCTGACGGATATTCACGATCTGCCGTTCCAGTCGGTCACTCTGGACAGAGTGTCAGCCATTCTGGGTGGCAAAGCCAGCAGTCAGATCTTGATGCTAGATTCCTGCCGCGACAACCCGGTACCGGATATCAAAGTCACTGCGGAAATAGGGGCTGAGCTGTTTGAAGCCCGTGAAGGATTTGATGTCTTTCGCCCGCCGCTGAACACTTTAGTGGCCTTCTCAACCTCTCCCGGTGCCACCGCGCTGGATGGTGATCCGGGTTTCAACAGCCCCTACACCGCCTCAGTCATCCGGCAGTTTCCCGCGCGTCCTCAAGACGATGCAATCACAATCTTGTCGGCTGTACGCGGAGAGGTTTACAGGTTAACCGACAGCGAACAGGTCACTTGGGAAAGCTCAACTTTGACCGAGAAGCTGTTTGTGCGCTCCAGCACTCAAGCAGTTGAGGTTCAGCCAAATGAAGGCGGTCACCGTGGCCTGTCTTTGGCTAACACTCCAGAACTTTTGACAATTTCCGCACCTCTGGGACGGTCCTTGGAGCTGGCCCCGGAAATCCTGCCCTTCTTGTCACCTGGAACGGAAGTTTCGATCACGACGCGCCCGCAATCCGGGGTCTCCTCAATAGAGCAATCCAACGGTGGGGCGCTCAGCCTAAGCTACACTCCGAGACTGGCTGAAATCTCTTCACGGAACACCCAAGATGTGAACCGTGTGGACAGTATGGTCCTGCGATTGGCGCAGGGCGAAATTGAAAGAAATATCACCTTGAATTTGGAAATGGTTGCGTCAGCTTGCGATCTGGAGGCCGGAGATCTGTTGGATCTGCAAGGCGTCGGGCTGTATCGGTTCCCAAATGAAGTCGATGTAGCGGCAGCAGAAACGGCCTGTCGCGAGGCCACTGTGAAAGCCCCCAAAATAGGCAGGTTTCATTATCAACTGGGTCGAGCTTTTCAGGGTCAGGGGCGGTTGGTCGCGGCCTTTGCCGCTTTTCAAACTGCCGCCGATCTGGGCCATGTACGTGCCTATAACGCCTTGGCCTACCTCATGATTGCACCCAACCTTGACCGCGACGTCATTGCTATTCCGTTTGACCAGCAATCGGCCAACGACTTGTGGGACAAGGGTATCACCGCGGGCGACCCCTTTTCGATGCACGCACGCGGAAAGCGGCTGCTAAACAGCTCCACCAGCCCCGATGACCGCAGACGCGGGTTCGAATTGCTCAGCCGCGCGGTTGAATTGGGTCATACCTATTCTCTGAACGAATTGGGTGTTTTCTATTTGTGGGGGCCGAAAGAACTGACCCAGCCAAAACGCGGGTTATCCTACCTCAACGCCTCGGCCGAACGCGGCGACATCTACGGCATGGCAAATCTGGGCTATGTGCATCGTGATGGTATCGCCGGTCTGAGCAAAGATCCCGCTGCGGCCAGAAGTCTCTTTGCTCAGGCCGCCGATTTGGGCCACCCTACTGCGCCTGCCGAGATTGCCCGAATGATCATGCAGGGCGATCTGCCCGACAGCGATGCGGTCGAGGCGCTGGCTTGGAATGATATGGGATTGCAGCGGGGTGATGCTTGGGCCGGAGCCAATGGAGCATGGATTGCCCTCAATCAACTATCCTCACGTATTCCAACCAGCTCCGCGGCTGCCCGCGCAGGCAAGGTTCTTGCGCTCAACAATCCGGAGGCGGTCGCTGCGGCCCAACAATTGTTGGACGAATTGACTGAAAGTGACATCAATGCCGGAACCCAGGCAATATTGCAGAGCCTAGGGATCAATGTCACCCGAGACGGGCAATTTGGACCCGCCTCACGCCGGGCTCTAAACAACGCTGCGATCAAAGCAGGATTGCCACCTAAGACACCGGAGAATGCCATTGACCGGCTTAGGTTTGCGGCCCAGATTCATTGGGCACTGAACCCCATACGCCAGGATCTGTTCTGAACGCCCGTTGGCTGGATAACTCTATTGTATTCCAGCTTAGGAGCGTTAGTTGACCCTGAGACCATACTGCTCAGCGTTGGCTTGAGGCGGCGAAATGGCTTGGTGACAAACTGATATTCCAGCCCTCTCCTAGCAGTCTTCGGCTTCGGCCCGGACGTCTGATCACTCGGCAGGTACCCGTCCCAGATCCGATCACATAGGTCCCCACTGTTTACAGGATGTCAAAACGACTCGCAGCCGCGTTTCATCAAGAGACCAGGAAATTTTCTCATTCGGGATGGCTTTGTTGCACAAATCGGCCTGAGGTCGGGCTCCCCCTTACCCCTGACGGACTTATCCTACGGTAACAGTTTCAGGTATGCCAAGAGCTGTGAATTCGTTGAGAATTGCGGCGCGAATTTGGATCTCCGCAACCTG
>JABSSD010000100.1 GCA_013214575.1 Paracoccaceae bacterium | reverse complement strand
GATCCGCGACTCTTCAGGGCAGCGTTATAGGATCGCCAGTTTGTGGTTTTGTATTTCTGCGGTAGGGGTTTGCTCATGCAAGCTGGGTAACATCCTGGATTCCCGACGTGAATCCCTCACGGCTATTTGTGCAACAAAGCCTGAAAGCCAGTAAATATTCGACATGAGCAGGTTCTCCTGCATCAATTGAATCAGAAGTTACACCATTCGGGAACCTAAAATTAATAGGTCCTGACCCTAGCCCGCATGGCCGATGGGCCCAGGACATGAGGCGGTACTGTCATGTGTGGACGTATATGGACCCCGCGAATCCATGCTGCCTCAAGTATTCATAGTTTTCCTCTGACAGCGCCCCCGGCGATACGCGCCCTGAGTACTTGGCTTGCAGCGCTGTTCTACGTGATCCTCAAAGACGCGTTCGCAAAGCGCGGCAACCGTGGGAGCTTTGCGGTGTTGTGAGATATTCTAGGCAGGGTTCTCGCTCTTGGCGACTTGTCCCATGACCTCTTTGGTGAGTTTGCGCCTGATAGGTCTTGGCGCCGGACGGCATCACCCGCAGCCCAAACCCGGCGATCTGGCTATCCCAGGGAAAGTAGCCCCCGGCCTTAGCTTGCAGCGCATCGACCACCCGTTTTGTCAGCTTTGCCATGTTGTTCTCCTTACCCGTCTGGATCTTGGTGGAAGCACTGGGGACGCACTGGGGACGCAACTGGACGCAAGCCACGGGGAAACGCGTAGAAGGTGAGTCCGTCCTGCGTCAGTTATAAGTCAATAAAATAAATGAGATAGGGTGAGGTGGTGTACAGCGGAGAACTCTGCACCACTCCGTGTTCGCTATAGGGCACTCGGCGATCCACCCCTGGGCCATTGCTTTTGCTAGAGCTGGCTATGATCCGGAACCGATACAATCACCCTCTCCTGCTTCGCTGTCGGATGTGCTAATCTGAGGAATGTATAATCGAGGACACGATTGATGAGCGATAAACAGTTGACGATGGATCCAAGCCTAAATGTCTTGGGCGAAGAACTTAAACCCTGCTCTACATCTCCGATAACAGGGTTTTTTCGCGATGGCTGCTGTAATACCGGGGCTGCCGATACGGGGAAGCACACTGTTTGCTGCATAATGACCAAAGAGTTCTTGGCCTTTTCAAAGTATATTGGAAACGACCTTTCGACGCCTCGACCGGAATTCAAATTTTCCGGATTGAAAGAGGGAGATCGATGGTGCCTGTGCGTAGATCGCTGGCTGCAAGCACATCAAGAAGATGCAGCGCCGCATATCGTTCTTGAAAGCACCCATCAGAACGCCCTTGAGACTGTTCCGCTGGAGGTCTTCAAGAGGAAAGCCATGGATATCAACTGAGGTTGGCGGCTTACCTCAGGCCCACATTCAAAAACCATCCACCCTTCTCAGCGCTGCAGTATCCGGTTTTATAGGTGATTTATGTCAGGTGTTGCTTACGCTGATCCACAATCACCCTTTAACGAATGGGCCTATCAGAGGGAACTCGGTTGTGAAGGGCAGGGTGGCGATATGGTTTCTCGGCATGATCAAACACAGCCCATTTTGATATTTCAAGACCAGTGCCGATATCATCCGGCTTGCGGTGATGATGTATGTTCGGTTGCCACTGTCGCTCAGAGACGTCGAGGACCTGCTGCACGAGCGCGACATCGACATCAGCCACGAGACGGTCCGTTTCAGGGGGAAATGCTTGGGGCCGTTGTTCGCCGCGGAGATCCGCAGAAAACGTGTCCGGAAGATGCGCGCCCATTCCAATTGGCAATGGCACCTGGACCAGGTGTTGGTAAAAATCAACGGTGAAACCCACATTTCATCGTGACTGGTCTGCTGCGGTCATACGGCGCCGCGATGAAGGTCATCGGCACTGCTGACTGACAAGAACCCGGGTGTTGGCTGAACAATCGGGCTGAAAATTCCCAGCCACTGCCGGACAGTGGGTTGTTAGCAGGCCACGAAACGGGGCCGTTTCGACGCCAAGAGCGAGCCATGCTGCGCGTCCACCGTTTGCGAAATCTGCAGAAACCCGTCTCGGTCCACGCCTCGGTCTGCAACCACTTCAATCGCTGCCCGGCAGGGTATGTTTACATACCCGAGAGGGGTGGAACGTCACCTATATTCACGCGACAATTTCAACCGCTCAACCGCTCAACCGCTCAACCGCTCAACCGCTCAACCGCTCAACCGTTCTCGCTGAGTGGCGCCAACTTGGCGCGGCGGCAAAGCAGGCTGTTGTCCCTGACGCGCTGGAATTTGTAATGTCAGCCGAAGGGCGACTGCGCCGAGACCCTGTGTTCCATGACCACCATCCATTGCCCGGCAGGCGGATGCAAAGCATGCTGCCGTCAGGGG
>JABSSD010000010.1 GCA_013214575.1 Paracoccaceae bacterium | reverse complement strand
TACCTCGTCTTGTCATGCGAGCCCAAAGCCCATGTATCCGTTCATCCCTCTCGCGGCTTGCCTGGCAAACCTCTGCCGGGCAGTGGTCAGCAGAAAAGACGGGGGCGACCAGACTCAGCGACGGCCCACAACGACCAAGAGGGGAACGGTCCGACCCCCGCCACTGCCAGTCATAAATGACGTGCCGGGCAGTGGCTCCACAATCACACGGGAGCCTGTGTCTTTGTAAGACAAGAGGGGGAGTTCAAAGCCAAGGTTGCGCTTGAGGCGATCCGTGAAGAGATGACGCTTGCTGAGCTGTCAAAGAAGTATGGGGTTCACTCGACCCAGATCAGCACATGGAAGCGAGCGGCGATCCAGAACATGACATCGGCGTTTACACGACGGGGAACCGATCCCGAGACACCCAGCCGGGCCGAGATTGAGAAGTTGCATTCCAAGATTGGACAGCTGGTAGTGGAGCGGGATTTTTTGGCCGATGCCTCGGCTCAACTGCTCGGAGCGCGAGGAAAAAAATGGTGAGCAAGGGTCATAGATTGAGCGTCCGTCGGCAGTACTCGTTGCTGACACTGGCGCGATCCAATCTGTACTGAAGTGGTCCTGCTTTTCCGAACAGGTTTGCGGCTCAGCTAAGGTGCATCTGGGTTAGGTTTAATGCCGCTTGGTTCAGCCTTGCTGGTTCAAAGTATGTGTCATCGGGCGTTCGTCTATCAAGATCGGTGTGGAGTCGCTTGGCTGAAGGATATCGCTGCCAAGATCCACGCTCCTCCGGTCCAAAGCGAAGCGGGGCGAAAGGCGGGCCTGAAAGAATCTGGGGCGCCGTGCAATGTCAGCAGATATTATGCCTCAGTATTTGGTCCATATAGTGGATCGAAAAAAGAACACTATTTACATCGATTATGGTATCGATCCAAAACGGGTGAAATACTAGATTGCAGGTCTATATAGTGGAACGAAAGAAAGTCATATGGTAGAGGGCGGCTCGACAAGATCACGGCAATCGCCTGATCACGGAGGGGCGCAAAGCATCCTTCGTGCGGCAAGTTTGCTGCGCGAGGTGGGGCTGCGGCGCTCTGTTGGTCTGGCTGATGTGACAGCGGCAACGGGATTGTCCAAGCCAACAGTGCGGCGGATGCTTTTGGCTTTGATGAATGTTGGCCTGATCGCGCAAAACCCTGAAACCAAACGATATAAACTTGGCGTTGACGCCTATCTTCTAGGGCAGCTTGCTGAAACGCCTTACAGTTTTCACGACTTGTCGCGTGATGGCATTGCGCGACTGGCCGAGCTTTCCGGTGATACCGCCTATCTCAGTATCCGGCAGGGGGACTCGACGATTTGCCTGCACCGTGAGGAAGGCAAATACCCGATCAGGACGCATGTATTACATGTCGGGGATCGCCAGCCAATTTCGGTGGGCGCGGCTTCGATGGCTATTCTGGCCAGCTTGCCGAAGGCCGAAGCCGATGTGATCATGGAAGATAACCTCGACAAGATAAAAGACACCTATCCCGATTTTAACATGGAAAAAATCCACACTCTGGTGGCCGAGGCGCGAATTCAGGGCTGGGCGCTGAACCCCGGTCTGGCATTCCCCGGATCATGGGCTATCGCCGCGGCTGTCCGGGATCCCGATGACCGCGTTCTGGGGGCGATAACTATCGCGGCCATAGAAGCGCGGCTTGACACAAAAAGGCAGTCGGAACTCGCTGGTCTTCTTATGAAAGAGGCACAGCGTCTTGAAAAGCTTATGCGGCGGACACGCGAAGCAAACCGCCCTGCCGCATCACTTTTGGCAATGAAGTAAGGAGCCTTGAAAATGACAACAGACAGCGTAATCGTGGGCTGGGCGCACAGCAAATTTGGCAAAAGCGAGGCTCCTGACATCGAGGCCCTTATTGCTGAGGTCGGATACGCGGCCCTTGAACACGCTGGTGTGTCCACGGATGATATTGATTTTGCCTCAATCGGGGTTCTGAACTCCGGCTTTTCGAAGCAGGGTTTCGAGGCAGGCCTAATTTCGGCAGCGATGCCGGAGTTGCAATATGTTCCGGCGGTCCATGTTGAAAACGCTTGCGCAACTGGAACGGCGGCCCTGTATACAGCGATCGATTACATCGAAAGCGGCCGGGGCAAAGTGGCGTTGGTTTTCGGGGCGGAAAAGATGACCGGTGTGCCTATGTCCGAGGTTGGCGACATTCTGCTGGCCGGAAGTTATCGCCGCGAAGAAGATCAGGTCGAAAACGGCTTTGCCGGAATTTTCGGCCAAATCACCCAGAGTTATTTTCAAAAATACGGTGACCGGTCTGCCGAAATGGCAATGATTTCAGCCAAGAACCATGCCAACGGCATGAACAACCCGTATGCGCACATGCAGAAGGATTTTGGCTTTGAGTTCTGCAACACGATTTCAGACAAGAACCCCTATGTGGCAGGGCCGTTACGGCGTACCGATTGCTCATTGGTCTCTGACGGTGCTGCTGCACTGGTGATTGCCAGCCGTGATGCTGCTGAGGGATTGAAACGCGTCATCGGGTTTCGGGCGCGGGCCCAGAAAAACGACATTTTCCCGTTGTCCCGCCGCGAAATGACTGACTTTACCGGTGCGCATCTTGCCTGGGCGCAAGCCAAAGAGTTGGCCGGGATTAGCCTTGCTGACCTTAGCTTTGTCGAAACCCATGACTGTTTCACCACTGCCGAGATGATCGAATACGAGGCCATGGGGCTAACTGCGATAGGCGAGGGCTGGAAAGCCGCGCGCGAGGGCTGGACCCGCATGGATGGCCGCTTGCCGGTCAACCCGTCCGGCGGTTTGAAATCCAAAGGGCACCCGATCGGGGCCACCGGGGTTTCCCAGCATGTCATGGCGGCAATGCAGCTAATGAATGAGGCTGGTGACATGCAGGTTAAGGGCGCCAATCTGGCTGGTGTGTTTAATATGGGTGGGGCGGCGGTGACCAACTATGTTTCTATTCTGGAGCGGTTGAAATGAATTATCCTGCTTCTACCAATGTCATGAACCTTGCACATTTTGCTGATCAGGCGGCGCGCCGCCACAGCCAGCGTGATGCACTTGTGTGGGGCGAGGAGCGCTGGAACTGGTCCGAGCTGAACGCCCGTGTCAACGCCATGGCTCATGCCTTGATCCAGGATTACGACGTGCAAAAAGGTGACCGGATTCTGGTCCAGTCCTCGAATTGCAACCAGATGTTTGAAAGCATGCTGGCTATTTTCCGCATCGGTGCGGTCTGGGTGCCCGCCAATTTTCGTGGCATGCCGGATGATCTCGACTGGCTTGCTGAATCGAGCGGTGCCGTCGGCATGATCTGCCACGCGGATTTCCGGCAACACGCGGCCAAATGTGCCCCAAGGTTGAAGTTTACGATATCAATCGGGGCATCGGAATTTGGCGCGGATTATGACGATGTGGTCGCCGCTAATATGGGGCAGACTGTCCCGCTGGCCGAAGTCGACCGCGACGATCCCTGCTGGTTCTTCTACACATCCGGAACAACGGGTAAACCAAAGGCTTCGGTTCTGACCCACGGCCAGATGGCTTTTGTTGTTACCAACCATCTGTGTGACCTGATGCCCGCGACCACCGAAGCTGACTCAACCGTGATTGTGGCACCGCTGTCCCACGGGGCGGGGGTGCATGCGTTGCTGATGATTGCGCGCGGCGGCGCGTGCATTCTGCCAGCCGGTGACCGGTTTGATGCGGAAGACATCTGGCGTCTTGTCGAGGCGCATAAATCCACCAGCCTGTTCACCGTTCCGACCATTCTTAAAATGCTGACCGAGCATCCGGGCGTTGACCAGTTTGACCATTCCAGCCTGCGCTATGTTATTTACGCCGGTGCACCGATGTACCGGGCAGACCAGATCTATGCGCTGGAAAAGTTGGGGCCGGTTCTGGTGCAATATTTTGGTCTGGGCGAGGTCACCGGAAATATCACCGTTTTACCACCCTCGCAGCATTCGGCCAGCGAGGATCCGCGCCCCGGCACCTGCGGGTTCGCGCGCACCGGTATTCAGGTGCAAATTCAGGACAATAACGGATGTGAAGTCGCCATCGGCGAGACCGGCGAGTTCTGCGTGATCGGTCCGGCGGTTTTTGCCGGTTACTGGGATAACCCGTCAGCCAATGAAAAGGCATTCCGCAACGGCTGGTTCCGCACTGGCGATGTTGGCCATATGGATGCCGAAGGGTTCTTCTATATCACCGGCCGTGAATCCGACATGTATATCTCGGGTGGCTCAAACATCTACCCGCGTGAGATCGAGGAAAAAATTCTGGCGCACGCTGACATTACTGAAGCTGCCGTTCTGGGGATGCCGGATGCGAAATGGGGCGAGATCGGCGTGGCGATCTGTGTTGCCCGTGAAGGTACGACACCGACGGAGCTCGAGTTGCACGATTTTCTGAAACCGAATATCGCCAGCTACAAGATGCCGAAGGAAATCCATTTCTGGGACAGCCTGCCCAAATCGGCATATGGGAAAATCACCAAGAAACTGGTCCGTGAAGCCTTTCTGTCCGCGCGCTCTACGCAGGCCGAGGGCACAAAATGACAGTTTTGCAGGCCTCGCTCACAAGACCTGACTACATCATGCAACCCGGCCCGGCGGCTGATGCTTATACATCAGCCGAAACGCGCATAATCGAGCTGGATTTTGAATTACCAGCCGGTGTTTCACTGCACGACTCACTGGCGCAGAAAATCAAATCGCTTGGTCTGTCCGGTGCCTATGTCAGAATTGCTATCGCCGGAATGTCCCGGCTGGAATATGTCATTCCGAGCCTTTCGCCGGATGATAAACATGTCGCGTGGTACAGCAAGACCTATAGACCCGCCATGCCCGGCCGGATCGAAGACGCTGGCATTAATTGCGGCTCGCTGTCAGAGCAGGCTTTTTTCCACTGTCACGGATTGTGGAGCGATGCAAACGGGGACACGGCGATGGGGCATTTGCTGCCCGAGGCAACCGTTTTGTCAACTCCGGCACGGGTGACGGGTATCGGCTTCAAGGACGCCCGTTTCAACCGTGTTTCCGATCCGCAAACAGGATTTGATCTGTTTGTTCCCGAACAGCTCGCTTTGGCACCAAAGGAGGCGCAGGCGATGTTGTTGCGCATTGCTCCGAACATCGAAATCGCCCAACCACTGATAGAGGCTTGTCAAAAGACGGGGTGGAGCCGTGCTTCGGTGCACGGAGTCGGTAGCCTGATCGGGGCCAAATTCGCCGATGGCCGCACCATGAACAGCTTTGCAACCGAGGTTCTGGTTACTGAGGGTACGGTTGATCTCAGCGGCGACGAGCCGCGAGTATCTTTGGAAATATCGTTGGTCGGGCTGGATGGTGAATTCATGCACGGCCAATTGGCCTCAACCGGAAATCCGGTTCTTATCACATTCGAAATTATCCTTAAAAATCAATCTAAGGATAAATAACGCTAAGCCTTGCGCAGGCCGTCCTGCGTTCAAGCGAATGCAAAAGAATACAATACCAAACATTCCAACGGTGGAGAAAACCATGAAGCCAACTACTATTATTGCGGCCACAACGGCGGCGATGATCGCAACTGGCGTCAGTGCCAAAGATATCGACTTGCAATCCTACATCCCGGGGACGTTGTTGCCCGGGTCTGGGTTGGTCTGACAACAGAGCACTTTGTCAGCAGTCCGGATTTCCCTGATGCTGCATAAGTTCAACGCTTCCCGACGGCACACGTTTGCGAAGACGCGTTATCGGGTGACAAATTGGGCCGAATATAATGAAAGCCTTCGGCGACGAGGTGACCTGACCGTTTGGATTGAGACCGATGCGCTCAAACTTTGGACTGCGCCCCGCCGGACATCGCGAGGTGATCAGCAACGATATTCGGATATAGTGATCGTCATTTGCCTGACGTTGAGCTTGGTTTACAAGCAGCCGTTGCGCCAAACACAAGGGCTGATGCGGGGCATAGTGAGGCGGATGGGCTTGGATATTCCCGTGCCGGATTTCTCAACCCTGTCACGCCGTGGTCGAGGATTGAGTCTTCCCATCAAGCCTCAAACCCGAAGAAGTGAGCCGGTCCATCTGTTGGTCGATAGGACTGGCCTGAAGATATTTGGCGAAGGCGAGAGGTTGCGGGAAAAGCATAAAACAAAGACCAGATGTAAATCATGGCGCAAGCTGCACCTCGGTCTCGACCTTTTGACCGGTGAGATCGTCTGCGCTGATCTGACACTGGATGACGTTGGCGATCCGACAGCTTTGCCCGGGCTGCTGGACCAGATTGACGCGCCTGTTTCTCGGTTCCTGGTAGATGGTGCTTGCGACGGTGCGCTGATCACCGATCTGCTCAACGCGCGTTTCGGGGGTGCAGTCGAGGTCACCATTCCGCCTCCGAAGAACGCCGTATTAAGCCCGCAATCGATGAATGACCTTTCGCAACGCGACTGCCACATCACTGAAATCCACGCTCATGGCCGAATAGCCTGGCAATCCAGCAGCGGTTACAATCAGCGCAGTCGGGCGGAAGCGCAGATGGGTCGTTGGAAGGGTGTGATTGGTGCAAAACTGAAAGCACAGCGTTTCGAAAACCAGAAGACGGAAGTCAAGATTGCCGTCAGTGCTCTCAACAGAACGACCGAGCTTGGCCGCGCCGAGTTCGAAGTTGTCTCTTGACCAAAATCACGGGATAGGGCCAGTTCCAACCATTACGGGATCCGTGCAACATGGCCAGTGTGCGGCTCGAATACATCCAGCCCGGAAAGTCCCAGAAGAACGCCTCGAGATCTGTGCTTGATGCTTGCGCCGAATACGGAACTTCACACCAAACAGCCAGATCTCTAAAGGTTTTGCGACAGAACCCTCTGATGTCCCATTTTATATGACGACGGGCCATTCAGGATGATGGCCTTGCCATAAGAGCGTGATCTTTTTTAGAAACGATAAGTAGGCTTCCAACTCGCTTAGCTCAATAAACTCGTCCGGTTTATGCGCTTGATCGATACTGCCGGGGCCGCAAATAACAGTATCCAGCCCCTGGCGCTGGAAAATTCCCGCCTCACTGGCAAAGGAAACCGTTTTGGTCGCATTCTTATTCGCAGCTTGTAGCGCCAGCGTTTCGGCCAGATTAAACTGTGAGGCTGACAGACCGACCACTTCATTTATTTTTTTGGTCTGCACAGATGCCGCACCGTCAAGAGCCTTGATTTCTTGATCAAGCCTATCTTGAAAGTCAAAAAACTCGGCAAGAACACTTTGATAATCTACCGACGGTACAGGCCGGCATTCCCAGCGGATCGTGCAGAGAGACGGCACAATGTTTTTAACGGTCCCGCCGGAAATTGTGCCGACATTAAGCGTCGAATAAGGCGGCTCAAAACTCTGATCCTGATAGCATTCATGCTGCAGATTGATGGCAACTTTGTCCAGCTTCTCGATGATCCGGGCGGCAAATGAGATCGCATTGACGCCGCGTTTAGGATTGCTTGAATGCGCTTCGACGCCGGTGATTACCGTGTCATAGGTAACGGTGCCCTTTTGCGCATTGACGACATCTCCCAAGGTGGGCTCACCAATGATACAGGCCGCTGGCTGAGGCAGTGTCCGGGACATTTCATTCACCATGGGTTTCACACCATGGCAGCCGATTTCCTCATCACAGGAAAATGCAAAATGTATCGGGGCTGCCAGGTTTAGCGATTTGAAATAGGGCACCAAAGCCAGACAGCAGGCGATAAACCCCTTCATATCGACAGATCCACGGCCAAAAACACGGTCGTTTTCGATCTCAAGCTGGAATGGATTTTTGGTCCAGGGCTGATTGTCGACCGGCACCACATCCGTATGGCCTGAAAGTACCAGCCCGCCATCAACGGCGGGCCCTATCGTTGCAAACAGGTTACGCTTTTCACCTGGGACGTAATCAATTGTCAGCCATTGGACATCATGGTCATCAAGATAGTGACCGATGAAGTCCTGTATGGCGATATTGGGGTTCCGGCTGACCGTATCAAATGCGATCAGTTTTTCGAGCAGAGCCAAGGTTGTCTGAATGTCTGTCATTGGATCAGTTCAGATATGGGGCTGAAAGATAGATGGTTTTTTTCTTCATAAAGGCCTCAAATCCATGTTTGCCATCATCGCCACCGATCCCGCTCAACCGATACCCTGTGTGGTACCCCTGAACAGCTTCGGGGCCGACCCGGTTGACAAAAATCTCGCCCGAAGAGATTTCATTGATCCCTTTCATCACGTTGGAATAGCTATCGGTCATCAGGTAGGCTGTCAGGCCATAATCGGAATCATTTGCGATGGCGATTGCTTCGTCAAAGTCGGAATATTCGATCAAGGAAATGACCGGGCCAAAGACCTCTTCTTTGGCGATCGTCATCGATGGGGTAACATTGGTCAGGAGCGTTGGTTGCATAAAGTGACCCTGTTGCAGATGATCCGCTTGCGACCGCAGACCACCGACAACAAGTTCGGCGCCCTCTGCCTGTGCCTGCGTCACCATGGACAGCACTTTTTCCAGCTCAGGCAGGCTGACCTTTGGCCCCATATCAGGATCTTTATCAGGGGTGTCCACCACCAGCATCTTCAGTTTTTCAGCCAGTTTTTCGGAGAACTCCTGATACATTGATGAATGCACCAATGTGCGTTCGTTGGAGGTACAGACCTGACCACAATTGCGGAACCTCGAGAACACCGCAAGTTCAACAGCTTTGTCCAAATCGGCATCACTGCAAACGATAAACGGCGCCTTGCCGCCCAACTCGAGCGAAACCTGGGTGATATTCTGTGCCGCTGTCTGCATAACCTGACGGCCCGCACGAACACTGCCGGTCAGTGTAACAAGCTGGGTGATTGGGTTTTCCACCAGCGCCTGGCCAACTTCCAGCCCGTTGCCGGTCACAAAATTGATAACCCCAGCAGGGGTGCCCGCTTCTTCAAAAAGCGCCGCCAGCATCAAGCCACATAACGGAGTGATTTCATGTGGTTTAACGACGACCGTATTGCCGGCAACCAGCGCAGGGCCAACCTTCCGGCAAATCAGGGACAGCGGGAAATTCCATGGAATAAGCGCGCAAACCACCCCAACAGCCACCCGCGCAATCATGATATGCTCACCCGGATTATCGGAGATTACGGTTTCTCCTTCTATCCGGCGCGCCCATTGAGCATGGTAATCCAGTTGATGCGCAGCGCCCAGAACTTCGCCGCTGGCCTGGCCGATCGGCTTGCCTTGTTCCATGGAAATAACGGCTGCGATTGGCTTTACCCTTTCGCGAAGCAGTTCTGCGACCCGTGACAAGATCTGAGCGCGCTCGGGTGCTGGGCGTTTCGACCAGGCTGGAAACGCTGACTGTGCCGCAGTGAGTGCGGCATCGGCGTCTGCCTGTGTCGAGGCCGGAACGGCGGTGATTATGGTGCCATCGGATGGGTTTTCAACGGCCATGTCATCGCCATTGAGAGCGCTCTGCCAACGTCCGTTAATAAAATTCTTGGTTTGCACTTTCATGTCCGGCCTCTGTCTGTCGTAGTTGGTGTGTTACAGTGTTTTTGTCATAAAATACGAATAGGCATCGTCAGCTGGATAGCGTCCAAAGGCCTCGCATTGTCGAAAGCCAAACCGTTCAAAAAGGGCAATTCCATCGGGCTGATGGATGCCGGTTTCCAACTTCATGGACGCAAGCCCCAGCAGGCGACATTCACGTTCCAGCCGATTAAGGATTGCCTTAGCCAGACCCTTGCCGCGGACTGACGGGTCCACGTAAATCCGCTTCACTTCGGCATAGGTATCTTTGCCGACCAAAATCGCGCCACAACCCAGTTTCTCACCGTCGACTTTTGCAACAAAAAATCGGTTTGCACCTGTGCCCAGCTCTTCCAGCGGGGTTAAGTGATTGCTTTCAGCGGGATAGAGTTCTTCCATTAGGTCATCAAGTGCTTTGACCATCTGCGTTACTGTGGCATCACGGGGGTCAATCGGCTCAATTGTGACGGGGGTATTTTCGGAAATATTACTCATGATGGTTGGCTGCCTGTTAGGGAGATCGCTGCTTGCAATCCTTCAAAAATCGTTTCTTCGGCCGTTCTGGGTGATGCAGCATCACCAATCTCGGAATAGGCAATGTCCGCAGCATCCAATTCGTCCTGAAGAATGCGGGACGGCATCATTGCTGAGGCGATGACAAGTGTGTCTACGCCTTCAAATACAATTGGTTGCTGTGAGGCCGTATGCATACAATAGACTGTATCTTCGTCGACGCCATACAGCCGGGCAAAAGGTGTGACCTCAACCTCCGCGACATTAAGGCGTGCAATGGCGGCATCCCGGACATAGCTTTGGATTGCGGCGCCGGCACAAATACCGTTCACAGCCATGCGGACCCTGCACCCTTGGGCAACCAAATGCTCGACCAGACCGATACCGACCCAGTCACTTCGCCAGTCAAATACAACGACATTCGTTCCTGTTTTGCTGCCTGTCAGAACCTGTTCGTGGCTAAGAACCGTCATTTCACCGTCGTTTTCAAAAACCGGCAGTTCAATAGTACTACCCGTTGCCACGATGACATGGTCAAATTGACCCTCTTCAATAAACCCTCTGGTGACAGTCAGGTTCAACTGAACCTTTGCACCGCTTTGCGTAAGCTCACGCGATAGATTGGTGATAAGGCCGCCAAACTCTGCCCGATTGGGCAGCAGCTGCGCCAGTTTGACCTGACCACCCAGCTGTGAAGATTGTTCTGCCAACACAACATTATGGCCCATCCGTGCCGCAACAGCGGCGGCTTTCATCCCGCCCGGTCCACCACCGACAACCAGTATATTCTGAGCCCTATTTATCTCTGGCAGCGTGCCAAAAGTAAGCTCCCGCCCCGACTCGGGGTGTTGAATACATGAGATTGGCAGCCCCAGCTGCGCGTGACCAATGCAGGCTTGATTGCAGGCAATACAGGCCCGGATGTCATCAGGCTTATTGGCGCGCGCCTTGGAGGGCATCTGCGGATCACAAATCATCGCGCGGGTCATTCCGCACATGTCTGCCCCGCCGGCCTTCAGGACAGCTTCGGCCTCGTGGGGTTGGTTAATGCGACCCGCAACAAACACCGCTGTATCTGGCAGGGCCTGCTTTAATTTACCCGAAAATGCACTCATATAGGCGTTTTCAATCGTCATTGGCGGTGCAATATGAATTGATCCGGAGTTGGAGGCTGAGGTGCCCCCGATGACATTCAGATAATCCAGACTGGGTGCAAGATCGCGGCATACGTCAAACATCGCGTCATCATTCATGCCAGCTTCATCAAATTCAATCCCGGAAAAGCGCGCCCCGACAATGATATTGGATGGAACCTGAGCCCTCAGTTTGGCAGAGATCTCCTGCACAAACCTAAGACGGTTGTCATAGGAGCCGCCAAACCGATCATTGCGGGTGTTCACCACAGGCGAAAGAAACTGGGCTGGAAGATATCCGTGACTGCCGACAATCTCGAGCCCATCCACGCCAGCCTCGACCAAATTCATCCCGGTATCAACATAGGCCTGAATGACTTCTTCGATCTGCATCGTGGACATGGTTTTTGGAACAACGCGAAACCGCTCTGATGGAACAGAGGAGACGCCCCAGGCCGTCTTAACAACGCCGTTCATCCGAGAGGCCAGTTCACGACCGGGATGGAACAGCTGCACAAAAACCCGTGTTCCATGCACCTTGATAGCATCGACGAGCCGCTTGAATTCCGGCACTATTTGACTGTGCCAGCCCTGCAGGGCCTCGGATGTATAAAGCGCCGAGGGATGCACCGCAACAACCTGAATGACAATGAGCCCCGCGCCGCCCTTGGCCCGCGCAACCTGATAGGCAATCAGCTCGTCAGTTGGTAATCCACTGCGACAAAGGTCGGTATCATGTCCTGTCGAAAATACCCGATTTTTAATCTCTAAGCCCTTAAGCTCAAATGGTGAAAAAAGAAGCGGAAACATAGCGGACATAGACACTCTCCATACTCAAGACATCGCAGAACCAGTCCCTCTCGTTAGAGGCACTGCCGGCAGACGTATCGCCCACCCAGACGCGGAAATTCCTTAGCCGTAAACCTTGCGGTAGGCATCTTTCAAAACGATCTTACCGTCCTGGATCAAAAATAAATCAATGCCTGTCATTGTTTTATTCTGCTGCGCAGACGCATCCACTGAGGTCCAGGTCACCGTCACGGAATCCGCTGTCGCATAATAACCCGTTGCAGTGACCGACACCGGAGACTGCGGGGAAACCAATGGTGCAATAGCCGCCTTTACGGCCTCTACGCCCTTATAACTGACACCTGGCAGAGCGCCGGTTGTTCCGCGGAACTCACAATCTGTCGCCAGAAGCTGCACAACCCCGTCCAAATCACCGTCACCCCACGCCCGCATAAATTTCTTTATCAACTCCAGGGATCCGGCCATTTTTTATCCTTAACGCATTAGTTACACATCTGTTTGGACAGGCATTAAGCCATCCGCACCCTGATAATACATGCGATATGCCTGATGACATATTGCTGTTAAGGAACGATCACTTCGAATTTTCGCGAGATCTGCTGCCTACAAAGCCACTAAACTGATACGGCAACACACAGCAACACGGTGGACAAATCAGGAAACAAGAACGCTTGTTGCAATATCAACATTATGTCTTGGCCTAGCATTGTGCGATGGATTGGTCAGAACACAGTGAAGGTGATGCAGTCGACCGTCGGGAATTTCTAGCATCGGCCTGTGCCGATTGTTGGCATTCTCGAAACCATTAGGTTTCTCCTGGCAATGCCCGTGAGCCTGTCGCGCGACAGCTAAAATTGCCTGTGTTGGTTTATCAAAACTCGGAAAAATGGGACTAGGTGGTCTGGAATATGAAACTAAGAAATGGTGGTAAGGTCCTGGTTGAGTGCTTGCAGGCACTTGGGGCGAAAAAAGGGTTTGGGGTTCCAGGTGAAAGCTATCTCGCGGTTCTGGACGCCTTGCACGATACCAAAAATTCGTTGGATTTTGTACTTTGCCGGAACGAAGGCGGCGCTGCTTTTATGGCGTCGGCTTACGGCAAGTTGACCGGAGAGCCAGGCTTGTGCTTTGTGACCCGAGGCCCAGGCGCGACCAATGCGTCAATCGGCATTCATACAGCGATGCAGGACAACTCGCCGATGATCCTTTTGGTGGGACAAGTCGGGACTGACATGAAGGGTCGCGAAGCCTTTCAGGAAATAGACTACCGCGCCTATTTTGGATCTGTGGCCAAGTGGGTTGTCGAAATTGACAATGTGGACCGTATTCCGGAAATCATGTCCCGCGCCTGGAGCACTGCGATTTCGGGCCGACCCGGGCCGGTTGTAATTGCCCTGCCCGAAGACGTTCTGACCGACATGACATCCGTGGCCGCCCTGAGTGGCCCAATAGCCTACCATGAACCTGCCCCCACCCCCGAAGGGCTGGAAAAGGTTCTGTCCCTGTTGGCTGCGGCCAAACGCCCGCTCATCATGACCGCAGGCGGTGGCTGGAAAGATCAGGGTTGCCAGAATTTGCAGGCTTTTGCCGAAGCCTCTGATATCCCGGTGCTGGTCGGATTTCGCGCCCATGACCGATATGACAACCACAGCATTTCGTTCGTCGGAGACGCCGGCGTCGGAATGTCAGCCGCCACCAAAGAGCTGATCAAGACTGCCGATGTCGTCCTGGCAATCAATATGCGTTTCAGCGAAATCACAACCGATGGCTATTCGTTGTTCAATGTACCTGAGCCATCTCAAACCTTGATCCATGTCCACCCCTCGGACCGGGAACTTGGCAAGGTATACGCCCCTGAACTGGCCATTCATGCTGGGCCTAATGCTTTCACAGCGGCGCTGGCGGACAAAAAGGTTTCGGGCGATTGGGCGGCTTGGCGCAGCCAGGCACGGGCCGATTTTGAGGCCGCATTTGATGCGCCGGTGCAACCGGGCCCGGTCGATATGGTCGCCGTTACCAAGTATCTGCGCGACACATTGCCTGACGATGCTATTTTGACCAACGGGGCTGGCAATTTCACCACCTGGCCAAACAAGTTCTTTAAATACAGTGCCAATCAACGACTGCTGGCGCCTCAGTCCGGCGCTATGGGCTACGGGCTTCCCGCCGCGATTGCTGCAAAAGTGGCCTGCCCGGAGCGGACGGTCGTCTGCTTTGCTGGCGACGGTGATTTTCAGATGAATTGCCAGGAACTGGGCTCGGCGATGCAGGCCGGGGCGCAACCGATTGTGTTGATCCTGAACAATGGTATTTATGGCACAATCCGCATGCACCAGGAACGCACCTACCCTGCAAGGGTCTCTGGAACGACGCTTGAAAACCCTGATTTTGTTATGCTGGCAAAGTCTTATGGATATCATGCGGAGCGGGTCACCGAGACCCAAGGCTTTGCTGCCGCCTTTGAACGCGCGCTTGCCTCACCAACCGGGGCAGTCCTTGAACTGGACATTTCACCAGAAGCCCTGACGCCTCGGCAAACCCTCAGCCAAATGCGCGCTGCAAGCATCGGAGCGGGCGAATGACTCTGCTGACAAAACACATGGCCTCGGTAAAGGCATCGCCAACTATGGCTGTCAGCCAGGCCGCCAAAGCATTGATCGCACAGGGTGTAGACGTTGCGGACCTGGCTTTAGGGGAGCCGGATTTTGATACCCCGCGACACATCATCGAAGCGGCCTATCAAGCGGCATTGTCTGGCGACACGCGGTATACCGCTACAGCCGGCGCGCCCGCAACCAAAGCCGCCGTGATAGGGAAATTCGCCCGCGAAAATGGGCTGGTTTTTGAGAGCAATGAAATCATTGTCGCCAATGGCGCAAAACAAGTCATCTTTAACGCGCTGATGACGACGCTGGAGCAGGGCGGCGAAGTTATTCTGGCGGCACCCTATTTCGTATCCTACACCGATATAACGCTGCTGCTGGGTGGCGTTCCTGTGATCGTCGAATGTGGTCTCTCAAGCCGCTTTAAATTGACCCCCGAGGCCCTGGAAGCCGCGATCACGCCCAAATCGAAATGGGTTCTGCTGAATATGCCCGGCAACCCATCCGGCGCCGTCTATTCAAAATCTGAACTACAGGCATTGGGGGCCGTCTTAGCCAGGCATCCGCAAGTTCTTATTTTGTCGGACGAAATCTATGAACACATCATATTTGATGGGCGGGAATTTGTTTCATTTGGTCAGGCCTGCCCTGAGTTGCGTGAGCGAACACTGATTGTGAACGGTGTGTCCAAGGCCTACGCAATGACCGGTTGGCGCATTGGCTACGGCGCCGGGCCAGCCGAGCTGATCAATGGTATGACCACGGTCCAAAGCCAATCGACCACCGGGGCCTGCACCATCGCGCAGGCCGCCGCAGTTGCGGCATTGACCGGCCCACAACAGGGCGTCACGCGCTTTTGCGAGGCCTTTGAAAAGCGTCGCAATCTTGTCGTTGAAGCGTTCTCGAAAATTGACGGCCTGAATTTGGATGCGCCTGATGGGGCCTTCTATGCCTATATTGAGTGCGGCGCCTATATCGGCAAAACCACGCCAAGCGGCGATAAAATAGAAAATGATACCGACTTTACCCATTTTCTATTGGCCGAAGCACGCGTCGCGGCGGTGCCGGGCAGCGCCTATGGTCTATCCCCATTCTTTCGTTTGTCGACAGCCACCTCCGAGGATGTTCTGACAGCGGCGATCGAGCGGATTGGCAGTGCGGTCGCACGCCTGACTTGAAGAAATGACAGCGGGCCACTTTCTCTCGGTGCCGGTCAGACCTTGTCAGCCATCCTTGGACGATCCAAAGGGTGGCTGATCTGGCCCCAACTGAGAGGTGGAATTGTTAGGACGAAATCTTGAAAAAAACCTATGACTATGTGGTGATTGGTGGTGGCATCATCGGTATCGCCACCGCGGTGGAATTACAGGCCCGCATGCAAGGGGCGAGTGTTGCTGTGCTTGAAAAGGAAGCCGAGCTGGCAATACACCAAACAGGCCACAATTCCGGAGTTATTCACGCAGGCGTATATTACGCACCAGGAAGCATGAAAGCCCGGTTTTGCCGCGAGGGCGTCACCGCGACCCGCGCATTTTGTGATGAATTCGACATTCCCTACAAGATTTGCGGAAAACTGATCGTGGCGACCTCCGAGGCCGAGCTGGAGCGCATGGCGGCGCTGAAAGACCGGGCTTTAAAAAACGGCATTGAAATCGAAGATGTTTCGCAAGAGCAGCTGCACCAGTTAGAGCCCCATATTTCCGGCGTTGGCGGATTGATGTCCCCCACAACCGGCATTGTTAACTTTGCGCTGATTGCACAAACTATGGCCCAGCAGTTCGAAAATAACGGCGGCACAATATTGCGAAATTGCTCCGTTCTTAAGGGCGAAGAACACAGCAGTTCGGTCACTCTAAATACCAATTTGGGAAGTTTTGAGGCCGGTCAGGTTGTGGTCTGCGCCGGGCTGCATTCAGATCGAATGATCAAAGCCTTCGGGCATACACCTGATTTTCAGGTCATTCCCTTTCGCGGAGAGTATTTCCGCCTCAAAAATCAACCCGATGATCTGGTGCGTCATTTGATCTACCCAGTTCCAGACCCGGAACGCCCCTTCCTTGGTGTGCACCTGACCCAAAAAATGGATGGTGGCTTTACCGTCGGACCCAACGCAGTGCTGGCGCTAAAACGGGAGGGCTATGGATGGGGAGACATTAGCCTTACCGATACCTTTGAAAGCATTAGCTACCCAGGTTTCTGGAGAATGCTCGCCAAAAATATCGGCCCCGCTCTGTCGGAAATCCAATCCTCCGTTTCAAAACGGCATTACCTGAAAAAAGTGCGCCGCTACTGTAAGCGGATCAACCTGCAGGATCTAACGCATTATCCGGCAGGCGTACGGGCTCAGGCGGTCGGGCGGGATGGTCGTATCATTGATGACTTCCTGTTTGTGAGAACAGAACGCTGCCTGCACGTGGGCAACGCGCCCTCGCCTGCGGCAACCTCCGCGATCCCAATCTCTAGGCATATCGTTGACAGTCTTTGCCAATAGGCTTGCGCTGAATTTCGTCCCTGTCATCGGCTACGGGTAAGCACCCGAATGTCCGGGAACGGGGACGAATTCCAGCCCCCCCCTCAGATCAGGCCTGATCCCAAACCCGTGTCACCTGCTGTTAGGGCTGCTTATCGTGAATAGGACTTGCACTTTTCGACCAACCAGGTCGCGAATTGCTCCAATGCCGGGTTTTCGCCTGTGTCCTCAGGGTAAACGAGGCAATAGGCACTATCAGATACATAATTATGCTTTGCTATAACCTGTAATATCCCCTGGTCAATTTCTGTTTGAACCAAAATTTTGGGGACCAGTGCAACCCCGAGTCCGGCGATCGCAGCTATTTTGATCATCGCAAAACTATCGAAGCGGGCTCCAAATTGATGGGCATCGCTTTCAAGTCCGAGCGTTCGAAACCAGCTCATCCATTCTACCGGCCGTGTGCTTTCATGTAAAAGTGGGAAGCGTGCCAGGTCGCGCGGTTCCAAGATGAGCTCCACCTCGGCCAGATCAGGGCTGGCAACCGCTACCATTTCTTCGTCGAACAGTTTTCGACTGGTCACATTGGGCCATGTTGACTGGCCACAGTGGATTGCCGCATCAAGCGGGTCTTCATGAAAATCAAATGGGTTCGGTCTGGCAAAACAGCTCACTACGATATTACCGTGCAGTTTGTGAAACTCCGGTAAGTTCGGAATAATCCAGGTCATCGCAAATGTTGTCAGGACGCCAAGGTTAATCGTGTGGGTGTATTTATTGCTGCCATAAGCCACCGCATGCAACGCGGACTGATCCAAATCCTCAAACAGTTTCTGGGTGCTTTTAGCATAGGACTTACCCGCGTTTGTAAGAACCAGCCGTTGCCTTTGTCTGACGAACAGCTTCACCCCCAAAGCGTATTCGACCTGCATCACAAGCCTGCTAACCGCACTTTGTGAGAGGGAAAGCTCCTCTGCTGCGCGTGCGATTGCACCATTTCGTGCCGTACTTTCAAATGCCTTTAGCGCAGATAGTGTCGGGGTATTTGATCTAATCAAGAGAGCGTCCTACTTGTACTAGATGCGATTTCTAGCGGATCTTCCGCGCCATTGTACAAGTTGCCCGGTTCCTGTGATCAGGATCGTAAGTGTCAGGTATATTGCACCGGCGAGTATCAGCGGTTCATAGACGATGAACGTCCGGGAAGCGGTTCGCGTCGCCGCGCCCAAAAGATCCATCACCGCTATAGTAGATGCTAACGAGGTGGACTTTAAGTGCAGAATTGACTCGCCGATAAGATTAGGCTTCAGGATGCCTAGCGCGCGCGGCAGCTGGATGCGTATGAATGCCTTCCATCTCGTGTAACCAAAGGCTTCAGCCGCTTGTAGCTCCCCGGCTGGAACCGCCAGGAAGCCGGCTCGCATGACCTCCCCGACATAGCCACCCACGCTTAGGGTGAGGGCAAAAATGACGTACCAGTAGCCACTTCTCAGATAGGGCCAGAAAATAGACTGCCTGATCTCTGGAATGGACTGGAACAGCTCTCCAAGGCCATAATAGATCAGGTATAGCTGAATAAGCAGAGGCGTGCCCCGAACCATACTGGTAAAAAACCAGGCGGTGTTTCTGACAATGGCCCAGCTGGAAATCCTGGCAAGCCCAACTGCAAACGCCAGGATAAATCCCAGCACTCCGGAAATCAACGTCAGGCTGAGTGTGGTCTTCAGGCCGCGCAGGAAAAGATCTGAATATTCTGGGATCCAGCTAATATCCATTACATGTCTCCCTTCGGAGATCTGTGTTTTGTCAGATACAGCTCTAAAACGGTTCCCAGTGCGGTCGAGCACAAAGTTACGATATAATAAAGCACCGCAGCGGCCCCGAAAAATAGAAAATATTCCTTAGTTGACGCAGCCGCTTGTTTCGCCTCGGTCATCAGCTCGGAATAGCCAATAACACTTATCAGCGCGCTTTCTTTGAGCAAGATTAGCCAGGTATTCATCAGCCCCGGCAAGGCAATAGGTAAGAAAAGCGGCAGCAGAATTCGCAGCCGGAATGCAAATTTACTGTATCCAAAGGAAAACGCAGCTTCGGCCATTCCGGTGGGCACAGACAGGATCGCACCCCGGACCACTTCAGAGGCAAACGCCCCCTGTATCAGCGCAAGAACGGAGACAGCAATGATGAAGCCCGGCATTTCAGCTGTAGGATTGCCGGTGACAAACTGAAGGGCGGCATCCATCAGGCTGGAGCCCGCATAGAAGAATAGGATGATGAGGAGCAGTTCAGGCACCGCCCTCATCACTGTCGTGTAGACTGTTGCCACCAGAACCACCGGCTTGGGGCCTGACAACTTTGCCCAGGCAATCAGACTGCCGAGCAGCAGAGCGACAACATACGCACAGGCAGAAACGGCAAGCGTCGACCCTAGACCTGTTAGAAGTTCGTCGCCCCACCCTGAGGGGCCAAAGGATAAAAGACCCATATGGCCCCCTCAGTTAGCGTGTAGTTTATGGTCTGATATCAACTGCGAAGTAGCGCTTCATGATGGCGTCATAGCTTCCATCATCAAATGCAGCAGTAATCACCGCATTCAGCCGGTCTCTCAGCTCAGTGTCGTCTTTACGAACACCAGCGCCAACACCTGCACCCAGTGCTTCATCCTTCGGAAGATCGCCGACCAGCTGCAGCTTTGAGGCGGCGTCGCTTGACAGGAATTCGCCCATTGGAAGCGCGTCATCAATCGCGGCATCAATGCGGCCGGACAGCAATTCCTGGTTCACTTCGTCCTGAGACTGATAAACCCGGATCGTCGCGGTATCGGCAAAGTTTGCTTCGGCATAGGCTTCATGAATTGTTCCGGCTTTGACGCCAATAATCAATCCTTTGACACCCTCAGCCGTTGCTTCAGCCTGAATACCCTCTGACGCGACAAGAACTGCACGTGTGAAGTAATAAGGCGCTGTAAAGCTGATTTGCTTTTTACGAGCATCTGTAATGGTCATCGAATTGAAAATAACATCGACTTTGTTACTTTTGAGTGCCGGAATAATCCCTGCCCAGGCAACGCGCTCAATTGTACATTCAACTTTTAGCCGTTCGCAGTATTCTTTAAGCAGGTCAACTTCAAACCCGGTGAATTCGCCATCGGGGCTGTCAAACGAAAATGGAGGATAAGGATCGCTATCCATTGCAATCCGAAGTGTTTCCGCACTGGCTGCACTGGAGAGACAAATTAAAGCTGCCCCGCACATTGATGTAAAACGTGATTTCACATTCTTCTCCTCTGTTTAGTTAAGTGATCATTCCGTGAAGAAATTTCTGACAGGCCTCGGGTGCGGCTTTAGAAAAAACCTCATCCGGGGAGCCTCTGTGCTCAATATATCCGCCTCGCAAAAAACAAATTTCGCTGGAAACATCACGAGCGAAAGCCATTTCGTGGGTGACCAGAACCATCGTCCGTCCTGAATCGGCCAATTTCCGGATCACCCGAAGAACTTCGCTGACCAGTTCGGGATCCAATGCAGAGGTCGGTTCGTCGAAAAGCAAAATTTCAGGGTCCACGGCGAGCGCGCGGGCGATTGCAACCCGCTGCTGTTGGCCGCCAGACAGTTGTGAAGGAAAATAGTCTTTACGTTCCTCGATCCCAACTTGTGAAATCGCCTCCAGTGCTCTCTCGTAAGCTTCGGCTTTGGGAACTCCGTGAACCGCACGCAATGGGTCCATGACATTTCCGATAGCAGTCATATGGGGCCAGAGATTAAAATTTTGGAACACCATTCCAAACTGTTTTCGCAACTCCCTTAGAGTGCGCAGATCGGATACGCCGCCTGTTTTTCCCCGCTTCGAAGTGGTTTCAACATGCAGCCCATCAATCTCAACGCTGCCGCGATCAGGCACCTCCAACAGGTTCATGCATCTAAGGAATGTACTTTTCCCCGACCCGCTGCCACCAATCAGAGTGATTACATCGCCCTTTTGAGCTGACAAACTCACGCCCTTTAGCACCTCTAGAGCTCCGAAGCTTTTATGTATGTCTTGAACGTGCAGCATAGGTTCCGACCAAATTGGTGTGTTTCACCAAATTTATCGGTTATATCTGCCCATGGATAGCAATGTTGGTGGGATACATAATGCCATAAGAGCAAGAAGTTACGATTTGGGAACTGCCAAACTTGCGATCACCTCCAATGGTTCTGTCGGGTTCTGTCGCAAAGTTTGAGAATGAGGGCCTGCTTGCCAAACTGTGATTGACGTCGGCCTTTGAATTAGCGGGTGAGTATCAGAACGTGACGATTGACTTCAATGATGGTGTATCGCGGCGGCTACCATTTCGAATGTGGTATTTGGATTGGGCCCCTTCACTTATGATGATGTGATCGGGGCCATCCTGGCCTTGAGCATCAAGGAAGGAATGGCGATATGACATATTTTGTAGGTTTAGATGTATCGGTGCAAGAGACGGCTGTGTGCGTTGTCGATGACGTTGGCAAGGTGATCTGCGAGCGCAAAGTTCCAACCGAGGCGGATGATATAGCTGCACTGCTGAGCACAATCGGTGAAGATTATGTCTGGGTTGGGATCGAAGCGGGACCGTTGTCACAATGGCGGGTGAACGGGTTGACCGAAACGGGCCTGCCTGTCGTATGCGTCGAAAGGAAGTGGTCCCACAAATCTGGACGGAGCGGTAAGATGTATCCAACACCAACGAATGGATACGAGAATGACGAAGCGACGGAATTTTTCAGACAAATTTAAAGCTGCTGTGGCGCTTGAGGCGCTGCGTGGCGACAAGACAGTTCAGGAG
>JABSSD010000001.1:4695-11445 GCA_013214575.1 Paracoccaceae bacterium | reverse complement strand
GCGTGGATTGGATGCATCAGGCGGCCAAGGACCTGTCGGTTCTGGCCAAGGATAATGATGTGGATCCGGCCACGTTAGCTGTGGCTTGGGTGGCGTCGAACCCGGCGATCACTTCGCCGATCATCAGTGCCAGATCTGTTGCCCAGCTGGCCCCGTCATTGGCGGCGCTTGAATTTGACCTTGGCGATGATCTCAAGGCGCAGCTTTCAGCCCTCACACCGACTCCGGCCCCGGCAACAGACCGGCTGGAAGAGGTCCATGAAAACTTGTCATCAAACTAGGTGGCATTCGTACTGAACGCCTCAAATTTCGCTTCAATCTTGATGTAGTCGTAGAGCTTCCGATGTAACCTTTCTAGGTGTAAATTTTTGGCGTCCAAGGGACAATATACTATTTCGGGGTGGAACATCGGGTTTTGGTGCAAAGCAGCCGCCTTATACTGAGTTCCTGAACAACTGCTTGGAAATGCCGCACTGCGCGCTATTTTGTGCCGTCGAGGCCCGCTTTGGGCTTGAGCCAGGTCCTGCCTTGGAGTTTCCACGGCTAAGACCGTTGCCTGTCCGCCACACACCATTTCGCCCCGCTTGCTTCCACAGTGCTTCCACACGTGAAGCCCGAACGCCAACAGCCCAGCGATTTCGGGGTGTAACGTACTGATATTTTGTGGTGAATTTGGTTGCGGGAGGGCGCAACCAGCGTTGTCGAACAAAGCTGAGATACCGTGCATTAAACCCCATCACAGGCTAGTGGGCAGCTCCTTTAGATAGATGCTCAGAAACTCAACTGGTTTCTCGTCCAAGCGCTGCGTTGCAGCTTCCAGGAACCGGCCATTTGTGCACAGCGCAGCATTGTCCATGGATTCAGTCGTTCAAGCGTATGATCTGTGGCGACGTCCTGAAATAGCGAAACGGGCTGGACCATGTCATGGTCGAACGCGACGAAACCACCCTGCCCGGCTCAAGGCAAATCGCTCTGACACTGCCCCCTCTTTTGTTTATCAATCAGGCAGGAGCACAGGGCCAGCATCCGCAAATTGCATGGTCACCTGTTGACCCACTTCGATAGCGTCATAGACGTCATCTAAGGTCGCGAACAATTTCCCAATCGGAGTCGAAACGGTATATTCCATCCGTGACCCGACATAGGTCGCCTTGGTCACCGTCACTGCAAGCCCGTCATCCGACGCGGTCCGGTTCAGAACAATTCGACTTGGACGCACCGCCATGGTTGCCGACCCAACACCAAGTCCGCGTGAAGCCAGGCGGTAGCTGTAACCGGCGACATCGACTTCGGCCATTCCTCCATCGACGCTCTTGATGATACAATCGACCAGATTTGCCTCGCCAATGAAGTCAGCCACAAAACGATCGGCGGGGGCATCATACAACTCGCGCGGGGTTCCGATTTGGGCAATCGCTGCGTTACGCATCACTACAATGGTATCTGAAACCGCCAGCGCCTCTTCTTGGTCATGGGTAACATAGACAACCGTCAAACCAAGGTTTTGCTGAATTTCGCGAATTTCCTCACGCACCTGCCGACGTAGTTTTGCGTCCAGATTCGACAATGGTTCGTCAAACAGCAATACCTGTGGTTTCAGCACCAGTGCGCGGGCCACCGCAACACGCTGCTGCTGCCCGCCTGACAGTTCGCTAGGCAAACGATCGGCAAAATCGGCAAGCCCAACCAGACCCAAGCCATCCAGTGCTGTACCCCGGATCTCGCCCTTGGGATGGCCGGAAAACCGCAACCCGTAGGATACATTTTCGATCACCGTCATATGCGGGAACAGAGCATATGACTGGAACACCATCGACACGTCCCGATCCGTCGCGGGCAATCGCGTAACATCACTTCCGCCGATGAAAATCTTGCCCTCTGTCGCCATTTCCAGCCCGGCGATCATACGTAACGTCGTGGTTTTGCCGCAACCCGATGGGCCCAGCAACGTCACCAGTTTTCCCGGCTCGATCACAAGATCGATATTGTCTACGGCAACAACATCCTTGCCGTAGACTTTGGTGACGTTATGAAAGCTCACCGAAGCCGCTTTGTTATTCATGGGTTCAGTCATTGTCATTCTTTCTCTCGTCCGGCGTCGCGCCGCCCAATTCGCGTTCTACCAACCACCAACTGCATCAGCAGAACCGCAGACAGCATCACGAAAATCAAAGTTGTCGAATAGGCAATCGCCAGACCGTAATCATTGTTTTCAACGCGGCCGATGATGTAGCTCGTGGCCATGTTGTATTCGGCGCTCACCAGGAAAATCACCGCAGATATCGCCGTCATCGCCCGTACAAAACTATAGACAAGCGCCGCCATAATGGCCGGCCGCAGCAACGGCAGCATAACACTTCGGAACGTCTGCCAGCTGTTTGCGCCCAGCGTAAGCGAGCTTTCGTCGAGCGATTTATCCAGCTGCGACATGGACGCAATCCCTGCCCTGACGCCAACTGGCATGTTGCGAAAGATGAAACAGACCACCAGGATCACTCCTGTACCGGTAATTTCGACAGGCGGTACGTTGAACGCCAGAATGTAGCTGACACCAATCACCGTGCCGGGAATGGCAAAGCTGAGCATGGTGCCAAATTCAAAGGCATTGCGCCCGGCAAAGTTCTGTCGCGTCAACAGATAAGCGGTGATCAACCCGATGCCCGCGGTCAAAGGGGCCGCGACGGTTGCAATCTTTAGCGTGGTCCAGAAGCTGTCCCAGGCTGAACCGGTCCAGCGAATGCCGCTGTCCTCGATCCGGAACGAGAACGCAGTGATGTAGTGCTTGAACGTAAGCGTGTTGTTCATGCCCCAAACTTCTACAACGCTGCCGTAAAAGATCATGCCGTAGATCACCACAGTGAACATGCCCCAAATGGAGGCAATCGTTAAGGTCGTAATCGCCAATCCGCGGGGCATTGCGGGGTGAACCCCAGCGTCGCCTTTACCTGAAACAGTGGTATAGGATTTGCGCCCCAGCCAGAACCGTTGGGCGTAAAACGCGCCTAATGTGAAAGACAGCAGAACAATCGCCAGCACAGCCGCGCGGCCCTGATCATATTGCGCCCCCACAATGGCAAAGAAGATTTCGGTGGAAAGCACGTCGTAGTTGCCGCCCAGCACGAGCGGATTGCCAAAATCGGCCATGCTTTCGATGAATCCGAGTAGAAACGCATTTGCCAAACCGGGCCGCATCAACGGCAGTGACACCGTCTTGAAAACTTGCCAGCGGCTGGCACGCAGAGTTTGCGCCGCCTCTTCCATCGACGGGCTGACGCCCTCAACCACGCCAATCAGCACCAAAAAGGCAATGGGCGTATATGCCAGGGACTGTGCAATAATGATGCCCGGCAAGCCATAAACCCAACGTGTCGGTTGAACGCCGAATATATCTGCAAAAAATCCAGTGATCGAACCAGAAAGCCCAAACAGCAAGATGATAGCGAGGCCGATCACAAACGGCGGGGTGATGATGGGCAAAACGGTCAGAGCCCGCAGCAGCCGCTTGTACTTGAACCCAGATCGCGTCACCACCAGCGCAAAAACAAGACCCATGGTCGTAGTGATGGTTGCAACAATGATGGCCAGGAAGAACGAGTTCCACGCCGCGCCACACCGGCCACCGCTAAGACAGCCAAGCCCCCATATGCGTTTGTCGCCAAATTTGGCTAGGAACGACAACACGGAAATACTGCCATCATCACCAATGAAGGCGGCTGCCATAAGCTTGGCAATCGGGAAGAACACAAAAATCGTCACAATTGCGATCACACCGGTGATTGCGCTGACGACAAAAACGTCTCCATTAATTGCGCCGCGCGCTGCCAACCCCTGTGTAAACAGAAAAAGAAAGGCCGACGCGGTCAATAGCGCACCATAGCCCATGCCATATTGGCGGGTTTCGATCGGCCCAAACACAACGCCAAGCCAGTCCGCTGTCCAGCCGCGGATGCCAATAGCCATTCCTTGTGCCACCATCCATGCCAGCCCGATAGCGCCGACAGCCAGCAGCACAGCGCCATAGCGCGGATCCGATTTTTTCATCTGGAGGGCCACCAAGGGGGCAAACAGCCCAAGCACCAAAGGCGCCAACCACAGATTCTTACCCTGTGCCAGTAGAAACGCCGCCGGGGCATAATCGCGATCCATAGGATAGCCATCAAACACCCAGTCAAACGCAAAGAAGCCGTCTTCTACCCCATACCAAGGCAGGACGGCGAAACCGACCCACCCGGCGAAGATCCAAAAGATCAATACCGGGAGGGTCTTGTTTTCACTGCTCGAAATTTTCAATTTATGCGTTGCCTGTTCTTACTGGGGCAACACAGAGACGTCGTTGTCCCATTTCTGCAGTAGCCGCTTACGTTCGGCGCTTGAGCCGTATTTGCTGAAATCGTAATCGATCAATGTGATCGACGACATATCAGGCGCGGACTCAGAAGTTTCGGCACCGGTGTTTGATGGCACCTGGAACGCGTTCACCTGCAACGCCAGATTCTGTGCATCGGCAGTCAACGCCCAGTCATAGAACTTCTTGGCGTTTTCCATATTGCGCGCACCCGAAATGATCGACATCGAGCCAATCTCGTATCCGGTACCTTCACAGGGAGCGACAACCTTGATTGGGAATCCAGAAACTGCCTGCTTCACAGCGTCATGCATAAACACGATACCAATGGTGTTTTCTCCACGCGCTGCGGCTTTGATCGGAGCCGACCCGGATTTTGTGTATTGGTTCACGTTGGCATGCAGGCCTTTCATAAAGTCAAAGCCCTCATCCTCGCCAAATAGCTGAACCATAGTGGCAAGCGTGGTGTAAGCCGTGCCCGAAGAATTCGGGTTCGCCATTTGCACATGCCCTTTATACTCTGGCTTCAACAGGTCTTTCCAGCAGGTCGGTTCGGGTAGATTGTTGGCGGCCAGCAAATCAGTGTTATAGCCATACCCCAATGCACCCGAATAGATGCCGATGGTTTTGTCATTCGCCGAGGTCGCCTGTGAGATCGCCCAGTCATGCAGCTGATCACGCATTGGTGAAACATAGGCTTCGGTCAGGTTTTCTTCTGCGGCCTGCAGGTGCGGATCACCGGTGCCACCCCACCAAACATCCCCCTTGGGGTTGACCGACTCCGCCTTAATTTGAGCGAAAGTTTCGCCGGAGCTTTTGCGCGACATATTCACGTCAATACCGGTTGCATCTTCAAAACTGCGCGCCATCAACTGGCACCAATCTTCTTGCGCACTGCAATAGAGGGCCAGCTTGCCATCGGCCTGTGCCATCGAACCCGAGGCAACCAACGACAACGCGCCCATAATTATCCCTGAACGTACATTTAGCATATTCATCCTCCCAAATGAAAAAATTAGTCTTTCGTTAGTCTACTAACATTGAGCCTAGTAAAGCCGCGTCTACTTTGCAATCGTGTGCACAGAATTTCCTTTCAAGCATTCGAACTCCGGAAAGCGCTTATGACTGTTTACCTCATCCGACACGGCCAATCCGAATTCAATGCCCTGAACCTGGAACCGGGTGCTGCCGATCCGATGATCGTTGATGCTCAACTCACCGAATTGGGTCGTCAACAGGCCCGCGCAGCCCGTGAACAAATCCTTGACCTTGGGATTCAATCTGTACTCACCACGCCTCTGACGCGCGCGATCCAAACGGCCAAGCTAATGTTTGATGGGATCGCCCCAATCCAAGTTGTTGCAGACCACCGCGAACGCCTTGATCACGCTTGTGATATAGGTCGCGCGCCCGAGGAACTGGCCGCTGACTTCCCTGAACTCTCATTTAATCATTTGGACGAAGTCTGGTGGCATTCTGGCCCCCAGAATCAATATGGGGTGGCAGAAGAGCCCCATGACAGTTTTGACAAGCGCATCCAGAATTTTTGCAAAACCTTAGACCGGTATTCCAACCGGCCACTCGCAATTGTTGGTCACGGAAATACGTTCCGTGCACTGGCAAATTTCGACATGGAAAATTGCGAAGTGCGTGTGTTCGCCCAAAACTAAATGTGACAAACTGGCTCTCACGGGGCTGCTGTCAGCCAAATTCGAACGCGCCTCTACAGGTCAGATTCACTGCCGCTAGGCCGACGCCATTCGCAGAGAGCGGCAGCCATGAGGCATTGAACTGCTTCCGTTCTCGTCTTCCAAGGCCCTAAGCAGCTTCACGTCAGACGGCTCCATGCCACCGTACTTCGATTTATATTTATAGAACGTCGCCGAGCTGATCCAGTGCCGCCGACATACATCAGCGGTCTGCATAACCCCTAGAGCTGTAGACGCCTTGCAGCTTCAGTGCTTGTCTTCTTTCAAAGTCTGCCGTCCCAAGATCCTGCCAACCTCTCGGTTCGTCCAACACGCTTTAAACTAGGCGTATCAGAAGGGTTCGCGATTAACGTGTCCAAGGCCACCTATGTCGGTAGCCAGCTTTGGCCAAGTGTTTGTAGTAAGGGAACCGTCGATAACCCACGAACGGCGGGCACTGATGTAACCGTTGGTCTGGATGCCGTCGGGCCTGTTCTTTTAACCGTAGACTAGTCTTCAAAGACCGTGTCTGCGATGCGTACTAATTCATCAAATATACCCGCACTTCCTGCAACAACCCGCCCGCCTTCGGCTATCATCTGATCCGCCGACTGCCGTTCGACGCGGCCACCAGCCTCTTCGATGATCAGCTGTCCCGCCAAACAATCCCACGCATTCATGTGTTCCTCAACATATCCGATCAAGCGCCCAGCTGCG
>JABSSD010000001.1:0-4595 GCA_013214575.1 Paracoccaceae bacterium | reverse complement strand
GGATACGCCTCTTCAATAAGCTTTCGGATGTGTAACTCAACATTTTGATCCGCTTCCGAAACAAAGTCCTGCAGTCCTTTGTCGACGACATCAAGACTGCTGACGCGTTGAAAATAGTCTAGGGCCAATTCCCCGCCACTCTTTGCTATCTCAGTTGCTTTCTGTGATCTGGTAATCAATGGTAATTCCTCTTTATGTCAGTTGGACCCGCTCAGGGTCTTGAGTTTCCGGTCATTTCTTCCATTGGCCGCCAATGAGACGTCGGTCTGCTCTGCAACGTACGGAACTGGAAGAAGTTTCCACCACCGCCAGAACCTTGATCAAACTTCCGATCAATGGGGAAGCCAAACAGATAGCAATACAACAGGGTTCCAACTGCGCCATGTCCGACAAACAACACGTCACCGTCCTCATGAACACTCAGACACTTGCGAACTTCTGCCACAATTCGAAACTGGGCTGCCGTTGCGGTTTCCCAACCTCTGACACTGGTGTCGGGATAGGCAAAGAACTGATCAGCAACGGTTTCAAACTCTTTGGAAGGCAAGACGCCAGTCGAACTGCGGTCGTTCTCATGCATCGACTCACGCACTTCCAATTCGCAATTATGGGCATCCGCCAATGGTCGAGCCGTTTCAATCGCCTTAGTTTCAGTGCTGCTGATGACAGCGGTGGCTCTGCCCAAAGCAATGGAATTTGCCAGTGTGATCACCCGGCGTCGCCCTAGGTTACTGAGCGACCAATCCCGGATTTCTTTAGCAGGATCGACCAATACTTGCGGGTGAGTAAGATACCAAATTCTCTGATGCATAATTATTTGTCTCACGAATAACGACGGTAAGAAAGTCTGGAGCCATTTCACCAACAGTGATGAACGCCAAAACCGTTGCCACAGGACCTTGGACCACCTAAACGACAGCGCCAAAAGTGCTGTACTTTGCTCCTTGCCGTAGCACCGCGGGGAACTACGCAAACGCAAGCGCCCCCCCCTTAAGCCGCGTTAAGCATCTGTGTTTGCGGTGTAATTGTTGGTTTCGGGAGGGTGCAACCAGCTTTGTCGAACGCAACTAAAGTGCCGCTTGTTTGCCGGGCAGTGTTGAAACTAGGACTGTAAATGGCACCATGGGTATTTGCATGGGACTTAGTTATTGCGGTGCGACTTCACCGAAGTCGACGGCCCGGATCCATGGAAGACAACAGCGTTTCGTAATCCGGAACCTGAATTGCGCAAAAATCGAACTGTTCGGAAGGTAAATTTGGTCCGATCGCTACTGTGGTCAATCCAGCATCAACCGCTGAACGAGCGCCTGCGAGCGAGTCTTCGAAAACAATCACCTGATCAGCGGGCAGCGCAAGGTTTTCAAGTGTTCCCAAGTACGGCGCGGGGTGGGGTTTTCCTCGTTTCATTCCATCGGCAGACACGCGAATATCAAACAGGTCCTCAATCCCGGCAACCTTCAGGGAAAGATCAATATTGCGCGAGGGTGACGACGAGCAAATAGCCAACCGCAAACCCTGCTGTGACAATGCCCTTACAAATTCCTGAGCGCCGGGTATCGGTCTGAGTTCAGACGGAAGAAGTCGCCAGGCTTCAGACTTGATCTCCGACACGACCTCTGCTCGTCTCTCGTCGTCATATTTGTCAAACACTTCGTCCACAAAAGCAGTCACGTTCCGCCCTTCGTGGCTACCCAGGAATGCCGACGACACCGAATGGCCAAAGCGGGCAGAGACCGATGATTTCGCTGCTTGCCAGGCCGGTTCGCTGATCACCAACGTTCCATCCAGATCAAAAATTGCTGCGCGATAGTTCAACAAATTCATCATTTACCCCGGTTCTTTCTCATAAGGAGTCTAACACCAACACCTATTTGGAATATGGTGTATGTCTAGCGGCTTTGTTGCACAAATCGGCCTGAGTCTGGACTTCCCCTTACGCCTGACGGACTTATCCTAGAAGAACCCGGCGCGTGTCCACCGGGCGGCACGGCAAGATTACCGTGGACGAGGCGCGCAAACTCGCCAAGGAAGTCATGGGACATGTCACCAAGGGCGAGAACCCTGCCGAGGATAGGATTGTAAGGCACGGGGAAAGTACCGACTGGCGTGAGCCTGGTAAAAAAGGACGGAAAGCGGGCATTCGCTGCGTCCAGTATCAACGGCAGCTATGCGCAGTTTGTGACCTTTGCAAAGTCTGGCCGCAGCTCGCCCTGATAGGACGTGAACGGCCCAATGCAGACCCTCATAATAGCCAGGGCCAACGGCCGCTTAGGCTCCGCTTTCACAAAATTCTGTTGTGTTTCTGAAGATTAGATATCCGTCAAATTCCGAATACCAGGGTGAAAAGACTTGGTGTGTGTTTACCCGGGTTACCTCTCAACAACAGACATAGCCAAACCGGTCAGCATCTCAGCCGCTTCGTCAACACCAAGTGGCAGCGACCGTGCCGTTATCGAATACCCCTCGAAAAACGTCAAAAGCAGCGTTGCCAGCCGATTGCGACGGACCTCATCAAGCTGCGTCTCGAAAGCAAAATCCGCCATCAACTCGGCAAAATTTCGGTAATAGTCCATCAGGCACTGATCGATGACTGAGTTGCGGCTGGAAATGGCCCATATTTCCCGAAAAGCGCGGCACATATCCGAAATTTCTGTGCCGTGCGACAGGCCGGACAAAGCCAGATACTGCACCCGCTCCCGCGGTGATTTGGCCTCACTTGCTTTCGTCAGTTGAACCAGATTCGCGGTGCAGGCCTCAAAATAGCGCGCGACCATCGCCTTGAGCACATCATCGCGTGATTTGAAATAATACTGCACATTGCTGAGCCGCATACCCGCGAGATCCGCCAGTTTGCGCAGGGTCAGACCAGCGTCACCCGTTTCAATCAATAGTTTCAGCGCACAATCAAGGATCAGCATTTCCTTGGGGGACAGGTTTTGAACGTTAATCTTCTGTTCCTCTTCGTTTCGTTCTGTCTTTGCCGCCGGTGATCCGCGGTCCCTACAATAAATTTCATTATAGCCACTTGACGTCTTTGGTCAAGCGACCTAATTATTGGTCACCTGACCAAAATACCGAAAGCAATTGCAATGATCAAAGCCCTGCGCGCACCAGGCACTCGCTTTGACGGGTTCAGCTTTATGGCCATTGGCATGACCGACAAAATACTGGGCTCGGACGTCATGACCTTCATGCGGACCATCATCAAGGGCTGCCCGGAACCATTGAAAATCCCCAAGGGCGGACATTTCGTCCAGGAATCTGGCGGCGCACTGACCGCCGAAAAAGCCTTGGCGCATTTCGGACTGACCCAAAAATGATTCCAATAAATTGACTCGAAACACAAACTTCAAACCTAAGGAAGCAATCATGCAATCTGAAATTCTCGTCATCGGCGCCACCGGAAAAACCGGCAAACGCGTCGCCCAACGTCTCGAAGCGCGCGGCCTCTCATTCCGTCCCGGAACCCGCCGCAGCGCGATCCCCTTCGACTGGGAAACCCCCGAGACTTGGACCGCCTCGCTGCAAGGCATCAAGGCCGCTTATGTCGCCTATTCACCCGACCTTGCTGTGCCCTCAGCCCATGGCGTCATCGCCGATTTCGTCAAGGCCGCCGAAGCCGCCGGCCTGCGCCGCATCGTCTTGCTGTCGGAACGCAACGAAGCCCGCGCACAGGCTTGCGAACAGCTGCTCAAGGACTCCTCGCTGGAATGGACCATCCTGCAACCAAGCTGGTTCATGCAGAACTTCAGCGAAGGCGGCTTTCTTCCGGGTGTCCTTGCAGGCGAAGTGGCTGTCCCCGATTCTGGTGCACCTGAACCGTTTGTCGACCTCGAAGACGTTGCCGACGTGGCAGTCGCCGCTCTGACCGAGGACGGGCATACAGGTCAAGTTTACGAGATCACCGGGTCAGAGTTGCTCACATGGGATCAGGCCACAGCCAAAGTCGCCCGTGCTTCTGGCCGGGAGGTGTCGTACCGTTCGATCACGCCGCAGGAATTCGAAACCACCCTGATCGCCGAAGGTTTCCCAAAGGAAGACGCGGAGTTTGTGGCAACCCTGGTGGCCCAGATCCTCGATGGAAAGAATGCCAGCACAGCAGACGGTCTTCAGCGTGCACTGAGGCGGGAACCCCGTAGTTTTGCCCAGTTTGCCCAAGACGCTCAGGCCCAAGGCTGCTGGCAGTAGGCGCCTCAATCACGATGCGCCCACGTTGAACTTGTTTCAGCGGCTGCGCTAAGGGGTTTCTAAGTGCTCAATATTGTTCTGGGCACTTAGGAGGAGCACGCCGAAAGCAATCCGCAAGAGTGACGCAGCAGCCTTGGAGAATTCTTAGTATTAGGTCGACAGTATCCTGATTAGCAGTCATTTGCTCAACTCGCAGCGAATGGCCGCTACCCGCCCATACTGCCAAGTCCGGGCTTCAGGCATATTACGCGAATGAATGTCGCGTTATGGGCGGCGGTTTCAACGGGTCGACGCAACACATGCATTGAAACGCTCGGCTGGTGTCTCATATCCTAGCGTTTTTCGAGGTCGTTCATTGAGCTGTCTTGCGACGGCACTCAGCTTTGCTTGACTATGTATCGACAAAT